>DATDMC010000013.1:0-199992 GCA_036518995.1 Pyrinomonadaceae bacterium | reverse complement strand
CGCTGATCCAGATCAAAAATCTCTCGATGGCGACTTAATTCACAGTTAGCGGGGGTAAACCGCCCTTCCCAACTGCGCTTGATTAGAGGGTGACAATTATCCGAGGTGACTTTTGCAAAAGCTTCTTAAGGGGTCGGTCTTAACGGCAGCTCTTTGATTTCGCAGCGCACAGAGATTGCCTGCAGAGTTCAGGTCGCATGAAGATATGATTGCTTTCCGACTTGAACTCCACTACAAACAGTCTGGCTATGCTTATTAACCCTTTGCTGTAGAAGCGCTTAGGGTCTCTATAATTGGTGGTCGCTGACCTGAGTTGGCGGTCTGGATCTCGGAAAATCGAAACGAAAGTCCATGTTTTCCAAGAAGTTTGGACTGCTATCAAAAGATGATTCAAGCCTTTGCGCTTAGCGTCAGTGAAACCATCGTTTGTTTTGAATTCTGTTTTGAACCCCGGGTTAGTTCGAGCATGTTTATCCGATTTTCCCGGATGAACGGCAGGCGGTCTTTGATTACTTCAAGATAGTTGTTGGCGTTGTCATGGTCTAAGCCTGGAGACCGGTTTTGCCGCCAACACTCTGAGCATTATTAAAAAAGAGGAAAAATTATGAAACGTTACCTTAGATTTGTTCAGGTCATACTGTTTGCAGTGGCCCTCCTGGGTCTCTCGCAGATCAGCTATGCACAGGAAATCACGGGCGTCATTTCGGGAACTGTGAAAGACGCAAACGGCGCGGCAATTCCCGGTGCTACCGTGACCATCTCAGACTCCGACAAAAAGGTTGTCGTGCGTTCCGTTACTGCTAATGACAACGGCGACTACACGGCGCCCAACCTGTTGTCTGGTAACTACGACATCGCAGTCGAAGCAGCCAGCTTTAAGAAGACCCTGCTCAACAAAGTGAAATTGGACGTGGGCCAACGACGCACGGTCGACGTCACAATGGAAACTGGCAATATCTCAGAATCAGTTTTGGTTGAATCTGCGCCGGTTGCCGTTGAACTAACGTCGCCGACGGCTTCAACAGTTATCAATGGCGATCAGGTCCGGCAGCTTTCGATTAACAACAGAAACTTCGTACAGCTAATGACGTTGGCTCCGGGCGTTACAAACGACCTTGACGACCTCGTGTTCACCGGAACAAATAACCCGGACACACAGGTCGTTAACAGAACGCTCGTTTCAGTGAATGGTGCGCGTAGTACACAAAACACCTTCACCGTTGACGGCGCAGACGTCACCGACCGTGGATCGAATCTTACGATTCAGGCCTACCCCAGTGTTGACTCGATTGGTGAGTTCAAAGTACTCCGCAGTTTGTATCCGGCAGAGTCAGGACGTAGCGGTGGTGGTCAGGTCAACATCGTCACCCGTTCCGGCGGCAACCAATTTCATGGCAGCGGCTTTGAGTTCATTCGTAACGAAGCTTTTAACGCCAACGACTTTCAATCGAACCGCACCCCATCGCTCGCCGCAGCGTTTGGTCGCGATGACAATGGCAAAATCAGACGCAAGCCATTCCGCTATAACAACTACGGATTTACAGTTGGTGGTCCTGTTTATGTTCCCCACTTCGGTGAAGGCAACAGTGGCATGGCCCTGAAACTTGCTCGTACGTTCTTCTTCTTCTCAGAAGAACAACGTCGCGATACTCGTTATCCAACGCTTTCAACTCGCAATGCGAGTGGCGCCGTTCCGTCGGCCCAGATGAAACAGGGAATCTTCCCGATTCCGATCTGCTTGAGCGCTACCAGCGCGACTAACTGTACGTCAGTATTGCCCGCCGGAACTCCGATCTCGAGTTTGGCGCCAGTCAGTAACGTCGCCCAACAGTACATCACGCAGATTTGGAACAAAGTTCCCAACCCAACTGATGCTGCTACGTTGCAACTCGATTTTCCGGACATCAACGTGGCGAAGTTTCGCCAGGAAATCATTCGCGTAGACCATACGTACAATGATAAATGGAGCTTCTTCTATCGCTTCGAACACGACAAGATTCCAACTGAAGACGCAGACGGCACGATCGGCGCGCGTTCAAACCTGCCCTTCGTCAACCGTACCGTTTCAGATTCACCTGGAAAAACGCATTCGGCCCAGGCAGTTTATGCGCCAAATCCGAATTCAATTTTTGAAGGTCGTTTCACCTACGGTTACGGCGCAATCTACATCGACACTGTTGGTCTACTCGCCAAGAGCGTTTCACCGATCGCGGTGAACTTGCCCTACACGAGTGTCAGAGACACTGTGCCGATTCTGAGCGTCGCCGGTTTCAACTCGCTCACTGGTTTCAGTAACTATATCGATCCTTCTTCGAAGATGAATTTTTCGGGCAACTACACCCGCATTCACGGCGATCACTCGCTGAAGTTTGGTGTGATGTACTCCCGTTACACCAAGATGGAGAATGCGTTATCGGGAACTAACCAGGGACAATTCAGTGCTTTCAGCAACACTGTTACTTCAGTCACCGCGCCGGCTTGTGTGCGCGCCACTGGCGTAGCTTCAAACGCAATCAACACGCTCTATCAAAACTGGGCGTGCTTCATGTTGGGCAACAACGTTTCGTTCACTCAGTCGAAACTCGACTTGACCGTGAACATGCGACAGAAAGCGCTCGAATGGTTTGCCCAGGATGAGTGGCGTTTCCGTTCGAACATCACTTTGAGCTACGGTGTTCGCTACTCTTACTTTGCGCCACCATCAGACAAGAACGGTCTGCTGGCTAACTTCGATCCCAGCCTCTGGAGAGCGTCGGATGCTCCGATTGTTACCGGCGCAGGCAATCGTCGTACGGGTTCAGGAAACTTCTGCAACGGCATGATCGTCAACGCGCAGAACGTTCAAACTGGTCCGGCGGCGTTCAACTGCCGGCCGACACCATCGCCCTATGGTAGCTACATTTACCAGGCGCAAAAGAATAACTTTGCTCCGCGTATTGGCCTGGCCTGGGATCCTTTCAAAAAGGGCCTGACTTCGGTCCGCATGGGTTATGGCATCTATCATGAACAGGTTTCGTTAAGCGCGGCAGAACTGCTCGCTTTGAATCCACCGTTCCAGGAAACTGCAACCCAGTTGATCACGAGTTTGGACCAGCCGATTCCGGGTGGCGCCGCAATTCCGGTTGTTGCTTCGGCAACTCCGGCTTCGATTCGCGCTATTCAGCCGAACTTCCTGACGCCATATATGCAACAGTGGTCGTTGGACGTTCAGCACCAACTCGGTGGCAAGACGATCTTTACGCTCGGTTATTACGGTTCAAAGGGAACGCACCTGAACGGCAATACTGAGTACAACGATCTGGCTCCGGGTCAGGCGATCAGAACACAATGCGCGACCGGAACAGCAGCTCTTCAGGATCCTGGTGTCACTACGACCCCCTGCATGGTGGCCGGAACGGCACTAACTGCAACTCCTGCTATTTTCGATCAGATTCGCCCCTTCCGTGGCTATCGATCGATTAACGTTCTCGAAACCCGTTACAACTCCAACTACCACTCCCTGCAGGCCTTTGCTCAACATCGGTTCACAGGTGCGTCGCAGTTGAACGTTGCCTACACCTGGTCCAAGAATCTGACCGATAATCAGACTTCTTCGGTGAGTGCTGCGCCACAGGATGTTAACAACATTCGCGCAGAGTACAGCCGGGCGGTTCTCGATCGTCGTCACGTGCTGAGCGTCAACTACATCTATGAGTTGCCGTTCTTCAAACACCAGCAGGGATTTGTTGGTCATGCGTTAGGTGGATGGCAAGTGTCCGGTATCGGCAGCTACTATTCGGGTTTGCCGTTCACAGTGGCAAGCGCGACTTACGATACGGCGGGAATCGGGTTTATTCCGGCAATCGTGGCGGGTGGCCGACCACTTCTGCTTTGCGATCCAAATGAGAACGCTCCGCACACTGTTGACCAGTGGTTCAATGGCGCTTGTTTTGCGAAACAGCTTCCGGCGGGTTCGACTGGTATTCCGAACGTTCCGGGAAATGCGTCGCGTGGTGCTGTGGATGGACCACCAACAAAGCGTGTTGATTTCACGCTCGCCAAGAACCTTCAGTTTACTGAGAGCGTGTCAGTTCAACTTCGCGCTGAAGCTTTCAATGTTTTCAACCACACCAACTTCAGAAACTTGAGCACGAGCAGGGCGATCACAAACGAAGCCCTCTTCGGTTCAGTCACGAGTTTCCGTGACCCACGAGTTCTGCAGTTTGGTTTGAAGTTCCTGTTCTAAGTTTTAAGGAACTAATTGTTGGGGCGGCCCTCCGTGGCCGCCCCTTTTTTTTATTGAGGGTTTGAGTTGTTCTCTTTCGGCTTTGCCACCTGTTTTGAGGAATACTTTAGCTTCGGCTTCGCCACCTGTTGTGAGGAATGGCTGTGCCTTTCCGTTAGCCCGACCGCTTTTAATTCTTGGGCTGCGCCCTCCTCAAGGACCGAAAGAGAGGCGCAGCCTGGATTTAGAAGATTCCGTTTACGGAAAGGCAGAGCCATTCCTCACAACAGGCGGCGAAGCCGAGAACCAGAGCCATTCTTCCTACACGCCGCACAACCAAAATCTAGAGCCATTCCTCACAACAGGCGGCAAAGCCGAGTCTTCAGTTCATTGACAACCATTCCACTCACGACTACGATCCTCGCGTTTCTGTAGAACCCCGATACTTAGCGAACGGCTCGAATTATTCGCTTCCCCCAAGTCCTCTACTAAACTTCTTAAAACCTACCTCGCTCCCAAATAGTCCCGACTCAACCCGCGATAGAAGTGTGTGCAGCTTTCTCCCCAGCGCGTGCTGCCTCTACGCTAAGGAGGTCTCTATGAAAAGGTCATCTCTCTTGATACTTACAGGAACAGTGCTTTTGATCGTGGGACTTAGTTCATCGGCAGTTCAACTAAAACATCTGGGCCAGGAAAAACAGGCCCCTGTGCGGTCGCAAAAGACAGTTGCGCTCGAGCGAGCTTTGGATCAACGTGAAGCTTTCGAGCCGGCCCGTCAACTCCTGACTCGAAAAGGCGTGCCTTTTAATCCCCAACTTTTGTTGAGTAGAGACTGGCGAAAGAACCTGGCAGAAACATTTGCCAAAATGCCGGAGATGAAATCGAAGCGCCGGGAAGGAGACTCGTTAGCAGGAGCATACCTCGCCGATGTGCTTTACCTGCCGCAAAAAGTCTACCTTGCCGGCGATACAGTCGTGTTGGCGAACTCGATTGTTTTCGCTGGACCAGATGTAGTAATCAGAGGTCCTTACAATCTGCATGTTTTTCCAGTCCAGCGAGTAGGTTGGCAAGCACAGGCTGGTAAGGTGAGTGGTCCAACTTCGATCGCTGACGCGCGGGTGACGATCGACGTAAGTCCGCTCGACTCAGGATCACAGCTTGCCCGTCTGGATCAAGACAAGGTACGACGCAATCACGCTCTTAAACCAATCGCAATGATGTTCACCGGTTCGGCCGGTAGTGATGGCGCTGATGGGGCTGACGGCGCCGATGGAGCCGCCACGCGAGATGGGAACTGCGGAGAGAACGGACAGGACGCTACCAACGCTCCGTTTCCAACCGGAGCTCAGCCAGGCGCCGATGGCGGGAATGGCGGTGTAGGAGGTACTGGCGCAACCGGAGCTAATGGCGGAAGTATCTTCATCGACATAGGCTACTGGGACACGACCTTTTACAACTTAATCGCGCGTGGTGGCGATGGCGAAGATGGCGGCGAAGGTGGTGCGGGTGGCGATGGCGGAAATGGTGGCAATGGAGCTGAAGGAGGAAGTAGTGAACGGCAGTGTCCCTGTAACACGCGCCCGGGCAATGGTGGAAAAGGCGGTAATGGCGCGAAAGGTGGCAACGGCGGAAATGGTGGCCAGGGTGGTCCAGGTGGACCAGGCGGGCCCGGAGGCACGATAACCGTTAACTACTATTCCTCCGCGAATTTTTCTACTGACGTTTCAGGTGGAGCAGGTGGGGCCGGTGGCGCGGGAGGAACCTTTGGCCAGAAGGGAGAAGGAGGAAGCGCCGGTGTTGGTGGTGGAGCTGGCGCATTAATGGATGAGTGTGCTCCGCCCAGAGAAGGTTCGGCCGGAGCGCCTGGTGACGACGGCGCTGATGGCACTTTCGGTTCGCCCGGTTCAAGCGGCGCCACAGGCACTACTGGCTCCTCAGGCAGTGTGATCGAAAACGAGCAATCGGAAGCGTGTCCTGACAACGGGGCACAATGGGTCTGCAATCAGGACCATGCAATATGGGTAGGTTTCCCTGATTGTTATTGCGAGTACACCCCGATTGTGATCGACGTCAATGGTGACGGCTTCAATTTAACTGACGCAGCGAACGGAGTGCTGTTCGATATCAGTGGCCACGGTCAACTCGTACAGATTGGTTGGACCAGCGCCCAGTCGGACGATGCGTGGCTCGCGCTCGATCGAAATGGTAACGGTGTCATCGACGGAGCAACGGAGTTGTTTGGCAACAGCGCCAGCTTCCTCAATGGCTTTGTCGCCCTGGCGGAGTTTGATAAGCCAGCGAATGGCGGCAATGGCGATGGCCTTATCGACAAGAAAGATGCCATCTACTCGAGTCTTAAACTTTGGACCGATCGAAATCATTCCGGAACTTCGGAGCCCGATGAACTACAGGGCTTGAAGGAGTCGGGAGTTCGCTCGATTGATTTGGACTACCGCAAATCGCGAATGACGGATGAACACGGAAACATCTTCAGGTACCGCAGTAAAGTGAAAGGAACGCGTGACTCGGATGTTGCTAAATGGGCTTACGACGTCTTCCTGACGAGATGATGATGAGCCGGTGCTCGCGGGTCTCCCGGCCCGCGAGCACTCAACAAATTGAGCTCTTACAAAAGTCGTCATTACGGCTTTGCCGCTCGTTGTGAGGAATGGCTGTGCCTTTCCGTTAGCGGACTCTTTTAATCCAGGCTACGCCTCTCTTTCGGTCCTTGAGGAGGGCGCAGCCCAAGAATTAATAGCGGTCGGGGGACGGAAAGGCGGAGCCATTCCTCACAACAGGCGGCATAGCCGAAAACCAGAGCCATTCTTCCTACACGCAGCACAGCCGAAAACCAGAGCCATTCTTCCGACGCGCAGCACAGCCGATACGAGAGCATTCCTCACAACGGGCGGCAAAGCCGATACGAGAGTCTGGCGCGTGACCCGACGCTACCGCGTTACGGTACTGACCTCATCGCGGCAACCCTATTCTTAATAGTGAATACTTTAATGATGGGCGCATTCCTGATTTAATTAGTTCATGACTGATCAACCGTCTCGTAAGTCAATCCTAATCAAAAATGCTTCTGTAGTTTTACCGAAAAAAGTTCTGAAGCAATCCTCCGTCTTCATCAAAGATCAAAAAATCAAAGATATCTACGAAGGCAATGGTCCAACCGCCACTGAGACAATCGATCTGGACGGCGCGACACTTTTCCCTGGCTTTATTGATGTCCACATTCATGGCGCCGTCGGTGTCGACATGATGAATGCAACGGCTGCAGACTTGTTGAAAGTCAGTGAGTTTTTAGCGACCCAGGGTGTGACGGGATGGCTGCCAAGTTTAGTGCCGGGAACTGTCGCCGAGTATGCAACAGCCATTGGCGCCGTCGATTCCGTTATGTCGGGAATGAATCATGGCGCGCGTGTTCTTGGCGTCCACTACGAAGGACCATTCGTCAATCTGGTCCAGTGCGGCGCACTTCATAAAGAGCATTTTCGTACTTTCCAACAGGGAACTGAATTAGACGATTTGCCGCTTCCCGATCAGCCGTCGGTAAAAATGATGACGCTCGCGCCGGAAGTAGAGGGTGGTGTAGATCTGATCACGCGTTTGACTCGCGATGGCTGGGTCGTATCAATCGGTCATACGAGGGCGACTGAGGACACGTTGAACGACGCATTCGCGGCCGGCGCGCGGCACATGACTCACTTCATGAACGCGATGGCGCCGTTGCATCATCGCAATCCTGGACCAGTGAGTTGGGGCATGACGCGCGACGATGTGACGTGCGACATCATTGCCGATGGTATTCACCTTAATCCTTCGATTCTGAAGTTGTTGCTGAAAATAAAAGGCGCCGGGGAAATTAGTTTGATCAGCGATGCGATAGCTGCTGCGGGACGCGGAGACGGTGAATACCAGATTTGGGGAGAAACGATCGTAGTTAAAGACGGCAGGACGAGTAACGCGTCGGGTAACATCGCAGGATCGGTCATCTCAATGTTGGACGCCGTACGCATGATGCGGTCACTCGGAGCCTCTGATACCGATGTTGCGCAGATGGCGGCAACCAATCCCGCTCGGTTGCTAAAGCTTGAAACAGAATGTGGATCAATTGAGGAAGGGAAGCGCGCCGATTTTGTTGCCCTTGATAGTGAAGGCAACGTAAAGCTTACGATTATCGGCGGCGAAGTCGCCTTTCAGATTTAAACCACTAAGACTCAAAGACACAAAAATCTAAAAGCTTCACCTTTTCTTCTTCTTTGTGTTTTAGAGTCTTGGTGCCTTCGTGGTTAAAACTCCTGCATCAATTCCTCATAGAAAGTGTTGTAAGCTGACTGCAAAAAACAGCACCGGCTTCGGTTTTCCTTTTACTAATAACGCGGCTGGTCCAAGATAGAGCTTTGGTGCTACTTCACGCACTTCATCAACGATCGATCTAATCAGCGGCGGGTTCGCTGGTCCCGAGTAGTCCAGCAGAAAACTTGGTTTGCCGTCCATGAACGATGGAGCAAATCGCGTTTTGAAGGGAAACCAGCGTCGTTTGCCGAAGAATTTGACGCGATTAATTCCTTCACCTTCCTCGCTGTTCCTGCTTTTAAAAGTTTTACCATCCCAGGGAAAACTTGAAGATGCCCCGAAACTTTTGAGCAGCGCTGCAATTGGACCAGCCGCCGGCTTTCTCCACGCCAACATCGCCCCGACTGCATCGCCATCCAGGTCCGACAATGCGGCCGGCCGTTGGGCCGATAAGTAGAGCTTTTCCAGTTCGATATACGACATCTGTCTGAGGTCTGCGAGAGTTAGAGAATTGGTCGCGAGAGGAGAACGTGCAGTGGCGCTCATCTTATGTGCTCCTTTGTTTGAGGATTCCGAAAAGGCCGATTAGAGCGAGTCCCACTCCCAAAACGACGTGCAGAATGTCGTCCACTGAGGTCCATAGAAATATTTGCTTCGGGGGCAGACTGAGATAACTGGCGATTGCCTGGTAGATGTCGATTAGGCCAAAACTGAAATTGAAGTAACTGGGCCAATTTGGTTTGTTGGCGAAGACCAAAGCAAGACCAACCGCACCGGCGATAATGTGAAAGATGTTGTAGGGAGCTGCTCCGCTCGTCAGACTTGCTTGCGGAGGGACCAGAAACCCCGCGATGCCGGTGAGTATGAGCACTGGCCCAAAGATCAAAAGAACAACACGATTGAGTTTTTCGGCGTTAATGTCAGTCGCTCCCTTCTGAGTAAAACCCAGCTCTGCGATACGACTCGTCTAACAACTCGATTGGATGGCAAACCTTTAGCGACATCCCGTTTACACAGGCGCCGGCGCCGATCTGCATCTGACAACCAGCGTTCCCGGTCGCTAACAACGTGGCCCCGGTCGCTTCGATGTTTTTAAGTTTTTCGTTCAGCACCTTTGCTGACATTTCGGGTTCGAGCAGATTATAAATCCCGGCCCCACCGCAACATCGCTCAGCGCCTTCGAGACTTTTAAAGTTTAGCCCGGGAATCGCGTCGAGCATCTTGAGTGACGCGTCGCCGGCCTTTTGGCCGTAAAGCAAGTGGCACGAAGTATCGTAGGTCATTGCCGTTTGGTCAATACTTGATCCCTGGCGCAGCTCACGAGTGGCGAGTTGTTGTCCGATGTCGCGGATACGTGAACTGAATTGTTGTCCTTCTTCGTCGTGCAGCAGTTGACCGTACGAGGCCAGCATCGCTCCACAGCCTCCGGCATTAGTTACGATTGGCGCGTCGCTCGTTCCGAAAGCTTTAATGTTTTCGCGCGCCAACTTACGCGCACCTTCGAGATCACCGGCGTGAGCATGAAGCGCTCCACAACAAGCCTGGCGTTCAGGGATTTCCACAGCAAAGCCATTTGTCTGCAGCACTCGCTCAGTCGCGCGGTTCACCCGGGAAAACAATCCTTCGCCGACGCAACCTTCGAACAACATTACGGACTCACCGACTTGATCGGATTTTGATTTGCCGAAGATTTTGCCTGCGTTCACCTGGCTACGCGAACTCTCAAGCAGGGCCAACGCAAAATGAGCGCGCGGTGAAATCAACTTACCAAGCCGAAGTTTAAAAGCTGCTCTGGCTAATCCCAGATCGCGAAAGATCCGCGAGGCGCCAAAGAAGAGTCGCAATCGTGTGTTGGATGACCACACATGTTTCAACGCGAAGCGAAGCAGTTTATGAGTTAGCGTTTGCTTGGGCTGAGCGATCAGAATTTCCTGGCGACTAGCTTCCAACAGTTGTCCGTATTCCACTCCGGCCGGACAAGCTTGTTCACAAGCACGACAACCGAGACAACGATCGATGTGGGTTGAGAACGATTCTGAGGTGTTCGGCAAACGACCTTCTACGACGGCGCGCATTAGATAGATGCGTCCGCGTGGTCCATCATTTTCGTTGCCGGTAATGACGTAGGTCGGACAAGCCTCGAGGCAAAGTCCACAATGTATGCAGGCAAGAAGTTTTTGTTCTTCGTGCGCGAGAGTTTGTGATAGCACTAGTGGTTACAGGTTACTTTGATTTGTTATGACATCTTAAACTCTGCGTCTCAGCGTTCTCTGCGTCTCTGTGTTAAAAATAGAGTTTGTTATGCGTGACCGCGATTTCAACACAGAGACGCAGAGAACGCCGAGACGCAGAGATTTCTATATGGATTAATATCCCACGGCCGCGCCATCACTCCTTCTTGGATCCGTAGCTCCCAGGCGCATTCCGGTCTTCGATTCAATCATTATTCCTTCTGCGTCACCAAGATAACGCGGCTTGGCGAGCGTGTGTCCCCGAGCGGTGAGTGCTCGTTGCGTGTCGCCGGAAAAACCAAACGGTTCCCCGATAACTTCATCCGGCAACCATTGATGATGAATGCGTGGCGCATCGATCGCCTGCTGAATGTTCATGTTGAAGTCGATCACGTCGGTGATCACACAGAGCACGGTGTTGATGATAGTGGGACCACCTGGACTACCAACTGTAAACCAGAAACTACCATCTTTGTTTAGCACGATAGTCGGAGTCATCGCCGATAGAGGACGCTTATGAGGAGCGACTGCATTACGTTCTCCCTGAATCAGGCCATACATATTGGGCGTGCCGGGTTTTGCCGCGAAGTCGTCCATCTCATCGTTTAGCAACATGCCGGTGCCTTTTGCGACGGCTGCTGACCCGAACGAATTGTTTAAGGTATACGTGTTTGCGACTGCATTGCCTTCGGTATCAACAACAGTGAAGTGCGTCGTCTCTTCTGATTCGTACCCGGTTGGTTTTCCGGCTTGTACTTCGGCACTCGTTGAAGCTCGTTCGGTGCTTATAGTTGATCGAAGTTTTTCTGCATACGACTTATCCAGCAAGCCGGCCACTGGAACTTTTACAAAATCACTGTCGCCCATGTATTCAGCGCGATCGGCAAATGCGCGACGCATCGCTTCAGCCATCAGGTGATAACGATCGGATGAGTTCGCATCGAGTTTACTCAGATCGTAGCCTTCGAGGATGTTCAGCATTTCAATGAGCACGGCGCCACCCGACGACGGTGGCGGCATCGAAATGATCTCGTGTCCACGATAATTACCTCGCAACGGCGTTCGTTCTTTTGCCACGTAACCGTGTAGATCTTCCATCGTCATCAGGCCGTTGTGCCGTTTCATATCAGCAACAATCAAGCGCGCCGTTTCGCCTTCGTAGAATTCATTTGGACCACTTTGCTGTAGTCGTGCAAACGTTGCCGCAAGATCAGGCTGGCGAAAAATTTCGCCTTCCTGATAAAGTTTTCCACCGCGTAAATAGATTCGTTTCGTTTCAGGATATTTCGACAGGTAATCGCTATTGCCGGCCAGCGAGCGAGCAAGATCGTTAGTCACTTCAAATCCGTTTGCGGCCAAGCGTCGCGCCGGTTCAATCAACTGCGACCAGGTGAGTTTGCCTGAGCCATATTTTTTTAGGGCCAGTTCCATACCGCGCACAGTGCCGGGGACGCCCGCCGCGCGATAACCTTGGAGAGAACCGCCTTCACCTTTGATTAGATCGCCATTCTTATCAAGATAGATGTTGCGCGTGGCGGCAGCGGGAGCCATTTCACGATAATCGATTGCTGTCGACTTTCCGTTCTTAAGACGAATCACCATGAAGCCGCCGCCGGTTAAATTACCTGCGGCCGGATGCGTCACCGCCAACGCAAACGCAACTCCGATTGCCGCGTCAACTGCGTTGCCTCCACGCTTCATCACCTCAACTCCAACGCGCGACGCAACTTCATTCGTTGAAGCAACAATTCCATGTCGCGCTCTAACCGGCTCGCGTGCGGCCGCGAACACTCGAGATTGAACACCTGAAAAAGTCCCATTAAATAAGGCAACAGTTATCAACAAGGCGATGCCGAGGTGATGGCTTCGATAGGTTCTAATCATGTGCTTGCCTCTGTTCGTTAACTTGAAAAAGTATTTGCCGGATCGAGTTGTTGCTTCACGCGCTGCATCAGCGGAGTTATTTTCGAAACTTCATTTACATCGACGTCAATCGCTTCTTCGAGAATACAGCTACCGCCGAGTTTATGGGCCACCTCACTAAACGACTCGAATGAATTACTCAAAGCATGGCCCATGAATCGCAGTCGTCCGTCACCTACACCCAGTTGCCAAATTGCGTGGGTCAGGTCCGCGTCCGTAAAGCTTTCAAAAAATGCGGCGACTTTGGATGGCAACAAGCTGACTCTACAAGAGAAGTCGCGTGACTTAGTAACTGGAAAACTTCCCAATGATTTCCACAACTCAACGTCGTCAGCGATCAGGCTCGGCGGAAGATGGCGTTGAGAAAGCGCGGCGACCGTCTGTTTCGTTTGCCAGCTTACGCCCTTATCTGTCCCCGCGTAACGAATCAGCAGAACCGGTTGTTGATCCGGAGTTTCCATCTGGAGCTGCGTTGCGAGTTTCGCCGACAAGATTTCTACGGCAACTGGAAAAAGTCGATCGGCAAGCAATTGTTGACCTATCCGAATCAAATCAAACAGCTTGCCGGTGGTCCCGATTGTTTGTTGTTCAACCGGCCGTGGTCGCAATTTAAAATTCAGCCGAGTAATGATCCCGAGCGATCCGCGACTCCCGGTGAACAGTTTACAAAGATCATAACCAGCCACATTTTTAACGACACGTCCGCCGACATTGATGACGCTGCCGTCAGCAAGGACAACTCTCATCCCGATCACTGAACCACGTGGTCTACCATATCCATACTGCTGATTTCCACCCATTCCCATCGCCACCACGCCCCCGATAGTAACTGAGCCATCGTCAGGAGGATCCAAAGGCAACCACTGACCATTTGTCGCCAGTGTTTTGTTCAGGTCAATCAGTTTAACTCCGGCTTCCGCTACAGTAATCAAGTCGGCCGGCTCGTGTTCGACTATCCGGTTCAGTCGGGTCGTACTAACAATCAGATTGGCCGACGATTTATAACGCGTCTTCAACCAACGCATGTTTCCTGCCGGCGCGATGGTCCAACCTTCGGCGGCGGCGAGCTTCACAACTTCCGAAACTTCTTCGATCGATCCTGGCCAGGCGACAAGTGAATTGCGACCCTCGCTCAAAACATGCTCTGCGCCAACGATTGAGCCCACGTTGCTTTGGGCGCGACCCACAATAAAGGGCGGATGATGCGTGACTTTGGGAAGCGACGGTTGGACACCTGCAAAGACTTGTGACGACACTGAAGAACCGTTCGTGGGCAACTCCGCTACGGCCCGTCCTTCTCCACAACCACGCAGCATGGGAATGATCTTGCCGGGATTACAAAGTCCGATTGGATCAAATGCTGAACGCACCTGCAACATCGCGCTCATGTCGTTTTCTGAGAAGACGAGCGGAAACAACTCGCGCTTGTCGAGGCCGACTCCGTGTTCGCCCGTAATAGTGCCACCGGCGGAAACACAAACTTCCATCAACTCTCGACCAGCTTCCTTAACGCGCTTAACCTGGTCCGGAAAGCGTGAGTCGAAACAGATCAATGGGTGAAGGTTGCCGTCACCGGCGTGAAATACATTGGCAATTTTTAGTTCGTATTTCTTCGCGATGTCGTAAGCCGCTGCCAGAACTTCAGGCAGACGCGAACGCGGAACAACTGCATCCTGGATCATCGAGTCTGGAGAAATACGACCGATAGCGCCGAAGGCGCCTTTGCGCGCGGCCCAAAGTTTTTTTCGCTCGGTTTCGTCCCGTGCCGCACGGCAATTGCGCGCGCCAAACTCCATACAGATGTCAGTAACGCGCGCGGCTTCGTCATCGATTCCCGCTTCGATACCGTCGAGTTCGATAAGCAGTGCAGCGCCGGCATCCGGTGGGAGTCCGGCTGCGAAGACGCTCGCCTCAACAGCGCGAATGATCTCATGGTCCATCATCTCGAGTGCAGCCGGCATAACTCCGGCCGCGATTATGGCTGAGACTGCGTGGCCGGCGTCATTGACTTCAGCAAACTCAGCGAGCAGTGTGCGAATTGCCGGAGGGTTCTGCACTAAACGCAACGTCGCCTGAGTGACAATTCCAAAGGTGCCTTCGGAGCCGATAAACGTCCCGAGCAAATCGTGACCAGTTGATTCAACTCCGGCGCCGCCCAACTCAACAACTTCGCCACCGGCAAGCACAACCGTACAACCGAGCACGTGGTCCGTTGTAGTGCCATACTTCAAACAATGAATACCGCCGGCTCCTTCAGCGATGTTGCCACCGATTGTGCAGGTTGGTTGACTCGAGGGATCCGGAACATAGTACAAACCAAACCTGGCTGCGGCGCGCGATACGTGCAGGTTTACAACTCCCGGCTGCACGACGGCGAGCCGATTTTCCGCGTCGATGTTTAGAATCTGACGTAAGCGCGCGAGTTCAACCACCACTCCTTCGTTTAGCGCCAACGCACCGCCAGACAAACCGGTACCCGCGCCGCGCGGTGTAAAAGGAACCTGTGCGCGGGCGAGTTCTTTCATAACCGCGGCCGTTTGTTCAGTTGAAGAAGGAAATACGACTGCGCGCGGGCGATATTTATGATGAGGTAAACCATCACACTCGTAAACCAGGAGTTCGTCCGGTTTTGATAGGACGTTGTTTGGCCCTACGATCGCGCCCAGATTTTTGATTAGTGTGTCCACTCGGAGTTGAGTAGTTAGTGTACCTCAGCGAGAGCTTGGAGCTATAGTCGGCACTCTTCAAAGAGCGTCAATATTCTCTTATGTAATTTAGAAATGAATTCTATTGCAAAACTCAACTATCAGTGATGCTGGATTGATCGGTGGTCGTTGCGGCTGTGCCGTCTGTTGGGAGGAATGGCTCTGCCTTTCCGTTTCATGGGCCTTTTGGTTCTGGGCTGTGCCCTCGTTAGGCACGTCGTAAGCAATAGGGCGTAGCCCAGGTTGAGTTTGCAAGAACCTATAAAGCATACCGGACATTTCAGTGCATAATAGCGCCGCGGATTTAAACATCTTCGGGTTGACCACAAACATTATGATGCTCAAAAAATTTGTCTCAACAAGTCTAATACTGTTCGCTTCAACCATTGTCGTAAACGCTCAGGACTCGGCTGCGCTTCAGGCGTTAGTAAATCGTGCTGCCAAAACCACACTCGAACGATTCGCCGAGAAGAAACTCGACGAGAAGCAACTTTCGATCACCCTGATTGATCTGCGTGATGCAAATCATCCGGTCACCGCCAGTTTTCGCGGCAATGAAAGAGTTTATCCCGCAAGTGTGGTTAAACTTTTCTACCTGGTAGCGGCCCAACGATGGTTGGAAGACAAGAAAATCTCGGAGTCGCCTGAACTGACGCGCGCGTTACGCGACATGATTGTTGATTCATCGAATGAAGCAACCCAATACGTGGTCGACGTAATAACGCATACGACCGGAGGCTATGAGCTGTCACCGAAAGAGATGGAAGAATGGCAAAACGCTCGTAATGCAGTGAATCGCTACTTCACCTCACTCGGCTACTCGAACATCAATGTGAATCAAAAAACTTTTTGCGAGGACGCCTACGGACGTGAGCGCGCATCGCGTGGTCCAAACGGTGAAAATCGTAATAAGCTCACGACCGATGCGACCGCGCGATTGTTGATGGAGATCGTCACAGGTAAAGCCGTGCCCGGCGCGCGCACAAAGTTAATGATGGATCTGCTCAAACGAGAATATGGTGGCGTGAGTTCTGACGGTGATGATCAGGGGCACGGATTCACCGGCATTGCGTTGCAGGGAATTGAAGGCGCCAAACTTTGGTCGAAGGCTGGTTGGACCAGCACGACGCGTCATGATGCGGCTTATATTGAATTGCCTGACGGTAGAAAGTTTGTGCTTGTGACGTTTACTACCGATCATGCCAACGACCGCGAGATCATTCCAACAGTTGCGCGGGTTGTGATTGAAGGTCTCAATAAGTAATCCGAGAAAATGCTTCGCAAAGTTAGATCTAGTGGTGATGAGGTCAGTACCGTAACGCGGTAGCGTCGGGTCGCGCCACAGACTTAGGCCACAAAATCTAGTCACCCGACGCTACCGCGTTACGGTACTGACCTCATCGCCACCGGACGTGGATCTCGTGGGAACTTATTGGTGGACAATGTGTCTAAGAGTTTGATTCGCAGAAGGGAGTCAAACTCATGGACGATAAGCCTGTTCGTCGTATCACTCCGCCCTCAATTAATGTCACGCCCCTCATTGATGTCCTGCTGGTTCTCCTGATCATTTTTATGGTCGCTTCTCCTTTGCGACCACATCAATTCAGGGCACTCGTTCCGGCTCCACCAGACAACCGGCATTTAGACCCTAATCCCAAGACGTTGGTGGTAACTGTTGATAGCGATCGCACCTTAAAGCTAAACGCTCTGACTGATATGGGCACTGTTGATGACATGTCGAAGCTGACGCAGAAGCTTACGGACGTGTTTGCAGAACGGATCAAGAATAGAGTGTTTCGTGATGATCTTGTGGCCCGTTTTGATCTGCCTGACTCACAACGAGTAGAGAAGACTGTGTTTGTTAAAGCCCCGCGAGCCTTGTCGTATGGAGAGTTGGCCCGCGTTATCGATGGGCTGAAAGGCAGCGGAGCTGAGCCAATCGGTTTGCAGTTAGATGATTTAAAGTAGGGTTTTCTCTGCGTCTCCGCGATCTCTGCGTCTCTGTGTTGAAAATGGAGTGATGCTTAGCTGACCCTGGTTTTCAATACAGAGACGCAGAGATCGCGGAGACGCAGAGAAGATCCTTGCAATAAAATCTCAAGCAACTTCTTTCGAGATTCCTAACTCAAAATCCGCGATGATCTGCTAAGCTTCCTGCAAGAACCGGAGCTTACGAACGTTCCACCGGACGACTAAAGAAGGGAAGCTCGATGAATCCTACTGCTTCACATCGTTATTTATTGGGCCTGGCGTTGGTTGGTCTACTCACCTCTAGCGCGATTTTGTTTGCGCAGGAACCAACCGGCGGCGGTACCTTGATACGCGATATTACCGGCGGCGCCGCAATCATTTTTCGAGCGCCGAAAGATCCAATCGTCCAGGTTGCGAAGACAGTCCAAACAAATGTTGGTGGTGGCAAAATAAAAGGGCGCCCGCCAAAACAAGCGCCGCCGCCGGTCCGTAAACAAGATCCAATTATCGCCCGGGCTAATGCAGCACGCAGTGCACCCAAGCCTCGATATGCCGAAGCTGAAGAACAGTACCAACTGGCAGCACGAATTGCTCCGGATGATGCGCGCGCCTTTGCCGGGCTCGGTAACGTCTATGTTGATCAGTTGAAGTTTACGAATGCAGTCGATGCGTATCGGCAGGCCCTGAAAGTGAAACCCGACTATGGCGCAGTCTTGTTACCGTTGGCATTTTCGTTGGCCAGGTTAGATCGTTATCCCGAGGCGGTGGACACTTATCAGCAGGCGCTCAAGCTCGAACCAACCAATCCCGAGATATATAACAACCTGAGTTTCGCTTATAACCACCTGGGTCGTTTTAAGGACGGAGTCGATGCGAGCCAGACTGCGATCAAATTGCTTGGCGAAACCGGGCAGGCATACGAACAAGGTTTTCAGGAGCGCAACGAGATCTTGTCATACGCGTACAAGAACCTGGGGAATGCTTTCAATGGCATGAATCGCTATGAAGAAGCGGCGAATGTTTTGAAGAAGGCGATTGAAACCGAGCCGGGTAATGCAGCCGCGCATTTCAATTTGGGGCTCACGCTCTATAACGCGAAAAGATATTCAGAAGCTATCGAAGCTTACAAGCAGGTAATTAAGTTGCGGCCTACCCTGGCCCAGGCGCACTACAATCTGGGACTGACTTACGTAGCCGTCAATGATCGAAAACAAGCGATGAGCGAGTATGAAATATTGAAGCCTTTAAATGCGGGCCTGGCCCAGGATCTGTTGAAGTTGTTGCGTTAAGAATTCCACTGACTGCCGTCAGTGGGACTTACTCAGCATTTTTCTCATTACTACGAAATGGCAGGGGACTTTTGTTGAGATGTCCGGTGGAAACGGGAGGGTCCCAGTTTCGACGTAGCCTCGTTTTTTATAAAAGCCGGACAGGTCGAGGCGTAAGCTTACCGTATAGATCTCAATGAACTCACGCTCCTGGTCCTTACAACGCGCTTCCGCGTAAGTCATCAGTTGTGAAGCGATACCTGATTGTTGCCGCATGGGCTCTACAGAAAGTAGACCAAGATAAGTCCCTTCGTCGCGCGGCTCGATGAAAACGCAGCCCACCAAGTGCTTATCGCTTTCCGCTAACAGGAATTCACCTGTCTCCATAGAACGCTGCACACTCGCGTTGTCTATGCGATCTTCGTCAATGAAAAAGCTTTCCGCTGGACGAAAGGCTTCATTAATTAGTCGGGTTATGTTTTCCGTATCGGCCTCGGTGCCTATGCGGATTTGGAGTGATAACGGCTGCGCCCTCATATTTACTCATCTACAAGATTTGGTGAGGTAACTTGCCCATCACGTCCTGCGATTAGACCCGCCATGGCTTCGACGAGTTCGGCAGGATCGACAGGCTTACGAATATGAATTTGAAAACCTGCTGCTAACGCTTTATTGCGGTCGGTTTCATTTGCGTGGGCCGTAAGCGCGATGGCGAGAATGCCCTGCGACTCTTGAACCGGTAAAGTTCTGATGGTCCGAATCAAGCTATAACCATCCTGATTCGGCATCTCGATATCGGAAATCAAGATGTCCGGCGGCATGGTCTTAATCGACTCGAGAGCTTCCGCGGCTGAGCTCGCGACCCGCACCTTTGCGCCACACTCGCGCAAAACGGTTTTCATCAATTCGAGAGCATCGTTCTCGTCATCGACAATTAGTACATCGAGCCCTTCCAACGAACCCGGACAATCAAACGCCGGGCTCTTTTCTTCGTTGGTTGTTGAATTGTTTTCAACGGTCGCCACCTGAACACGCGGCGCCTGGATCGGCAACCGTACGTTGAAGGTCGCGCCGTGTCCGACGCCGGCGCTGTTCGCGTTTACGACACCGCCGTGGAGTTCGGTTAAGTGTCGAACAATCGCCAGGCCCAGACCCAGTCCACCATGCGTTCTGGCGGCAGTTGAATCAGCCTGTCTGAACCTTTCAAAAACAAATGGCAAAAACTCTTCGCTGATGCCCTGACCAGTGTCCGTCACAACGAACTCGATATGCGCTGATTCACGGGTCACTTGAACGTTCACCTTGCCGCCATTGGGAGTGAACTTGATCGCGTTCGACAGCAAGTTCCAAATGATTTGTTGAATGCGATCCGGATCACCAGAGATACCATCAGTCTCCGGACCAAAGTTGGTTTGAAGCTCGATCTCTTTTGCTTCGGCTGCTGGTCTAACGGCATCGAGCGCAAGCTGAACAATGTTTAATGGTTCGATTGGCGAAATATTGAGATGAAGTTTTCCCGAAATGATTCGGGAGACGTCAAGCAGATCGTCGATGAGCTGGGCCTGAACACGCGCGTTTCGTTCGATTACTTCAAGTGCGTGCTTCGCCGTTTCTTCGTCAATTCGACCAGACGTCAGCATCCTGGCCCACCCCAGAATTGCGTTTAGCGGAGTTCGTAGTTCGTGCGAGACAGTGGCGAGAAATTGGTCCTTCAACCGGTTTGCTTCTTCGGCCTGGGCCCGTGCACTTCGTTCTCGCTCATACAAACTGATTCGCTCGATGGCGAGCGCGATGCGATCGGCGACGAGACTCATAAACCGCAGATCGTCTTCTGAATTAGCCGGTGCTGCGCCGATCGCGATACTGAGGACTCCAATGAGTCGTTTATCAACAATGAGCGGGACTCCCGCTAACACCGCGGGCACTCGATCTCCCAACGATTCAGTAAATGGACTCAGGGGAAAGTTTCCGGCCATCGTTTGGGGGCGCCGTTCACGTGCGACTACTCCTGAAAAGCTGGTGCCGGCTGGAACTGTGACTCCAACTAAGTCGGCATCGATACCGTCCGTTGCGCGAATGATCAAGTCGCCATTCGGCTCAGCCAGAAGTATTCCCGCAGCGTCAGCATTCAAAATGCTGCGGACAGCTTTGACACTGCTCAAGAGAAGATCGTCGAGTGACATCTGCGCGAGTGCTTCATCCGTCACCATTTGCAGGTGTTGGAGACGACGACTGGCAGACTCGGCGGCATTCCGCGCAATTGATTCGGCGGCAAGCAGGTGCGCGCGTTCCTCAAGTTGCCGCTGCAATTCCGCTTCACGCTTCACCCGTTCGGTTACATCTTCAATGACGGTAACAGTGCCGACTACTAATCCTTTTTCGAGTAATGGTGAGATGCGGACACTCTGATACATCGGCTCGTTGTCTTCATCCAACGAGCTACTCATCTCTAACAGGAACCGGTGAAATTTTTGCGAAAGTACACCGCTCTGACCTTCGAGCGCGCGCCGGTAATAAGTGTCGAGTTTGCGTTCCGTCAGTTCCGGAAACAGATCGAGCAGATTTCGACCGACAACTGTCTCGGCTTTACGGTTGGTGTGCACCTCAAGCCATCTGTTCCAACTCGTAAGACGCAGGTGTTCGTCAGTCGTAATTATTCCCTGAGCGCCGTGCTCGTTTATCCAACGAAGCATTGCGGCGCTGATGCGTTCAGAGTTATCGAGTTGTTCGATTTCGATTGTCACTAGTCTGAATTAATCCTGACGCCCTTCAGCTACCACCCAGTTATCAATCTCCTGGACCAGACGATCGAACGCGGTCATATTTAGAACCAGGACCAGATAGCCGTTCACCTGGCTGTCGCGGATCTGAAACTTGGTGAAGACTACCAACGCGTAACGCGTTTCATCACGCTGCTCATTCAACCAGCTAATCAACTGGTCTACGCTATCAGTTCGTAAACGTGGGACCGAGAAACCGACGTGTACGTGCAAAACATTTCCGAAAACACCGAGGCAGGCATTCAAGAGTATGTTGCCGACTTCCGTCAGCACTTCTCGTCCCGATTCATCTAAACGATTTGAATTGCCAGATTGATCTGTCAGCAGCCCAGTGAGATGGACGGCGCCATCGTAGTTGAGCAACAGCAAAGCGTCGCCGGCTACTGGACCATCAAAAACCTGATGAATCCAGGCGACGTCGCCGGGAACAAAACGAGCGAGATGATTATCGAGTTCGCTGGTCAGATGCACGGCGACGGTAGGAGGCTCAAGCAACACTCGATGACCAGTCAAATCGGAAAGCGCAGAGCCCGTCCGTGCGAAGGCGATGTTGATTAGCTCCGTCAGCGCGTCTTTTTGTTGCTCAGTCAGTTCCATTTATTTGACTTTCCTCCCCGAGGATTCCGGCAACTGTCTCAAGTATCACCGGGGCTGCGAATGGCTTATTTACGAATGCCATAGCACCGCCTTCTTTTGCCATTTCGCGCGTTGAATTTTGAATGTCGGCGGAAACAACGATGACGCGTACGGCTTTGTCTATTTCCCGAAGTTTGGCCAGCACCTCAAGTCCATACATGCCCTTCATCAACATATCGAGCATTACCACATCTGGTCGTTCGAGGTGATATGTTTCGAGAGCGCTCATTCCGTCTTCGGCTTCGATGACCGAATAACCACTCGCTTCCAATACTCGCTTTAGCGAACGACGCGACATTGCAGAGTCGTCAACCACCATGATTTTAAAGCTCATACAACCTCCCAAATCGCCTGGGCCATTTGATGGAGTGGCACGACTTTATCGCTCAGCCCGGCTTCCAATGTGGCGCGCGGCATTCCATAAACCACGCAGGTCTCTTCGCTCTCGGTGTAGACCAATCCACCTCGTGCTTTAATCCATGAAGCACCCTCTCTGCCGTCGCTGCCCATCCCTGTCATGACAATGCCAAGAGAACGTTGACCGTATACTTCCGCCGCTGATTGAAAAAGAACATCCACCGAAGGACGATGAAGGGTTTCAAACGGCCGGGCGTCCAGATGGGCCACAACTGTTCCTTCGGTAGTTCTTTTCAACGTCATGTGCCGGCCGGCAGGGGCCAACAGGACCGTGCCTGCCTTTAACTCATCGCCTTCCGCCGCCTCTCGAAATTCAACCTTCGCGGTTTCGTTCAGCTTCAGCGCATACATCTCGGTATATCCAATCGGCATGTGCATGACTACTGCCATCGGCACACCAATATTTGCCGGAATTTGCGGTATTACATAACGCAGCGCCTGTGGTCCGCCTGTGGAAATACCAATCACAACTATATCGACGGCGCCTTTCTGCGGTTCAAGTATTTCAACTTTCTTCGGTTCCACCAACTCGACCGCCGGCAAATGTGAGGTTGGAATTTCTGCGGCCACTTTAACTTTGTTGATGAGTTCGTCAGCAATATCCAGGATCTTGTCGGTCGCTAATGCCGTTGGCTTTTGGACGAAGTCGATTGCGCCGACTTCAAGTGCGGTTAAAGCCATCTCGGCGGTTTCACTCGCGATGCTCATAATAATGATGGGAATATGCCGGCGTTTCATCTGTTCCCGCACAAACTCGACCCCATCCATCTCGGGCATAATCAGATCGCAGGTACAAACATCGGGGTTGAGTAATTCGACTTTCTCGAGCGCATCTTTCCCGTTCCGTGCCGTCCCTACGACCTCCAGAAAAGGACTCCGCGAAAGCATCTGCGTGACGACTTTCCGTATGTAGGCCGAATCGTCTATGACTAACACCCGCTTTATCTTGTTCATTCGAGTCCTCTCAGCGTTGCTGGATTGAGTTGTCTCGCTTGTTTGATTGAGCCCGATCTGTAGCAAGTTTATAAATAAAAGCGTCGTTGACCGTAATCAGATCGAAGTCGTTACTTACTTTTAATAGTGATTCAGAAACACCGACACAAAGGTACGCCGGCTTGCGAATATGATCGGCAAATGTTCCGACCACCCGGCGAATCATCTCATTCGAAAAATAGATAAAAACGTTTCGGCAAAAGATGAAGGGGGACTCTGCGAATTCGGCGATCTCAGTCTTGTTTACCAGATTAGCAAGGTCCCAGCGTACGCGCGACTGCAGCACAGGATCGACTCTCCAGGCGTTGTCTTCTTTCGTAAAATACTTTTCGCGCAGCGGGAGCGGAAGGTTACGAAAGGCGCGGTCGCGATAGAGTCCTTCTCCCGCTTTTTTGAGGGCTGCCTGGCTTGCGTCTGTGGCCACGATTTCGATCGGGATTCGTTCAAACCAACCGGCTTCAGTCAGGGCCATGGCGATGGACAGCGGTTCTTCACCCGTGGCACAAGCTGCACTCCAGATTCTTAATCGTCTACCGTGGCGTTGTTCAAACCACTCGGGAACGAGAACATCAACCAGCGCGCGAATCTGGTCCATCTCGCGCCAAAAAAAAGTCTCCTGTACTGAAATAGCATTCATTACCTTACGCCATTCTTCTTCGGACTGGTCGTCATATTTCAACAGGTAGTAATAGTCGAGAAACGAGTGGAAACCACGCTCAATCACGAGTGGAGCGAGCTTGTCCAACAGCATCTCTCCCTTGTCGTTATCATAGAGCATGCCTGTATGCTCTTGAACGAGATCCCGTAAAAGGAATTCAGTCCCACCTGGTGTCAATAGTTCCATGAATCAACCGGGGCTCTCGTCCCCTCAACCACCCGTGTTCGTCTTGTCTAAAGCCTTTGCTGCGGTGCGTGCAACATCGCGATCTGCGGAGCGTAACTGAGAAGTTATCGCTTCGATTGCCTCACGTCCGCCAATGTTTCCCAGTGCTTCTAGTGCAGCAATTCGCACATGATTAAACGAGTCGTTCCGGACCACCTCGCTCAATGCGGAAACGGATTCAGGATGTCCCAGTCGTCCGAGTGATTGAGCGGCGAAGTAACGCACCCACGAATCATCGTCTTTTAGCGAAGCGCGCAGCTTAGTATCGTCAGCATCGATTTTCCCGAACGCTGAAGCTGCGGCGGCGCGCACTCGCGGCGTATCGCGCTGGAGTTTGTTTTCCAGAATTTGCAGGACCCGTTCGTCGTCAAGATAGGGAAGATGTTCTACTGCGGCTTTGCGTACGCGTTCATCTTCATCGTTACAACATTCGAGCAGCAAATCTGCGCAATCTTCATAACCAAAATAACCCGCAATCCTGGCCGCCGATTCGCGAACGAGCGGGCGTTCATCTCGCAGCAACGGTTTGATCAGTTGGGCCATCCGAGACGAGCCGATCGAATTCAACGCGCCGACCACGGCTTGCCTGACAGCTCCATCGGGATCGCCTATTAAATTGAGCAGTGAATCGAGTGCGCCTTCGTCGCCGATTCGCGCCAATGCAGTTGCAGCTTCAATTCTTAGTAGTGGATCAGTTTCCAGGGCTTTAGCTAAGGCGGGTGTTGCTTTGCGGTAACCGAGTCTGCCGAGCGCCGTAATCGCGGCGCCGCGCGTCTCAATATCTTCGGCACTCAATTGATCGATGAGTAGACTAATAACGCCTTCGCCATGTTGGATTAGTGCTTCAAGGACTTCACTTCGAACGCTGGGTTCTCCCAACAGGCGGACCAAAGTTCGATCGACAGCCGGACCTCGTAACCAGCCAATGACGACTGCGAACGGTCTTAAGTCATCGGCCTCTCCTTCGCTGATTGCGCTCAATAGCTGTTGTACGCCGCTGGGCTGAATTGCCTGTCGAGTCAAATCGGCGATGTAGTCACCTTCACCATGTTCTTCTTCGAAGCGGTCGTACAAACTCGTCAGTGCTTTGGCGATGGGCCATGCGGTTGTTGTCCCACTATTGAGCAACTCCACCACTGGACCAACTACCGTCTCGTCGCCGAGCGCGCCCAAAGTTTCCGCTGCCGCTTCGCGTAACATTTCGTCACTCAACAATTGGAGGAGGCGCGGCGCTACACTTCGTTCGCCAATTGCCTTTAACGATTCCAGGGCCGGGAAGGCAAGAAAGAATTCTCCCGATTCCGCAATTGCCACGAGGGACGTTGCTGCCGCCGGATCTTCCAATTTTCCCAGGGCTTCGATCGCATGAAAGCGAACATTGATATTTTCGTCCTGAATCGCTTTGAGAAGTGGTGGGACGCCGCGCTTATCGCGTTGTTCGCCGATCGCCAGGGCCGCCTGCATGCGAAGATCCGGATCGGGACCGTTAAGAAATTCGATTAAGCTGGGTAGCGTTTCGACATCGACCATCGCCAAAACCTGCAACGCGCTATTGAGCACGCCGAGATTACCGTGGTCTTCACGGACCGACTTCAGCAAAGCCTGAATTGCCTCAGGCGCAGAACGTTTTGCTAAACCCTGAACGGCAGCGCGTCTGACCCGCCAATCGGTGTCGCCGATCACATCGAGGAGTCTTACTTCGTTTTCAACCTCCTCCTGCTGAGCGAGGCTTTCGGTAGCGCGAAGGCGAGTTTCGGCATCGGGATTGTTCAGGAGTTCGGCGAGATCTCGTTCACGTTCTATCCGCGCCGTGACATCTTCAATTGTCACTAAAGCGCCACGCACCTGATCGTCTTCCAGCACCGGCGCAATCGTCGTGCGCTGCAACATGTGGTCGAAACGTTTTGAGGCCGTTTGTGGCGAGCAGGGAATCAGATAACGATGAAATGCCGGCGCTAATACTTCTACTGTGCCTTCGTTGACGACACTCTGAAATTTTTTCAACAGGCCACGTGTTTCGATTTCCGGAAACAGTTGCTGAATCTTTTGACCGCAGGCGATTTCAGCGGGCACGCCGGTAAAACGCACTAAGGCGTCGTCCCAAACCTTAATAGTGAGCTCAGTGTCAGTAGTAAAAACTCCGAACACCGAGGCTTGTTCATTGTCTGCCATCAGCAATTGTTTTGTTCGGTCACATGTGGGGGCGACTCAGTTTATATCGGTTTCCCTGGGGGTTGTTTGGGGTTCTGAAACGGTTTGATCAGGGGACGAAGACGCGGCTTGACGCTTCCCTCGCTTTTTGTTGTTTGCGACTTTGGCTGGGTTGGTGACTAATCCATTGTCATTAACGCCGCCTACGATATTTATCAATTCCTCGGCTGAACCGAGTAGGGAAGTAGTAACCGCTAATGTTTGCGTAGCCGTTCGGGCATTGCGATCCGTAATTTGCCGGGTCTCAGCAAGGGATTCGCGAATCGAGACAGCCGCATCAGCATTTTCAACGTTGGCCTTTGCTATTCGTTGAATCTGGTCCGAGATATTCCTGGTTGCTTCCCGGATTTCCTTGATGGCTTTTGCTTGTTCAGCCACTGCTCGGGCCACTTGTTCTGACTGTTGCTTCATCGATTCGGTCTCGCGCGTGATCTGGCCCACTGAGACAGCCTGCTCCGAAGTAGCTTTGTTTACGACCAAAATTAAAGTCGTGAGCCTGGTTGTTTCATCTGAAACTTGTGTGGTTGCGGCGGATTGTTCCTGGAGTGCCTTGAACGAGGCTGATGCGCCGCGACGCATCGAGTTGAGCGCTGAAGCGATTTGCTGCGCGCCGACAGACTGTTCAGCGGCCGCTTTACGAACTTGAGTGGCGATCTTCGTTGCGCTCTGTGATGCCTTGATAATCTCGCGGGCCGCTCGCGCTTGTTCACTCATCGCCTGGTTAACTTCTTTTGCAGCTTTACGCATGCCGCCTGTCGACTGGACGATTCGCTGAGCAGTTTGTGCTTGTTCAGCAGTTGCCGTCGCCGCGTGTCTTGATTGCGTGGCCGCTGTTTCGATCGCTTTCCGGACGTCCTGGCCCGCGGTTAGTTGTTCTTCGGTGGCGCGCGTAATCTGTGCTACCAGTTGAGTCGCTTCGCCTACTCCGACCAGAATCTTGTCGAGACCTTTCTGTCCTTCCTGCGCCAACCGATTACCCTCGTCTGCGATTCTCACCCCGTCGGTAGTGGCCTTTATAGCTTCCTGTACGATTTCCTGAACCGCATGGATAATTGTGGCGATATCAGCCGTTGCCTGGGCCGAGCGATCGGCGAGATTTCGAATTTCCTCTGCGACTACGGCAAAGCCCCGACCGGCTTCGC
Organism: Pyrinomonadaceae bacterium; assembly: GCA_036518995.1. Lineage (GTDB taxonomy): Bacteria > Acidobacteriota > Blastocatellia > Pyrinomonadales > Pyrinomonadaceae > PSRF01. Next base: position 172,326 of record DATDMC010000013.1, on the reverse strand, counting down.
CGGCCCGCGCTGCTTCAATCGAAGCGTTCAACGACAACATGTTTGTGCGTTCAGCAATGACATTGATGGTATTGATGATTCCGCCAATCTCATTTGAACGTTTACCCATTTCTTTGATAACGGCTGCGGACTGATTAATGGCTTCGCGTACACGTCCGGCCCCTTCGATCGACGCGCGGGCCATGGCGCCTCCTTCAGTCGCTTCCCGGGAAAGTCGAATCGTGATCTCGTTGGCTGTCTGCGAAAGTGAGGCCACCGATTGAAGTGAACGATCCATCTCGGCGGCACTAGTGGCCGCGCCGGCAGTTTCTTCGGTGATGCGCGCGGTATTTTGCGAAACACCTTGAATCGAACGGGCCATCTCCTCCATTGAGATGGTTACTTCCTCAACTGACGAGGCGAGGTTCTCCGACATCGATGCAACCTCTTCGATCGATGCGCCCATCTCGCTGATTGCCGCGGAAGTTTGTTCGGCCGCCACCGTCAGGTCGTCAGCGTTTTCGGCGAGCCCCTGATTAGAGCGCGCAGTCTCTTCCATGGCTGCGGCAGTTTCGTTGATAGACGAAGTCAAACTTTCAGTATCACCAACGACACTTCTTATCGAAGCGGAGAGTTCTGTGGCCGCATTGGCTACGGCTTGAGCGACCGTATTCATTTCCACAGTTGATTGGTTCACTCTCTGGATTGACGCCGCATTCTCCTCGATAGCGGCAGCATTCTCGTTCACTGAGGAAGCGAGGACGCCGGCGTTGACAGTAATCTGCTCTATTGAAGCCGCTGTCTCGGTTATTGACGCACTTGTCTCTTCAGCCGATGAGAGGATCGAAGTTGCCTGGTCCGCAGTTTCTTTAAGCGATGTCGTCAACTGATTGCTGCGTTCGAAGGCCGCGTCGAGCGAAACGACCTGTGCGGCGGCGCCGGTAACAACTTCGTCGGCGATCTCCTTGACCGCGTTGGCAGATTTGACGATGTCGGTCGACTGCGCACGAACACTCGCAATGTTCAATTCGAGGTTATTTGTTTGACTGGGTTTCATCTGTGTCGACATATCCGCTCCTTACCTATCACCCGCCTTTGTCTATTCGACCTCTAGTTCGTCTGCGATCTTTAGAACAGCTTCGAGCCTGAGAATTAAGATCATTCGTCCAGCCATCGTCGCGATCCCTTCCAGATAATCTCCATTGAGGTTTGCAACGGCTTCGGGTGGAGGCTTAACTTCTGCCTCGGACAAATTCGTAAACTCGCGCGCCGAGTCGACAATCAAACCGACAGTGCGATTGCCTGCCTCGACTACTATCAATCTAGTGCGAATGTCATAGGCGGCTTTCGGAAAACCAAAACGGGCCCGCAGATTCACGGCTGGAATAATTCGTCCGCGAGTTAACACGACGCCTTCAAGTGATTGCGTGGCGTTTGGAACGGGGGTGATGTTCTCTACCATTTCGAGTCTGCTAACAGCCTCGCTTCGCAACGCGTAAGTCGTGTTCACGAGTTCGAAAAGAATGAACGACTGTGAAATTTGAGCTGGTGAAACAGTGGTCATGGTTAATTCACCTGCATCCTCTGCGCTGCTGAACCTCGCGTCTCATCAAGAATCTCCATCACATCGAGAATCAACACCGGGCGACCATCGCCGAGTTCCGTTGCGCCCGCAATGCCGGGAACATTGGTGAGTGGATCATTCAATGGACGTACCACGACTTCACGAAGTCCAAGTATTTTGTCTACGACCAGGCCCGTCGCCCGTGATCCCAAACCGACAACCAGTGCCTGCAATCGTCCGTCACTTTTTCCGGGAAGATTGAAAACATTTGAGAGTCGAATCAAGGGTAACACCTCATCGCGGTGCAGCACGATTTCATTGTTTTCAAAAGCTTTGATAGATGCCGTTTCTATTTCAATTACTTCCTGTACCGATGATCGATGAATTGCAAAAGTTTGACCACCGATGGTGGCGATCAAGGCGTCAGTAATCGCCAGCGTCAAGGGAAGTTCGATGCGAAAAGTCGTGCCCACGCCCTTTTCCGTGTGGACCGAAAGATAGCCGTCGAGATCTGCAATCGCGCGCGCCACTACATCCATTCCAACTCCTCTGCCACTGGCACGATCAGCTTTTTGTCGCGTTGAAAAGCCGGGCGAACAGATGATGTCGAGCAAATCCTGCGAATGAATACTGCCATCTTCGTTGAGCAGTTGAACGCCTGATTTTGTTTCAACGGCCTGAACATCGATCCCTTTGCCGTCGTCACCGATCTCGATAATAACCAGTTCGCCCGCAGTGGTCGCTGAAATAGAAACTCGGCCTGTTGCCGGTTTGCCGGCGGCGAGTCTTTCCATTTCCGATTCGATGCCGTGACTGATCGAATTGCGCACTAAGTGAAGAAGTGGATCCATCAAACGCTCCACCAGAAACTTGTCGATCTCAGTTTCCTGACCGCTAAGTTCCAGCTTGACGCGCTTCTTCGACTCCTTGGCGATGTCGCGCACGACAAAACGCATTCGTTCAAACACTTCGGCGATCGGGACCATGCGCACGCGCATTACGTCGTTGCGCAGATCGCGTAGTTGTTTTCCCAGCGTGACGTTGACTTCCTGAAGTTGCCGCCAGCTCGTTGCCGGAATTGCAGAGCGAATCGAATTGAGATTTTGCTCGAGTCGCGCGCGAGTGACGACCAGTTCGCCGACCAGTAACATCAATTGATCGAGACGGACCAGATCCACGCGCACCGAAGTCGCTGGTGCTTGTGAGATCGAGGTCGAGGTTACTTCGGTAGTAATCTCGGGAATGATTTCAGTAAACGTGAGTCCAATGTCTTTTAGTTCATTGAGAGCTTCTGTGTTCGAGGAAGTTGCGACGAGAAATTCAAATGCAACTTCTCCATTCTCGACGAGGGGAGTGGTCTTGAGGATCTCGCCCAGACTTTGTAAGCGAGCGCGTATGCTGTTCACGTTTATGCCGGCGTCGGATCTTTCCTGACTCGGCACAAAAAGGAAGCGCCACTCCTTCTTGTCGGCGGCTGCTTGTACTGCTGCTTCTTCTTCGTCAGTATCGGCGGTCGTCGTCGAATTAGTTGCGAGGTTCAACGCTGTTACTGACTTCGTGATGTCCGGAGTCGCCGCTTGATTCTTATGAGCTTCGATGACTTCGGCGAGCAACTTCGTGCCATCCATCAGCGCTTCGTAGCCAATCTGGCTCAAAGCAACGTCGCCCTGCCGTAAGACCCGAAGATAGCCTTCCATTTCATGGGCCAATTGTTCAGCCGGCGCGAGGCCCACCATTCCGGAAATGCCCTTGATAGTGTGAAAGGAACGAAATAGTTCGTCGAGTTGAACAGTATCGATGCGCGCGTGGCCGACAAACCGTTCGATGTTGAGCAGATCGCGGCGGACCACAGCGAGATGCTCTTCGCATTCAGCAAAGTAGTCATCTAGAAACTGGCTGAAGATTTCGTCAGGTGGTTGATTGGGATCTGACACTATGCCTCGTTGTTGGTCCCGGCTAAGAGTCCGCGCACTTTAGTTTCCAGCTCTTGTGATGAGAACGGCTTCGTGAGGTAAAGACTGGCGCCGGCCGCCATGGCTTCGTTTTGACTGGACTCTTCGCCTTTTGTCGTTAATACGACCACAGGCATGGATTCATAAAGGGGGCGCGCCCGTACAAACTTGAGTACGTCGATGCCGTGAATCTCCGGCATGTTGAGATCGAGGATCATCAAGTCGGCCGGACCGAGAACGAGTCGTTCAATTGCCTCGAGACCGTTGGCCGCTTCCTCGAATTTGCATTGTCCGATTTTAGCCAGCGAGGTCGCGACCATGCGGCGCATCGTCCGCGAGTCATCCACTATCAAAATGCGTCGTTTAGGCTCAGTGCTCACACAATTCGGTCCTTGTTGGGAAAACGAAAACGAGCCGGGCGTTGGGGACTGTCCTACAGGCTCAGGAAATGTCTGTTTGAATGGGGGTAAACTGCAGCGAAAGGTAACTTAGCCAGAAAGTTTTCGCAAGTCGTAATCTCGATTCAGGGATACAGCTAGATTAACGTTGTCGGCTCAAGCAATCATGAGTAGCTCCCTTAGCGCCACCAGAGTTGTGACTATCGCTCTGGCTTCATTTTGACGCGCGACATTTCCGTCGCAATCTCTTTGGGTCTATCCAACTCTTTAGCCCAGAGCGCGTGCTGGTCCTGCAGTTCATTCCACAGATCTAAACCCTTCTGGTACCACGCACCGGCTTCGTCGGGATGTTTTAAGGTGACGAATGCGCCGCCCAGATCTGTGTAGAGCCGTGCCAGATTACGACGATAGTCAATGCGTCCTCTGTGAGCCGCCACGATAGGTTCGGTGATCGTGCGCGCTTCCTGAAAAGCTTCGACCGCTTTCGCATAATTACCTTCCGCCGCAAGAATCTCACCGCTAAGCATCAAGCTGTTCGCAAGATCGTCGGGATACTCAACGTTGCTTTTGTCCTCGTTGACGAGTTGTCGTCTTAAACTGACAGTTCTCTGGAGCAGCAGGGACGCGCCGAGGTAATCGCCGGAAATCAGCAACGTTTCACTGACGTGATGCGAACAATCCCCAACGTCTTTTTTCGTTCGCGCATTTTGGGGATCTTTGCGCAGGATTTCCTCATAGAGCGCCAGTCCTCGTTGGCCACTCTCAAGCGCCCTGGGATAATTCTTGAGGTCGCGATAGGAGTCGCCAACATGGTCCAATGCCGTTGCCTTGATGCGAATATAGTCAAGACTATTTGGATCCATCGCCAGCAACTCTTCTGCCTGGGCCAACATCTGCAAATGAGTATCGACAGCTTTTTGCCATTCACCTTTGATCCCGTAAACAAACCCGAGTCGTTCGAACGCCACTACAAAACGAAGAGTGACCTCTTTCGGCGGTAACGACTCCTCCTTCATGCGCTCGGCAATCGACAACGACTTCAAATACATCGCTAATGCTTCGTCGTAATTACCTAACTCTGAAAGCGCATCGCCGAGAAATGCCGGGGCCCGAAATGCCGCTTGAAATGTTGGTAGGTCATGCGCCTGCGGTAAGAGTTGATCGGCGATAGTCATCGACTCACGCATGTGTTCGGCAGACTGGCTCGGATTGCCGAGGACCTGATTGATTGGCCCAAAGCGCGAAAGCGTAATCGCCAGACCGAGTTGATACTCTCGATTACCGGGTTCAAGCGCCACCAGCCGACGCCGGATCTCAAGTGATTGTTCGTACGACTTCAACGCGCCGGACGTGTCACCGGTACGAGAGAACCCGGGTCGCCCCTGAACGTCGCCAAGTTTCAGGTAAGCGGTAGATAGTTCCCACAAGAGTTCTCGATCGTTACCAGCCTCCTGACTCAAAGTACTTAAATACTCCTGCGCTTTCTGCACGACCATTTGGCGCGCCTGGGTGGCCCCGTTGAGATCGGCTATCGAGTCGTGGAAGTCAAACAGAAATGAATTTGTCAGATTTCGAACTTCTTTGAAGTGACGTTCAGCTTTGGATCTTTCACGCTTTGCGATCGTGGCTTGCCAGGTTGTGATGATAGTGGCGGTCAGGAGCGTTAGGACCATCGCGGCTGCCGCAAACACTCCCGGCTTGTGTCGCTGCACAAACTTTCGTGAGCGATAAGAGAGCGTATCGGGCGTGGCGGTGACTGGTAATCCTTCCAGATGGCGACGAATATCTTCTGAGAATTCCTGGACCGAGGCGTAACGGCGCTCAGGTTCCTTGCGCAACGCCTTTAGTACGATGTTATCCAAATCGCCGCGCAGGAATTTCGGATTGCGAATGACAGCTTGAGCAGTTGAGATGTTGGTGGTCGAGTCGTTTGCCTGCTTTTGAGTTGCTGCCAGGCTCGGTTTTTCAGGGGCTTCGTGAAGAATGACTTCAACGACTTCTTCCGGTCTGCGGCTGTGCAATCGATACGGATGATGCCCGCTCAACAGTTCATATAAGACAACTCCGAGACTGTACACATCGCTGGCAGTGGTGATGGTAAGACCGCGGAGTTGTTCGGGACTGGCGTACTCCGGCGTCATCAATCGCACTACGCTTCCCGTTAACTCGGCTGTGTCGTCGCTCCAATCCGGATTCAGTAACTTGGCAATTCCGAAGTCGACAAGTTTGGGGACACCGGCAGCCGTAACCAGGACATTGCCGGGCTTGATGTCGCGATGGACCACGAGGTTCTGGTGAGCATATTGGAGCGCGCTGCAAACTTCGCGAAAAATCGTCAGGCGTTCAGTCGTCGAAAAGTGGTGACTATCGCAGTACTTATTAATTGGTTGGCCTTCGATGTACTCCATGACGAAATAAGGAAGACCGTCTGGTGTCGAGCCACCTTCGAGTAACCGGGCGATGTTCGGATGTTCGAGGTTAGCGAGAATTTGTCGCTCCATGGTGAAGCGACGGAGGATCATCTCTGTGTCCATCCCGCGATTGATGAGTTTGATAGCGACCTGTTTTCGATACTGGTCGTCGGCGCGGACCGCGAGATAGACGGTGCCCATTCCGCCATGGCCGAGTTCGCGAATTATTTCGTAGGGACCGATCCGCTTACCGAGTAGGTGTTCAACTGCTGATGATGGTTCGTCAATAACACCCACATCAATAATTGCCGGTGCTTCGAGAAATGGATGGTTGTCTTCGTGTAAAGCCAACAGCTTCTCGATCTGCGAACGCAGGGACGGATCACCGGAGCAGGCGTCATCGAGCAACACCTCGCGTTCGCGAGGTTCAAGCTCGAGCGCCGCATGAAAGATAGCTTTGAGTTTTTGCCAGGCCTCAGGCGTCATTTACGTGATGAAAAGGATCTGTGTCTACCGCGAAGCGGTAACGACCCAGCGCCCAGGGTTTTCTACCGCGAAGCGGTAACGGCCCAAAGCCCAGGGTTTTCTACCGCGAAGCGGTAACGGCCCAAAGCCCAGGGTTGCTTCAACCCTGGGGTGCCCGATGAATAAAGAATCAACCCCAACGGGGTTGCGTCCCTGCGCGAAAATAAATGATCCCATGAAACGTCATATGCCCAATGTCTTCAATTCCTAATCGCCGCGACGCAACCGCTTCGCGGTTGAACGTCCTTCGCGTGAGTTCCCAGGGTTTCTACCGCGAAGCGGTAACGACTCAAAGCCCAGGGTTGCTTCAACCCTGGGGTGCCCGATGAATAAAGAATCAACCCCAACGGGGTTGCGTCCCTGCGCGAAAATAAATGGTCCATGAAACGTCATACGCCCCGTGTCTTCAATTCCTAATCGCCGCGACGCAACCGCTTCGCGGTTGGACGTCCTTCGCGTGAGTTCCCAGGGTTGCCAGAGCGCAACCCTGGGCTTCGTGACGTAACCGCTTCGCGGTTGGACGCCCTTCGCGTGGTTTCCCCAGGGTTGCCAGAGCGCAACCCTGGGCTTTGGGCCGCAACCGCTTCGCGGTTAACCGATCCTTCTCGCGCTTCGCGGTTGATCCATTCCCCGGGAGCTTCGCGGTTCACGGCGCATTGAATCAACAATCCCTACTTGTCCACGCGCAACAACGTCGAACTTCGGCTCACGACTCGTCCTACTCATCCTCAGACAACGCCTGACGCAGCCACGCTCTCGCCATCGCCCACTCGCGTTTCACTGTTGCCGGCGAGGAGTTCATCACTTCGGCGGTTTCTTCGATCGTCAGGCCGCCAAAATACCGTAGCTCGACTATCCGACTCTGTTCCTGATCGATTTCAGCCAAACGATTAAGGGCCAAATCAAGGGCCAATAGTTGTGTGTTTGGTTCCTCTGAGATGGCGAGCGCCTCATCGAGTGAGACCTTTTCCTGTGGCCCACCTCGTTTCTCGGCTGCGTGCTTTCGAGCGCTGTCAATCAATATCCGGCGCATCGCCTGGGCCGCAATCGCAAAGAAGTGCGCTCGATTTTGCCAACGTGGATCTCTTTGGTCGACCAGTTTGAGATAAGCCTCATGGACCAACGCCGTAGTCTGCAGCGTGTGTCCGGTTCGTTCGCGGTAGAGGAAATGATGGGCCAGGCGCCGGAGTTCGTTGTAGATGAGTGGCAGCAACTCTTCAAGCGCCTGCGGGTGGCCGTTGCTCCAGTCATTTAGTAGTTGCGTAACGTTGTCTGATTCTGAAGGCATACCTGGGAGTTTGGGTTGAGTATAGAGCCACTTCCAGGATTTCAACGAACAAATTAAGCGCAGTTAGGAAGGGTGGCTTGCCCCCGCTCTTAGTCTGATTACTGACTGTTGCCAACAAGCCCTCTTCCTAACTGCGCCTATTTAACGTCCTTCGGAAGAGTCTTGAGCCACTTTCCCGACGCCTTGCGCGTAGTTCGATAGTTGGATCTAAAAACTCTGTTTCCGATTTGCTGACAGGCAGAAGAATATGAATATTTCACCTACTGAACGTCGACACGCCACGCTCCGCTGGTTTTCGCGCACGCATTTAGTCCTTTGGTTTTTGGTCCTGGTCATTCCCGTCACCGCGGCGACCTTTACCCAAAGACAGAAGATAACGTCCGAACCACGAGCCGTCGGCGCACAGTTTGGAAATGCAGTAGCTATCGATGGCGACACGATGGTTGTCGGCGCGCGTTTCGACGGGACCACTGCGAGTCAGGCGGGAGCTGCCTTTGTCTTTGTTCTCAACGGTGGAACGTGGATCCAGCAGGCGAAGTTATTGGCCAATGATGGCGCGGTTGCCGACAAGTTTGGTTACTCAGTGGCCATAAGTGGAAACACGATCGTAGTCGGCGCTTTCAATGACGACTCGCCTTTATCAAACGCCGGCTCAGCATATGTTTTCGTCCGCAGCGGAACTACCTGGACCCAACAACAAAAACTAACGGCAAGTGATGCCGCAGCCGACCAGGAATTTGGGAATGCCGTGGCAATCAATGGCGACACGGTTTTTGTTGGTGAGCACTTTGCCGATCTCCCTGGCAATTCGGACGCAGGCGCAGTCTATATCTACACGCGCAGCGGAATCGCCTGGACGCAGGTGCAGAAACTAATTCCCGCGGGCGGAGTAATTTTTGCGGACCACTTCGGTGAGTCACTTGCTTTTAGCAACAACAGACTCGCCGTTGGTTCACCGGGAGCCGACATCCCGTTCACTGCTGCTGGTTCGGTCTATGTTTTTGCAGCAAGTGGCGGGGCATATATTCAACAACAAAAACTTTCCATCTCAGATGGTCATAACGGCGATTCGTTTGGGTCCTCGGTCGCTATCGAAGGCAACACACTAGTCGGTGGCGCAACCGAGAACACCGCAGTTGTCAGTCAACCGGCATTCGGCGCTGCTTACGTTTTTGAGTTCAATAGTGGAACGTGGACGCAACAACAAAAATTGACCGCAGCAGATGGAGCCTCGGGTGATCGCTTTGGTTACTCAGTAGCAGTCAGCAACAACGTAGTTGCGGTAGGCGCACGTGAAGATGATACGGCTGCCGGTGGTGATGCGGGTTCAGCATACGTTTTCACGCGAAGTGGGACCACGTGGACCCATAAACAAAAACTCGAACCCGGCGATCCAGTTAATGGGGATCGTTTTGGTGTAAGTGTCGCATTAAGTCAGGGCAGACTATTTGTGGGCGCCGCGGAAAAACAGTTGACCCAACCAAACGGACAGGGTGCTGTTTATGTCTTCAATACGCCAGCCGTCTTTCCCGATTTTGACGGAGATGGAAAAGCTGATCTCTCTTTCTTCAACGAGTCGAACGGGCAATGGCAATACACTCGAAGTTCTGACAGTTCCATAGTCGCGATCTCGTTTGGATCGGCTGGAGATCTCATGGCCCCGGCAGATTATGACGGCGATCGCAAGACCGACATCGCCGTGTTTCGACCTTCAACTGGAACCTGGTTTCGAGCGCCCTCATCCGGCGGAGTTCTCACCGACGCATTTGGAACCGCCGGAGACTTACCGGTACCGGCCGATTATGACGGTGATGGGAAAGCTGACCTTGCGTTTTTCCGTCCCTCGACGGGCCAATTTAGCCGACTCAATACTTCGAATGGTCAAACCGTCACCGTTAGTTTGGGGGCCGCTGGCGACATTCCATTGATAGGGGATTTTGATGGTGATGGTCGATCCGATCCCGCTTACTTCAGCCCGGCGAATGAACGCTTTGGTGTGCTCTTAAGTTCGACCAATACAGTTTCACAGACCCCACTCGGATTTGTCTTTGATGTCCCGGTGCCGGCTGACTACGATGGCGACGGCAAGACCGATATCGGAGTCTTTCGTCACAGCTCGGGACAATGGTTCATCATTCGTAGCACCGACGGAACACTATCGGCTCCTTTACTTGGTGCTTCTGGAGATAAGCCAGTTGCTGCTGATTTCGATGGTGATGGACTTGCAGACTTAGCAGTCTTTCATCCGCAAGATGGCAATTGGCTTATACAGCGGACTACACAAGGTCTAACCTCGACACCATTTGGCTCGTCCGCTTCGCAACCAGTCCCTTTGTACTTTGTGCGGCAGGTGCCGACCTTTCAGTTCAGCGCAACGGACTATTCAGTCAATGAAGATCCAACTGCTGCAGTGATTACTGTCGTTCGCACTGGTGATACTGGCACTAGCGCCAGTGTCTTTTATTCAACGCATGATGGAAGTGCCACACAGGCGACTGACTACACTGCCGCGATCGGTACCCTTACCTTTGCAGCCGGTGAGAGGACTAAAACGTTCTCGATTCCGATTACCGAAGACTCTTTTGTGGAAGGCAATGAGCAATTAACGCTGTTGCTGACTAATCAGAGTGTAGGCACTCTGTTGGGTCTCAATAGTATTGCAACCTTGACGATCATCGACGATGGAACCGAGCCGTCGACGAATCCGATTGATGACGCGCAAACATTTGTCATTCAGCACTACCACGACTTTCTTAATCGCGAGCCGGATCAATCCGGTCTGAACTTCTGGACCAACGAAATCACCGGTTGCGGTTCCAACGCTCAGTGTCTCGAGATTAAGCGAGTCAATGTTTCGGCTGCATTCTTCCTTTCGATTGAATTTCAACAGACAGGATACTTCGTCTATCGTTTCTATAACTCGGCGCTTAATCGTCCGAATGGTCTGCCTCAGTACCTGGAGTTCATGCGCGATACGCAAGGTGTCGGACGTGGAGTCGTTGTAGGAGCAGACGGTTGGGAAGCGCAGTTGGAAGCAAACAAGGTCGCTTATGCTGACGAGTTTGTCAGTCGAGCAGAATTCATTTCGCTTTATCCCTCAGCGTTAACGCCAACGCAGTTTGTTGATGCGCTTTATGCTCATGCCGCGCTTGTGCCAACGACCAGTGAAAGACAAGCAGCCATCGATGAATTCAATAATCCAAGTGGCGCGCGCGGGCGTGTGCTTCGTCGCATAGTTGAAAGTGAGACATTAGCTCAACGTGAGTTTAATCGGGCGTTCGTGCTGATGCAGTACTTCGGCTACCTGCGTCGTAATCCCGACGATGCCCCTGATGGAGATCTTTCCGGTTACAACTTCTGGCTCGGTAAACTCAATCAATTTCACGGCAACTTTGTTGAAGCAGAGATGGTGAAGGCGTTCATCAATTCAGGTGAATATCGCCACCGTTTTGCACCTTGATGAGCGACGAGTCAGTATCACTTCCGGATTGGCCCACCCTATTCGCAGGAGCCGGGATGGACGCGCTCCGACAGAAGATCGCTCTCTGATTTGCCGTACTCACAGAAGGCAATTAGCGAGCGGAACTTCTTCTGTCGGAGCGCGTCCGTTCCCGCGTCCCGGATCTAAAACGACGATCATCGATTATTGTAGGCGCGCCCCGAACACCTCATCTTTACGAACTTTTTATCAAATCTTTACACACTCTTTATATTGGGCGTCGTAGGCTGCAGTTGTTGATAATTTGTCTGCCGAAGCCGCCCGTGGTTGCGCGGGTTGCGCGGGGGATCCAATCGTTCGCAAATGCGAGACATGGGGCGAATCGTTTTTCATTTAACGTAGGACACTTCTTTGTCCGAGCCCGTCAGCTAACCTCGTAGGCATGTGAGAAGGACAAGCATCCATGATTGAAGAGCGCCGTGGACAATGACTGTCCGCGGTCTTTTATTTTGTGGACCAACTGTGCACACAAGACTAGTAATGAAGAGCGCAAAGGATCGACTCCGTGAGAACGAAGACTTCTGTCCTATTTCGCTATAAGCCCGATGGTTCTGTTCATTGGCATACCTGTCATTGAACACGTCAACCGGTACGCAAAGTCGTTTATCAACTCCGACTAACGATAGCATCATGACACTTCTTTGGATGTCATTAATTGCTAACTCGATCACGCTCGTCGCTACCGTTACGGCTGCAGTACTTCGACCAACCAGAAGTTATCGACTGCTTGCGGTTGTGGCGATCTGTGCGTTTGTTGCTGCCCTCCATCAAGTGGTAACTGGCGTTGCCAGCCCGTTTACATTGCCGCTCACCTGTTTACTAGTCGCAACGTTGTTCTATATCCGCCGGTCGAAAGCTTCGAAGGTGAAATAGAACCGCCTGCTTCAAGTGATCTGCAAGGGTGTTTTCTGAGCTGAACCGCGAGAACTTAGGACAGCACCAGAAAGTCTGAAAGTTCCCCTCATATCTTTACAACTTCTTTATGAACTCTTTACACCGTCTTTATGGACCAGGGAGTAGTCTTCATCTGTTGACAATCTGTTGCCGAAGCTGCTCACGCGCATTTGTCGCTGAGGTGCAGCGCGGGGGAACCAAACGTCTTGCGGCGCAAGACATGGGGCGCATCGTGATTTTCACGTAGGACACTTCTTGGTCCGAGCCCGTCAGCTAACCTCGCAGGCTTAAAGGAGAGCACGAATAAACGCCTTGTGAAATGGCGCGGAGCGTGTGCTTCGCGCCCTTTCTTTTTAGAAGGATTGCGTAAGTTCTCCCAAATTCCTTGAAGAAAAGGAGCGAGCACTCTTTAGAAGTAGTGGCGCAGAAGGAAGAGAGCATGACGCTTGCGAAATTAGAGTGGAAGGGATCTTTGAACACGGTACAGCAGACCATGGTACTCGAACCAGTCAGTCACCCTAAGGTGGATGCTATTGCTGAAACGCTTCGTGAACGCGGTTGGAGCTGCGCTGGTTGTGGCGCTATTTGCGGTCTGGTGGGAGGCATCGCAGCTCCCGCTCTGGGTTCAGTGCTTACGGCAATATCCTGGTTAACAGGTGCGACGTGGGGAGGATTTCATGTCCAACGTGCGGGGACCATTTTGCTTTTCCTGACTGTTCCTCTTCTTTTGCTCGGCGCTCATTGTCTTGACCTGTTGGACCGAGAGCTAAAAGACAGATGAGTTCTTAGGTCCTGTTGAATATTTGCGAAGTGGGTAAGGAAGGAAGATTAGGTGAAAAATTACTTTTCGAAAATTGTTCTTAGTGTGGGATTGGTGATCGGAACTTGTTCGGTGGGATTGGCCCAACAGACCATTTTTAACGTCCCTTCGACAGACGTGCTCGATAAGGGCAAGGTCTACGCTGAACTCGATGCCAGCTTCAAGCCAAGCGACTCGACGGCAGTCAGCAGGTTCTCTTCTTTTGTGCCCAGAGTTGTGGTTGGCGCGGGAAGCAATGTCGAAATTGGATTGAACCTGACCGGGAATATTCAGCCTGGGCCAGACTCAACAACCCTGGTGCCGGCCGTAAAGTGGAAACCTTATCAAGGTAAGGACAATGGCTGGGCAATCGTCCTGGGCGATCACTTATTCCTTCCGGTTCACAATCGTGGTTACAACGCCGGCAACTACGTTTATGCCGAAGTCAGTAAAACATTTAAAGGTGGCACAAGGCTGACCGCCGGGGGCTACGATTTCACCAGGAATGTCGTTTCCTCAGCGAACCGAGCCGGCGGACAGTTCGGGTTCGAACAACCAATTAATAAGAAGCTAACGATCGCTGCCGACTGGTTTACCGGCAAGCACAGCGCTGGGTATTTCACACCCGGAGTCGTCTTCAAGATTGGACCAAAGGTGACCGGATATGCCGGCTACTCGATCGGCAATCAGAACGCTTCAAACGGCAACCACTTTTTCCTTCTGGAGATTGGCTACAACTTCAATTGAGCGGAGGCTGTAAATGTCTGACCTTATTTACGTCGCCATCACTGTTCTCTTTTTTGTGATCGCAATTGGCTATGTGCATTTCTGCGAGAAGCTGCGCTAACGAGGGTTGAAAATGAATCTGGAAACAATACTTGGACTGGCCGCTTCGGCATTGCTGCTCGTCTATCTGATCTATGCACTACTGCGGCCGGAGAGGTTTTAGCGGGACTGACTACCGGGACCGCAGTCGTCGCCGCCTGCCGATCCTGGCCCAAGTGATGTGTAGGGAAGCCGGCAGGCGGGAGGCCCGCGCTCCCAAAGGTAAAACATGACTATAAACGGTTGGTTACAAATTCTGGTTTTCATCGCGATCATCGTTGCCATAGCTAAACCTGTTGGCATCTTCATGACGCAGGTTTTTGAAGGTCAACGAACGTTCATGCATCCGGTGTTGCGCCCTGTCGAACGTGTGCTCTATCGATTGACTGGTGTAGATGAAAAACGCGAGATGCATTGGACGGAGTACGCGGCAGCGATGCTTCTTTACAGTCTCGTTTCCTTGCTGCTGCTGTATGTCATTCAACGCTTGCAGGGCTACTTGCCACTCAATCCTCAGAAACTCGCCGGGGTAGATTCCAGTTCAAGTGCAACCGGTGGCTTTGTCGCCTCTGCCTTCAACACCGCGGCTTCGTTTACCAGCAACACAAACTGGCAGAGCTATGTACCCGAAGTGACGATGAGTTACTTCACGCAGATGGTTGGTCTTGCCTATCACAACTTTGGATCGGCTGCGACGGGAATCGTCCTCGCAATTGCCTTGATTCGAGGTGTCGCTCGTCGCGAGACCAAAACCATTGGAAATTTCTGGGTCGACTTTGTGCGTTGCAATATTTATGTGCTGCTTCCGGTTTGTGTGCTGGGCGCTTTGTTGCTTGTCTCTCAAGGTGTTGTGCAGAACTTTCGCGCTTACGACACGGTGCAGTTGATTGAACCACAAACTCTGGAAGTCGATAAGAAAGATGACAACGGCAACGTCCTCACCAATCCCGACGGTTCACCGCAAAAGGAAACGAAGCAGGTAACGGAACAACTGCTGGCCCAGGGTCCTGTGGCTTCTCAGGAGTTTATTAAAGAACTGGGAACAAATGGTGGCGGTTTTTTCAACACAAACAGTGCGCATCCCTTTGAGAACCCAACTCCGTTCACAAACTTCATCGAGATGCTGTTGATCTTTTCACTGGGTGGCGGATTAACCTACGCGCTCGGCCGCATGACTGGTTCACCAAAACATGGGTGGGCCGTACTCGCCGCGATGGTCTTTGTTTTTCTTGCCGGCGTCACGACGTCTTACTGGGCTGAGTCTCGCGGCAATCCAATCCTTAACGGACTGGGTGCTGATCAATCGATCACTGCCACTCAGTCTGGCGGAAACATGGAAGGCAAAGACGTTAGGTTTGGTATCGCCAACAGTGCTTTGTTTGCGACGTTAACAACCGATGCCAGTTGCGGCGCAGTGAATGCAATGCACGACTCATTCACGCCGATAGGTGGGTTGGTCCCGCTCGTCAACATCATGCTTGGTGAAATCATCTTTGGCGGCGTAGGTAGCGGTCTTTATGGAATGCTCATCTTTGTGGTGCTGTCGGTTTTCATAGCCGGATTAATGGTGGGACGAACACCTGAGTACCTGGGAAAGAAGATCGAATCTTACGACGTGAAAATGTCGATGCTGTACGTGCTGATCTTTCCCTTAGTGATCCTGGTTTTGACTGCGATCTCCGTGTTGTCGCCGGGCTTCGGAACATCACAACTCAACAACGCTGGACCACATGGCCTATCGGAAATTCTTTATGCGTTTACTTCCGCCACAGGCAACAACGGTTCAGCCTTCGCCGGAATTTCGGCGAATACTTACTGGTACAACACGACAATTGGCGCGGCCATGCTCATCGGCCGGTTCCTGATGATCGTCCCCATGCTGGCCGTTGCCGGAAATCTAGCGGGTAAAAAACTGGTGCCTCCAAGCCTGGGAACATTTCCAGTTACCACACCGCTGTTCACCGTGTTGTTAGTGAGCGTGATTCTGATTGTTGGGGCGCTGACATTTTTCCCGGTGCTCAGTCTTGGACCGATTGTCGAGCATTTCCTGATGGGAGCGGGGAGAACGTTTTGAAGAAGCAGGGGTCAGGGGATCAGGGGTCAGGGGACGGGGATCAGGGAGGAGGATTGATCGTGTTCGGTGATTGTTTTTACCGCGAAGCGGTGACGACCCAAAGCCCAGGGTTGCTTCAACCCTGGGGTAACGACGAAACATTTTGCAACCGCAACGCGGTTGCGCCACCGTTTGGGACCGTTATGAATTCGATTGCCATTGGGAACCATGCGAATCGCCATGAATTCAACCACCGCATATGGGCGCAACCCGTTCCGGGTTGTTCGTCTCTCGCAATCGTTCCCAGGGTTGAAGCAACCCTGGGCTCTGGGACGTCACCGCTTCGCGGTGAAAACCAGAACACGAACTATTGCCCCCAGTGACCACGGACCACGAACTACTGACCACTGATTAATTTCAATGACTACACAAAAAAAACAGCAAGCGATATGGAATGCACAGATCGTCAAGCGTGCGATTGTCGATTCATTTTTCAAACTCAATCCACGAAAGATGATGAAGAACCCCGTCATGTTTGTGGTCGAAGTCGGCAGCGTATTAACGACGCTGCAACTAATTCGTGGAATCGTCGCGCCGGTTGCCGGTGTAACCCACACGAGCTTCGAACTTCAGATCACTCTCTGGCTCTGGTTCACAGTGCTCTTTGCAAACTTCGCTGAAGCCATGGCCGAAGGACGCGGAAAGGCGCAAGCAGACAACCTGCGAAAATCCAAAACGGAGACTATCGCTCACCGTCTGGTCTCAGGAGACTTGACGGAAGATGTCGCTGCGCCGAACTTGCGCAAGGACGATGTAGTGGTTGTTTCAGCGGGCGAATTTATTCCTGGTGACGGCGAGATCATTGCCGGCGTTGCCTCGGTTGATGAATCAGCTATCACCGGCGAATCGGCTCCCGTTATCCGTGAAGCCGGCGGTGATAGATCCGCAGTGACTGGAGGGACCCGTGTTCTTTCAGATCAAATCAGAGTGAAGATTACCTCGAATCCTGGCGAGACTTTTATCGATCGCATGATCGCGCTGGTTGAGGGCGCCGAGAGACAGAAGACTCCCAATGAGATCGCTTTAAACATCCTGCTGGCGGGTCTGACCGTGATCTTCCTTCTGGCTGTAGTGACGTTGCAGCCTTTTGCGATCTACTCGAGTGCGCCGCAAACCATCTTCGTGCTTGTCTCCCTCCTCGTCTGTTTGATTCCCACCACAATCGGTGGACTCTTGTCAGCCATTGGCATCGCCGGGATGGACCGTCTCATTCAACACAACGTCCTGGCCATGTCCGGTCGGGCGGTCGAAGCGGCGGGTGATGTGAACACACTGCTATTGGATAAGACCGGGACTATTACGCTTGGCAATCGACAGGCAACCGCGTTCATTCCGCTTCCCGGAGTTCCGGAGCAGGAACTGGCTGAGGCGGCACAACTCTCATCGTTATCAGATGAAACTCCTGAAGGTCGTTCAATCGTGGTCCTGGCAAAAGAAAAATATGGACTTCGAGGAAGAGAGTTGGCGCCACATGAAGCCACCTTCATTCCGTTCACTGCTCAGACTCGAATGTCTGGAGTTGATTTCGATGGGCGTGAAGTGCGTAAAGGCGCGGCCGACGCGATCGAAAAGTACCTGAATGGATTTAGCAAGGTAGTACCAAAGGAATTGAGAGGCATTGTTGAAGACATTTCGAGAGCGGGGGGCACACCGCTCGTGGTTGCTGAAGATCGGGTGGCCCTCGGAGTCATCCACCTGAAGGACATCGTCAAGGGTGGAATGGTTGAACGATTCAATCAGATGCGCCAGATGGGCATCAAGACGATCATGATCACGGGAGACAATCCACTCACTGCGGCAACGATTGCACGGGAAGCGGGCGTCGACGATTTTCTGGCCCAGGCAACACCTGAAGACAAGATGGCGCTGATCAAACGTGAACAAGAAGGCGGCAAGCTTGTAGCCATGACCGGCGACGGAACTAATGATGCGCCCGCCCTGGCCCAGGCAGATGTTGGGGTTGCGATGAATACCGGAACGCAAGCCGCGAAAGAGGCCGGCAACATGGTCGATCTGGATTCCAATCCTACCAAGTTGATCGAGGTGGTTGAGATCGGGAAGCAACTTCTGATTACCCGCGGCGCCTTGACCACGTTTTCAATAGCTAATGACGTTGCCAAATACTTCGCGATCATTCCTGCGATGTTCGTGACGCTTTACGCTGCCAATGGCGCATTGAAAGGTCCACTCGCGGCTTTAAATATCATGGGACTGAAGACCGCAGAGTCCGCAATTCTTTCGGCTGTGATCTTCAACGCATTAATCATCATCGCCCTGATTCCGTTGGCGTTGAAGGGCGTTAAGTATCGACCGTTGAGTGCCGCTTCCTTATTACGACGCAATTTGTTGATTTACGGATTGGGAGGCGTGATCGCTCCGTTCATCGGGATCAAGCTGATCGATGTGATCATTCACGCGATCGGGTTGGCGTAAGTGGAGAAAAAATGAAGAACTTAATTACAGCGATTTTGATGACAGTTACGACGACGGTGCTTCTCGGGTTGATATATCCACTGGTTGTCACAGGACTGGCTCAAGTGATCTTCCCCGACCAGGCCAATGGCCAATTGATACATCGCGGTGATGGCACATTAGTGGGCTCCAGGATTATTGGTCAGCCATTCGCTGGGCCGGCATATTTTCATTCGCGGCCCAGTGCCGCAGGGTTGGTGGGATACGACGCCGGTGCGTCGTCAGGTTCTAATCTTGGACCAACCAGTGAAAAGCTCGTAGCTCGGGTTAAAGCAGATGTGGAAAAGCTACAGGCTGAAAACCCCGGTAAGGCGGTGCCAATAGATCTGGTGACGACTTCCGGTTCCGGCCTTGACCCGCATATCTCTCCCGCGGCCGCCGAGTTTCAAGTGCCTCGCATCGCACGTGAAAGAAAATTGAGTGAAGCCGAAGTCCGGCAGTTGGTTGCTGCCCATACCGAAGGCAGACAATTTGGTTTCCTTGGCGAGCCCAGGGTCAACGTCCTGGAACTCAATCTCGATCTCGACAAGCAAAAGAAAACGGTAATGAGGTCAGCTAATCCGTGAAGGTTCTGAGTGACAAATAACGGACATAGACCATCCCCTGAAATTCTGCTGGCTAATCTGAATGATGCCAACAGGTCGCGGCTGCGCGTTTACATCGGCGCCGCACCTGGCGTCGGGAAAACTTTCCAGATGTTGGAAGATGCGTACCTGTTAAAGAAACAGGGAGTGGATATTGTCGTGGCCGTCGTGGAAACGCACGGGCGCGAAGACACCGAGGCGATGATCGGTGATTTGGAATGCGTGCCATTGCGCCAGATCGAATATCGCGGCGTCACGATCAAGGAAATGGATGTCGAAGCGGTCATTGCTCGACACCCCGCGATAGCAATCGTTGACGAACTTGCTCATACAAATGTCCCAGGGTCTAAAAACTCAAAGCGCTATCAGGATGTACTGGATCTGCTCGCCGCCGGTATCTCTGTAATCACCGCGGTAAACATTCAACACCTCGAATCTCTCAACGATGTAGTTAACCGGACGACCGGTGTTCGTGTTCGCGAAACAGTTCCCGATCACTTTCTCCGCAGGGCCGATGAGGTTGTTAACGTAGACGTATCTGTTGACACTCTACGCACTCGTTTGCGACAGGGAAAGATCTACGACGTTGTGAAGATCGAGCAGTCGCTCAACAACTTCTTCCGTAAAGGAAATCTTTCAGCGTTGCGTGAGCTGGCCTTAAGACAAGTAGCCACCGACCAGGCCACCAAAGCGCATGACTACCGCGAACGCGAAGGTCTTGATCGTGCAGTGATCCCGGAAAAGGTCATGGTTGCGATGGCGTCACGCGGCAGCGCTAAGAGATTACTTCGCGTCGGATCACGTATTGCGGGACGCTTAGCCAGCGATTGGTACGCGGTCTACGTGGAAACTCCCAATGAAGAGATGGGCCGAATCAAACCCGAGGACTACGCGGCGCTGCAGGAAAATATTCGATTTGCAGAGGAACTCGGAGCAAAGGTAACGAAGTTGAAGTCGCGACGAGTAGCGGATGCGTTGATCGCTTTCGCCAGACGTGAAGGGATTACTCACGTGGTTTTTGGTCAGACGTCTCGATCCCGTTGGGACATTCTCTGGCGCGGATCGATCATCAATCGTTTCCTCGATGAAGTGCGCGATGCAACGGTGCAGGTTGTGCCGTTGATACCGAAGTCTCAAGTCAGCAACGAGGAAGAGATGTAGCGAAGAGACCTTGTTTCTGACCGGGTGTTGATATGAGTGTAAGAACCAAACTCCTTTTAAGTTATTTAATTTTTGTCGCAGCTCTGGTCGTGCTCGGCGGATGGAGTGCGTTTCGATTGCGCGAGATGGGAGGCGTCTCACGTCGCATCATTGCCAATAACTACGATTCAGTGGTTGCGGCTCAGGAGATGAAAGAGAGTCTTGAGCGTCAGGACTCAGCCGCACTGTTTTCGCTTCTTGGGGCGCGTGACAGGGCGGCAAGTCAACTGCGTGAACATCGAGAACGGTTTGACGTCAACTTCCAGAAGGCGGCCAACAACATCACCGAACTTGGTGAGCCAGACGCAATCGAAGCGATTCGTCGCGATCGCGAACTCTATTACCAATTGTTTGACGCGTTTATCGCGAAAGTAAATGCGACTGAGACCTCGCCAGGAGTGTCACCTTCAAAACAGGAAGAGCTTTCCGAGCGCAACGAATACTTCACTCGTCTCGAACCACAGTTCAATAAATTGCGCAGTGAATGCGATCACCTGTTGCAACTCAATCAGCTCGCCATGCTCGGGAAGTCTGAGGCTGCGGCTGGAGTGGCCCAACTCTGGTTCTATCGAACGCTGCTTGTCGCCGGTGTCTTAGTTACCACTGGACTCATGCTCGCGATCTTTCTCGCTAATCGAATCGTCGAACCATTGCGCCAGCTCACGGCGACTACCGCAAAAATGGCCGGCGGCGATCTGGACGCCAGAGTAAAGGTGAGTTCTCGCGATGAGGTGGGAGTACTGGCCGCTGAATACAACCGAATGGCCGAGCGCATTCGACAGCTACGTCGATCGGATTTGGGAAAACTTTTCGTCGCTCAACAAACTACTGAAGCCGCGATTGATTCACTGTATGACCCGGTAATTGTGACCGACGGCGAAGGGCGCGTAACAAAACTGAATCAGGCCGCCGAAGAGATCTTTGGCTCCGAAAACGAAAACACCGGCAGACACGTTGGTGAAATCGCGCGCGATGATCGAATTGCCGGGGCAGTGGCTGAAGCATTGGAGTCGCAACGGCCAGTCGCCGGCGAAGGGATGTCCTCAATCTTGCCACTTGCGGTAGATGGCTCGGAGAGAGCTTACCGGTTACGAACTACCCCGATGCGCGACAACGGACACCGCTTACTCGGCGCAGTCACAATCCTCGAAGACATTACTCATCTGCGCGAGATTGATCGACTCAAGTCGGAATTTATAGCCACTGCTTCGCATGAACTACGCACTCCCCTGACTAGTGTGCAAATGGGTGTTCACTTATTACTGGAAGGAGCACTCGGCGAGTTAACCGACAGCCAGAACGAAGTTTTGCAAGCTTGCCGGCAGGACTGTGAGCGACTCGATAAGCTCATGCGTGACCTGCTCGATCTCTCCAGGATCGAAGCTGGTGAAAGCCAGCCGCGGCTCGCCACTGTCAGCGCGAGAGACTTGTTATCGACTGCGATAAACGAATTGCGACCTCAGGTAGAGGCAAAGGGACTGAAGTTGGTCATTGATGTTCCTGTTGAACTTCCCAACGTGTTAGTTGATCGACTGCAGATTGAGCGGGTCATTAGCAATCTTGTAGTCAACGCACTCCGACATACGAAGGACGGTGAGATCCATATCCTCGCCGAGCAACGCGACAATCATCTTGCTGTTTCCATCAATGACACAGGCAGCGGCATACCAAGCGAATACCTGCCTCACATCTTCGATAAGTTTGTGCAAGTTCCCGACGCGCCCACCGGTGGCGCAGGCCTGGGCCTCACGATCTCAAAATCAATTGTCGAAGCCCACGGTGGCCAAATCAGCGTTCAATCACAGGTTGGACTCGGCACAACTTTCACCTTCACCTTGCCGCTCGCAATGGACTCAAAACCAGTCAGGGAGTTGAGCCATGCCTAAACGAGCATTGATTGTCGACGACGAAGAGAACATTCGCGAAATGATTCGATTGGCGTTTAAAGGAATCAAGCGTGAAGTGTTGCAGAGCGTTAGGCGAAAGGAAGTTGGTGAATGAGCAAGCGCATTTTGATCATTGACGACGAAGAAAACATTCGACGTGTAACGCGAATAACGCTTCAGGCGGCCGGTTATGAAGTTGGCGAAGCCGGAGACGGTGAAACTGGCTTAGCGGTCTTTGGGGACGGCTCAACCTGGGACGCTGTGTTGTTGGACCAGCGAATGCCGGGCATGGATGGCCTGGAAACACTCCGACACGTCAGTGATCGAGATTCATCAGCGCGCATCATCATGGCAACAGCGTACGCCTCGATTGAATTGGCAGTCGATGCGATGAAACTTGGGGCTACCGACTTCGTCCGGAAACCAATGACTCCGGAAATACTGCGGAATGCGATTGCTGCGGCACTTTCAAAACAGCCACGACCGCGGAAGAAAGTTACCGAAGCCACTACAAATGAAGTTTCAGCAGCTCCGTTAATTCAAATTATCACCATGAACGGTTTCACCATCCTCGACTCAGAAGATGTCAGACACGAACCCTATGAGCGGCGCTTTGTAGTGACGTCTCCAACTGGAACCGAACACGAGGTCCTAGTCCTAATCGATGATGAGGCGGTGGGCTACGTGGAACGAATGACGAGAAGGAAACTGCCGGCTGAGAATTCTTTTTGGACCGGCCAGGCTGAACGGCTGTTGAGCGACTATTTGTGGAAAGAAGGCAAAGTCCCTCCATCCAGAACACTAACCATTAAAGATGTGGATCGTGACGAATTACCGCTGGCCGCGCGCTGGCAAAACAATTAGTTGTCGATAAAACGAAGAGTCGTTGAACTTATTCCTGGAGGAAAACAACACCGTGGCAGCCGAACTCAAACGTTTTATCATTGGTCGAGCACTTCGTACTGAACAGGCCGTTCACGAACGTCTCACCAAGAAAACTGCACTTGCCGTTTTTTCCTCTGACGCACTTTCTTCAACCGCGTATGCCACGGAAGAAATCCTTCTCGTGTTAGCTGTCGCCGCAGCCTACGGACAGACTGGCGCTTTCAAATATGTAGTTCCGGTCTCGATCGGTATCGGAGTTCTCCTGGTAATTGTTGCCATCAGCTATCGGCAGACAATTTACGCGTATCCCTCAGGCGGTGGCGCTTACATAGTCGCGAAAGAGAATCTCGGAACAAACGCCGGATTGATAGCCGGTGCTTCGCTCCTCGTTGACTACGTCCTTACTGTTGCGGTTTCTATTGCGGCGGGTGTGGCTGCTATTACTTCGATGGTCCAGGGAACACGTTACGCCTGGTTGGAACAACATAAAGTTTCTCTCTGTCTGATATTCATCACCTTCATTGCGCTTGCCAACTTGCGTGGCGTGCGAGAATCCGGGGCACTTTTTGCCGCTCCAACTTATGCCTTCCTGATCAGTTTTCTTTTCATGATTGGATATGGACTATTTAGCTACTTCACCTATGGCGGAGCGGCGCCGGTGCCGCTCGCGAACGAGTTAAAAACTGCCGAGGGTTACAAACTGCAGCCGTTGACCCTGTTCCTGATCCTGGGTGCCTTCTCAAATGGTTGTGCAGCACTCACTGGTATTGAGGCGATTTCCAACGGAGTGCCGGCTTTTCAAAAACCCGAAGCTAAAAATGCGGCAACCACACTCGTTGTAATGGCCGGATTGCTGACCACGATGTTCCTCGGGACGAGTGTGTTGGCTTATCTCTATGGTGTGCATCCGCATGAGAGTGAAACTGTAATCTCCCAGTTCGCTCGAATCATGTTTACTGGTCCAATGGCGTGGTTCTATTACGTCGTGCAGGTTACCACCGCCTTGATTCTGGTCTTGGCAGCTAACACATCCTTTGCAGATTTTCCGCGACTGGGCAGTCTGCTGGCCCGCGATCGGTTTTTACCGCGCCAGTTTGCGACTCGGGGAGACAAGCTCGTCTTCTCAAACGGCATTGTAATCCTGGCAATCTTTGCCAGTGTTCTCGTGATCGCCTTTGGCGGTGACACGAGTCGCCTGATTCCGCTTTATGCCGTCGGCGTTTTTCTTTCGTTCACGCTCTCGCAGTCGGGCATGGTGCGACATTGGCTTAAAGTACGCTCGCACTTACCGGCGCGGAACGGCAAACGTCGTAAGCGAAAGCAGGAGGACATTCACTACACGCAGAGTACGGTTGATGAAGAGCCTGCCAGCCAGATCGATGCCGCAGCGTCTGAGCAACCCGGCGTTAATTTAGATAACACTGCGGAATCATCACCCTGGAAAAAGTCGATCGTAGTAAATGCCGTTGGCGCCGTCGCGACGTTTATCGTCCTCTGTGTTTTCATTGCCACAAAGTTCATTCATGGCGCCTGGATTGTCGTAGTAGTTGTTCCCTTGCTTGTGCTCATGTTTCGAGCAATTCACAGCCACTATGTAGGCGTGGCAAAGCAACTCTCCACCGAAGGCCTTGAAGAAATTCGTCCAATCAGGCACACGGTGATAGTTCCCATTTCGGGCATTCATCGCGGCGTGATTAGTGCGCTTGAATACGCGAAGTCGATAGCACCAGATCATGTGCAGGCGGTCTATGTTGATTTCGATGAGGAGGCTACTGCCAAGTTAAGAGAGAAGTGGGAACGGTGGGGTGCGGGAATCAATTTGGTTGTTCTCCCTTCGCCTTACCGCGAACTGACGAAGCCGCTATTGCGTTATATCGCTCGGCTCGAAAAGAAAAACCACAATGATGTGGTTACGGTCCTGTTGCCAGAATTTGTGCCTGCGAAATGGTGGCAGCACCTGCTTCACAATCAAAGTTCGTTGTTGCTCAAAGGTGCATTACTTTTCAAAGAGGGAGTAATCGTGATTAGCGTTCCTTACCACCTGAAAGGGTGAGCCACATCGTTCCGCAGTTTCCTGAATTACTTGCCTGACAAGCCTAACTTGATCGCATATTGAATCAGTTCCGCCGTAGTCGCAACGCCCAACTCGGTCATCATTTCGTATTTATACGACTCGGCAGTTCTGGTTGAAATGCCGAGCGACTGCGCAGTCTGCTTCATGGTGTAGCCTTCACTGATCAGTCTTAACACTTCTCGTTGCCGCGGAGTGAGGTTCGTTTTCTTCGTCTCGGTCAATGACGTTCCTCTCTCGATCTCGGCGGATAAAAGTGGGCTGATGAATTGTTTGCCCTCGACCACCTGCTGAATTGCGCAGATCAGCTCTTCACCCGCTGATTGTTTTAAGACATAGCCCGCAGCGCCGGCGCGAAACGCTTCAGTCATCAAGCGGACATCAGCATGCATGGTAAGGAACACTATTTTGGTCTTTGGTATTGCGGCGGAAAGTTTCTGGGCAGCGTCGAGTCCGTTCAAAACCGGCATCGAAATGTCGACCAGAATTACGTCCGGTTGCAAGCGGATGGCTGTCTCGATCAGTCTCTGGCCATCGCCGACGATGCCGATTACTGCAAAGACTGATTCGAGCAGCGCGGCGAGGCCCTGCGAAAACATTTGGTGATCATCGGCGATTAAAATTCTAATTTGCTTCATGATGGACTAGGGAAAGGAACCCGTGCGATCAGCGATGTTCCGGATCGCCGATCAGAACGGATGTCGAGGGTGCCCTGCAACAGTCGTACTCTCTCTTCCGCACTAAGTAGTCCGAGCCCACTTCCATGTCTTGCTTGTTCCACATCGAAGCCATGCCCGGAATCTGACACTTCAAGTCGCAGATATCCATCCTGCTCGAATAAGCAGACGTTGGCTGACTTCGCTCCCGAGTGTTTGGAGACGTTTCTGATCGCTTCAAGAGCAATGCGATAAAGCGCGACTGAAATCTCCGGAGGGATCTGGACTGTTCTGACCGTGGCAGCGAAATTGATCGCTATCGGCTCTTCGCTTGCAAACTGAGCAACGTGTAATTCCAACGCCTTCACCAAACCCAGGTGTTCAATAATTTCCGGATGCAACTGATGCGACAGTTCACGAATTTGAGCAGTCAGGTCCTGAACTTGTTTACCGAGTTCATCAAGGTCGTTTGTCGATGTTTTGTCGGATTCGGGGATTCTTTGTTTTAGACGGCTAAGCGCCAAACCCAAAGCGGCAACGTTTTGTCCTACGTCATCATGGAGCAGAATCGAGATCCTTCTTCTTTCGGACTCCTGTGCCGTAATTAACTGGCCGGCGAGCGAGCGAATGCGGAAAGTGCTTTCAATCAATCGTTCCTCGCTTTTTTGCAGGGCGTCGATGGCCTCTCTTGCTTCAGTGACATCGCGCACGATGCTTAACACGTGATTGCCTTCAGCCTTGACCAGTCGCGCTTCGAAGTGACGCTCGCGCTCTTTGAGCAGGAGTGTGTATTCAAGGACTTGTGGCTTACCTGTTTCACGCAGGCGACCCATCACTTCGTCGATTTTTCGCCCAAGCTCCGCGGGTAAAACCTCGTTCGATTTTTTCCCCAGGAAATTTGCCGGGGTTACCAATAGTTTTTCCGGCTTTTGCGTGTAGTAATCGAGATAGACGCCATCCTCATTCTGCAAAAACATCACGTCCGGGACCGCCTGTAGAATTGCCTGATGACGCTGGTTGATGTGCGCAAGCGCACGTTCGGTAAGACGACGTTCTTCAAAAACTACTGCGAGTATGATCAAAGTGATCGACACCAGGATCAGAAAACCCTGAATAGCTAGTGCGTTATTTTCTGAGGAACTGTTAACGAAGGGACCGGTGTCTCTGGTTGCGCCGATGATCGCGAGAAACATCACGATCAATAAAGCAGAACTAACGCCGCGCAAACCAAACCTGACTGTGGCCCACACGAGGAAGGGAAGCGGACAGTATAGGAGGGAGAGGTTTAGTTCAACCTGATAATTCGGCGCTGTGAAAACCATCAGCGAGACGATGAAGAGAGCGGTTGCCAGCACCACGGCTTCAAGACAGCGTAACGGATTTATGCGGACCCGCGTCTGCAGCGCCCTGGCCCAGGCGAGTATGAATGGCACCACGGTTAGCGTGGAGAGGACGTTCGAGAGAAATCGCAGGCGCCAGAGATTCCAATACGTATCGTTTCCCCAGCCGTTTAACTTAACTAAGCCGCTATCCAGAAACGACGAGAGAAATGGGCCGAGGAACGCCCCGCATAGAAGAAACACAGTCAGATCTTTTAGTTTGTCTAACTCTGGTTCTCTTTTAAGGAGAGCGTGGATAAAAGCCGCTCCGATCAAAGCCTGGATCGAGTTGCTCAGGAACCAGGAAAAGACCATAGCCGCCGGGATGCCACTTTGAAGTTCGGAAGCAAGATGGGCGGGGAGAGCGGCCAGGACAACGAACCACCAGGTGCGCGGCGGCGAGAGTATGAGTCCAGCCAGAATGATGGAATTCGGCATCCATAACGTGGAGACCGAGCCGGGTTGCAGGACAAACTCGAAACCAATCTGGGCAGTAAGGTAATAGGCTACCAGGACGAAAAGCGAAATGAACACGGTTCGTCGAAGCTGTTGATCGTTGAGGAGGATGGGGGCACGCGGAGTGGTCAGGGAAATCAATAACACCTCCGGAGCGCTTTGGACTATAAGCGATTATCAGTTGGACATAGTGCTTTCGACAAGAGAATTCTCCGCGCCTCTGCGTCTCCGCGTCTCCGCGCCTCTGCGTTGAAAATCAAGGTATGTGTAATTGAGCTTTCGATTTCAACGCAGAGACGCGGAGACGCAGAGACGCAGAGAAGAGCGCTCTTAAAACGCTTCGCCGATTCCAATCGTCAATGTATGTCCGGCGCGACCCACGGCCCAGTCAACGCGATAGTTAATGTGGTTCTGTTTTTCGAGTGTAAATCGAAGGCCTGCACCTACCGCCGGCAAGAGTTCGTCCGATCGAAATTCATTCCAGCGTCTGGCGATGCCGCCAACTCCACCAAAAGCTACCATACCGAATCTGCCCTTCAACGGTCGACGATACTCGGCTTGAGCGGCAAACATACGTCGGTTTTGAAACTCTCCAGCCGTGTAGCCTCGTAAGTCGTTGTTTGCGCCAAACAGGCACAGATCGTAAAACGGCACATTCTGGTTGGCCGAACAGATAACACCGCGATAAGCAAAGACTGCCTGCTCACCAATCGATCGATATTGATTGAACGACAGTTTGTAAGTCTGATACTGGCGTTTGCTGCCGATTGATTCGTCGAAGAAGTCGCCGGTCCAATCGAAGATCGAACCGCTAGTGGGATAGAAAGTGCTGTTACGCAGGTCCCTTTGTACGTGAATACCGATAGCTACCGTCGTTGCGTGGATATCAATGGCGGGAATTACAAATCCTCCGGGAGTTTGTTTGCCATCCAGATTCGCAGTTAAGTTTCGATGTTGATACCTGGGACCTACAAAGATCTTCTTGCCGAAATTTCTCATGAACTCGCCAAAGAAAAACTTTCCTTCCTGGCGAATCGGTACTGAGATCGCCGGAGCATTCGGCAAACGTCCGATACCAAAGAAGTCATAATTAACGCGTCCTTTGCCGAACGCAAAAGTGGTTTGATAGCGGTTCTGCGAAAAGTACAAACGCCCACCAATTCCACCGCCTCGACTGCCATTGCTGGTAAATGCTCCTACTAATCCAATAACTGAAGGTGGCGACACGGTGTCTTCCGGATTGATTTTAAAAACATAGCCGGCGGCCAGAACGAGACCCGCGCCCACTGCCGGACTCGTAGTGGGAATCGGGGCGAGCACAAATTGACCTCGTTTGCGCTTGGCGGGCTTTGGTACTTTACTGGCGTCCTGGTTCGGGGCCTTATCAGTGCTGACAGGTCTTGGGTTGTCGGGGCCTGGAGTTTGAAAAGTTGGTCTGGCGTTTACCGAAATGCCGGCACACAACGCAAACACAATGACGATGGAAAGCTGTCTGATTTTTTCATGGTGCATAATCCTGCTCCGTCAAAACCTCTAAGGCTTGTCGACGGGAGACGCAGCCACGAATTCAACAGTCACTACGCCGTTGTTGCTCGATTTGACTCGTAGCGACAGTTTCTTTATCGAGTTGTCTTTTCGCAGTAATAACTTTCCGCTACCAGTAGCACTGCCACTCACGATGCCGCCGGTGATTTTTAAGTCGACGGTTTGATTTCCGGATTGTGACCAGGTCCCTTCGACCAACAATTGCATGTCTGAAAAGAGAGAAATTTGCGCGCTACCATCTTCTTTCAAGGTCACCAGGACTGCGGAGATCTTTTTCTTGTCGAGGTCGGTGGTGATTGTTCCCTCACCATCAGCTTTAGCGGTTAAACTCGTTATCTTTGGTGACGGAGATGCCGTCGCGATAATTACGAACGCGAGCACCACTGCCAATGAAGTCAATCTTCTGGCGACAACAGCCTGTTTTAACTCTTCCACAGCAAAACCTTCGTTTTCGCGAGACAAGCAGGCGAGGACTCCTGCGCTTCTTGGAAATCAATTAACTAAAAGGTGGGCCGGGGTGCCCCTGACCGTAGTCTCCCCGACCCTCCTGCGAGGTGCGTGTTTTAGTTCAGTGCTGTTTCCTCCTGTTTGGCTGCACTGCGCACACACCTCAACGCCACGGGTTAACCAACTGCCTTATATTCAGGCAGGGACATCGGGCGATTCAGGACCACGCCAAACTCGGTCCCCGATTTCACCTTCACTTCATGTCCCTTCTTTACTCGTCCGGTAATCGCCCCCGTAATTGCTCCTACACCGGCGCCGATCGCCAGTCCCTTACCGCCGCCGGCAATAGCGCCAATCACTGCTCCACCTGCAGCGCCACCGCCGATGAATTTCACTTTTCGATGGCTCGTTTTATTCGCCGAGACCCCACCTTCGTTGTCGCTCGTGCCGGACGACGAATCGAGATCGGTTAGCGAACCATTCAGTGTCCGTCGTAAACCGTTAGGCAACCGAATAGAGGTGAATACAACATCGAGTGCTGCCGGCTTTCCATTCTTTTGGGCACGCGCAACGTTGGTTACCTGGCCGCGGACGATACTTCCCTGCGGCGCCAGCAATAGACCATTTTTCGAATAAATAGGGTCGACCAGCGTTGCGGTAAAGAAATCTCCGACGCGCGCCTTTTCAGAATTCAACTCGTTGTTAAGGCGAACGTGCATCACCTGGTTCGCATGGACCGCGTAGTAAACCGGCCGCTTCTTTTGTTGACCGAATGATTGAGTGACTAATCCGCTAATCAGTATCAGCAGGAAAATTGAAGTGGCTCTCCGGCATCCAGGTAAGCTGATGAAGTTCATCGTTGGTCCTCTTCGTTCAGTGCGTTGCGGCACTCGTTTGGTCGCTATGTACTCCATTAGGCGACGTACCGTTCAGCGAAAGATGTTGTTCGGGAACGGGGAACCCGGCTTCCGTAAACGCCTCTCGAATTCCGCGGTTTGTGTCGAAGTAGACTTGCCAGTAGTTCGCATTACTGCAATAAGGTCGAACTGCCAGAACTGGTCCCATGGGCGAAAACCTCAACACTTCAACGTCGGGTGCGGGACTGATCGTTACGTTGGGAATATTGAGAAGCTTGTGCCTGAGTACTTGAATGGCGCGGGAGATATCAACTGAATGATCCAACTGGGCTTCGAGATCGACGCGGCGGTAAGGGTTCGCGGAAAAGTTTTGAATGTTGTCGGCAAAGATCTTTCCATTACCTACAAAGTTGCGAACGTTATCGAGCGTGTCGATGGTGGTGACAAACAACCCGATGTCTTCAACCGTACCGGTAACTCCGCCGGCGGTGATGAAGTCCCCAACTTTGAAGGGACGCAGGATCATTAAAAAGGCGCCGGCCGCAAAATTGGAGAGTAGACCACTCCAGGCCAACCCGATTGCCAGACCTGCTGAAGCTAAGAGGGCCGCGAAAGTCGTGGTCTGCACACCAAAGTAACCAAGAATGGCAATGACCAGCGTGATATTGAGCAGGACTGAAACTGTCGAACTGAGATACTTGATAACGGTCGGTTCGATTGGTCTTTTACGGAGAGATTTGGTGATCAATCCGATCGAAAAGTAAATAAGCCAACGGCCAATCACCCATAAGGCGATCGCTCCGAGCAGCTTCAGTCCGAAGGCCGCGCCCCAAAGAAGCAGCGTTTGCGACATACTTTGAAGATCCATTATTGATGCCTCCGATCCACCACCGGTGTATAAAAACGACCGCTCGATTTCCAGTTTTCCAAATCAAATTTGCGTCGCATGCCACAGCGCAGACAGGCGCGGTAACTTTCCTGACCGTGGGTGACCGGGCGAGCGAGTCGTAAGTGCCAACAACTGAAAATTCGCCGCACGAAATAGCGGAGACCGTCAAAGTGTCGTCGATCAATTTCAAAGATTGTTGGTTGGGCAATCGAAATAAATTCAGTTCGTTGAGTGCTCATATCGGGATCTCCTAGCCAGTCGCGAACAGTGCCTCCATCTTCTTGTCCTGCTCAGAACTTACCGATGTGTGAATGATAGTGTCGCCGTAATTGCTCAGTTGTTTGAGGACAACGGCGGCCGGTTCCGCGCGCAAGAGAATGAACAGTGCCGAGCCCTTTGGGGTCATCAATGCTCCGACGTCACGCTGGAAATTTCCTGAATGTTCCAGCGACTCGCGCCACCACCTTTCCTCTCGGGTTGCGTCACTTACTGGTGGCGCTATCCGACTTGAGGTGACGAGCCCGTCTGCGGCCCCAACCATTACTTCCGTCAGCGGGAAGAAGAGAGTTCGGGTTAGTAGTGAACTCCACAACCGGGCCCAACCACGCGCTTCCGCCCGGGCTGGATCGATCGTTAAGTGCACTCGCGCGCTTCGATCATGGTCCAAAGTGATTACCACCGCGTCATCAAGATCTCTTACCCACGGCCAGTCACGTCTGCGGAGCTCGTTTAGAACTTCGGGAGCTCGATATTGATCGCGGAACACGAATGCTATGAGTTCGCTCACGTGGGTGACCCACTGATTCTTTAGGATTCGTAAGAAGCGTGAACTTATTACCCGGCCGTTACTTTAGATTCAGGAGTGGAGGATAGGGTTTTCGTCGCCGGGTCGAAATCGGGTGGAGTCTGTATTTGTCGTCAGGTGGTTTATGTAAAGCAGGACATGTGGAGCGCAGTGCGTCGGCTGCCTGTCTCAAAAAAGTAGCGAAGCTTTTAGGGCCGCAGGCGTCCCCGCCTGCCTGTCTCGCTAATAAGTAGCGAAGCTGTTAGGACCGCAGGCGTCCCCGCCTGCCTGTCGCTAAAAAGTGATGAAGCTTTTACTCGCACCAGGCAGGCGAGGACGCCTGCGGCCCTATTTTTATAGTTTAGGCTTCTACCAGTTGGTTTCTGATTGCGTAATGGACCAGTTCTACAATCGAGTTGATATCCAACTTTCTCATCACTGTGGCCCGATGTGTTTCAACTGTCTTCACGCTGATCGAAAGTTTGTAAGCAATCTCCTTGTTGCTTTGACCTTCGGCCAGTAATTGCACGATTTCGCGTTCTCGATCCGTAAGAGTGCGAAAGACCGAATTCTCATCCGGTTTTGCGTCGACTTTTAGAAAAGTGTCGAGCAACGTTTCCGAAACCCTGGCGGTAAAGAAAGGCTTGCGATGCGACAACGCTTCCACCGCGGTAATCAGATGTCGACCATTATCTGATTTCAAAACGTAGCCCCGGGCGCCGGCAGATAGAACTTCACGTATCAGGTGTTCAGTTTCGTGCATCGTGAAAATGAGGATTTCTGTGCGTGGCGACTCTTTACGAATCTGGCGGGTTGCTTCGAGACCGTTAAGCTCAGGCATAGAAAGGTCGATAACTGCGACATCCGGCATCAGCTTGGAAGCCAGCTTGACTGCTTCGCGACCGTCCGACGCCTCTCCGCAAACTTCCCAACCTTCATGAGTAGTTATTTGCTCGCGTAAGCCGCGACGCACTACATCATGATCATCCGCAAGAAGTATTCGTAACATGATTTACTCCATTTCTTACCGGCACTATTGCCGAAATTGTAGTTCCGGATTCACTGTCAACTATCTCGAGCGATCCCCCGAGCTGCAATAATCGCTGGCGCATTCCCGGAATCCCGACGCCGGCAGAAATCAACCGGTTCGTTTCCGATCGATTGTCCATTGTGTGCAGACCTCGACCCTGATCCTTAATCTCGAGTGTGACTGTGCTGTGTTTTCCTTCGAGCCTGATGCTTGCTGTTTCACTCCCCGAGTGTTTTCTGACGTTGGTTAATGCTTCTTGTACAATGCGAAAGAGGGCCATCTCGATATCACTTGGAAGACGCCCAACCTCCTGCGCATAGACGTCGACGTAAATACCAGTTCGTTTAGTAAAGCCGTCAACGTACCACTTCAGCGCCGATACGAGTCCCGCTTCATCGAGCAATGGCGGATGAAGGAGATAAGAGAGGGTGCGGATTTCCTGGAGTGATTGATCACATAGTAATTGGCACTCGGAAATCACTTGCCGGAATTCTTCGGAAGGGCCATTCAATTGATTGAGCTTCGCAAGGTTTACCGAGATAGCAAACAAGTTTTGCGCGGAGCCGTCATGAAGTTCGCGAGCAATCCGGCGTCGTTCCTCATCCTGAAGATTGAATAAGCGAACGGTAAGTTTAGCTAGTTCCTGGTCGGAGCGTATGCGATCGGTAACATCCTCTGAGATCGTCATTACCGACTCGACCGAACCATTGGCGGCAAACTCCGGAATGACGCGTGTCCAGTACTTCTTATTGCGATAGTCAACGGCCCGCTGCGAACTCACCTTCAGGTTTATTGCCTCATTGCAGTGCTCCTCGAAACCCAGCCAGTCGTAATCAGCCAGGTCAAGCTCGCGCGGAGTTTTTCCCACGAAGTGTTCGGGAGGCAGGCCCGTCACTCTTTCGATTGAGGGACTGATGTAGATATAGCGCAAGTGGCGATCGAGCCGGGCGATGACATCCGGCGAGTTTTGTAGCAGAGTCGAAAACTCGCGCTCACTAAGCCGCAAGTTTTCCTCGAGAACTTTTCGTTTCGTAATGTCATTGGAGGCCACCAGGACGCAGGCAATGCCGTTGAGATCGATACGTTCGGCGGACGATAACATCACTTTTGTATCCCCCGCCTTGGTCTTGAAGTTCAGTTCGACATTGCGCACAACTTCGGAGCGTAGTAGCGGATCCACTAGTAAAGTTTGCCGCGCTTGTGGGTCTTCATAAAGCTCTAATTCCGAAGGTGTATGACCAATCACTTCATGACGCCGGTAGCCGGTAATTTGTAAAAAACTATCGTTGACTTCTATGTATTGGCCTTCATCGAGAGTGGTCAAAGACATGGGTTGAGGATTAGCGCGGAATGCTTTAGCGAATCGTTCTTCGCTCTCCTGCAATGCGTTGAGGGCGTGTTCCTGTTCGGTAACATCCCGCGAAACTGCGAGCAGTCGTTCGATGTTGCCGCTGGCGCCGCGCATGGGCGAGATCACGGTGTGCCACCAGCGTAGCGTTCCCTTAAACGTTGTGCCAAATCCTCTAAAGGACCCAAAGCTACCTTCGCTTGCTTTCAGCACTGCCTCACGAGCGCGCGCGCGATGTGGGCCAGTCCAAAGATCGATCCACGAGGTACCAAGCAAGGCATCGATGTCTTTAATTTCGAGCAGGCTCTGTCCCTGTTCGCTCATGTAGATAAGATTTCCTTCAAGGTCCAGAACTTTCACGCAATCCGAACTACTCTCGACAATTCGGCGATTGAACTCCTCGCTGATCATCAGGGCATTCTCCGCCTCTTTGCGTTCGGTTATGTCTCTGCCGATGCCCTGTAGTTCAACCCTTCCGTTGCGAGAGCTCACATGATCGGTCCATTGTTGCCACCCGATACTTCCATCGGCGCGGAGCACGGCATGCTCATGACTTTGGCTGCGGGGATTTTTGAGCAACGACGCTACGTGCAGGCGCGCAGGCTCGCGCGCACTTTCAGGAATCAGATCCAGGAATTGCTTGCCAAGTAGTTCCTGCTGCGACTTACCGAAGTAGCGGCAGTAGGCATCGTTGACGAAGATGAGGGTGGTGTCGGGAAGATAGCGACAGATTAGTTCGGTCTGTGTTTCTACCAGATTTCGGTATCGTTCTTCGCTTTGAGCGAGTGCTCGGGCCGCCTTTTGTTTGCGGTTTCTTTCGAGCAACAGTCCGACTATCAAGAGGCTCTGGATCGCCACTATCGTGAGGGTGAGTACGATTCGTGAACTGTCCGTTCCTAAAGAAAGGGGTTCGCTGAAGATCGCGGCGCCCAGCCACTTAAGACGGGAATCGTCAAAATCCGGATCATGGTTCGCTAAAGATCGTAGGGTGGATCCGGCTGAAACCGTAGTTGAGGCAAAGCAGAGGCTGACCAGCCGCGGCATCAGTAGCGACACGACGAGTATCGAATGGAGGACTATCCCCACGGCAAGGTAGGGAAGAGAGAGATGCGAAGGAGTACATCTCATAAGCTTGCGCTTTTCTATTAAGTTTTAGTTTTAGTTCTGAACGTTAACCTCAGCGAACAATCGACGACTTGCATTAACAACACGCCGCACGAGTAGTTAACGAGCAATCTTGGGGGACTCTGCTCTGAGCAAGTTGTCGATTGAGCAAACAACTCGAGTGGTAGTTTGCTCGGTCTGAGACTCCCATACAGGGAGCGGGGCTTGAACGCCTGAGTTATCGGAGTTTAGTCCGATACTTAACTGGGACCTTAAGCAAGGTCAGCATACGCCTTTATACAAAGACAAACAACCCCGTAATTTTTCAGGGTCGTTGGAATAATGTTGCTTTAAGCTTTGCAAAAAAGTCACAACTCTAGTGGTGATGAAGTCAGTACCGTAACGCGATAGCGTCGGGTCAGGTTGGTTTTGCGGGGAGAAGTTTTATTGCGGACAGACGCTACGGCGTTACGGTACTGACTTCATCACCGCTACTAGGGTTGTGACTTTCGTAAAGTCTCTAAACCATATCGGCTCTACAGCCTCTTTCCTTACGAAATACTAATTTCACCTGATTATCTACGCCGCCTGCTTTGTTTAGGCTTGCCGCCTAACGTTCGAAGAGATTTCAAACACACGAATGGATCGCTCGCCAGAGTTGATTTCAACTCAACGGCGGCGTGTCTGGAAAGGTGTAAGCGTGCGGACTTTCTATCTAATCGCAGGACTACTTCTCCTTCTATTGGCGACGTCAACCGTCGTCGGGCAATACACAAAATCGCCAGAAGGCGTAGCAGCCACTCGCGATTGGACCAGGAACTGGTTTACCAATTCTGACGCGAAACTCGCTCCTGATACTCCGCAGCAGCCGACCTCAACTGATGACACGCATGAACTCGCGAAGAAGCTTTCAAATCCTGTCGCATCACTAATTAGTTTCCCCCTGCAATCAAACTTCGATTTTGGTATGGGCGCAGGTTCGGGTTGGAAGTACACGCTCAATATCCAACCAGTCGTTCCGTTTCAACTCAATTCGAAATGGAACCTGATCTCGCGCACGATTCTTCCGATTGTTCATCAACACAACGTCGCCGGCGTTGGTACCCAAACAGGTCTGGGCGACCTTAGTCAAAGCTTTTTCTTTGCCCCCGCAGACAGCAAACGCTTCACCTGGGCAGTTGGTCCGGAATTTCTGGTTCCAACCGCAACTAACAGTTTTCTCGGCAGCAGAAAGTTTGGCATTGGTCCAACATTTCTAATTCTGAAACAGGAAGCGGGCTGGACTTACGGAGCTTTAACCAACCACGTTTGGTCCGTAGCCGGTAGTGATAGGCATGAAGACGTCAACTCGACTTTCATCCAGCCGTTTCTCTCTTACAACACCAAAGATGCGTGGACCTATGGCTTGAATGCCGAAGCAAATTACGACTGGATCGGCAATCACTGGAACATTCCGATTCACGTGACAGTTTCGAAGTTGACTAAGTTTGGCAATCGGCCGGTGAGTTTTGGTGGCGCGCTACGTTGTTGGGTCACGAGTTCACCCGGTGGTCCGGAAGGTTGTGGCTTTCGAATTACCGTGACGCCACTTTTCCCGAGGTAGATAACACGAATGAGAACCACGAAATCATTCATAGCGATCGTGCTGACAATCGCGCTTAGCCGGCTGCTTTTTCCGGGCAGCAGCACCCAGGTGCTGGCGAAAGCGACCGAACCTGAACCGTCTGACGGCGGTTGGCCGCGTCTCTATGATCTCCACGACGGTGGAACCGCAGTGATTTATCAGCCCCAAGTTTCCGAATGGGACGGCGAGCGACATATCGTTGCGTGGACGGCTGTTTCCTATCAGGAAAAGAAAGACAGTAAGCCAACCCTCGGTACGATCAAGCTCGAGGCTGATTCAACCGTCGCACTCGATCAGCGCCTGGTAAGCCTGACGCCGCTGCGTATCACGCAATTCAATTTTTCATCTTTGTCGCGCGAGAAGGGCCAAAAACTCTCCGCCGAACTGCAAGCCGCTATTCCACAGGGGGAACAGGTACTTTCACTCGATCGCGTGTTGGCGAATATCGACAAGAGCACAATCAGACCCTCGACCACCAACACGAAAAACCTCAAAGCTGATCCACCACGAATATTTCACGCTTCCGGACGGGCGGCGTTGATCATCTTTGACGGCCAACCAGTTTGGAGTCCAATCAAAGACAACAATCTCAAATACGCGGTGAACACAAATTGGGACCTCTTCCAGACGCCGGACAAGACGTTTTACTTACGTGATGAGAAGAGCTGGTTGACGTCGACATCAATCGATAACGGATGGACTCCTGCCGGTAAGTTGCCCGACAGTTTCCGCAATCTTCCTAACGATGAAAACTGGAAAGAAGTGCGGGCAAATATACCTGGCAAACAGTTTGGACGAAATGCCACGCCGTCGGTGTTTATAAGTTTCGAGCCGGCCGAGTTGATCCAGTTGAAAGGTGAACCACAGTACGTGCCGGTGGCTGGAACGTCGCTGCTCTGGGTCAGCAACACAGAGAGTGATCTGTTCAAACACACGGCAACCGGCACCTTCTATTATCTGGTAGCCGGACGCTGGTTTTCAGCGCCGGGTCTGGATGGACCATGGACCTTCGCCACCCTGCAACTTCCTGACGACTTTAAACGAATTCCACCAGAACATCCGCGTTCGCGTGTGTTGGCTTCTATTCCCGGCACTGATGAGGCGACTGAAGCAGTTCTATTGGCCCAGGTTCCGCAAACTGCGCGCGTCAATATAAAAGAGATCAAAGCACCCGAGGTTACTTATCAGGGTGGCAAACCGCAGTTCAAACAGATCGAAAACACGTCGCTGCAGCTCGCTGAAAACACCGACAAGCAGATCATCAAGGTCGGCGATCTTTACTACATGTGTTTTC
This sequence comes from Pyrinomonadaceae bacterium, assembly GCA_036518995.1. GTDB lineage: Bacteria > Acidobacteriota > Blastocatellia > Pyrinomonadales > Pyrinomonadaceae > PSRF01. Next base: position 133,568 of record DATDMC010000013.1, on the reverse strand, counting down.
AAGGCGTGTGGTTCATGGCAAAGAGCGCGACTGGACCATGGGAAGTCGCACATTCAATTCCACAGGAGATCTATTCGATTCCTGCAAGCTCGCCCGCTTACAACGTCACTTACGTCACGGTTGAAAAAGACGATAACGACAACGACGACTGGATAACTTTTGCCGCAGTTGCCGGCTACACCGGAATGATGATCGCGTGGGGCTGTGCAGTCTGGGGCAGTGGCTGGTACTACCCGCCCTATGTTTGGTATGGCGGCTTCTATCCGGCTTACTTCTGGTATCCACCAACATATGGCTTCGCTGCCTGGTACAACCCGTACACAGGAACTTTCGGACGCGGAGCCGCAGTCTACGGTCCATACGGCGGCGCCGGGGGTTGGGCCGCCTACAACCCGCGCACAGGGACCTATGCGCGCGGCGGCGCCGTCTATGGGCCGTATGGATCGAGAGGTTTTGCGCAAGCGTGGAACCCGCGCACGGGAACTTACGCCGCTACGCGACAAGGCGGAAATATCTACGGCAACTGGGGCTCGAGTTACGTCCAGCGCGGCGACAACTGGGCCCAAACCGCTCACGCCACAAATTATGAAACCGGTCGACGCACAACCGCAGCGCGTGGCAGTGAAGGCGGCGCCGGCATTCACACTCGTGGCCCAACCGGCAGTAGCACGTTAGGGCGTGGCGGCAATGGCGACATCTATGCCGGTCACGATGGCAACGTCTATCGCAAACAAGATGGGCAGTGGCAGAAGTGGGACAACGGCGGCTGGAACAACTTCGAAAAAGGAAACGTCCAAAACAACAGACAGATCCAGGAACGACTTAACAATCAAACTCAACGACCAGGTCAGGGCGGTAGCGGCACCCGATCGCCGCAACTTCAACAACTCGATCGTGATCGCGCGGCCCGGGCCGACGGCGCCCAACGTATTCGCGACAACCAAACATATCGTTCCGGTGGTTTAGGCGATCGTTCACGCGCGGGAAGTTTTCGCGGTGGCGGTTTAGGCGGCTTCCGCGGCGGTGGTCTGCGTCGTCACTAATTGTCTTTGAACGCACAACAAGAACACTAAAAATTTTGGAGGAAGAATGGCAAAGCAAAATGGAAAAGCGGTAACAAAGCCGAACATTCTGGTGATGTGGGGCGATGACATCGGCCTGACGAATCTGAGTTGTTACTCGGATGGTTTGATGGGTTACGACACACCAAATATCGATCGCATCGCCAAAGAAGGGTTGCGCTTTCTTCACTATTACGGCGAGCAATCCTGCACCGCCGGCCGCGCGGCTTTTTTAACGGGTCAACACGGTATTCGCACCGGCCTTACTAAAGTGGGCTTTCCCGGCGCGCCGATGGGAATGAGTCAACTCGATCCCTCGATTGGCGGTTTACTAAAAGGTCTTGGATATGCGACCGGCCAGTTTGGCAAAAATCACGTTGGCGATCGCAACGAGACGTTGCCGACAGTAAATGGGTTCGATGAGTTTCTCGGCAATCTTTATCACCTCAATGCCGAAGAAGAACCCGAACTTCCCGATTATCCAAAAGGAAGCGAGTATCGCGCTAAGTTTGGACCACGCGGTGTCCTGCGCTGTAAAGCAAGCGACAAAGACGACAAGACTGTCGATCCGCGCTTCGGCAAAGTCGGTAAGCAAACAATTGAAGACACTGGTCCACTTACCAAAAAACGAATGGAGACGATAGACGACGAGACGTCAGAGGCGGCGATCGACTTCATCAAACGTCAACACGAAGCCGGCAAACCTTTCTTCTGTTGGTTCAACGCGACACGTATGCATCTGCGCACGCACGTAAGAGAGGAACATCGCGGTCGTTGTCAACACGGTGATAGCGAATACGTCGACGGCATGATCGAACACGACGAAACCATCGGCTCAATCCTCGACACGCTTGATGAACTCGGAATCGCCGACAACACGATCGTTGTTTACAGCACTGATAACGGGCCACACATGAACACCTGGCCCGACGGCGCTATGACACATTTTCGTTCGGAGAAGAACACGAATTGGGAAGGCGCGTTTCGTGTTCCTTGTATCGTGCGCTGGCCCGGCGTGATTGAAGCTGGAACGGTGACGAACGAACTTATGAGTCACAACGATTGGGTGCCGACGCTGTGTTCGATTGCCGGCGAACCAAACGTCATCGAGAAGTTGAAGAAGGGATACACGGCGAACGGGATCAAATACACGGTCCATCTCGACGGCTACGACCAGTCAGAGTTTCTACGAAATGTTAGTGGGACGGCAGTCAGAAATAATGGTGTTGAGAGTGCGAGACACGACTTTTTCTACACTGACGACGATGGCCTGCTGGTGGGAATACGACAAGGTGATTACAAGTTTGTGTTTGCCGAGCAACGCGCCCAGGGAACATTAGAACTCTGGGCCGAACCGTTCACCGTGTTGCGACTGCAGAAGATTTACAACCTGTTTCAGGATCCGTTTGAACGGGCTGACATCACTTCAAACACCTATTGGGATTGGAACCTGAATCATGTGGGAAGTGCGTACGGAATGATGGAGCAGGTGTTTAAGTTTGCGGCTTCGTTTAAAGAGTATCCGCCGCGATCGTTCCCACCAAGTTTTAATCCTGCCACAGTTCTTGAGCAGACCCTGCGCAACATTAAGGCGATAAGAGCGCTGCACGAGTTAAAGGAAGAAAAGATGTTGGCGGCTGGAGCTGAAGGAGGTACTGCTGCTCCGAAGAAATAGTCGACGCAGGAGGACCCAGGGGGTTGAACAGGATTTAGAGAGCCCTAGCCAAGGGGGCTGCAGGTGGTTGAACGAAATCACCGACAGCCGTGGCGGAGACAGTTGGAGCAACGTGGCTGTCTCCGCCGCATTCAATAGGGAGCGCAGGCGTCCTCGCCTGCTTGTTAATCCAGCGGCATTTAATTCCAACGGAGCAGGCGAGGACGCCTGCGGGCCTATTCATTGTGAGGCAACAATTATGAGCGGCAATTTTACTAACGACTTCGACGGCACAATCAATCTCGACATTCGCGACTCCAAACCGGATTGGAATGCTTTCCTCGACAAGAAAGCTCCCAAAGACGCGCCAAATGTTTTGGTCATTCTTTACGACGACACGGGCCAGGCCGCATGGTCGCCGTATGGTGGCGGCATCGAGATGCCAACTCTCGATCGACTTGCAAAGAATGGGCTCACTTATTCACAGTGGCATACCACCTCAGTTTGTTCGCCAACTCGTTCTACGTTTTTGACAGGTCGCAATCATCATCAAAATGGCTTCGGCACGATCGCCGAGTCCGCCATTGGCTTTCCCGGCTACGCAGGCCACATCCCAAATAACATGGCGACCATGGCGAGTGTCTTACGTGATGCAGGTTGGACCACCCTCTGGGTTGGTAAAAACCACAATGTTCCGGTTGATGCCTTTGACATGGGGTCGTCGAAGAAACGTTGGCCACTCGGTCTCGGTTACGATCGTTTCTATGGCTTTATCGGTGGCGAAACAAATCAGTGGTACCCGGAATTGATCGAAGACAATCATTTTGTCTCGCAACCATATTCAGTCGAAGAGGGCTATCACTTCTCGAAAGATATCGCCGACAAAGCAATTACTTTCATTCGCGACAGCAAACAATCGCGACCAGATAAACCCTGGTATCTCTGGTACTGCCCGGGAGCAAACCACGCTCCTCATCATTGTCCGCAGGACTATATCGACAAATACAAAGGCAAGTTTGACGAGGGCTACGAAGCCTATCGCGAATGGGTGCTCGCGCGAATGATCGAACGCGGCATCCTGCCGGAAGGGACTGAACTGACGCCGATCAATCCGATGACGAAAGGCACGTTTTCGGAAGCTGACCTGGTTCGCCCGTGGAACACGTTGTCAGAAGATGAGAAGAAACTGTTCTCTCGGATGGCCGAAGTCTACGCCGGTTTCTCGGAATACACCGACGTTCAGATCGGTCGAGTGATCGATTATCTCGAAGAGTCCGGCCAGCTCGACAACACAATCGTCCTTTACTGTGCGGACAATGGCGCCTCAGGTGAAGGAAGTCCGAATGGTTCAGTAAATGAGAACCGGTTCTTCAATGGTTATCCGGACGAACTCCAGGCGAATCTCGCGATGATGGATAAGCTTGGTTCACCAGATACCTACAATCATTACCCGACTGGCTGGGCTGTTGCTTTCTCAACTCCTTATCGAATGTTCAAACGTTATTCGCAGTATGCCGGCGGCACATGCGATCCGTTGATCATTCATTGGCCCAAAGGTATCAAGGCCAAAGGCGAGGTCCGCCATCAATATCATCACTGCACCGATATTGTGCCGACGATACTCGATTGTTGTGGCGTCGAGTTTCCCGAAGTCTATGATGGTATGAAGCAGGAGCCGTTGGTTGGCGTCTCGATGCGTTATTCGTTTGACGACGCAAAAGCTTCTACTCGCAAACAAACCCAGTATTACGAAATGCTTTCTACACGAGGCATCTGGCACGACGGCTGGAAAGCGGCAACGGAGCACGGCGGACTCACTGACATTGGCCACTTCGACAAAGACAAGTGGCAGCTCTTCAACGTCGAGGAAGACCGTGCTGAAGCGATCGATCTGGCGGATAAATATCCTGAGAAGGTCAAGGAGTTGGCTGCTCTCTGGCTGGCGGAGGCGGAGAAGTACAGCGTGTTGCCACTCAACGATCTTGGCATCCTCGGCATTCACGCACTCGAATACAAAACCGAACCGGCGGTGGATGGGCGTTACACCTATTATCCGGGAACAACGGAAGTGGCCGAAGCGTCAAGCGCGCGCACGCTTGGGACGTCGTTCAAAATTCTTGCCGAAGTTGAGTTCACCGGTGATTCACAGGGCGTGATCGTTTCCCAGGGTTCCCGGTTTGGTGGTTACACACTCTTCGTTAAAGACCACAAACTCGTCTTCATCTACAACTTCCTTGGCATCACTGAGCAGCGTTTGTCTACTCCGGCGCCTGCCTTAGGTAAACACATCGTTGGCGTGGCTTTCGACAAGCAGAGCATCGGCAAGAACCATGAAGCTCTCGGCACGATGACTTTATACGTCGACGAGCAGGCCGTCGGGAGTGGTGAGTTCAAAACGCAGACGGGACATTACGCGCTCGCAGGTGAAGGGCTTGCTGTCGCTACGGACAGTGGCGATCCGGTGACGAAGGAATACAAAGCGAAGTTTGATTTCATGGGCGGCCGCGTAATCAAGGTCGTGTACGAGATCGCGCAAAAGGACGCGTACCAGGATGTTGAATTAGCGATGGCCGCATCAATGGCGCGCGATTGATAAGTTCTTCTCTGCGTTTCTGCGTACCTCTGTGTCTCGGTATTGAAAATTGACCTTCGCGTAATTGAGCTCAGTTTTCAACACAGATACGCGGAGGGACGCAGAGGCCTGGAGAAATGCAAAGGGAAAAATACTATGTCGACAAGAGCAACATCCAGGGAAACTTCGAGTCCATCCGATGGTTATCCGAGTAGCGAAGAAGCACAAGAGGCCTACGAACGAGAGGTTTGAATGAAAGCACAAACTGAGAAGAGCGAATTGAAATTCAGCTCAACTGAGTTAGCTGAGCGGGCAATTTACCGTCGTGCGGTAGAAGTAGTCGTCTGGGGCATGCCCGCTGTCAATAGCGATCTCATGTACCAGGCAATGGTGCGTGAGACCAGCGGCGGATGGAATCAGATCGTCTACTGGTCGCGCTTACTGGATTGGAAGAACCAGACACTAACACCCAACCCGGATGCGATCTACATAATGCCTTTCTTTAACACGGCCGATGTTGGACCAATGGTCATCGAGATCCCGCCGGCCAACGGTGGCTCAATCACCGGCAGCATTATGGATGTCTGGCAAACGCCGCTTGAGGATGTTGGACCAGCAGGCGTTGATGCAGGGAAGGGTGGTAAGTATCTGATCCTGCCGCCGGACTACAACGGCGCCGTGCCTGATGGTTATATCCCTTTGCCTTGCCAGACCTATCAAGGATATGCGCTGTTGCGTTCGATCCTGAAAAGCGGGAGCGCAGAGGATTTCACTAACGCTGTTTCGTATGGAAAACATATCCGGTTCTATCCTCTCACCGCTGCTGCGAACCCACCGGCGACAACCTGGCTTGACGCTATCGACGTCGTTTTCGACGCGACCATTCCATACGACCTGCGGTTCTTCGAGTCACTTGCTCGAATAGTCGCAAGTCAACCCTGGCTCGAACGCGATCGCGCAATGATCGACTCGTTAAAGACACTCGGTATCGAGAAGGGAAAACCATTTAATCCCGATGCACGCCGGCGCGAGATCTTGTCCAGCGCGGCCGAAGAAGCACGTCAATGGCTCGACATTAAATACGAAGCGAGTCTTTCCCCGCCATTTTATGAAGGCGGCCACTGGGCGTTGCCCGCCAATCCGGAAATGTTGAAAGGAATGCAAAGCTCTTACGCTGACCCGGACAGCTATCCGGTTGATGGTCGCGGGATGACCTATTCAATGGCCTTCTTCTGTCCGAAGCGACCTGCTGCGGGCTCCTATTATTTGATGACAACGCGTGACAAAGACGGCCAACCGTTTGATGGCGGAAGTAACTATCGTCTTAGTGTGCCGGCGGCTGTGCCAGTTCGCCAGTACTGGTCTGCAACAGTTTACGATCGCGCGACTCACGGATTGATCCGCGATGTACATCGCGCTAGTCGTTCATCTCAGGTTCCGGAACTGCAGGTGAATCGAGATGGGGCGGTTGATGTGTACTTCGGTCCCGCTGCTCCCGTTGGCAAAGAGTCGAATTGGATTCCAACTCAGGCCAATCGCGGCTTCGAAGTTCTTTTTCGATTTTACGGTCCGGATAAATCGCTGTTCGAGAAAAAGTGGAAGTTGCCCGATATCGAGAGGCTACCCAAATGAGGACTAAAACTGTAAAGACCAAAGGCACGACGTTCGACACACGCATAGGCCCGCTCGAGTTCACGCATGACTTTGCCAATGGTTATCCGACCGACGAAACCGTCGATAAGCTTTATGACGAACGCGACTTTCAACGTGCTTGCCAGGCTTACCTTTGGTCGCTTCCTGCAGTTTCGTTCACCGCCTGGCAGCGCGGCATCAATGAGACGCTGGGAGCACGGAACGGGCAGATCGTTTCGATACTTTCACTCGAGGCTCGCCGCGGCATTCTCACCGCGAATGCGACGACGCCTTACTACCTCGGATTCGCCAACCTTGTGGATGGACCACTAGTTATAGTGATGCCGGAGCAGGGAGTGCAGGGGGGAATCAGCGACGCATGGCAACGCACTATTTCCGGCACTGAATCTCCAGGAACTTATTTGTTGGTAGCTCCAGGTCAGAAATTCCCGGACGATGTCGCCGGCTACACAGTGCGTCAATCACCAAACTTCAACATATTTCTTGGCGCGCGATTAACCGATCCTGATCCAGAGCGCGCGAAGGCAGCGCTTGCCAAGATCCAGATGTATCCCTACGCGCAACGGGACAATCCGCCGCAGGCAAATATACTCGATACCGGGACTAAGACGTGGAGCGGCATCCCACCACGCGGCATGGAATATTGGGAGCGACTCAATGACGTCCTCCAACGCGAGCCAATCGAACTCCATGACATCTTCTTCCACGATATGCTGCGGCCGCTTGGGTTAGAAAAGGGAAACGAATTCAAGCCTGATTCACGGCAGACAAAGATTCTGACCGAAGCGGCGCTGGTTGGTGAGCAATGGCCAAAGCCAACTCTGCCGACCGTAGATTCGCCGGTAGTAAATTCAGGTCAGACGCGCATTGGGATTTTGCCTTGAGGTTGGATGCAGACAATCCTAACGCATTCTGGGAGCTGCTCGACGAACGTGCGTCGTGGTTCTATGAAGCTGTTGGCGCAGGATCGGCAATGGCGCCGAAACGTCCCGGATCTAATTCCGCTTACCTGGGCGCGTACAAAGACAAAGCTGGTGAATGGCTTGACGGCGGAAACTCATATCGTTTGCGAGTACCTGCCAACCCGCCGATAAAACTGTTCTGGTCCATTACTCTATACGACGTCGACACACGCGCGCTGATCGTCAATGAGCAAAAGATAGTCGACCGCTCGTCACGTATGGACCTCACTAAGAATGACGACGATTCCGTCGACATCTACACAGGGCCAACAGCTCCTGCCGGTTTTGAAAAGAACTGGATCCCAACCGTTCCAGGTAAGAACTGGTTCGCCTACTTCCGGTTTTACCGACCGACCGAGCCGTACTTCGATCGGTCGTGGCCACTGCCTGACTTTGAACGAGTCTAGCCGGAGCACTCCAAATCTCGGGTGCTGATTTCTAATCACTATTCGAGTAAATAAGACGTTTGGGAAGATCTCCGGCGCGGCAAAACCTCAGGCTCAGCCACTCGCTGAAAAGTACACATTCTCCCTAATTGAAATACCGACTTCACCTGATTGTCTGATTTCCTGTCCTCGCCGACTCTTATCTGGCTGAGTATTCCGCCTGATCAATTAGGGAGACTAAATGTTTGATCGTGTGCGATCGATTGTCTTTGTCACTCTGACATTGCTTACCCTCTTGCTTACAAGTTCGCTCGTTGCCGGCCAGGAACCCTCCGCTTCACCGGCATCCACTCCGACAGTTGAACAAGTTCAGAACGATGCGAAGGCTGGAGTTGCAAGCACTGGGGATCCTGCGCCTGCGCCAGACTTCTGGCGCCAGCAAACCATGACTGGTGATTGGGGCGGTACGCGTTCTCGTTGGAAAGAGAAGGGCATCGATCTCGAATTCAAGCTATCAAATTTCTTTCAAGGCACGACTGCCGGAGGTGCGCGACACGATTTTGAATACAACGGCAAGTTTGAAATGTGGTGGAAGTTTGATCTGGGAAAAGTTGCGGGTTGGAAGTATTGGTCCAGTGAGATCAAGACTGAATATCGCTTCGGTGGACCAGTGCTCGGCGGGACCGGCGGCTTAAATCCAACGAACACTGCGGCCTTAGTTCCTGCGGCAGATGGTCAAGCGGTGACTGTCAGTGCGTTGAACTTTACAAGAATCATTCCAAAGGACTTGCAGAAGGGCGACCTGTATGTAGTTTCGTTTGGACGTTACAACCTGCTCGATCTGCTCGATGAAGACTTCTTCGCTGGCGCCGGCACAGATAGGTTTTTTAACATGGCCCAGATTGGTCCACTGACAGTGTTGCGCCAGGTTCCTCTAATCACAAACGCCGCGACGTTTGCCTACGTCAAGCACGGTGAGCCGTTCGTTACTTTTGCAGTCCTTGATCCGAACGATCATTCATTCGATCCGGGCCTCGACGATCTGCTCGCCGATGGTGTCACGTTCAATCCGGGTATCAATTTCTCTGCAAAGTATTTTGGCAAGTCGGCCAAGCATTCATTTAGCGGGGCGATAACCACGAAGAAGTACACGCCGTTTGACGCGATCAAGCAAGTCATCATTCCTGGTCCACCTCTGAATCCGGTCGAGCCGAAGAGAGGTTCGTGGTCGGTTAGTTACATCTTTCGTCAGTATTTAGTGGAACGCGCGCATCGAGATGGCTGGGGTGTTTTTAGTCAGGTGGCATTTGCCGATCGAGATACTAGTCCAATGACGAGGTTTGTAAATGTCGGTCTTGGGGGAAATGGTCTATTCAAGTCGAGAAGGCAGGACGAGTTTGGTGTTGCTTATGCGTATTCGGATCTGAGTAAGGTCCTGAAGGACAACATCAATTTGATCACGATTGGTGATCGCACGTTGCAAGCAGAGCACCAGGTGGAGATGTTCTATAACTTGCATATCACGCCGTGGCTGCAACTGACTGGAGATCTGCAGATCATCCGTGGTGTCAGACCGGCTTTCGAGCGTGCTGTTGTTCCGGGTGGAAGATTGGTGATGATCTTTTAGGCTTGAGCTGGCTTAACCACGAAGGCACTAAGGCACTAAAAAATACTTCGGCTTAGCCGACCGTTGTGTTGGGGGTGTTATTAGTTTCGGCTTAGCCGTCTGTTGTGAGGAATGGCTATGCCTTTCCGCAAGCGCGCACTTTAAATTTTGGGCTGCGCCCTCCTTGCCGCCTGTTCTAATTGGCGCTCCTAAAAGAAGGGCACAGCCCAAGAGCATTTAATTCTCCTTAACGGAAAGGCATAGCCATTCCTCACAACAGGGGGCAAAGCCGATACCAACAACTCAACAAATCCTCACGACAGGCGGCAAAGCGAACGCAACAGCACTCAATCCTCTACAACCTAAACCACTGCGAAATACAGAAAACACCGGATTTATTCTCATCAACTCGCCCGCTAAAGTTTTATCGGAGCCCAAGAGATGAGAAGCAGAGATCCATTGCCTTCGTGGAATGATTGCGACGCAAAGAACGCAATCATCCATTTTGTAAATCGCGTCACTAGTGAAATCAACGACGACTTTGTTCCCGTCAATGAACGCATTGCTGTCTTCGATAACGATGGCACGTTGTGGTGCGAGATGCCGGTACCGGTCCAGGCCTTCTTCGCTGATGATCGATTAAAGCAACTCGCGCCACAACATCCTGAATGGAAGACAACCGAACCATTCAAATCCAAGCTTGCCGGTGACCTCAAAGGCGTCATGGCGAGCGGCATCAAAGGCATCGCCGAGTTGGTGATGGCAACTCATGCCGGAATGAGCGCGGAGAAATTCTCATCGATCGTGAGTAACTGGTTATCAACTGCAATCCATCCACATCTGAAGCGTCCATTTACCGAAGTTGTTTATCAACCGATGCTCGAAGTGCTCGAGTTTCTGCGCGCAAATAGCTTTGCCACCTTCATCGTATCCGGAGGCGGCGTCGAGTTTATGCGGGTCTTTGCGGAAGATGTTTACGGCATTCCTCCGCACCAGGTAATTGGCTCGACGATCAAAACGCATTTCGAATTTAACGATGGCAAGCCTTTTCTCGAGCGCGATCCGGCCCTGGATTTCTTTGACGACAAGGCCGGCAAACCGGTGAACATCAATAAGTTTATCGGACGCCGGCCCATCATGTGCTTTGGCAACTCGGACGGCGATCGCGAGATGTTGATGTGGACCACGCTGGGCAATTCGCGTCCTTCATTTGGCTTGCTGGTCCATCACACTGATAACGAACGCGAATTTGCCTACGACCGCCAGCACGTTCTTAGTGGTCAACTAAATCAAGCGTTAGACGAAGCCGGTTCTTACGGTTGGATACTCGCCGATATGAAAAACGACTGGCGCGAAGTGTTTCCGGCGAGATCCAAAACCGTCGCAACCAGTCGCTAAATCAACATGACCCTGCACAAAGTCGACAACGAGGAAAGTCAGTACCACCACGCGGGTGGTCGGGTCGATTGCAGGTTAGACCAATCCGCTACCGCGTGGTGGTACTGACTCAATCGCCACGCTGATCCGCTTTGCACAACGATCCAAACAAACATGGCCCTACATAAAGTCAACAACGAGACGGATGAAGTGCTGACGAACGGGATTTACGACTCATCGCTGGCTGCGCGCTCGCTACCAAAACGCCGACTGGCCAACACAGGCGTTGCTCCCGCCGTCGCCTATTCGCTGGTTAGAGACGAACTAATTCTTGATGGCAACTCGCGCCAAAATCTCGCCACGTTTTGCACGACGTGGGTTGAACCGGAAGTGCGCCGGCTGATGAACGACTGCGTCGACAAAAACATGATCGACAAGGACGAGTATCCGCAGACTGCGGAAATTGAATCGCGCTGCGTTCACATCATTGCCGATCTCTGGCACTCGCCCGAAGCGGCCGACACGATCGGTTGTTCCACGACTGGTTCAAGTGAAGCCGCGATGCTGGGTGGACTGGCATTGAAGTGGCAATGGCGTAAACGACGTGAAGCAGAAAATAAGAATACTGCTCGTCCGAACCTGGTATGTGGTCCAGTCCAGGTGTGTTGGGAAAAGTTTGGCCGCTACTTCGATGTGGAGTTACGCCAGATTCCACTTAAGGGAAATGCTTCCGGGATGACTCCCGAACAGGTGCGTTCATACTGCGATGAAAACACGATCGGCCTGATACCGACTCTTGGCGTTACTTACACCGGTGTTTATGAACCGGTGAAAGAGATTGCCGAAGTTCTCGACAGTCTTGAATGTGACACTGGTCTAAGTATTCCCATCCATGTCGATGCGGCGAGTGGTGGATTCATTGCGCCTTTTATTCAGCCGGATCTGGTGTGGGACTTTCGACTCCCGCGCGTCAAATCGATCAATACCTCGGGACACAAGTATGGACTTTCACCACTTGGCGTTGGGTGGGTTGTTTGGAGAGATGCAGACGAATTGCCGGCTGATCTGATTTTTACGGTTGACTACCTCGGCGGCAACATGCCGACATTTGCACTGAACTTCAGCCGGCCAGGCGGAGAGATCATTGCGCAGTATTACAACTTCATTCGACTCGGTAGAGAAGGCTATCGCGCGATCCAACAGCAGTGCAGCGACACTGCGCAGTATCTGGGAAAAGAGATCGCCAGCCTGGGACCGTTCGAATTGCTCTACGACGGCAAGAACGCCCTGCCAGCAGTCGCTTACACACTGAAGGACCCATCGACGGCCGGCTTCTCATTATATGACCTCGCGGATCGTGTGCGGATGCGAGGTTGGCAGATCGCTTCCTATCCGCTTCCTCCGGATCGTGAAAATACGATTGTGCAACGAATTCTTGTCCGGCATGGAGTGAGTCGAGACATGGCGAGTCTGCTGGTTGCCGACATCAGACGCGCGCTGAACTTTTTCGCCGAACACCCTGTTCCACCATCACCCGAACATCGCGTCAGCTATCACCATTAACCAAATGAGCCGAAGATTGTTACTAGTCGCATTGTGCATTCTGTTATCGGCAGTTTCAGTGTCAGCCGAGAACGTCGAGTCGAATGTGCATGGACCAGTTGGTTCATTTCTCAATCTGCTGGTCAATGATCCATTCATTCCATTGTTTCTGTCGCTCGGTTTTGGTCACTTGTTCGCCAGACTTAAGTTCGGCTCGTTTGCATTGAACACAACTGCGGCGACGTTGTTCATCGCGTTGGTGATGAGTGCATTGGTTTATTTGTCGAGTGGTTTGCACTTCGCCGTGCCGGACATCGTGCAAACAATTTCACTAACGCTTTTTCTGTATGCGGTTGGACTGAGAGTTGGACCACAGTTCTTAACCGGTCTGCGACTGGAAGGTTTTCACTTGATCATCCTCACGGTAATCACGGCGACATTGAACTTCCTGCTTAACTTTTTAGGCGCGAAGTTAGTTGGTCTAGCGCCTGGTTTTGCGGCGGGAATGATCTCGGGTGGTTACAACGTGACTGCGGCGATGGGTGTCGCGACTGATGCTGTTAATCGCGGCGTATATCACGTGCCCAGTGGAATTACTTCAGAACAGGTGGTGGCCAATATTGCCGCCGGCTATTCGTTGACTTACATCTTTTCGTTGTTAGGAATCGTGCTTCTCATTACGCATCTGCCTTCGTTGTTTGGCTATGACCCGGTTAAGACCGCTCGTGAAAGCGAAAAAAGACTCGGTGTCAGCGACGTGCCACTGCCCGGGACGAGCCAGGCATTCAGAACTGGACTCATACCGGCTGATATTCGTGTCTTTCAACTTGCCAACACGCAATTTGCCGGTTGCCGCGTGCATGAAGTTTTCGAACGGTTTGACACGCCGGTCCTGCGTCTCACTCGCAGCGGCGAAGTCATTCCGTTGATAACTAACCCGAGGCTGGAAATTGATGACCTGCTAACTGTCTCGGGCCAACTGAACAAGTTATTGGGAAACGGCCAAAGCCTGGGACCGGAAGTAGCTGACGAAGACGCGCGCCAACTCGACTTCGATCAGGCTGAGATAGTCGTTACTAAGCCCGAGTTCGTTGGAAAAACTTTGCAAGAGTTCCATCTGAGTGGCCCAGGCTATGGTCTGCGTGTTCGGGCGATTTTTCACCTGGGCCACGAGATGCCTTTGTTGCCGCAAACCAAATTACAGAAGCACGACGTCGTGCGCGTGATCGGACTGGCTGAAAGTGTCAATCGAGCAACGCAGGCGCTTGGTCAAAGTGTGCGACCGACTGACACGACCCAGCTCGTGACCCTCTCGTTAGGCGCGGTCGCCGGTTACATGGTTGGGCTGATCTCTTTTCCGGTTGCCGGTATTCCCATCGGATTGGGTGCACCGGCGGGGGCGATCATCGGTGGGATAGTCGTTGCCACGGTAAGAACATTGAACCCACGTTTCGGTGGCCCGGTTCCGGAAGCGACGCGCAGCTTTATGGAAAACATCGGCCTCGACACTTTCGTCGCCGCGCTCGGTCTCAACGTGGCGCCTAACCTGGTGAAAATTCTTGGACAGGGACGGAGTGTGTTGTGGGTTGTTGTGGTTGGGATGATAGCGGCCCTTGTTCCTCCGGTCGTTGCGTGGCTGGTGGGTTTGTATGTCTTCAAGATGGATCCGATTTTTCTTGCCGGGGCTGTGGCCGGATCGCGGAGTAGTACGACTGCGATGAAAGCGATGCAGGACGAAGCAAAGAGTGCGGTTCCAGCTTACGGTTACCCGGTGCCATACACGTTATCGGCGGTGATTGTTTTGATCTTTGGTTACCTGGCGATGGTTCTGTATTGAGTGGGGAACTAGAGTGATTCGATTTGGACCAAGACTGGCAAGGTTTTCGAAAGGACCAACTGCTTTAGCGGTGCTGCTAACGTGTCTGGCGTTCAGTTCGAGCGAAGCTTTTCCACAATCAAGTGAACTGCAACAGCTCAAAGATAAGGTACAACAACTCGAACAAACAGCGCAGGAACTCAAAGCTCAAATTGCTCTGCTCGAGAAAAACCACCGCAACGACGCGGAGACTCAAGCACAACCTGCTCCTGCGCAAATCTCACCACAACGGCACACCGGAACGGCAACTCAACAACGCGAAACTGCAGGTCAAAATGAGACTACGGTTGCACGTATAAACAACGAAGAAATTGCGCCGGAGTTAAAAGGATTTCTGCGTCTTCCAACCACTCAGACGCTCGTGAGGTTTGGCGGTTTTGTTAAGACAGATTTCTTTTACGATCTGAATTACGCCGGTAGTTACTACGGCGCCTACGTGCCGTCGAGTTTTCCCTCAGCTCCGCAACCAAAGACACAGAACTCGACGGTCTCGGCACGCGCCTCACGCTTCAATATTGAATTTCGTCAACCCTCTGTACGTGGGTCCGATGTGAAGGCGTACATCGAGTTTGATTTTCTCGGCAACTACGATCGCAACTCGCTTCGGCTACGTCATTTTTATGCTCAGTGGAAAAACATTTTGTTGGGCCAGTATTGGAGTGCGTTCGGTGATCCGGATGCTTTTCCCGACACGCTCGAGTTCGAAGGGCCACCGGGCATCATGGGAGTTCGCCAACCGCAGATTCGCTACACCTACGCTCTCAATCATCGACATAGCGTGGGCGGCTCGGTAGAAAAATCCGGCACTGACACGCCATTCAGTACGCAGTTTGGCGCACCGGTTGGTGTTTCACATCGTCCTGATCTGATCGGTTTTTATCGCTATGAAAACAGCTACGGTCATTTACATGCTGCAGTGATTTCGCGATCAGTTGGCGGGTTTATCCCTAACACTCCAAATCCCGCACTGAGTGCGCAGGTGAATGGTTATGGTGGTTCGCTTTCCGGCGCCTGGCGATTTACTTCAAAGAGCAGGGACAACATTGTCTTTCAGGCGATCATTGGGAAGGGAATCGCAAACTACTACAACGATAACTTTGGACTTGGTTCCGACGTTGGCGGTTCTGCCGATGGTCGAGTTGTAGCAACTCCAACGGGGTCGTTTTCAACCGGCCTCCAGCACTATTGGACCAGGGAGTTTCGTTCCACAGTTAGTTATGGCTATTTGCGCATCAACAACACCGCTCGCGACCCGGACACGAACTATCACATCAGTAACTACGCGACGGCCAACATCATTTATCAACCGACGGAGAGTTTTCTGTTTGGCGCGGAATATATCTACGGATCAGTTGAGCGTAAAAACGGCTTCAAGTGGATCGCACCACGCATTCAACTCGGCGCTACTTACTACATCAATAAGTATCCGCGTAACGACAATAAGGATGGTCAATGAAGCGACGTCTCACAACTTTTAGAAACCTGATCGCTTGTCTATTGCTCGTTTCGTTTGCAGCCGGCAATTCAACTGCGCAATCGCGACGTAGTCCCGTCGCTCCGGCACGTGAACAGGTCCAACGAGCAATCGAGGAAGCCTTTGAAAGTCTAAAAACCAACACGGAAGGAAAGAATGCTGACTACATTCCTTATCTGGCAAAGGTCGATTCGAAGTTATTTGGAATTGCGGCGGTCAGCGTCGATGGTGAAGTCGTAGCGATCGGCGATGTGAATTATTCATTTGCGATCGAGTCGATCTCTAAAGTTTTCATCCTCGCCCTCGCGCTTGAAGAACTTGGTCCAACTGACGTCTTTCAAAAGATTGGCTCAGAGCCGACTGGCCGGCCGTTCAATTCGGTGAGCGCAGTAGAAGACATGCCGACGCGTACGGGTAATCCGTTTGTTAATGCGGGGGCAATTGCGACTACGAGTTTGATTAGCGGCACAAACGCCGAAACGAAGTGGAACAAGATACTCGGCTTCTACGGTCGCGTGGCCGGAGAGAAGTTGAATCTGATCGATGCCGTTTACCAATCGGAAGCAGCGACCAACGATCACAACAAAGCGCTCGCGACACTCTTGAAAAGTTACGAGCGAATGTACTCGGATCCACTCGAAGCGACTGATATCTACACGAAGCAATGTTCAGTCGGAGTAACTGCAAAGCAACTGGCCATGATGGGCGCAACATTGGCCAACCGGGGAATTAATCCGGCTACGAATGAGAGCGTAATTAAGCCCGACAATATTCCGCACATTCTGGCAACGATGTCGATGGCCGGACTTTATGACGGTTCGGGAGGATGGGCCTGGAGTGTCGGGTTGCCGGCCAAGAGTGGTGTCGGGGGAGGAATCGTCGCGGTGATTCCCGGCAAGGGAGCAATCGTCGCCTTCGCGCCGCCGCTGGACAAAGCAGGGAACAGTGTAAAAGCGCAGAAGGCCATCGCTTATGTTTCTGAAAAATTGGGCATCAATCTTTATTCGCCGAGATCTGTAGGTGTAACGCAATAGCCTTGAGGAGTTTAACTATGAACAAGTTGTCTCTAAAGATTCAGACTGTCGGGTTGGCGATTTCTTTGCTGACCTTTTATTTGCCGCTCGCGAGAGCAAGTCGCGCGATGCCGGCAAACTTCAGCGATGCGGAACTCGACGAACTGTTTTCACCGATTGCGCTTTATCCCGATCCGTTACTGGCCCAGGTCGTGCCTGCTGCGACTTTTATCGATCAACTCGAGGATGCGCAACGAGTGATGAATGGCAGATCCGATGACAATTTGATCTCCCAACAAAGTTGGGACGTAAGTGTGAAGTCAGTTGCACACTACCCACAGATTTTGAAGATGATGGTGGATAAGCGCGACTGGACCACTGCTGTTGGGCAGGCTTATGTAAACCAGTCGACAGATGTGGGCAAAGCGATTCAGCGCCTGCGAGCTGAAGCGAAGTCAGCAGGCAGTTTAGTAACTACCTCGCAACAGGAAGTAATTGTCGACGGCAACACGATCAAGATCGTTCCTGCCCAACCGCAAGTCATCTACGTTCCGCAGTACAACCCGCAAACCGTTTATGTCGAACAAGACAGTGGTCCCTCAACGGGTGCGGTGATTGCCGCTGCTGCCATTTCCTTTGGCGCAGGGTTGGCGATTGGCGCCTGGCTCAATAACGACTGGGACTGGTACGGACGCGGAGTTTATTACCACGGCTGGGTTGGCGGTGGCTGGGTTGGAGTGAATCGCAGTTTTGTAAACGTGAATGTGAACCGGAACATCTACGTCAACAATCGCTATAACAACATCAACCTCAATCGAAACGTCGTCAACAGGAACATTAACAATTACCGAACGAGCCTGAACCGCAATGCCACGGTCAGGCAGAACAACTTCACCCGGAACAACATCAATCGAAACAATATCAATACCAACAACATTAACCGCAATAACATCAACACGAACAATATCAATCGCAACAACGTCAACCGGAACAACGTCAATCGGAATAACGATGCCTTGAAGAACCGCACGGACAATTCGAAGAAACTCGATTCGTATCGTGGACGTGAAACTCAAAACAACTCGAATCGCCCGAACTCAAACTCGGTGTTTGGTAGCGGAGGTAATCGCGATCAGGTCAAACAACAGCGCGATCGAGGGAGCAACAGTATTCAGAAGATGAAGACCGACCGCGGTTCTGGTCGCTTTGGCAATAGAGGGGGCGCCCGAAAGGTTGGTGGCGGTGGGTTAAGGAGGAGAGGATAGTCATGAAATTACTAACCGTTATTTTTGTCGTAGTTGTGGTTCCCGGATTCGTGAATGCGCAGACACCGCAAACGTTTAATTCACCTGATGATGCGGTCAAGGCGATTGTGGCTGCGGCCCGCACTAAAGACCGGGTTGCACTCGATCGCATTCTTGCGCCCAATGCCAAAGAACTGCGTTCTGATGATTCGGTCCAGGAGTCGGAAGAGTTGTCGAGTTTTGTTGCGATCGCCGACGAAAAGACTGAATTAACGAAGGTCGACGATTCGCGATATACAGTCGAGCTTGGTAATGATGGTTGGTCTTTCCCGGTGCCGATTGTGAAGCGAGGTGAGCAATGGGCCTTTGATTCAAACGAAGGCGTGAATGAACTCTTGCTTCGGCGAGTTGGTAGAAATGAGTTGGATACGATCATGGTTTGTGCTGCTTACGCTGTTGCGCAGTGGGACTATTTCCTGGATGGCGACTGGAACAACGACGGCGTTCAGGAGTTTGCGCAAAAGTTAGTGAGCACGAGTGGGCAGAAGGATGGACTGTATTGGGCCAGTGCGCCTGGCGAAGATCCTAGTCCGTTTGGTCCACTGGTCGCTTATGCACGCGCCGAAGGTTACCGAAAGAGTTCGTCGACAAGCGAGTCGCCGGGGTTTCATGGCTACCACATGAAAATTCTGAAGGCGCAAGGCGCGAGTGCGGCCGGCGGAGCTTACAACTATCTGATCAATGGTCGAATGATCGCCGGCTTCGGACTGGTGGCGTATCCGGCCACGTATGGAAAGTCGGGTGTGATGACATTCATCGTGAATCAGCAAGGGAAGGTCTATCAAAAGAACCTTGGGCCAAACACGGCAAGCGTCGCGGCGGCGATGACAACTTACAATCCAGATAAGAGTTGGGAGTTGGTTGATTACGAGTCGGCGCTGTTGGCAAACCCATAAGGACCGCAGGCGTCCCCGCCTGCTGCGTCGGAATAAAGACACCAGGATTCAGCAACGGGACGTGAGCAGGCGTGGACGCCTGCGGTCCTATAGTGGACGCCTGCGGTCCTATATGAGGACGCTTGCGATCGTAATCAGCAACTTCATTAACGAGTTCGTCGCGTAGCGACATATGAATTTAGCCCGGTCCTTCAAGGCCGGGTTAGATTCGGAATAATTTGATTGGCGTCGCGTAGCGACGCTTGAACCGGCTGGCTAAATTCACGTGACCTCCTAAGTTCTTACCATATATCCCGCAGTACAATTACAGACTTCACCCGATTACCTGTGGCTTTACAAATATCTAATCTGCCTTCAGGCCATCTGTTTCTAACATAAACAATTGAGTGTCGCTGCAATGTTGCACCCGCAGCTTTGAAGGAGGAGGGATCGTGAAATTAAGGATGATCATCCCGTGTTTGATAGTCGCTTTCGTGGTGTTGATCTGGGGCTGTCAGGCCGGGGGGACGAACCAGGCAGCCGACGCAACGGCCAACACCAATGCCAACGCAGGCGCCTCGACCAAGAGTGATTCGACTGCCGCCGCGAAGCCCACTGTCGATCAGATCCGTGAAGTGCTGGCCGCGCATGACAAGGCGCTCAACGACAAGAACCTTGACGCCTTGATGTCCACGTTCTCAACCGATCCGACCACTGTTGTTTTAGGGACTGGGGTTGAAGAACGTTGGATGGGCCCTGACGAAATCAAAGCTGCCTACACTGAAATGTTCAAAGACTACGACGCCGGTACTTTGGACACGAAATGTGATGCTTGGAAAACAGGAGGTAGCGACGGCGCAGGCACGATGGCCTGGCTGGCGGCGAGTTGCGATTGCAAAGACTCTTTAAAAGGGAAGGCACGCGCTTACAAATTGAATGTCTCAGCCACGGTTGAGAAGCAGGATGGCAAGTGGCGATTTGTTGCCCTGCACATGTCCAATGCCTTTCAGCCGCCGGTAAGTAAATAGGAGTGAGCCATGAAAGACGACAAACTCGTGGAAAAACCAGCCGCAGAGATCGAAGCGCGCGACAAGATGTCGCGCCGAGATTTTCTCGCCGGCTTACGCAAGTGGTCAGTGGCAGTCATTGGCGTGGCA
Source organism: Pyrinomonadaceae bacterium (assembly GCA_036518995.1). Classification (GTDB taxonomy): domain Bacteria; phylum Acidobacteriota; class Blastocatellia; order Pyrinomonadales; family Pyrinomonadaceae; genus PSRF01. The sequence continues at coordinate 113,056 of DATDMC010000013.1, read as the reverse complement.
GTCGCTGGTCCAGTTTTTCTCGCCGCTGAGAACGCGTCGGGTTGGATCAATAGCCGGGGCACGTGGGTCAACGGCGGTGGCGGCGGTTGGATCAATCGCAATACGACGTGGGTCAACGGTCATGGTGGTGGCGGCGCGTGGGTAAACCGCGCCGGCGGTGGTGCATGGATCAACCGTAGGGGCTGGTAGCAGAAGGCTTGCAGGCAAGGGGGCGAGCTATGACAAAGCAAATTGTTTACAACATTCCGGCAACATTGATCGACTCATATCGTAGCCGAGCTGTAATTCTTCGCTCTTCGTCTCCCCAGGAACTCCTTTACTCATTGTGGCGCGCGGACCCGTTGGAGGTCCGGTTTATTCAATTACTCTCCCCGCTAACTGACACGTCGGTACTGGAAGGCTCCCTCGAAAACATTCCTATCGAGATCGTTTTGGAAGATCCAGGTGAGTATGAGTGTCTTTACGATTTTGCCAACCTTGTTGACAGTCATCCCTTACGCATTGCCATTCCGGTAGTAAAAGGGTTTAGCAAAGCGGTCAAGCTCGCCGTCTCCCTCGATTACGCCGTCAAACTTCAGGTTGAACAACCTGACGAATTTTTACTGTTGGAACTCGAAGCAGTGCTTGACGCTTATCTTCATCGCAGTTATGTGCGTCAACCGATCGAATTTTTTCATTCACTCCTCTCGTCATTCTACCGGGAGGAACCCAGTTCACTCTGGGAAATACTGGAAGAAGATCCTACCCAGCTTTGTTACGTCACTGATGACGGCCGCGAAACAATTTCACGCAGGTTCGTCGGACTACCGCAGGGCGCCAACCTGCCCGAGTTTGTGAATCGACTTGCCCGCCAACTGCTCGCCGAAAAAACGGAATGCTATAACTGCGAATTTTTTGATCGTTGTCAGGGCTATTTCAAATGGCCAGACAAGAACTACGACTGTGAAGGAGTCAAGAGATTGTTGCGCGGTTTGTTGACTGCCACTCAAGACGTTCGTCGTGATCTTTCGAACTTTCAAACCGCAGGAGTGCACGCCCAATCATGATGGGAAATCACTTTTCGATCATCTTGTTGCCTACAAACAAGTGCAATGTAAATTGCGAATATTGTTTCGAGGACAAAACCGACGATCGCCTGACGTTGGACCAGTTGTCCGAGGTCATGACCAAGGTGTTCGACCACATGGAAGAGTCGCGTATACGCGCGCTGACGATCCACTGGCAGGGCGGCGAGATCATGACTTTGCCGGTTGACTGGTTTGAGGCTGCTTTTGAACTGATCCAAAACGCGGCCAAAGCGCGCGGCAAGTTTGTCGAACACGGACTGCAGTCGAATATGGTCGGCTATCATTCGCGTTGGAACCCTCTCATTCGTCGCATGTTTGGGAGTAGCGTCGGCACGTCGATGGACTATCCCAATCTCTACCGCAAGTTATTCAATGGTTCATCATCCGACTACACGAGAGTTTGGAAGTACAACGTTCAAGCCGCTCAAGCGGCCGGAATTAAAGTTGGTGTTATCGCCGTTCCAAACCAGGCCACGCTCGAAGTTGGCGCCGAAAAGCTTTATTCCTACTTTGTCGATGAAGTAGGGGTGACGAGCTTCCAGGTAAACACGCCATTTCCAGGTGGTGAACAAAATGAGACCAAGAAATCCTTAGGACTGGATCTTGAAGATCTCGGAGACTTCTTCGCGGACCTGACCGAAGTCTGGTTCAGGCGTGGAATCAGGGAAGGCGTGTCAGTTGGACCAGTGGATGAACTTGTCAAAACGTTCACTGACGGTCAGGGAGCATTGCCGTGTATCTGGCAGGCGAATTGTGCGGATGAATTTATCTCGATCGACGCGCGCGGCTTTGTGGCCCAGTGCGACTGTTGGGTGACAAGCTATCCCGAGTACTTCTTTGGCAACATTTTCGAGAGCAAGAGCCTGACGAAGATGTTGGCGGAGAGTCCGGCGCGAAAGAAATTTGTCGATCGTCCTCGTTTGGTAATTCCCAAAGACTGCATTGACTGCGACTACCTCTCAATGTGCCACGGCGGATGTCCGGTCCGGACCTACACGTTCAGCGGTTCGATGTTTGAAAAAGATCCTTATTGCGAAGTCTATCTCGCAATGTTTCGTAAGGCCGAGGAGGTCGCAGCCAGACTATCGCATTTACGAGCGCAGGGCCTGAACCCGCAACAAGTTGAACAGCAGCGACCGTTGAGCGCGGACGTCGTGGTTCCGATACTTCCGTCCCGGCTCGTTCAGATCGAGCGCAGATAATTTCTGATTAGAAAGGACACTCTAATGCAGATCGTAAGTCTAATCCTGATTGGCTTGCTGGTGGGAATTGTGGCGAAGCTGTTGATGCCTGGTCGCGATCCCGGAGGATTTGTCGTCACTGCCCTGTTGGGTATTGCCGGTTCTTTTGTCGGCGCGCTGGTTGCGAGTCTCATGGACGTTGGGACCGGTTGGTTTACTAGTTTTGCGTTGGCTGTTATTGGCGCGATGTTGCTACTCGGGTTGTATCGTTTTGTGATGCGAGTTGCGATGCGAGCGAGTTGATCGAAGTTGTAGTAGGACCACGAATATGGCGACTGTAATTTTGCTATTGATTAAAATCAGCATCGTTCTATCTGTGTTTGCCATTGGTCTGAATGCGAAGCTATCAGACACAACTTACTTTCTGACTCGACCTGTTCAACTGCTGAAGGCCCTCATCTCCATAAACGTCCTGATGCCGGTCCTGGCTGTCCTTATATCGCTAACATTCGATTTAAACCCGGCGGTAAAAATCGCTCTGATTGTGCTGGCTGTTTCGCCAGTTCCACCGATTTTCCCGAACAAGGCACTGAAGGCAGGGGGACGAGAGGACTATACGATCGGGCTGCTCGTTTCTACCGCCATACTCTCAGTAGTGTGCATCCCGATAACGATTGCCCTGCTCCAACAGTTGGTCCCGGTTGAGATCAGTATATCGGTCGTCGCGATTCTGAAACTTGTACTGAGCACCGTGCTACTTCCATTGCTGGTTGGGATCCTGTTTCGAGTAGTTTCGTCGAAAGTTGCCGATCGAATCGCTCGACCAGTAGGCATAATTTCGATGGTTATACTCGTTGTGTCGGTGATTCCAGTGATTTTTATTTCTGCGCGGGCCGTGCTCACTATCGTTGGCGATGGAACTTTGCTGGCCCTGGGTGCTTTCGCGATTGTGGGATTGATAGTGGGCCATCTTTGCGGAGGGCCTGAACCCGAAAATCGTCCCGTGCTGGCGCTTGCGACCGCTTCACGTCACCCGGCTATAGCTCTGGCGATCGCCCACACAAATTTTCCTAATCAAAAATTGGTTGCACCGTGCGTGTTGGTCTATCTGATTTTAAGTGCAATCCTGGCGGCGCCCTACCTCAACTGGACCAAACGATCAAAGCCGCAGGCGGCTGGAAATCAGAAACACGTTGAAGTGTAATCCGCGATCTATCGTATTGAGCCTTAGCTCCATTTGGTCTTAGCTCCAGCGTCGGCTTCGCCGCCTGTTGTGAGGAATGGCTATGCCTTTCCGTTAATAGACCCCCTATGTTTCTGGGCTGCGCCCTTAATTCCCAAGCAATCTAAATTCAACGGCGATCTAATTTCAAAGACGATCTAAAAGTTGGCTTTGCCACCTGTTGTGAGGAATGGCTCCGCCTTTCCGTTAAGGGACCCCTTATGTTTCTGGGCTGCGCCCTTTGCGTTCTGAAAGAAGGGCGTAGCCCAAAGAATTATTAAACTCTCACTAACGGAAAGGCGGAGCCATTCCTCACAACAGGCGGCAGAGCCGAAGTACCACCCCTGTCCCTCAATTCCTAACCCTGTCCCCTAACCCCTAATCCCTGACCCCCGACCCCCGGCCCCCGGCATCCCAACACTGGGGCTTACCTTAAAACCCGAACCTAAAATACCAACTCCACCTGATTCAACCGCCATCGACCTTTCCCTAATCTCAACCCACAGTCTTTATCCCAAAATCAAGTTCACAGAATGTTAAGCATGATTATTACAGGACTGATCCTTCTTGGTACCGGCGTTGTGCTGGGAGACCTGGTGTCGCGCATTGATCTGCGCCGGCGTCATCGCCAGCGTTAAGGTTCACATAACGATGTTCAGAAACTCCGACAACGTGATCCCATTCGGACGGGCGCGCTCCCAACGTTTTCAGAACGCGCCCGCAAAGGACATGGTTTGTATTCCCGGTGGGACTTTCACCATGGGCTCCAACTCTCATTACCCGGAAGAAGCACCAGCGCATCCAGTAACCGTTGCTGGCTTTTGGATGGACCAATACGCCGTTACCAACGCGCAATTTAGCCGGTTCGTTGAAGAAACTGGTTATCTGACTTCGGCTGAACGCACGCCAAACCCCGACGACTATCCTGGTGCACAGCCTGAACTTCTGGTTCCTGCTTCAGTAGTTTTTCACCAACCTGTTTTCAAAGTTGATCTAAACAATCATTTCAACTGGTGGACTTACGTTCCCAGCGCAAGTTGGCGCCGCCCAACTGGTCCAGGATCATCATTAAGAGGATTGGCAAAACATCCCGTGGTCCACATCGCCTACGAAGATGCGGAAGCTTATGCGCAGTGGGCCGGAAAAGAGATACCGGCAGAAGCTGAATGGGAATTTGCTGCACGTGGTGGACTCGAGGAGGCAGAGTTCGCCTGGGGTGACGATTTCACTCCTGACGGGCAGCACATGGCGAATACCTGGCAGGGTGAATTCCCAACCGAAAACATAAACGAAGACGGCTTTGAGTGGACGGCCCCGGTTGGTTCCTTTCCACCGAATGGATACGGGCTCTACGACATGACGGGCAACGTTTGGGAATGGACAGCGGATTGGTATGTCGAGCACGGAAAGCAAACTCAGTCATGCTGCGGCAGCATAAACCCGAGAGGCGGTTCAATCGATCAGAGTTACGATCCTTGCCTGCCCAATATTCAAATACCTCGAAAAGTCATGAAGGGCGGCTCGTTTCTCTGCGCTCCAAATTATTGCCGTCGCTATCGCCCCGCTGCGCGCATGGCCCAACCAGTTGACACTTCCACTTGCCACCTGGGTTTTCGTTGCATTGTCCGGAGGTAACAAGATGAATCTCAAGCTGGTAATGACGTCGCGCGAAAAGAAGGAACCACCTTACACGCCAAGCTACAGCTCTCCCAAACCGCTCGTACCACACGGCGCCGTGCGCCGGCATTTAGTCATCTCGCTGCGCACTGATGATGATTGGGAGATCTTATTCTACCGGCACGGCGAACTTTTTGAGGCCTGCTTTTTTCGTTGGGCCATTCATCACGAACACGCAAGCGGCTCCTCGTTCGAAGCGCTAAGTCGCCAGGTTGAACAACGGATTCACTCTTTAAAGGCGAGAGGTTTAAAGACTGCCAGGTGGCGCAAAGTTGTTCATTGAGGTTTGCCGGTGGAGGAACTCTTCAAAGCCACAGCGAGCCGGATTGCGTTGGCAGTGGAACTCGCTTCCGCCTTATTGATCGCTTACGGCGCCCTCGAAGCGATCGTTGCTTTATTAATTCCGCGGAGGCGGTTTGAGAAAGACAAGTTATTTCACAAGCGACGACAAATCTTTCTTCGTTTCGGAGTGTGGCTCTTACTTGGTCTGGAGTTTGAGCTGGCCGCCGACATTGTGCGTAGTGCAATAAGTCCGACCTGGTCCGAGATTGGACAACTGGCTTCGATTGCTGCCATCCGGACTTTTCTGAATTTCTTTCTGGAGCGCGACATCGCAGAGTTTGGAGAATCCGGTAAGCATGAAGTGGCCCTCGAAAAATAGGTTGCTGATCAATTTGCCGTTGCTCGTACTGATGTGCAGTGGCAGCACTGAGGCCCAGACACTTTCACCGCGGGCCAAGAGAGAACTAATCAAACGGATCGAAGTGAAGTCGGAAAAGTTTCAGCTAACTTTATCGAAGTCGCTAAACTCCAATCCGCAAAAGTCGATTGAAGCAAGGGAACTCATTCAGTTTGCGGAAGATTTATGGCTATTAATTGATGGCTTAGGTAATAGAACAGTCGTCGATCGAGCGTACACAACCGAGATACTGCGCACGGCTGTTGAAGTCGAACTGCGGCTGCTCGGAAGCGATGTTTCAGCGGGCGTAGTCAGCTCCTGGTCCAACTTACACGCCGAACTTGATCTGCTCGCGAAGTCCCAGGGCATTAGGTGGTCCGACGCGGTGATCACCAGCGAGCTGATCGTCCGGCTCGAAAGTGAGATGTCCTCGTTGGCAGCGGAAATGAGTTTACAAGTGGGCGATAATGTTTGCGCCGTAAAACCGGCGTTGCCTAATCTCGAGTTGGCGGACCGTCGCTACGAGATTGACTATTCTGCTGGGCCAATGGTCCTTCAAGTGGCAGCTATGAACAAGCGCGTGCATAGTTTCGCGCCGGTCATTAAAAACTGTGCAGTAAATTCTCGACTAGCAGCAGACTGGCGACGATTGAGTATTCAATCAGAAGAACTCATGCGTTTGCTATCGCTCGACTCGCAACCGCCACTCCGCCAACCTAATCAAACCTACACAAAGCGTTAATTTACAAGCTGTAATTCATGAAGGCCCGGTGCATTGCCATTGTTCTCTTCATGGTCGTAATCAGTTGTAATGCGCAGGATAAATCGCAAAAAACACGCCGAGAGGTGTGGCCCGAGTTCGACATCTATCTTCCTTTAAAAACAAAATTTCGCTTACTGATCTTTGTCAGTTCACAAAAGGCGAGCGAGACGGGTGACAGTCTTGAAGGCCAGGGCGGGGCTGCGCTCGACTACTTCTGGAAGAAACGCTGGACATTGCGTTCCGGATATATTTACGGCAAAGCGCAGGGGACCAGCGATCGTTTTCCCGAGCAGACAATATTTCTTGAGCAGAGTTATGAGAGAACAAGCAAAAAGCAGTTTGTCTGGTCGGATCGAAATCGTCAGGAGTTTCGTTGGTTGAATGGCGATTACTCTATGCGTTTTCGCAACCGGCTAAAACTTGCTCGTCCATTCGCGGTGGCCGGCCGTTCGCTGGTCCCTTACGGTTCGGCTGAAGTTTTCTACGACACTAGATTCAGTACTTTCAATCGTTACCGTTTGATAGCGGGAGGTGAGTTCCATTTTCGGAAACGAGATATCCGGCTGCTTAACGTGAGACGACAACAAGTGGTGAACCTCTATTACCTCTGGCAAGAAGATACTCGTTCGCAAACAAAGCACGTGAGGGCGTTTGGGATTACTTTTGAGGTCCACTTTTAACTGTTCTATATATGCTCTTCTATCGGAGCGCGTCCGTCCTCGGACGCCACTGCGAATAGAAGTTCCTCAATTGAACATCCGATCTGCCTTCGCACAACGCTACAGAAACTCACGGCAGCAAATACATCATCCACCCGATTCTCAAGTCTCCACTAACTATTTAGCCTCCAAGCTATCTGTGCAGATTCGATTAGTGGAGGCGAAAGCAATGAAACGACTAACTCTGACATTTATTACTCTGTCGATCTTCGCTCTGTTATTGGTTCCTTCAGCGCCCCGAGCTGTTGAAGGCAAATCAAAAGGAGACAGCTTTTCTGCCCTGGCCTATCTGCCCAGCGGCGCCGGCATGCGCATGGTGGGAGCGGGCGCTACGGCTAACCTGAAAATCTACATCGACAGCTACACACCTGACGCCGAAGCACAACAATATGCGCAGACGCTGTTGCAACAAGGACCAGACGAGTTGTTAAAACAATTGGAGAAAGCAAAAGCGATCGGCAAGGTCACGATGGATCGCCGGGTTGGCTTTTTCGACCTTAAACTAATCCGTTCGCGTCCCACTGAAAATGGCCGCCGCATAGTCGGTGTATGCGATCGACCAATCGGATTTCTTGAAGCTTACTACTCAGGGCGCTCGCTCGATAACAAGTTTGGCATCGTCATTCTTGACCTGACAACCGATAAGAAGGGAAAGGAGCAGGGAGTTGGCGAGTTGATCTATGCCGCAAAAGTAACAGTGCTCGAAGGTAACAAAGTCGAAGTCGAAAACTTCGGTATCGACCCGGTTAAGATGATTGGTGTCAGAAAGTTTTAGTCGAGAGCACTTCGCAAGGATCAGGCCTTGTCTCAATCTGTTCCCACTACTTCCACCATGCTGGCAGTCGATCGCACTCGGCTGGCGCATGATCGTACGTTGATGGCCTGGGTGCGGACCGCTGCCTCATTGATCAGTTTCGGGTTCACCATCTACAAGTTCTTTCAGTATCTCCGTGATAAAGGCGAACTGATCCAGGCCCGACTTTTTGGACCACGAGAGTTTGGCATGGCGATGATTGGGATTGCTATGACCGCCTTAATCCTTGCCACGATTGTGAATCGTCGGGAAATGAAGACGCTGAGAAAACACTATCCGTCCGTGCCATATTCACTCGCCACTTTGGTTGCCGCCCTGGTAGGAATCCTCGGAGTCGTGACCTTTCTCGCGGTACTGCTGAGGCAATGACCTCCACGTCATCTCAAATACGCTCAGCCTCCCACAGTCCGGATGCGCTTTTTGAGAGTGGCCCGTTTCCTCATTTTCAAAAATCATTGGGACTATTCAGGCCGGTGGGCCTACGCGTTGGTCCACGTTCAGTAATCTGTGTCCTGCTTGGCTGGTTCCCCCTCGTTGTCCTGGTACTTGGCAGCGATCTTCATGGACCACCAACGTTCGCTTCATTTATTGCTGACTTTGGCGTACACACGCGATCTTTGGTTGCCGCCCCTTTCTTTGTGCTTTGTGAACTGATTTGTCTAAAGCGTCTGAACGAGATCGCCCGGTACTTTTTAACTTCAGGGCTGCTTCAAGACCAGGATCGAGACAAGTTCAACTCACTGGTCCATTCAACCAAAACGCTGATGAACTCAACCATCGCCGAAATAGTGGCGATATTTATTTCGTTTCTCACGGCGGTCGCGCTTTTTCGGCTGCTGGCCGTCAACACCCTTCCGCCTTGGTACCTTGCCGACGCGGCGACGCATCGCTTATCGGTGGCGGGTGTGTGGTATGTATTTGTCAGCGTGCCGTTGCTAATCATCCTGTTCCTGGGTTGGTTATGGCGTGTCTTCTTATGGGGAAGGTTCTTATTTCACCTGGCCAGGTTCAAGCTAAGGCTGGTAGCGGCCCATCCCGATCATGCGGCGGGACTCAAGTTTCTTAACGCTGCTATTTTTGCCTTCATACCCCTCGCTTTCACAATGGGATTAATTGTGGCGGGCTCGGCTGCGAATCGCGTGGCTTATCGCGGCGCTTCATGGGATGAACTGCAAACTTCGATAGCGGGTCTCTTACTGCTTGTCCTGGTGTTATTCCCCGGACCGCTATTGGTCTTCACCTTCAAATTACACAGGCAAAAAATCGTGGGAATCTTTCGGTATGGACTGCTCGCCCATTCCGTTGGAGTTCAATTTGAAAAGAAATGGTTGGCGCAAAATCAACGAGTGACTGAGAATGCGCTGGAGGTCGAAGATTTTTCTGCCACCACTGATCTATATCAAGTCGTGAGCAACGTCTACGATATTTCAATACTGCCGTTTGAAATAAGAACCCTGGTAGCGCTCTGTGTCGTGACGCTGCTTCCTTTTGTTCCAGTGGTGCTGATGTTTTTTCCCTTAAAAGTGATCCTGAACGAGATCGCTATTCTATTGTTCTAAGTTGATTACTTTGGCTGGCCTAGCTTGTTTTGAACAGCAATTTCACTAGTTCGGCAGTGAACTTTATATCAGGTTTGTTGAGGCGGCAGACTGGCATGCTTAAGGACGCACGGAATTACCAGGCCCGATCTATTGTCCGTGACCATAATTGCAAACAATCCGCCGACTTATTTATCTACGGGTGACTGCCTATGAAAGCCGGTGAGCGCCGAATCTTTAACTCCTGTCATGGCATACTGAAAAAGAACTGACAACAACTGCTGCCACATTAATTATCAGAGCCCAACCGCGTTTCAAAACTGATGCTCCAGTTGTGGAACACCCATGACTTGGCTCAATCCCTGTAACTCCACGCTCCCACGGTCCACGTTTTCTCCGGCTCCGCGCGTTTATAAATAGTTAGCCAACAATTAGGAACAGGTTAAAGATCTCATCTCCGGTCCTCACCTATAGTCCCCGCCCGTCAGTTCCCTTAAACGTTAAAACAGCATTTTCCGCGCGATGCACCTGGCTTCAACACACGGAGTCTCGACATGTTGACTGAAACCAAAAATATCCTCCGCTCCTTGTTCGGCATACTTCTAATAACAACCTTACTTTCAACTCCTAACTACCTAAATCTTTTAACCGTTGTCCGGGCCGCACAGTCAGACAAAATTGGCGTTGCGCGAAAACCAGATAACCTTTCACCATTGCTGAAAGATAACCGGCGTCAACCCGAGGAAATGGTGACGGTGGTAGTCACCCTCAATGGACCAAAAAGCGGTCGTCTAAAGGCATTTCTCAATCGGAACGGCATTCATCAACGCAAAGAGATGAAAAGACTGGCGAGTTTCTCTCTGAGTCTACCCTTCGGTCTCGTTGCTGACCTGGCATCTTTTCCTGAGGTCGAGCATGTTTCAACGAATGAGGTGGTGCGCACTTCCGGACATGTTTCAACCACGACCGGGACAGATGCAGCCCAAGCCGCGGCAACAGCCGCAGGATATGGCCAGATTGACGGGTCCGGGATTGGTATTGCCATCCTGGATTCCGGGATCGACATAAATCACGCCCAGTTTGTAGCGGTGGGTGGTGGGTCCAGGATCATTGCCAGCGTTGATTTTACTGGAGAAAATCGCACCGACGATCCTTACGGACACGGTACATTTGTGGCAGCGGCAGCCGCCGGTGGTCCAGGCGCCGGCGCTTCTTATAAAGGAATCGCGACTGGCGCTTCGTTAGTGAATGTTCGCGTTCTGAACAGTGCTGGTGAAGGTACAGTCGAAAACGTCCTCGCCGGACTCGACTGGGTGGCAAATCATGCTCGCCAGTATAACATCCGGGTCGTTAACATGAGTTTGGGAGCGCGCGCCGTCGAATCTTACAAGTACGATGTGCTCTGTCGTGCCGTCCGTGGTTTGGTGAATTCCGGCATCGCGGTGTTTGCGGCTGCCGGTAATGAGGGAAAGGATGCGAATGATCAAAAGATCTACGGCTCTATTCATTCCCCCGGTAATGAACCTTCGGCCATTACGGTCGGAGCATCCAATACGTTTCAAACTGACGGCCGCGCGGATGATGGAGTGGCCACGTATAGTTCACGTGGTCCAACCCGCAGTTACTGGGTCGATGCAAACGGCATTTCTCATCATGACAACTTACTGAAACCCGATCTGGTAGCTCCGGGCAATAAGCTGGTTTTTGCTCAGGCCCACGACAACCTGCTGGTAACGACCAACCCGACCATTAATGAGTCAAACTCCGGGACGGCCCCGTCACAACGAATGATGCAAATGAGTGGCACTTCCGTCGCGACGCCAGTCGCCGCCGGTGCTGCCGCGTTGATGCTTCAGGTCAATCCGAAGCTGACGCCGAACATGATCAAAGCTTTTTTGGAATACACGGCCCAGAAGCTTAACGGGTTTGGAGTGCTGGAGCAGGGAGCCGGACAGTTGAACATAGAAGGTGCTTTGAGATTAACGGAACAGGTGCGCCAGGATCTTTCGTCTCCCGTTCAGATAGGCTCGCCATTGCTGACTGGTCCAGTAACAGCCTCGTCGTCCTTCTCCGACAGCACTTTTAGCTGGAGCGCAACCATTGTCCGAAAATTCAATGTGATGTCAGGAACAGCTTTGATCACTCGCTTTCAAGGGCCATATTGCAGTGGCGAATTGCTGGGTGACGGATTCTTGCTTGCGGACGGGTTAATTATTAACAAAGGCTATCTGGCTGCCGGTGGTCAACAAATCCTGAATCAAGGCGTCCTTTGGAGCAACAATAACTTTGTCGCCGATAGCCTCGTCGTTTCAAACGATACGCTAATGTCGGATGCGGTTGACATCTCCGGTGGGTCACTAAAATTAGACGGCTCAATATTTTCCGATCCACTGTTACGGGGAAGCGCCAGCGTTCCGTCAACTACCGCAAACGACGAGGGAATTCTGTTGCCGGGAAGCATCCTGCTTTCCACTGGTCAGACGCTGTCTAATGGCGCCGCTATCGGAAACAGTCAGTTGATAGGCGATGGCATTCTGATTGGCAGTGGCGGCCTTACCGCGACTGACTTAACTATCTCTGACTCCTTCACAATTGCCAACGGCATCATCTTTGGTGATGGGATCATCTTCGGCGACGGCCTTATTTTCAGCGACGGGATTATCTTTGGCGACGGGATCATCTTCGGTGACGGGATCATCTTCGGCGACGGGATCATTTTTGGCGATGGCATCATTTTCGGTGATTAACCCTATGAAGGACCGTTAAGAATCTATGACACTCCTTGGAAAGTATTGCAAAGCCTTCCCGTTGGGTCGTCTGCGTCAGTTTTCCGGCTGGGTGGAAAAACCTGAGAACGCCAAGAAGATCAGTCGCGAAGTTAATGGTGAAGTAATCGAAGACGCAAGAAAGTTGACTGACGTTGATTACGTTTACGTGCAGCGAGATTTCACGGTCACTGACGGTATTTTTATCGACGAGAACATTATCTTCAATGCCGTGACGCCCGAGTGGATCGAATACTGCCGCAACGTGCTGGGACTGCAAAACCATGACTCAACCACTGAGGATAACAGTAATTACAAAGAACCTGGCGACTGATACTGCCCCATTATTCCCTGTTGCCCCGAGAAAATTTCTCCGACAAAGTGACGACTGACCCAATTGTCCTCATTTCTATTGCTTCCACGGAACCTTCCTCGTATTATCACGCCGGAATTCGTACTTTGAAACTAAACCGCTCCTTGAGCTACTCAAGCGGTTACAACGTAGTAGTTGAGAACTCCTCCCGAGCTCAACATGCCATAAGAGTTCCAGAAGTAGCGCCCAGAACAACTTACCTCGCAGCACCGATCCAGATTGTCGGTTTGCCTTGTTCTATGCAGAAAAACGGTGACTCGAAGATTTACGAGTTCAATGGGTTCCGTCTTGAGGCAGCTCAGGGACGTCTTCTGTACCAGGGTCAACCAGTTCCGCTAAAACCCAAGATTCTCGATCTTCTTCTCCTGCTGGTACAAAGGCAGGGCCAACTCGTGGTGAAAGAAGAGTTGATGCGAGAGATCTGGCCAGACGCGATTGTTGAAGAGAACAATATAACCGTCAGCATGTCGGTATTAAGAAAAGCCTTAGTTGTCGATGAGGGCAAACGGCAGTTTATCGAAACTGTGCCCCGTCGCGGATACCGGTTTCTCGCCGAGGTGACAGAGATCTCGGAGCAACACACTGCCGACGATGAGGTGCGTCCGGGCTTTCCGCAAATAGTCCGGAAAGAGGAGCCAATCGACTCCCTCGCGGTTTTGCCGATTCAAGGTCCCGGCAACGATCCCAATGTCGAATATCTATCTGAAGGTATTACCGAGAGCATCATTAACACGCTTTCGCGGCTTCGTCAGCTCCGCGTGCTCGCGTTTAGCACGGTGTTTCGCTTCAAGGGCAAAGAACTTGATCCGCAAACAGTCGGAGTTCAGCTCAACGTCAGGGCCGTAATGATGATTCGCGTCATACGGTTGGAGGAGAAGCTGATTATCAGGAGTGAATTGGTCAAAGTCTCCGACGGCTCACAGCTTTGGGGTGAACAATACAATCGCACTCTTTCGGATCTCCTTGAGATTCAAGATGATATTGCCAAAGCGATCACCGAAAGTCTGAGATTTACGCTGACTCCTCAGGAGGAAATCCAGTTAGCTAAGAAAGAAACGGAGAATACCGAAGCTTTCAATCTTTATCTCAGAGGCCGTTATTTTTGGAACAGGTACAACAAGGAATGGGTGTTGAAAGCAATAGAGGCTTTCAAACAGGCAATCGCCATCGACTCCAGCTACGCGCTGGCTTATTGCGGTCTGGCCGATGCGTACTTCAGGTTGTCGAATGTTCACTTTCCGCCACTCGAAGTGTTGCCCAAAGCAAGGGAAGCCGCGCTCAAGGCCGTGGAGATCGACGAGAACCTGGCGGACGCACACTCATCACTGGCACTCATCTACGTATACTTCGATCATGACTGGATTCGGGCCGAAAACGAATTTAGAAGAGCCCTCGAGCTGGCCCCCGATCTTCTCACTGCACACCAGCGATACGGATCATATTTGACTTTTATGGGCCGTTTTGAGGAAGCGATTCGGCACTACGAGACTGCTCTCGAACTGGATCCTTTCTCGTTACAAGTCAATATGAATCTGGCGACTACTTACTACCTGCGAGGTGAATACGACAGGGCGAACAATCACTTGGCGAAAACGATGGAATTGGAGCCCAATTACATGCCGACGATGTTTTTGTCGGCTTGTGTTCACATTCACCAAAACCGTTTGGAAGAAGCTATCGCTGAGTTTCAAAAGATCTTCAAATTCGACGAGGAAGCGTATCTGGCGTTGGGGTTTATGGGTTATGCCCATGCCCTGGCCGGTCAGCGTGACGAAGCCGAAACTCTCCTTAACATACTCCAGGACATCTCACTCCGAAAATATGTCTCGCCCTATAGCCTGCTGGTGATTCAACTCGCGCTCGGAAGGCAGGAACAGGCGTTCGAGTTACTCGAACAGCTTTACGAAGAGCGCAACGACTGGTTGGTTTGGCTCAAAGTCAGCCCCGAACTCAAGAACCTCCGCCACGACTCGAGATTCAAAAACATGTTGCGACGAGTCGGCTTTCCCGAGTGATCCTCTCCGTTTCTCGTTTAGTAAACCATTAGCAATTATTTAGGAACGAGTTAAAGACTCACACCCCTGCCTTTCTGTAGTCTCCGCAGCACTGCAATTGCTTAGTCAACGATCGGAAGGTCAGTTGCAATTAAAGCCATGGATCAAAAAGAAGTATTGCTGCTGGAATTCGAGGAAGGACATCTCGGACGATCTCTGCGACGAATCATAGAGTCGTGCCCGGATCCGGATTTCCAACTCGCTTGTCACAAGTGCGACAGCTTTCCTGCCGCGGACGACGATGAAGTAGCGCAGATTATCCGGCGACTAAAGCCGCTACTGATTCTGGTGGTCCTGGGCGGCGTGCCGCTGAGTAGCCTCGACTCGCTTTTTCAAATGCTGGGACCGGAAGCATCTTCTGCTTTCGTCGTCGTGGTTATCGAAGCCAACCAGAAAGAGTTGAGCGAATTAGTCAGGCCGGGAATTGCCGACTTTATCATTCCACCATTGAGAGATTCGGAAGTGCTCGTGCGAATTCGCCGCCTTCTCAGCCACGTTCGTCAGGAACAAAAGACGAGGCAGGCTTTGACAAAAAACCTCGGGCTACAGCAGCTCATCGGTACGAGTGAGTCTTTCGTCGCCGAAATCAACAAGATTCCCGTAGTCGCGAAATCCGATATTTCGGTGCTTATTTCCGGCGAAACCGGAACCGGCAAAGAAATGGTGGGACGCGCTATTCACTATCTCAGTCCCAGAGCCGGCAAACCATTCGTCCCGGTCAACTGCGGCGCGATGCCGACAGAGTTACTCGAGAATGAATTATTCGGTCACGAGCGCGGGGCTTTCACGGGCGCCGCGGGTGCTCGCGCCGGTTTAATCCAGGAGGCAGAGAACGGCACCCTCTTCCTGGATGAAGTTGATTGCCTGCCATTAATGGCCCAGGTCAAACTGCTCCGCTTCCTTCAGGAGAAAGAATACCGCCCGCTAGGTAGCACGAAGGTGTGCAAAGGCAACGTCCGCATAGTTGCTGCGTCGAATGCCAATCTTCAGGACGCCATTGCGGCCGGAACTCTGCGCCGCGATCTCTACTATCGCTTGAATGTCGTTCCGATCGTTTTGCCTCCGTTGCGAGAACGATCGGGAGACATCCTGGTGCTGGCTCGTCATTTTCTGGCTAAGTATGCCGTCGCGCTGGATAGCCCGGCGAGGTCGTTCTCGCCTGAGGCAGAGCGCAAGCTGATGCTCCATAGCTGGCCCGGCAATATTCGCGAATTGGAGCACGTGATTGAGCGAGTGGTGGTGCTTTGTCCGGAGAAGATTATTCAAGAGAGTCAGATCGTAATTCCGGGTGAGAGTAACAGGACTACCGGGCTTTCATTTCAGGAAATGAAAGCGAACGTGATCTCTGAGTTCGAAACGAACTACATCCGTAATCTTCTGACTGCTTATAAAGGAAATATCTCGCGGGCCGCGGAGGCGGCTCAAAAAGAACGACGTACATTTTGGCAACTGGTGCGCAAACACAAGATCGATGTGCACCAGTTCAAGATTAGTCAGGCGCAATGAAAAGCGGGCAATTCGCGGTATGGACCATGGCAAATTTGCCCGAGTAGTAAGTAGCTGAAATACAAGACACTTAGTCGATACGAAGCAAGTTCCTGGGGCAGAAATATCCATTTCAGAAATCGGTAGTTCCGAAAAGCCCCACTAAATCTATTGCACGGGAAATGCATAACAGGGTTAGCGAAATGAACATGATGCGCGATCAGAAAGAACAGCGAGAGGTGGGTTACTACATTCTTGCCTATCTCTCTGACAATCCGGACGCCGGCGATACCTTCGATGGTCTTGTCGAATGGTGGTTGTTGGACCAGAAGATCAAGTTTGAAACCAGAAATGTTTCCGAAGCAGTGGCCCGGCTTATCTCCGAAGGGCTAATTGTCAAACATGAAGAACCTGACTTGCGGATCATTTACAAAGTCAACCAGGACAAGAAAAAAGAAATTCGCAGGATATTGAGTCAGGTAAGAGCGTAAGGAACCGAATCCGAACGCAGCAGGGGTTTACGCAAAGTTTTTGAGAGTTTCTGCCTACTATTAAAGGCCGTCACTCTCGGCGTAAACGGTTGGACCAATTAAATTCTGAATCGCCCGGAATCAGTGGTTCAAAGTGCGGCAGCTCTGTCTTGAACTCCCCGACAGGCAATAACCCTCAACGTCAGTAAGTGATCATCATGACAACTGAAGACACGCTGAATTGGTATGTCGTTCACACTCATCCGTTCCAGGAAGAGCGAACCAGCGAAAACTTGCGGTCCCTGGGCCTGGAAACTCTGAGTCCTAAACTGCACGTCAACAAATATAACGAATTCACTGGCAAGCCGAGTCGTATTGTTAAGTCGTTGTTTCCCACTTATATCTTCGCCCGTTTTCGATTCAATGAGTGGTACCACCGCATCAAGTTTACGCGCGGGGTCCACAGTTTGATTTGTTTCAATAACCACGCGACGTGGTTGGATGAAGAAATCGTCAACCTGATCCGATCGAGAATCGGAGAGGATGGGTTTGTGAAAACGACGCCGGAGCTTAAAGCGGGTGACGAGGTAGTGATAACAGCGGGCCGGTTCCAGAAGCTCCGCGGTGTTTTTGAGCGGGAGCTGCCGGATACGGAGAGAGTGAGAATACTTTTGAAGGCCATCGGTTTCCAGGGTCACGTGGTGGTGAACAGAAGCCTGGTAAGCAAGGTTTCGCGAGAAGATCGCGCATTGCTGTCGCACTCACCGCGCTGCTGAACCGCTTGCGCCGGCAATCAAACATCGGAGGCACACAATGAGCTCGAACAACTCTGAAGCAGACACGACAATCTACAAGGCTGTTGTAAATCACGAAGAACAATATTCAATTTGGCCTGCTGACCGGCAAAATCCACTGGGCTGGCGTGATGCCGGCAAGACCGGTACTAAAGCGGCGTGTCTGGAATACATTAACGAAGTGTGGATCGATATGAGGCCCTTGAGCTTACGCAAGCGCATGAGAGAGATGGGCCAGTATCCTCCAGTATAATTTTGCAGTAGATCCCTCACCCGCGATACGTCCGGCGCCCACCCGCTGGTTCGTCAGCATTACTAAATTTTCCAACCACAATTATGAAACGAGCGGTAATCATTGTTCTGATAGTTATTCTTCGTGTGTCCAGTGGCGCGCAGGTTGTTGCGTCAACCCAGACAACCGAGATTCTTTGGGACAAGTGGGGCGTGCCGCATATCTTTGCTAAGAGCGACACCGCTGCTTTCTACGCTTTCGGCAAGGCGCAGATGCATAGCCACGGTGATCTGATTCTTCGTCTCTACGGACAAGCGCGCGGAAGGGCTTCCGAATACTGGGGAGAAAGTTTTTTAGAGTCGGATAAGTGGGTGCGTACGATGGGAGTGCCCGGACGCGCGCAACACTGGTATCAGGAACAGCCGGAGAGTTTCCGCAAAGATCTCGACGCCTTTGCCGCTGGTATCAACGCGTATGCGTCGGAGCATCCTGATCAAATTAGTAACGACGTCCGTGTGGTCCTGCCAGTGACGGCGGTTGATGTGATTGCACATGCGCAACGCGTCATCCATTTTACTTTTGTGGTGAATCCGGGCGTTGTCAACGGAGCAGCGCGTCAATGGCCATCGAATGGATCAAATGCCTGGGCCATTGGTCCGGCCCACACGATGAGCGGCAAGGCCATGTTGCTGGCTAATCCGCACCTGCCGTGGTCCGATCTCTATCTCTTCTACGAAGCGCAAATCAAAACTCCAGGCGTTGATGCCTATGGAGCTACCCTCGTCGGTTTTCCCGTTCTCCTGATCGCCTTCAATAACGATCTGGGCTGGACACACACCGTCAATACGCTCGACGGTGAGGATCTTTATGAACTCACTCTAGTCGACGGAGGGTATCAGTGGGATGGAAAGTCACGCGCATTTGAAAGTCATTCGGAAGTTATCAAAGTCAAACAGAACGATGGTACGTTCAAAGAAAATACGATCGCAGTTAAAGAATCCATTCATGGGCCAGTAGTAGCGGAGAAGAATGGCAAGGCATTGGCTGTCAGAGTAGTCGGACTGGATCGACCCGGTATGTTGGAAGAATGGTGGGACATGAGCCGGGCAACAAATTTCCAGACCTTTGAAGCGGCGCTGCGACGGCTCCAGATACCGATGTTCAATGTGATCTATGCCGATCGCCAGGGCCACATCTTTTATCTATTTAACGGACTTGTGCCACGCCGGACGGCAGGGGATTTTGCTTACTGGCAGGGTATCGTGCCGGGCAACACGTCGGCTACTTTATGGACCAGTGAACACGACTATAAAGACCTGCCTCGCGTGCTCGATCCCCCCAGCGACTGGTTACAGAATACGAATGATCCGCCGTGGTCAACCACGTATCCGCCAGCGCTCGACGCCGCGAAGTTTCCCTCGTACATGTCGCCACACTTCCTGGATTTTCGTTCCCAGCGTTCCATCCGCATGATCTCGAGCGAAAGTACGATCACGATCGAGCAATTGATCAAAGACAAACACTCGTCGCGTATGGAGCTGGCTGACCGCCTGGTTGACGATTTAATTTCCGCGGCGCGGCAGTTCGGTAGTGAAACGAGCAAGGATGCCGCCGGCGTTTTGGAGAAGTGGGATCGAAGTGCTAACGCAGATAGTCGTGGCGCTGTGCTGTTTCTCTTCTGGGCACGGGAGATGAAACTCCTCGGTTCGTCCGCGCAAGGTTTTGCTTCTCCGTGGGACGAAAAGAAACCGACGACAACACCGCAGGGGTTGGCCGATCCGAAGGTGGCGGCGGCCGCATTGGAGACAGCCGCGAACAAGGTCAAAACCGCTTTCGGTGCGATCGATGTTGCATGGGGCCAGGTAGCGCGCCTGCGCTATGGCAACAGCGATAATCCTGCCAACGGTGGTCCAGGTGGGCTCGGCATCTTTCGAGTGGTTGAGTATGGCCAGACAAAAGATGGACATCTGCAAGCGGGCTTCGGCGATTCTTTTGTCTCAATTGTCGAATTCTCAAATCCTCTGCGGGCCCGCGTACTGCTCACTTACGGCAACGCCTCACAAAAAGGGTCTCCTCACGCGGGCGATCAATTAGAACTTTTCGCAAAACAGGAACTGCGTACTCCCTGGCGCACGCGACCCGAGATTGAAGCAAATCTCGAAGCGCGCGAATTCGTGAAAACCCCGTAAACATCCGCACAACCGGCGGCAAAAATGTATTCCCTTCCTGACAACTTCGTTCATCTGCTACGCCAGCGAGCGCTCGACCAACCGGAGACGCAGATCTATTGCTTTCTGCCCGATGGTGAGACTGAAGACGCTACGCTGACTTATGGCGAGTTGGACCAGCGGGCGCGAGCCGTCGCTGCGTCGCTGCAAGGCGCGGGCGAAGCCGGCGACCGTGTATTGCTCATGTACCCTGCAGGTTTGGACTACATCTCTGCGTTCTTCGGCTGCCTTTACGCGGGCATGGTAGCCGTTCCCATCTACCCGCCCCGATCCAATCGAAACTTCGAACGTATTCAGTCGATTGTCGCTGACGCCGCTGCGAAGATCATCCTGACCACCAACACTGTAGTTTCAAGAAATGAAATGACCCTGACCAGCGCAGCCGATACAGTGCGCTTGTTGGCCACCAACACTCTCGACAGCGACCTGGCGAACGACTGGCGCCAGCCTGAAGTAGATGGGGACTCGCTTGCTTATCTGCAATACACGTCAGGCTCCACGTCGACACCGAAAGGTGTGATGGTTAGTCATGGAAACCTGCTTTACAACTCGGCCGACATGGATGAGGGTTGGCGCCACACGCAAGAGAGCGTGCTGGTCTCGTGGCTGCCACATTTCCATGACATGGGCTTGATCTATGGCATCCTGCAACCTCTTTATAAAGGTTGCCGCTCGGTCTTGATGCCGCCGGTAGCATTTCTTCAGCAACCCGTTCGCTGGTTGCAGGCCATCACCCGCTATCGTGGCACTCATAGTGCCGCGCCCAACTTCGCCTACGAGCTGTGCCTTCGCAAAGTCACACCCGAACAGCGTACATCCCTGGATCTGAGCAGTTGGACGGTGGCAGTTAATGGCGCGGAGCCGGTGCGCAAAGAAACCATCGATCGCTTCACTGAGACTTTTGCGTCGTGCGGATTCAACCGGCGTACGTTCTGTCCGGGTTACGGACTCGCTGAGGCCACTCTGAAAGTCGTGGCGACAACCCAAAGTGATGCGCCGCAATTCTATTCAGTTGATGCTGACGCCCTCGCTCAACATCGAGTTGTCGAAGCGCTGCCCGAAACCAGTAATACACAAACATTGGTGGGCTGCGGTCGCCCGCTGCTCCAGACGGAGGTTGCGATCGTTAACCCCGCCTCGTTACAGCAGTCTGCGGTTGGTGAAGTCGGCGAGATTTGGGTGACAGGTCCGACAGTGGCGCAAGGCTACTGGGCGCGGCCAGCCTCCACCGATGACTTCGCCGCTACTCTCCCGGGCTCGAACCGGAAATATTTGCGAACCGGTGACCTGGGATTCACTGTGGATGGCGAGCTGTTCGTCACCGGCAGACTCAAAGACCTGATCATTATTCGCGGCCGCAACCACTATCCACAAGACATCGAGTTGACTGCGGAACGTAGCCACCCCGCGCTGCGGTCCGGTTGTGGCGCCGCATTCTCCGTTGATGAAAGTGGTACGGAATCGTTGGTCATCGTTCAGGAAGTTGAACGGCATGCGAACCAGTACGACCTCGACGAAGTGCTGAGCGCGATTCGGCAGGCAATAGCCAACGAACACGAACTTCACGCCGGCGGAGTAGTGTTGATTAAGACCGGGACACTTTCAAAGACTTCAAGCGGCAAAGTCCAGCGTCATGCCACACGCGCGGCATTCCTGGCAGACAAGCTCAGTACAGTTGCGGTGAGTTGGCTATCTGACAGCCAGGAACCGGCCTGTGCCCATCATCTCGATCGGGAGTCGCTGCTGGCGCTGGAGCCGGCGGAGCGGCGCGCGACTCTTTCGCAGTATTTACTCGAGCAGTTGGCCCAGCGAGTAAACGCAAAAAGCAGTTCTCTTGATTCCGGGCAACCGCTCGTCAGGCTCGGACTCGACTCGCTGATGGCCCTCGAATTGAGCAACAATTTGATGGCCGACTTGCGAGTTTCGATTTCGTCATCAAGATTTCTCGGCGACGACAGTATCGATGACTTGCAGGCAGAGTTACTCGCGCAACTCGAGGCGCAACGTGACGATATGTGCGTGGTTAACCGGCCGGCAAACCCGGATGACGAACATCCTCTTTCTTATGGACAACAGGCGTTGTGGTTCGTCCATGATCTCGATCCGGAGAGTCCCGCTTATAACGTGATGTATGCGGCGCGCATACCGTCAGGCGTCGATGCCGGAATCATGGGACTTGCCTGGCACGCTTTGATCGATCGCCATGCCTCACTAAGAACTACGTATCGCGTGGCTAACGGTCAGCCCGTTCAGAAAATACATACACACCATGCCAATGAGCTGCTCATCGTTGCTGCTGCGAATTGGACTGCGGACGAGTTGCGCACCCGGTTGACCGAGGCGGGCGAACTTCCATTCCGATTGGCAGATGGACCAATCGCGCGACTGCATCTGTTCAGGCAAACCGACGCAGACATCCTACTGCTCTCGTTGGCCCACATTGCCTGTGACTTCTGGTCGCTTGATGCACTCGTTGCCGAACTGCACGAGTTATATGACGCAAAGAAAAATGGTCGTCCGTCAATTGCTCGCGCAGCCGCTGCAGAGTACACGGATTTCGTGAGTTGGCAGGCCGAGATGTTGGTCGGCGCTGAGGGGGCGGCACATGCTAATTACTGGTTGCAGCAAATGTCCGGTGAATTGCCGGTGCTTAATCTGCCTGCGCGTCGGTCAAATGCAGTTGCGCAAAAGCAGCGCGGTGAAGAAGAGCGCTTTCCGTTGGCGGCAACCCTCACCCAGCGTCTTCGGGCTCTCGCCCGAGCAGAAAGTACTACGCCATTTACGATCCTGCTGGCCGCGTTTCAGGTTCTACTTAACCGATACACAGGACAACAAGAGCTTGTCGTAGGTGTGCCGACCGCCGGTCGCAGCCGCCCTGAATTCCGTGATGTAGTTGGCTACTTCGTCAATCCCGTCGCGATACGAGCAGACCTGGCAGCTAATCCGACCTTTAAAGAATTCCTGGCCCAGATGCGTGGAAACGTCTTGTCCGCTTTGGCCCATCAAGAATATCCGTTTCCGCTTCTGGTTGAACGACTCCACCCCACGCGCGACCATCACAATCCCATCTTTCAGGTGACTTTTGCCTGGGACAAACTACAGTTGCTCGAAGCTCAATGCGAAACATCATGGGAGACCCTGTTTTTGCGGCAGGGAGGCGCTCCGTTCCCATTGATGATGACGATTCTCGAGTCGAGCAAGTCACTGGAAGTCAATCTCCGCTATAACGCGGATCTTTTCGACGAGGCGACGATCAGTCGCATGGCCCAAAACTTTCAGACGCTCCTCGAAAGCATCGCCGCTCAACCGGAGCAGTGCATTTTAGATTTAACTCTGCTCACCGAAACAGAGCGGTACAAGGTTTTGTCGGAATGGAACGACACCTATGCAGCTTTTGATAGCAGCTTGCCGGCCCACCGACTTTTCGAAATTCAAGCCGCGAATGCGCCTGAAGCGACGGCATTGGTGTTTGGGAATGTCTGCATCAGCTACGGCGAACTTAACAATCGTGCTAATCGATTAGCGCGCTACCTGAGAACGCGAGGCGTGGGTCCGGAAACAAGAGTGGCCGTTTGCCTGGATCGTACGCCGGAAGCGATTACGGCAATTCTCGGAATTGTTAAAGCGGGGGGCGCTTACGTTCCGATCGATCCTGCGTATCCGGCCGAACGCCTCGCGTTCATGGTGGCTGATACCGAGGCCGTTGTGCTGATCACGGATGCACGGCTGGCGCCTGACTTAACGGAAGTCAAGACTCCGATAGTTTGTCTCGATACTGATTGGGACGTAATCAATCGTGAAGCTGCGGCCAACCTTGACGTCAACGTCGTAGAAGGCAACCTGGCTTACGTCATTTATACCTCGGGAACAACCGGCCGTCCGAAGGGTGTGCAGATCACACACGCGGCCCTGCTCAATCTGATCAAGTGGCACCAGCAACAGTTTGCGGTAACGCCATCGGATGTTGCGACGCAACTGGCGGGCGTGGGCTTTGACGCTTCAGTATGGGAGTTGTGGCCGTACCTGACGGCGGGCGCGAGCCTGCATCTGATTGACGACGAGACACGAACTGCTCCTGAACGTCTGCGTGACTATCTGGTTTCGAAACAGATCACCATCAGTTTCCTGCCGACTCCGCTCGCGGAAAGTATCCTCACCCTCGCTTGGCCGGAAACGTGCGCGCTGCGACTGATGCTTACCGGTGGAGACAAGCTGCATCGTCACCCAACCCCGGCAAAGCCGTTCGTGCTGGTGAATAACTATGGTCCAACTGAAAATACCGTTGTAGCCACTTCCGGCGTCGTTTCCTTTGCAGAAGAGTTGGACCTGACGCCTTCCATCGGCCGGCCCATAAGCAACGTTGAGATCTATCTGCTCGACTCGCGTCTAGAGCCGGTCGCGATTGGAGCCCCGGGCGAACTCTACATCGGCGGTGCGAGTCTCACGCGTAGTTATCTCAAGCGGCCAGGACTGACGGCCGAAAAACTCATTCCTCATCCATTTTCCACCCAACCCGGCGCGCGTTTGTATCGCACCGGCGACCTCGCGCGCTATCGAGTAGATGGACAGATCGAGTTTCTCGGGCGTGTTGACCAACAAGTGAAGATTCGCGGTTTTCGTATCGAGCTCGAAGAGATAGAAGCGGTGCTGGTGGAGCATCAGGCGTTGCAGGAAGTTGTGGTCATGGCGCATGAGGAGCGTCTGATTGCTTATGTGGCGGCGAAGCATGAGCCGCCGGGCCCTGGCGAACTGCGCGCATTCCTGAAACAAAAACTTCCCGACTACATGATCCCGGTCGCCTTTGTTTCGCTGGACACGTTGCCGTTGAACCCGAGCGGAAAGATCGATCGCCGTGCTTTGCTTGCGCTTGGTAACGAGTTGTCCGCGCCAGTCAAAACACTGATCGCTCCGCGCTCGAATGTTGAAGCGCTGTTGGTAAAAATTTGGTGTGAAGTACTCGAAGTGGACCAGGTCAGTATTGACGACAACTTCTTCGAGGTGGGCGGACACTCGCTGCTGATGGCCCAGGTTATCTCGCGCCTGCGCGATAGCCTTCAGTTGGAAATACCGTTGCGCACTCTGCTAAGCGAGCCCACTATCGCCGACCTTGCCGAAGCCATCGAAATCGCCGCGCGCGTAGAGCGCCTTGATGTCGAGAAGATCGCTCAACTCTGGCTCATGGTCGAACAATTGTCTCCAGTCGAACTCGAAGCCGCGCTCTGTCAGGACGACGTTCTTATCAGTTCTTTATCCGCATAATCCGCGGCTGAAACCTAAGCAACATGATCGACGCAACTAACTTGAAGCGCGAGCTCTTTAGTCGCCTTCTTAGGAAGGAAGGACTGAGTGTTGCGAGCCCAATCGCCCGGAGAGGTGAAGCGGGCAGCCACGAGTTGTCGTTCGCGCAGCGGCGTCTCTGGTTTCTGGACCAGTTCGCACCCGGCAATGCGGCTTACAACATCCCGGTTGCCTTCCGTGTCACAGGTAAATTGGACGTTGCCGGATTGAGACGAAGCATTAATGAGGTCGTCAAACGTCACTCCATCCTGCGCACCATCTTCGCTACTGAAGGATCGAAGCCAGTGCAGGTTGTGCTTCCGTCATTGACGATTGAGTTGCCCGTTATCGATCTTGAGGTGTTCGACAGTGTCGAGCGCAACGCGCGAAGCCAAAAATTAATGAGCGAAGAGTCGCTCAAACCTTTCGATCTCGCGGACGGCCCACTTCTGCGCGGCTCTTTGTTACGGCTGGACGCGGAAGAGCACATCCTCCTGCTCACACTGCATCACATCGTCACTGACGGCTGGTCATTCAACGTTTTACTCCGCGAGCTGTCTGCGCTCTATGAGAACGAGACAGAAACGCTACCCGAGTTGCCGGTTCAATACAGCGACTTTGCGTCCTGGGAACGTGAACATCTAAAAGGCCACCGGCTGGATAGTCAACTGGCCTACTGAAAGAACAAACTCGCCGCGTTGCCGCCGGCATTGCCGTTGCCGTCCGATTTTCGGCGCCCGCCAACGCAACGCTTTCGCGGCGCGCGTTGCGAGTTCAATCTTTCTTATGAACTAACCGAGTCACTGAAATCACTCAGCCGTCGCGAAGATTGCACTCTCTTCATGACCCTGGTGGCGGCCTTCCAAACGCTGCTGTTTCGTCACACGGACCAGGCTGATATCGCGGTTGGCACCTCCGTCACCAATCACGGTCGGGTGGAAACTGAGCCACTGATCGGACTCTTCACCAACACTCTTGTTCTCCGCACCGATCTTTCAGGTAATCCGCGATTCCGCGAGCTATTGCGACGCGTACGTGAAGTGACCCTCGAAGCCTTTGCCCATAAGGATCTGCCGTTCGAAAGACTCGTCGAAGAACTTCAACCGGAACGTGACCTGAGTCGTTCACCGTTGTTTCAAGTAATGTTCCTGTTGCAGCATGGTCCAGCGGCACATCTCAAGCTGAGCGGATTGAACGTTTCACTCCTCGATCAGCACAACGGAACCTCAAAATTCGATCTATTGCTCACTATGAGCGAAGACGCGGGCGTGCTCACAGGGTCGTTTGAATACAACACCGACCTGTTGGCCCCCGGAACAATCGAACGAGTTAGCAACCATCTTCAGGTGCTGCTGGAAGCAATCGCGCACGAACCAGAGCGCGCAGTCAGTGAGTTTCCGATTTTGACTGCGGCGGAGCAGCACCGCCTGCTGGTCGAGTGGAACGACACTGCAATCGACTACTCATCCGTCGTTCTCATACACGAGCAATTCGAGTCGCAGGTCGTACGCACGCCGGAAGAAATTGCGATCACCTTCGGTACGGACCAACTGACTTATGCTGATCTGAATGCCCGCGCCAATCAGTTAGCGCACTGCTTGCGACGCCTCGGCGTTGGACCTGATGTGCCGGTAGGTTTATTAACTGAGCGCTCGCTCGAGACAGTCATCGGACTTCTCGGCATTCTCAAAGCGGGTGGCGCTTACCTGCCGCTCGATCCGAGTTATCCGCGTGCACGCATCGCCTTCATGCTTGAAGACAGCGAAGTGCCGGTGCTGTTGACGCAACAAAACCTCTCTCAGGATTTTCCTGCTCCCCAGGCTGAGGTGGTGTGTCTTGATTCTGAATGGCAAAGCCGGATTGCGGGTGAGAGTACAGAAAACCTGATCGCCTCCGCTCTCGGGCAACACCTGGCTTACATTATCTATACCTCGGGGTCGACTGGCCGCCCGAAAGGGGTTCAGATCCCGCATCATGCGCTACTGAATTTCCTCACCTCAATGCGTCAAGCGCCGGGTATCAGTGCCGCTGACACATTGCTCTCGGTCACTACTCTCTCGTTCGACATTGCCGGCCTCGAAATCTTTTTGCCGCTGGTTAATGGCGCACGCCTGGTGCTCGCCAGCCGCGAAACTGCGCTCGACGGCAGGCAGTTGGCCCGGCTCATTGAGAGCTCCGCGGCCACGATCATGCAGGCAACACCCGCCACCTGGCGTTTGTTACTCGAAGCAAACTGGCCTGGCCGCCGGCAACTCAAACTGCTCTGCGGTGGTGAAGCTCTGCCAGTTGAGCTGGCTGCCAGACTTCTGGAACATGGTGCTTCGCTCTGGAATCTTTATGGTCCAACTGAGACGACTATCTGGTCGGCAATCAGGCAAGTGGAAACAGTTAACAGCGGCATCGTTGATATTGGACGGCCGATTGCGAATACGCAATTGTTTGTTCTCGATTCTTCTATGCAACCCGTGCCCGTTGGTGTCGCAGGCGAACTTTTTATCGGCGGCGCGGGTCTCGCGCGCGGCTATCTGAAGCGACCCGAATTGACTGCCGACCGCTTCCTGCCGAATCCGTTCTCAACGGAGGAAGGTGCGCGCTTGTATCGCACCGGAGATCTCGTGCGCTACTTGCAGGACGGAGCGATCGAGTATTTGGGACGCAACGATCATCAGGTCAAAGTGCGTGGTCACCGGATCGAGAGTGGGGAGATAGAGTCGGTCCTGATGCAGCATCCGGCGGTGTTGCAAAGTGTCGTAATGGTGCGTGAAGCCACGGCGGGTGACACGCGTTTGGCGGCGTATGTGATTGCGGATGAAACGTGGCCGGGAGAAGCTGAGTTGCGCAGCTTCCTCAGCGAAAGGCTGCCGGGCTACATGGTCCCGTCGACCTTCATGTTGATGGCGGCGTTTCCCCTCACGCCGAACGCCAAAGTCGATCGCAAAGCATTGCCGGAACCTGATTGGGGACAGGGCCGGACCACTATTGCGTATGTGGCTCCGCGAACGCCGGTTGAAGAAGTGCTCGCGGGACTCTGGTCGCAGATTCTCGGCGTGGAGCGCGTCGGTATTCACGACAACTTCTTCGAGCTCGGAGGCCATTCACTTTTAGCGACGACTTTTGTTTCGCGTTTGCGGGAAGTCTTCCAGGTAGAACTGCCGCTACGGCGTTTGTTCGAAACGCCTACGATTGCGGGAATTGCCGAAGCCTTGCAATCGCTCAAACAGGATCTCGATCCGCTACCGCTAGCGGCCGGCAGGCGCGGCGCGGAACTCGCGCTTTCGTTCTCGCAGGAACGGCTCTGGTGCCTCGAACAACTAACACCGGGCACGACGGCTTACAACCTCGTCGGGGCGTTGTCCCTGCAAGGAAGCCTGAACGTCGCCGCCTTGAACTCCAGCTTTAACGAGATTGTTAAGCGCCACGAAACGCTCCGCACTACCTTCACTACGGTTGAGGGGCGACCAGCGCAAGTTATCGCTCCGGCGCTTACGCTGACGATGCGGATGTTGAGCATCGACGAGGTGAGTGATCGTGAAGCTGAAGTCGAACGTCTGATTGCCGAAGAGTCGCGCTTTTCCTTCGATCTGACGATTGGACCACTGCTGCGAACAAGTTTACTGCGGCTCAGTGAGTATGAGCACGTGCTCATCCTGAACATGCACCACATCATCAGCGACGGCTGGTCCATCGGCATTCTCCTGCGTGAGCTCGCGACGCTTTACACGGCGTTCGTAAAAGGTGAGTCACCGGCGTTGCCGGAGTTACCGGTCCAGTACGCGGATTTCGCACTCTGGCAGCGACGCCGGGCAGAAGGCAGTGCCCTGGAGTCACAACTTTCCTACTGGACGCGTCAACTCGAGGGCGCGCTTCCGGTGCTTGAGCTACCCACCGACAAACAGCGCTCACGAGTTCAGACGCATGAAGGCGAACGTCACTGCTTAGTTTTGTCCGCAGACTTGACTGCGGACGTGAAGGCCTTCAGTCAACGCGAAGGCGCGACTGTTTTCATGACGCTGCTCGCCGTCTTCAAAACATTACTCCACCGTCTGACAGGCGAAGACGATATCGTGGTCGGTTCGCCAATCGCCGGCCGCAATCGTACTGACACAGAAGATCTGATCGGAATGTTCGTGAACACCCTGGTGCTGCGCACAGATCTTTCCGGCCACCCGACTTTTCGTGAACTCGTCCGGCGCGTTCGCGAGACAGCATTAGGGGCCTACGGCAATCAGGACGTTCCCTTCGAACAGTTGCTCGAAGCGTTACAACCCGACCGCGACCTGACCCGAACGCCGCTGTTCCAGGTTTTCTTCAACATGCTCAATTTTGAAGAGACGGCGATCGAGTTTCCGGAATTGACGGTGACCGCAAGGCCGGCTACGGAAGTGACCGCGAAGTTTGATCTCACGTTGTACGTTGAGGAAAAGAACGGACGGCTTGAGTTTGCCTTTGTCTACGATCGTTCTATCTTCAGCCACCAACGCATGGCTGCGATGGGCGAGCAACTGGAGCAATTGCTTTCTACAGCAATGGCCCAGCCGGATGAGAGTATCGACCGTTGGTCGCTCATAACCCGGACCGCGACGAGTTTTCTGCCCGATCCGGCCGGTCGGCTTCGTCGCACCTGGAAAGGCGCCTGTCATACGCAGTTTGCGGAACAGGCCCGTCGCGCACCGTCGCATATTGCAGTAGTCGATCACCGTGAAACTTACACTTACCAGGAGCTCGATGCTCGCAGTAATCAAGTGGCCCAATATCTTCTGGATCAAGGTGTTGGACCGCAGGATGTCGTCGCTATTTACGCACAGCGAAATGCGTCACTCGTCGTTGCCTTGCTTGGCATCGTCAAAACGGGCGCGGCTTTCATGGTTCTCGATCCTGGTTATCCACTGGCACGACTACTTGGTTATCTCGAGACTGTCGGGCCGAAGGGCTGGATCCAAATCCCCGGAGCTGCTGCTCCCCACGCAACCTTGCAGGCACAGGCGCAGAGTTTTTTGTTCAGTCTGGAATTACGCGTACGGTCGGAAGCAAGTGTTCTCGATCACTACCAGGCCAGGGAAACAAACGTTGCTGTTGGACCACTAGACCTGGCGTACATTGCGTTCACGTCCGGATCAACGGGGAAACCAAAACCGATCATGGGCACGCACGGGTCGTTGGCGCATTTTGCTCCCTGGGCCAATGATACGTTTGGCCTTAACCATACGGATCGCTTTTCCATGCTCTCCGGCCTTTCTCACGATCCGTTATTGCGCGATGTCTTTGTGCCGTTACAACTGGGCGCCAGTATCTGCATTCCTGATCCCGAAGATCTGACCGTTCCCACGAGGCTCGCCGCATGGATGAACCAGCAGCAGCTCACGGTTTCAAATCTAACGCCGGCGATGGGCCAAATTGTCGGCCAGGCAACTGCTAACAACCAAAAGCTCCCGTCATTGCGTTACGTGTTTTTTGTGGGCGACGTACTGACGAGAAGAGATACCGCGACACTCAGAACACTCGCCCCGTCAGTCAACATCGTCAATCTCTACGGCGCCACTGAAACCGGCAGGGCACTGAGTTATTACCTTGTGCCGCCCGATGAAATGAGCGGCTCCACTTACAAGGAGGTTCTGCCTCTCGGTCGGGGCATCCGCGAAGTTGAGTTGCTGGTCGTGAACGCCGCCGGCAAACAAGCCGGAATCGGCGAAGCAGGCGAGATCTATTTTCGCAGTCCACATCTCACGAGAGGCTACTGGGGAGACGAGCGACAGACGCGCGAAAAGTTCGTAGCAAATCCTTTCACCCACGAGGCGAATGACTGGCTCTACAGAACGGGCGATCTCGGCCGTTACCTGCCGGACGGTGACGTCGAACCACTCGGCCGCGCCGATCATCAGGTGCAGATACGCGGCTTTCGAATTGAGACGGCGGAAATTGAAGGACTTCTCGGGCGGCACCACGCGGTGAAGGCAAGTGCCGTCATTGCGCGCGAAGATGTTCCAGGAGATCGACGCCTGGTTGCCTATATTGTTCCCGCCGGGACTGCTGTCCCGAGCGTCAGTGAGCTGCGTCTCTACGTCAAGCATGAACTGCCTGATTACATGATTCCAGCCGCTTTTGTAATGTTGGACCAGTTGCCGTTGACGCAAAACGGCAAACTCGACCGGCGCGCCTTACCGGCGCCTCTTCAGACCGTAACAGATCCCGACGAGGACTCCTTCACTGCAGTTGAAGAGATACTGGCCGACGTCTTTGCGGTGATGCTCGGGGCCGAGCGTGTCGGTCTACACGACAACTTTTTTGATCTCGGCGGACACTCACTGACTGCCATTCAGACGATGGCGCGAGTCACTGATCTGCTGCACGTACAACTCTCTGTGGGCACACTCTTCGAGTCTCCCACCGTCAGCGCCCTGGCGGAAGCGATTGAGAATGCTCGTAAAACATCTCAGTTCGCGGGCCGTAAACCCGTGGTCGCTCAATCCCGCGAGGGTGCGCTGCCGCTGTCTTTTGCTCAACAACGGCTCTGGTTCCTCGATCAATTTCAGCCCGGCCTCGGCGTTTACAACATTCCAGCGGCGGTGCGCCTGAGAGGACAGCTCAACCCGGACGCGCTCGAACAAAGTTTGAATGCAATCGTCAGCCGTCACGAAGCCTTGCGTACGACATTCGCTTTAGTTGGCGATCAGCCGGAACAATCGATTGCGCCGTCGTTGACTATCAAACTCACCACACATGATCTCCAGGCGCTGCCTGAAGAGCTGCGAGCAAAAGAGCTCGAACGGCTGATGTTAGCGAAAAGCCGACGGCCTTTTGATCTCAGTGCTGGTCCACTGCTACGCGCTGCGCTCTTGCAGTTACGTCCGGACGAGCACGTACTCATCGTAACGATTCACCACATCGTTGCGGACGGTTGGTCGATCGGAATTCTGGTGCGTGAGCTGAGTGCCCTTTACGACGCATTCACTGCAGGCACAACGCCGGTGCTCGTCGAGCTGCCCGTGCAATATGCCGACTTTGCTCTCTGGCAGCGTGAATTGCTGCAGGGAGATTTGCTTGCAACGCAACTCGATTATTGGACAGAGAAGCTCGGCGGTGAGTTGCCGATCCTCGAGTTGCCGGCGGATAGACCGCGGCCGCCAGTGCAGAGTTTTGCCGGAGCAAGAGAGACGTTCGCTCTCGAGCCTGAGTTGTCCCGGGAGTTGAACCGGTTGTGCCGCCAGGAAGGCGTAACGCTGTTCATGCTCTTGCTCGCCGCCTTTCAGACACTGCTTTATCGTTACTCAGGCCAGACAGATATTCTGGTCGGCACACCGATCGCCGATCGTGACCGCGAAGAGACACAAAACCTCATCGGCCTCTTCGTCAACACACTTGTTATGCGCAACGAGCTTTCCGGTGCGCTCCGCTTCAACGACTTGCTCGCGCGCTCACGCCAGACTGCGCTCGATGCATATGCGCACGCGGATGTACCCTTCGAAAAGATCGTTGAAACATTGCGACTTGAGCGAGACACGAGTCGAGAAGCGTTGTTTCAAGTGATGTTGATAGTTCAAAACACTCTAGCGCCAGTGCTGCAACTCAAAGGACTCAGTCTGGATCTGCTCTCCATCCACAACCAGACCGCGAAGTTTGATCTAGTGCTTTCAATGTACGAAGACGGCGGACAATTGAAAGGTTCACTGGAATACAGCACGGACCTCTTTGATAAGACCACGATCGAGCGCCTGTTGGGTCACTTCGAAACTCTGCTGCAAGGCATCGCGACTGATCCGGCGCAACAACTCGACGACCTGCCGCTATTGACTGTTGCGGAAGAACACCATCTCCTGTTTGAGCTGAACGACACCGCTGGGCCTTATCCGTTCGATCATCTTGTACACCGGCAATTTGAACTCCAGGCAGCGCGTACGCCGGACGCCGTCGCCGTCGTCTCTGAAGATCAACAATTGTCTTACCGTGAACTTAATGAGCGAGCGAACCGGGTGGCCCACTTGCTACACGATTCCGGAGTTGGGCCGGAAGTCCTGGTCGGAATCATGATGGAGCGGTCCGCCGAGATGGTGGCAGGTTTATTGGGAGTGTTAAAGGCCGGTGGTTGTTACGTACCTCTGGATCCGGAGTATCCCCGGCAGCGACTCGCTTACATGTTGCAGGACTCAAAACTCGCCCTGCTATTGACTCAGCAACGACTGCTCGGACGTGTACCGCTGGCCGACATCAAAACAATCTGTATCGACGCTGACCAGCGGTTAAACGAGAGTGGCGTCGAGGACCCTGCGGTTACAGTGTGTGAAGCGCATCCCGCATACATGATCTACACCTCAGGCTCAACCGGAAACCCGAAGGGTACTCAGATCACGCACGGCGCTTTGATCAATTTCCTGCATTCCATGCGTCGCGAACCCGGTCTGACCGCGAACGACACTCTGCTCGCAGTCACTACCCTCTCGTTCGACATCGCTGCCCTTGAGTTGTATCTGCCGCTAATCACTGGCGCGTGTTTAGTCTTGGCGAGCCGCGACACGGCAGCGGACGGACGCCGGCTCCTGGAAATACTGGAAAACGTTACCGTGATGCAGGCAACCCCAGCCACGTGGCGGATGATGCTGGATGCCGGCTGGCAAAATCTGCTTCCTCTCAAGGTGCTTTGTGGCGGCGAGGCGCTGCCACCCGATCTCGCGGGTCAACTTCTGGAGCGCAGCACCTCGCTTTTTAACATGTATGGACCAACGGAGACGACGATCTGGTCTGCAGTCCACCAGGTGACGCAGAGCGATGGTCCAATTCCGATCGGACGCCCGATCGCCAACACTGGAATGTATGTGCTCGATCGGCAGATGCGACCCGTTCCGGTAGGCATAGCCGGTGAGCTGCACATCGGTGGGAT
Source organism: Pyrinomonadaceae bacterium (assembly GCA_036518995.1). Classification (GTDB taxonomy): domain Bacteria; phylum Acidobacteriota; class Blastocatellia; order Pyrinomonadales; family Pyrinomonadaceae; genus PSRF01. The sequence continues at coordinate 78,846 of DATDMC010000013.1, read as the reverse complement.
TGGTTTGGCGCGTGGCTATTTCGGCAGGCCGGAACTGACGGCGGAAAAATTTGTGCCCCATCCTTCATCGCTGGAACCCGGCGCCCGACTCTACCGAACCGGCGACCTCGCGCGCTTGCTTCCGACGGGAGAGATTGAGTACGTCGGCCGCATAGACCATCAAGTCAAGCTTCGTGGTTTCCGTATTGAGCTTGGCGAAATCGAGGCCGCACTAAGAAAAATTGAAGGCATCGCAGATGTCGTGGTGGTCGCTCGTGAAGATAACCCGGGTGAGAAAAACCTCGTGGCTTACCTGGTGAGTGATCATGCGGTTTCGCTCGAGGTAGACGAGTTGCGGACTCAGCTCAGGGAGAAGTTGCCGGTATACATGGCGCCCGCGCATTTCGTCTTCCTGGACGAGTTTCCTTTGACTGCGAACGGGAAGGTGGATCGAAAGGCGTTACCGGCTCCAGAAGTAAATGCGGCTGAGAACTCCGGCCCGGCTCTCAATCAAACGGAGGAGATCCTCGCTGATATCTGGGCGGAAGTGCTCGGTCTGGAACGCATCGGTAGAGACGACGATTTCTTCGATCTTGGCGGTCATTCACTACTCGTCACCAAGGTCATTTATCGCATTCAGGAAACTCTCGGCCTAATGTTGCCGCTGCGAAAAGTATTTGAAGAACCGACTGTTGCAGCAGCCGCGAGAACTATCGAGCATCTTTTGCGGACCGGCAGCGCACCGGCCCCGCCGCCGATTCAGCGCGCGGATCGAACGAGGGAACTGCCGCTCTCGTTTGCCCAGCAACGGCTCTGGGTTGTGGATCAGTTAGCTCCCCACATTTACAACGGACATTGCGCCATTCGCTTGACCGGTACGCTCGATGTTGTTGCTTTGGAGCGAAGCCTCAATGAGATTGTCAGGCGTCATGAGATTTTGAGAACAACCTTCCGCGCCGTTGAAGGACGGTCCATCCAGACTATCGCTGCCTCTCTTACACTGCCATTGCCCGTCATAGATCTGCGGCAGCAGTCTCGGATAGAGGCAGATGCGGAGGTCTCCCGCCTGGTGGCCAAGGAGTGTGGGCGCCAGTTTAACCTCGCGGAAGGACCATTGCTGAGAGCTTTATTGCTGCGCACCGGCGACGACGAACACGTCGTAGTGTTGAGCTTGCCACATATCGTTTTCGACGGCTGGTCTAATGCGATTCTGATTCAGGAAGTAGCGACGCTTTACGAGGCGTTTTCACAAGGCAAGCCTTCGTCTTTACCGGAATTGCCTATTCAATACGCTGACTTCGCTGTCTGGCAACGCGAATGGTTGCGGCCGGACGTTCTGGAAAGCCATCTCGCTTACTGGAAACAGCAACTCGACAGTGCGCCGCGAAACCTCGAGTTGCCGGTAGATAGACCGGAGAGTTCTGCTATTTACGGAGCCGGCTTGCCGGTGCATTTTCCGGCCGCTCTGGCTAATGACTTGAAGGTCCTGGGCCGGCAGCAGGGAGTGACACTCTTCATGACTTTGCTGGCCGCTTTCAAGATCCTGTTTCACTCTTACTCTGGACAAACGGACATCCTCGTCGGCACTAACGTGGCCAACCGCACTCGCAGCGAGACTGAGAAATTAATCGGCTTCTTCATCAATCTGCTGGTGCTGAGAACGGACTTGTCAGGTGGTCCAAGTTTGCGGACGCTGTTGGCGCGGGTACGTGAAGTGACTTTGAAAGCGCTGGCGCATCAGGACTTGCCGTTCGAAAAATTGGTGACGGAGCTGAAGCTGGACCGCGACCATGAGCAGACGCCTCTCGTGCGGGCCGTCGTGCAACTGCAAAATGAACCCAGTGTTCCACTCCAACTTCCGGGGCTGGCACATGAGTTTCTCGAGACGGGCATCAAGTCAGTCCCATTTGATCTGGTTTTGAACTTATCGGAAACGGAAGATGGATTACGCGGCGAGTGGCTTTACAACGCCGGGCTGTTTGATGAGGCCACGATCGCGCGGATGGCGGCGCGGTTCGGATTGCTGCTGAACCAACTCGTCGCCACGCCAGAGATGAAGCTCGCTGAAATCGTAATGGCGATTAAGGAAACGGAAAGCCGGCAACGTCAGGCACTGCGCGAAAAGTTCAAAAACACTCGCCGGCTGAAACTAAGAAACGTGCAATTACAACCTATCATCGCCTCCCAGTCATAATCTCGGTACTCACTGTGTCCAGGTTTCCCTGCCGGGGGCTTTTTGTGGCGCCACCCCAAGGAACAACGAAATGCTAGAAACTGTTGCAGGTTTTCAATTGTCACCACAGCAGGGGCGTTTGTGGCTGCTCCAGGAGAGTGATGCGGGGACGTCTGCGTACCGGGCGCAGAGTGTCGTGCGACTGGAGGGAGAGTTACAACCGCAGTTGCTTGAAGCGGCCCTGTGCAGCGTGATCGAGCGACACGAAATTCTGTCCACCTCCTTTCAATCTCAGCCGGGTATGTTTCTGCCGCTTCAGGTGATCGCGAATAATAAAACCAATCTTCGCCACATCGATCTCGCCGATTTATCAGCGCCGGAGCAACACGACCGCATCGACCAGTGGTTGGACCAGGCTAATGGCGCATTGCTCGAGGTGGCTTTGCTGACCTTGTCGGCAAACGAACATGTGCTGCTGATCAGTTTGCCGTCACTATGCACGGACCGGGAATCACTGCGACAAATGGTGTGCGAGATCGAGCGCGCTTATAAAAATGAAGCCCTGCTCGATGAGCCTACTCAGTACAAAGTCGTCTCGCAGTGGTTCAACGATGTGCTCGAAACCGAAGAAGCAAAAACAGGCAAAGACTATTGGCGCGATCAGTGGCCGGATCAAACAACCACGATAAAGCTGCCCTTCGCGCGCGAAGCTTCGGAGACGTTTACGTACCAGTCGATCGGAACTGTTTTGTCTCCGTCATTAATCGCCAGGCTCGATCGACTAATCGAGCAGCTTGAAATAATGCCACGCGCTTTTCTTCTGACCTGCTGGCAGACGCTGATCTATCGCCTTACCGGAGAAACGTGTGTGACTACGGGTACATGTTTCGACGGGCGTAGCGATTCTGATCTAACCGAAGCCCTCGGATTATTTGCGCGCTACCTGCCGGTACAAAACCAGATCATAGAAAACTCACGATTCAGCGACCTCCTAACGAAGGTCGACGAGATGGTTCGCCTGGGGTATGACTGGCAGGAATGCTTCACGGTGAGCAGCGACACGTACTTCCCAGTCTGTTTTGATTACGATGAACACCTCCCCGTAGACCAGTCAGGCGACGTGACTTTCGCCATCCTCCGGCAACGTGCGTGCATCGACCGCTTCGAGCTCGAACTCGTGTGCTCGCGCCGCGGCGAGGAAATGATCGCTGAGTTCAATTTCGACCCAGCCGTCTTCGATCAAGCGGACATAGAACGCCTGGCGGAAAATTTTCAGACGTTGCTGGTGAGCGCGATCGACAACCCTGAGACCGCGATCGGCGAGTTGAATATGCTCGGTGATACCGAGCGTTACAAGTTGCTGAAGGAGTTGAACGATACACACCGGGAGTACCCACGCGAGTCATGCCTCCACGAACTATTCGAACAACAAGCGGCCCTGACGCCGCATAACATCGCCGTTGTCTTTCGGGACGAGGAGCTGACGTTCGCCGCACTGAATGCACGCGCCAATCAACTTGCGCGCCATCTGCAAACGTTCGGCGTAGCAACCGAAAGCCTCGTGGCGATCTGCATGGAGCGTTCCGTGGAGCTGGTCGTTGCCCTGTTGGCAACAATGAAGGCGGGCGCTGCTTACGTTCCGCTCGATCCCGAATCGCCAATCGAGCGCCAGGCTTGCATCCTGAGTGAAACTCAACCGACAGTCATCTTAACGCAACAGAATCTGACAGCGAATATGCCGCCGGGCGACGCGACAGTTATCTGCTTGGACGCCGCCGTTGCGGACCTAACGCAGTACACTGATCAAAATTTGCCCGGTCTCGTCACCGCAGAAAATCTCGCGTACGTCATTTTTACCTCCGGTTCTACGGGCGTTCCGAAGGGCGTCATGATTTCTCATCGCGCCATCTGCAATCACATGGTTTGGTTAGTGGACGAACTCGGCTTTGCTGAAAATGACACGATCCTGCAAAAGACGCCGTTCTTTTTCGACGCTTCGCTAAGCGAGTTCTTCGCACCGTTGCTAACAGGCGGACGCATGGTCCTCGCGGAACCGGGCGGACAACGCGACGCCGCTTACCTGGTTTCCGTGATGGCGCGTACCGGTGTCACTACGTTGCAACTGGTCCCTTCAATGTTGCGGGCGTTACTCCAGGAACCTGGATTGGCCCACGTTTCGAGCCTGAAGCGTGTCATCTGTGCGGCGGAAGCGCTGCCGTTTGAATTGCGAGAGAAGTTTAAGTCGCTGTTGCGTGCCCGCCTCTATAACCTTTATGGACCAACCGAAGCAGCGGTCGATGTCACGAGCTGGAATTGCGATCGGCAAGTGCAGCGCAAGACCGTGCCGATTGGCCGGCCCATCGCTAACGCTCGCGTCTATGTGCTCGACTCCAAACTCAACCCTGTAGCGTTTGGTGTTCCCGGTGAGCTTTACCTCGGCGGAGACGGTCTCGCGCGTGGTTACCTTAAACAGCCCGGGTTAACCAGCGAACGTTTCCTTCCCGATCCATTTTCGAATGAACCCGGCGCCCGTCTCTACAAGACCGGAGATCTCGTGCGTTACCTGCCGGAGAACGTGCTCGAGTTTCTCAGTCGCGCTGACGATCAGGTCAAGATTCGCGGCTTCCGCATTGAGCCCGGGGAAATTGAAAGTGTTTTGAATAGACATCCACTCGTGCGCCAGACGCTCGTGACAGCAGACGAAGACGAATATGGAACCCGGCGGCTGATCGCTTATGTGGTCCCAAAGAACGTCGCGCGCTTGCCCAATGGCTTGCAGGTCGTACAACTAAATCAGAGTGAAACAGCAGTTGTTTACGACGAGATTTTTACTCAGCAGACTTACCTGAAGCATGGCGTCACCCTTGCGGACGGCGATTGCATTTTCGACGTCGGCGCCAACATCGGTCTTTTCACACTCTTCGTTCATCAGCAATGCCGAAATCCGAAGGTCTATGCTTTCGAACCTGTACCGGTAACCTTTGACGTCCTTAAGACCAACGTCGCGCTATATGAGTTGAATGCCGAAATCTTCAATTGCGGTCTGTCGCGACGGACTGGAATGAGGCAGGTGACGTTCTATCCGCAGATGTCTTCGATGTCAGGTTTTTATGCCGATCGAGTAGAGGATGAACAAGTGAGTCGCGCGTTTCTTTCAAACCAGGATGTGCGGTTACACCCTCACGTCGAAGATCTGCTGGAAGGGAAGTTTAGAAGTGAAGCTTTCGATTGCGTGTTGACAACGATCTCGGAAGTCATCAGCGGGCGCCAGATCGAAACGATCGACTTGTTGAAAGTGGATGCCGAGAAAAGCGAACTCGACATTCTCAACGGCATCCGTCATGAAGACTGGAAAAAGATTCGGCAGATCGTCCTCGAAGTTCATGACCGCGACGGCAAGCTCGCCGAGATCACCGAATTACTGCGCCGGCATGGTTATCGTTTGACGGTCGAACAGGATCCGTCACAAACGAACACTGATTTGTACAACCTGTACGCGGTCCATCCCGAACGGACCAGCAAGGGAACGAATCAATCGTCCACGCACCTTTATTCACGCGCGCACGCTCTCGGCGTATCGAACCACGAACTACAGCATTATCTCGAAGAGAGAGTACCGGCTTACATGGTGCCCTCCGCCTTCGTGAAACTCGATGCTATGCCGCTGCTTCCGAATGGGAAGATCAATCGCAAGGCCCTGCCGCCGCCAGACTGGACGCACGCGGCCACCGATAATCCTTATGTCGCGCCCCGAACGTCAATTGAGAAACGGCTGGCCGAGATCTGGATGCGCACACTCGGACTCCAGCAGGTGAGTGTCTACGACAATTTCTTTACCCTGGGCGGCGATTCGATCCTCGGCATTCAACTGATTGCTAAAGCGAATCAGGCGGGTTTACAGCTTACTGTCAAACAGCTTTTTCAACATAAAACCATTGCCGAACTCAGTGAGGTGGCCGGCGTAACTACCGTCGAACCAGTTGCCCTGGAGCCCGAGAGTGGCCCAATGCTGCTGACTCCCGCGCAACGCTGGTTCTTCGCACAGCAGCTCGCAGATCAGCATCACTTCAACCAGTCGGTGCTCGTCGAGGTGCGACCTGCTGAGCCGCACGTGTTCGAGGAAATTATCAAACATCTGCGGCAGCATCACGATGCACTACGACTACGTTTTATTTATCAGGACGGCGAGTGGCAGCCGGTGTTCGCAGACGACGATCCAGTGCCGTTTGCGGTCGAAGATTTGTCGGATTATTCAGCAGCAGAGCAACACGAACGCATCGAAGCGAGAAGTTGCGAGTTGCAGGCGAGTTTGAACTTAACGGAAGGACCACTCATGCGTGCCGTGGTCTTTAATCAGGGCCCGGGCCGGCCAGCCGTCTTGTTGATGGTCGTTCACCATCTGGTCGTGGACGGTATTTCATGGCGCATCCTGACCGAAGATTTTGAGACCGCTTATCGTCAACTTCTTGACGGCCGGCCCATTCAACTTCCACCGCAGACAACCTCCTTCCGTTCCTGGTCGAGGCGGCTGATGGACCACTCGCATTCAGCGGAAGTGCAAGCGGAACTCGCCTACTGGCTTGACGAAGCGCGCCGTGAAGTTTCTGCTTTGCCGCTGGACGTGCCGTCCGAAGCCAACACAGTTGCTTCAACCAACACCATTTCCGTTTCACTCAATACTGAAGAAACAGATGCGCTGCTGCGCGACGTGCCGAAGGCCTACAACACTCAGATCAATGACGTGTTGCTGACGGCGCTGGTGCTCGCCTTTTCACACTGGACCGGTGCGTCGAGCTTGCTGGTCGACGTCGAGGGACATGGACGTGAAACGATTGCCGGTGACATTGACATTTCCCGGACGGTTGGTTGGTTTACGTCGTTATTTCCCGTGCGTTTTGAGATCCCGGGCGGCGGGGAGCCGGCCGAGACGTTGAAGTCGGTCAAAGAGCAACTCCGGCGCGTGCCGAATCGAGGTTTCGGTTACGGCCTGCTGCGTTACCTGAGCGCCGATCCGGAAGTGCCGGCACGACTGATGTCGTTACCTCAGGCGGAAGTCAGTTTCAACTACCTGGGCAAGTTTGAGAGAAGCGCAGAGAGCGATTCCCTCATCGGCGCCACTCGCGAAACCAGCGCGCCCACCCGCAGCCCACGCGGGCCATTGCGTTATCTACTGGAAATCAACGGCAGTATTAGTGAAGGACAATTACGTCTCTCGTGGATCTACAGCAGCAACCAATATAGACGTGAAACTATCGAGCGACTGGCAAACGATTTCATCGAAACGTTGCGACTGCTCATCGACCACTGCGTCAAGCTCGAGGATCGCGGTTACACACCTTCCGATTTCCCCGACGCAGATCTCAACCAAACGGAACTCGACGATCTGATCGCCAGTTTGAACAGCTCAATCAGTTTTCAGGAGTCAATGTAGACATGAGCAACAGCAACATCGAAGCAATCTACCCGTTGTCGCCCTTGCAGGAGGGCATGCTGTTTCATCATTTGCTCAATTCTGAAGGCACGGCTTACTTCGAGCAATTGAGTTGCACGTTGCGTGGGGACCTGGATGTGCCGGCGTTCAAACGGGCCTGGACCCGGGTTATCGAGCGTCATGCTGTGCTGCGCACTTTCTTCACCTGGGAGCAGCGCGACAAACCGCTGCAGGTGGTGCTGGCCCGGATGCCGTTGCCGTTCGAGCAGCACGATTGGCGCGGGCTTTCCGTAACCGGGCAGGAGGAACAATTCACTACGTTGCTGCGCCTGGACCGTGAACGTGGCTTTGACCTCGCAACCGCGCCGCTGCTGCGCCTGAATCTCGTACAGTTGGACCATGATCGCCACCGTTTTCTGTGGAGCTTTCATCACATCCTGCTCGACGGCTGGTCGATTCCACTACTTCTGAAAGAGATATTCGGGTTCTACAACGCTTATCACAACGGCGAGGAGTTGCACGTCGAAAACCCGCGTCCCTACCGCGACTATATCTCCTGGCTGCGTCGTCAGGATCCGGCGAAGACTGAAAATTTCTGGCGCGAGACTCTAAAGGGATTCACCGCGCCGACGCCGCTCACTGTGGATCGTCCCTCGAGCGAAGAGGGCTACAGCGAACTCAAAGTCAGACTCGCTGAAACCGTCACGGCAGCATTGAACAACCTGGCCCAGCGAAGTGAGGTCACTCTCAGCCTGCTCGTGCAGGGCGCATGGGCCATACTTCTCAGTCGTTACAGCGGGGAGCGTGATGTGCTCTTCGGGGCGACCTCCTCCGGCAGACCGGTCGAGTTGAATGGGGTCGACTCGATGGTTGGTCTATTCATTAACACCTTGCCGTCGAGAGTGCGGATCGCGCCCGGCGATCAGCTTATCCCGTGGCTCAAAAAGCTTCAGGAACACCAACTCGACGTACGACAGCACGAATACACACCGCTCGTCGAGGTGCAGGGATGGAGTGAAGTGCCGCGTGGCCAGTCGCTGTTCGAAAGTTTATTTATCTTTGAAAACTATCCCATCAGCACCGCAGCAAAGGAAGGACCCGGCAGTTTAGCGGTTGAAGATGTCAACGTTTCGGAAAGCACGAACTACCCGCTCATCGCCGTCGCCGCTCCCGGACCGGAGTTGTTAATCAAGCTTGGTTACCAGCACCGGAGTTTCGACGAGCTAACTGTCCGGCGCATGCTCAGTCATTTCCAGAACCTGCTGGAACAGATAGCGACGCGACCAGAACAGCGTGTTGATGAATTGCAATTGTTAAGTGAGACGGAGCGCGAACAGATACTGTTCGACTGGAACGACACGCGTACAAGTTACGATCAAAACTCCTGCATTCATGAACTCTTTGAAGCGCAGGTTGAGCGGACTCCGAACGCTGTGGCCGTGAGCTTTGGCCAGCAGCAACTCACTTATCGCGAGTTGAATACGCGCGCAAACCAACTGGCGAGACACCTGCGACGGTCTGGCGTCGGCCCGGAGACGCTGGTTGCCATTTGCCTGGAGCGCTCGGCGGAGATGGTGGTTGCGGTACTCGGAGTGCTGAAAGCCGGCGGCGCTTACGTACCTTTGGACCATGCTTATCCGAACGATCGTCTGTCTTACATGTTGGACGATTCCAGGGCGTTGGTCCTGTTGACGCAACAGCAGTTGCTCGCGGACCTCCCGGAAAACAAGGCGCTCACGCTCTGCATTGATCGAGACTGGGACATCATCAACAACGAGAGCGGCGAAAACCAACCCAACATCACCACCGCCCGCAATCTTGCGTATGTGATCTACACATCCGGTTCGACCGGTAAACCCAAAGGCGTGATGATCGAGCATCGCGGCGTGAACTCGCTCGCGGCCGCGCAAATCCGCGGTTTCGAGATTCAACCGTCAAGTCGTGTCCTGCAATTTGCTTCCTTCAGCTTCGACGCCTCAGTCTCCGAGATCTTCACCGCATTGCTGGCCGGCGCAACGCTGATTTTGGAAACGCAGAACGCCTTGCTGCCCGGGCCGGAGTTTGCCGATCTGCTGCACGCGCGTGGCGTTACCGTCGTCACGCTTCCGCCTTCGATACTGGCGGCGTTGCCGTCCGAAACGCTTCCGGATGTGCGTACCATTGTGACAGCGGGCGAAGCATGTTCGAAAGAGCTCGTCTCGCGTTGGCAGTCAGGACGCAGGTTCATCAATGCTTATGGACCAACAGAGTCGACCGTTTGCGCGACGATGAATACGTGCGTTGATGTGGATCAAAAACCTTCTATCGGCCGGCCGCTCGATAACGTACGGATTTACTTGTTGAACGAACAAATACAACCCGTGCCGATCGGTGTTTCCGGTGAACTCCATATCGCTTACGACGGCCTGGCTCGTGGCTATCTCAACCGGCCTGAATTGTCAGCGGAAAAATTTATTCCGGATCCATTCTGTAGCGAAGAGGGTGGGCGGCTTTATAAAACCGGCGATCGGGCGCGTTATCTACCTGATGGTCAGATAGATTTTCTGGGACGCATAGATGACCAGGTGAAAGTGCGCGGTTACCGGATTGAACCGGGTGAGATCGAACAGGTTTTCAAACAGCATCCGGCGGTGCTGGACATTGCGGTGATCGCGAGAGAAGACACAGCCAGTGATAGACGTTTGGTGGCCTACCTCGTGGCCCGGACCGGAAAAGTTTTAGACGCGAGTGAGTTGCGAAGTTTTGGCAAAGAGAAACTGCCGCAATACATGATGCCGGCGGCGTTCGTCGTCTTACCCGCGTTGCCACTGACGCCGAACGGGAAGGTCGATCGCAAAGCGTTGCCCGCGCCCGAGCAAAGCGATGTCAGAACGGACGCTTCGTATCTGCCGCCGCAAACCGAGCTCGAGCGAATCGTTACCGGCATCTGGCAGCAAGTGCTACGAATCGAACACCTGGGACTCAACGACAACTTCTTCGATTTGGGTGGACACTCGCTACTCATGATTCAGGTGCAGGGGAAGCTGCGCGCAGCGCTGCAGCGAAACATTACCATCACCGACTTGTTCAAGTATCCAAACGTCCGCGATCTCGTTGCCTTTCTGAGTGACAAGGAGAGCGCTGCTCCACTGGTCGCGGATCAACGTCTGGCAAAACTCAAGGCCGGGCGCGATCGTCTCAAGGCTCGAATCCAAACCCGTTAGTCACAGATTACACGGACAACAGCAATGTTTGACGATAACTCCAACAACTCGGGCATCGCCGTTATTGGGATGGCGGGCCGTTTTCCGGGCGCCGCGAATGTCGAGCAGTTCTGGCAAAACCTGCGCGACGGTGTCGAGTCGATCTCGTTTTTCACCGAGCGTGAAATGCAGCCTCTGACCGCTTTTCCGGAACGGTTACGACTGCCGAATTATGTAAACGCCCGCGGCATCCTGGAGGACGTCGAACTGTTCGACGCGGCTTTTTTTCATATCACGCCGCGTGATGCCGAATTGACTGATCCGCAACAACGTCTGTTTCTTGAGTGTGCCTGGGAAGCGCTCGAAAACGCCGGTTACAACTCAGAGAAATACGAAGGACTGATCGGCCTTTATGCCGGCGTCTGCCAAAACACTTACCTCGTAAACAATCTCTTTACGAATCCTGACGCCGTCGAAGACACCAGCGGAATCCAGATTGATATCAAGAACGACAAAGACTATCTCACTACGCACGTCTCATATAAATTGAACCTCAAAGGACCCAGCGTCACGGTCCAAACTGCCTGTTCGACTTCGCTGGTCGCGATTCATCAATCCTGCGCCAGTTTGTTTAGTGGTGAATGCGACATGGCGCTGGCTGGTGGCGTGTGTGTGGGCGTTCCGCAAACTCTCGGTTATCTCTACAAGGAAGGTGGCATCCTTTCTCCCGACGGGCATTGCCGGCCATTCAGCGCCGAGGCCGCCGGGACCGTCGGTGGTAATGGTCTGGCTATCGTTGTTTTGAAGCGTCTCGAAGACGCATTGGCCGACGGTGATTACATTCATGCAGTCGTCAAAGGCTCGGCTATTAATAATGACGGTTCACAAAAGGTTGGCTTTACGGCTCCGAGTGTTAATGGTCAGGCGCAAGTCATTGCCACAGCACAGGCAATCGCAGGCGTTTCGCCGGAAACGATTTCTTACATCGAGACCCACGGCACCGGCACCAACCTCGGCGACCCGATTGAAGTCACAGCTTTGACCCAGGCTTTTCGCCAGGGCACTGACAAGAAGCAGTACTGCGCGATCGGCGCAGTGAAATCCAACATCGGTCACCTCGACGCCGCCGCGGGTGTCGCGGGTTTTATCAAGACTGTCCTTTCTCTTGAGCACCGGCAGATTCCGCCGAGCCTGCACTTCACCAGGCCTAACCCGCAAATCGATTTTGCCGGCAGTCCGTTTTACGTCAATGCGACACTCGCTGATTGGCCGGCTGGCGAGACTCCGCGCCGCGCGGGCGTTAGTTCATTCGGTATCGGTGGGACCAACGCGCACGTTATTCTCGAAGAAGCACCTGCACGCAACAACGCGAGTGACTCACGACCGCAGCACTTGCTGACGCTATCAGCGAAGTCGAACAGCGCACTCGAACAAGCAACTGCGAATCTCGTGGCCCACCTGCGGCAATATCCGGAAATAAACCTGGCCGACGTTGCTTACACGCTTCAGTTAGGCAGGGCTGATTTCGAGTATCGCAGGTTTGTTGTTTGTCGAGACGCGGAAGACGCAGTAGGTGCATTGCAGTCGCCTGAAGTGCGGACTGGTTCCACTAGGCGAGATGACAGGCCGGTTGTATTCATGTTTCCCGGCCAGGGCGCACAGCAAGTCAACATGGGCAAAGACCTCTACGATCATGAGCCCACGTTCCGCGCCCATATCGATTCCTGCTGTGAGCTGTTGCAACCAAAATTAGGACTCGATCTGCGCGAAGTGCTCTATCCCGGCGACGACCAAAAAGAGAACGCAGAACAGCAAATCAGGCAGACGTACCTGACGCAACCTGCACTATTCGTGACTGCGTACGCGTTGGCCCAACTATGGATGGAATGGGGTGTCCGGCCGCAGGTGATGATTGGCCACAGCATCGGTGAATACGTGGCTGCCTGTCTATCAGGCGTCATCTCTTTAAAGGACTGTTTGCTGGTAGTGGCCGAGCGCGGGCGTTTAATGCAAAACCTGTCACCCGGTGCGATGTTGGCCGTGCCACTCGCGGAGAGTGAAGTGCAGCGCTGGGTTAACAAAGAGATCTCGGTGGCGACGATCAACGCTCCGGCTTCGTGTGTGTTGTCAGGTCCGATCGCCGCCATGGACGAACTCGAACGGCGGCTCACCGAGCAGGGAATCAAATCGCGACGGCTGGCGACCTCACACGCTTTTCATTCGCCTATGATGGAGCCGATCCTGGTTCCGTTTGCCGGGAGACTTAAGCACATTGCCTTTGGGCAGCCGGGTATACCTTTCATCTCGAATGTCACGGGTACGTGGATCGAACCGGTTGCGGCCGCGAGTGCGGCTTACTGGGTGGATCATTTGCGCCAGCCGGTGAGATTTGCAGACGGCATGACCGAACTCTGCAAGGATCGCAGCCGGATCTTTTTGGAGGCGGGCTTTGGCCGAACGTTAAGCGTCCTCGCCAAACAACAACTACCCGAAGATTGGAACAACAGCGCGGTATTCGCGTCGCTGCGGCCGGCGCCGGAAACTGGCGGCGAAGTGGTGAACATGCTCGAGACGCTCGGAGAGCTTTGGTTGGCTGGAGCGCGAGTTGACTGGTCCGGCCTCTACCGGCACGAGCAGCGCTGGCGCGTTCCCTTGCCGACTTATCCTTTCGAACGAAAACGTCACTGGATTGAACGTCGTCTTAGTCATTCGCGTGTTATCGATTCAACGCCGGATCTCCCAACCGAGGTCACGCAACCGGAAGACATCTCGTTGCTGGAACGAGTCATGTCGGAGCAACTCGATCTGATGACTCATCAATTGGAACTACTACGAAACCCGCAACCTCCGGTTATTTCATAAAAATTTTCTCACGCACATCCGAAACTGAAAGGCATTTTATGTCTAGTCTGGACACTCCGTACGACAGAGTCGTATCAACGTTGAAAAGCCTACTCGCGAAAATGGTAGGCATCAGCCCGGACGAGGTTGACGTTAACGCAACCTTTCCGGAGATGGGCGCTGACTCGCTTTTCCTGCTTGAGGTCAGCCATGTGATTCGCGACAAGTTTGGCGTGAAGGTCCCGTTTCGTTCAATGCTTCAGGAGTATTCGACCATTGAGGCGCTGGCTATGTTCATCACAGCCAAGCTGCCGCCTGAAGAGACCGACCCGGTTCCGGCGCTGGCAGCAGTGAATGTTCCGGAGGTTGTGATCGTGGAGAGCGCCTCACCAACAGCGCTCGTCGCTGAAATACCTGTTAGGCAAGCAACGGCATCGATATCTGAAAGCGCGATCGAACGAGTTCTTACTCAACAGATGAAACTCATGTCGCAGCAACTGCAAATGCTGCAACAGGGGCACCAACGTCAGACCAACGGAGTCACAGTTCACTCGAACGGCGTCAAACCGAACGAAGTTAAAAAACCTGAAACAGTTGCTATCAACCCGGCAACTCCGGCTCCTCCCAACGGAAAACAGTTTGTGCCGGCGTCGTATACCGCTCACACGTCGATAAAGAAAGACACGAACGAAGGCCTCACTCTGCACCAGCGCCAGCATATCGAGCAACTGATCACGCGGCTTAATAACCGCACCCAGGGATCGAAGCAGACTGCGCAAGACTATCGCCACGTGCTCGCCAACAACCGGGCCACCGCCGGATACACGAGTATGTGGAAGGAACTGGTCTACCCGCTGGCCACCGTGAGTGGCGCGGGTGGTCGCATCACTGATGTGGACGGCAATGAGTATGTCGATCTGGTCATGGGATTTGGCGCGTTGTTGTTTGGCCATTCGCCATCGTTCATGGTCGAAGCAGTGCAGGAGCAGATCGCGCGCGGTTTACAACTCGGCGCCGAATCACATCTGGCCGGCAAAGTGGCCGCTCTGATTGCTGAGCTTACCGGAATGGAACGCGTCGCTTTTTGTAATTCAGGCTCGGAGGCAGTGATGACTGCCGTACGTCTCGCCCGCATGGTGACGGGGCGCTCGAAGATCGTTCTGTTTGAAGGTTGTTATCACGGCAGTTTCGATGGTGTCCTGGTCCGGCCGGGAAAAGATAGTTTAAGACCTCTGCCCTTGACCCCGGGAACTACAGTCAACACGGTCGCTGACGTGTTGCTGTTGAAATGGGACGATCCTGAATCTCTTAAACTGATCGAGGAGCATGGCAATGAGCTGGCGGCGGTGTTACTCGAGCCTCTGCCGAGTCGTCGTCCCGACTTACAGCCGAAAGCCTTTCTCCACGATCTGAGAAGATTAACGACCAGGTTTGGGATCACGCTCATATTCGATGAGGTTGTCACCGGATTCCGTCTGCATCCCGGTGGCGCGCAAGCGCTGTATGACGTCAAGGCCGATCTCGTCACCTACGGCAAAGCGCTTGGTGGTGGACTACCGGTTTCGGCTGTCGCCGGCAACGCTGAATATCTCGATACGGTCGACGGCGGCAATTGGAATTACGGCGACGCTTCGTATCCGAGATCTGAAATGACGTTAGTAACGGGAACATTTTTCCGAAATCCGTTAATGATGTCGGTAGTGTTGCAGATCCTCGAGCAGATCAGGCAGGGCGGCCTCGAGCTTTACCAGAACCTGGAGCGGCGCACGGCGAGTTTGGCCGCACGGCTGAACGCTTATTTCGAACACGACAACGTGCCCATCCGGATGATGCAGGTGCAATCGATGCTACGGTTTGTACCTCACAGCGACGTCAAGCACATGAGTTTGTTCTTTTACCACCTGCTCGAGCATGGCGTTTACGTCAGCGAAACGCGCAGTTGCTTCATCTCAACCGCTCATACTGACAATGACTTCGACCGCATCGTCGCCGCGGTAAAACAATCTGTTACTGCGATGCGCGAAGGCGAGTTGCTGGGTTTTTTGTCGCCAGCCGAACCACGTGAGCAGGCTCAGGTCGCGCGCGCTTTGCCTTTGACTGAGCCCCAGCAAGCGATCTGGGCATTGACTCAGTTGGGAGAGGACGCCGCGCGTGCCTACCACGAATCGTCATCGATGGACATACGTGGGCCATTCGATATCACCGCGCTACGACAGTCGTTACAGGAACTGGTGCGCCGTCATGAGGCACTGCGGATCGTCTTTGGACCAGAGGGCGACCTGCAGTACGTACAGCCGGAAGTCAAGCTTGACGTTCCCCTGATCGATTTCTCGCATCTGGAGGAGAGCGCGCGCGAGACGCAAACTAAAGAATGGTTGGCGACCGAGGTGCAGCGAAGTTTCGATCTTACGCGGGGACCGTTGATTCGCGCCGCCATTGTCAAACTAGCAGCGCAACGCCATCTACTCGTGCTCACCATTCATCACATCGTGAGCGATGGTTGGTCCAATGGTATTTTGCAGAACGAACTCGCCGTGCTTTACACCGCGGCCGCGCAGGGCACGTCACACAATTTGCCCGAGCCGGTCCAGTTCAGCGAGTACGTGTTGTCACAAGCCGACGAAGGAAGTGTGGAATTTGCGCAGGCGGAAACGTACTGGCTCGACAAGTATCGCGAGTCAGTGCCGGTATTGGAGTTGCCCACCGACAAGCCGCGTCCGCCGGAGCAAACCTTTGCGGCTCACCGGCAAACGACGATCATCGACACGGCTGCATACCTTGAGCTCAAACGGTGGAGCGCGCAGCAGGACGTTACCCTCTTCACCACTTTGTTGGCAGCATTCAATGTGCTGCTGCATCACTTGACGAAGCAACGCGATCTGATTGTTGGCATTCATGCGGCGGGCCAGTTATCAATGAGTGGCGGCGACAATCTCATTGGTCACTGCGTTAATCTGCTGCCGTTGCGCAGTCGTGTCTGCGGTGATCCGACCTTTGCGAGTTACGTCAAGGCGGTGAAGCGGATGACGAATGAAGCATACGAACACCAGGCCTATCCGTTATTGCGACTCATCAAAAAATTGAATTTGCGTCGCGATCCGGGCCGGTTACCGCTGGTCGCGGTTGTATTCAACCTCGACAAGGTGAAGGCTGACGAAGTCTCCGCAGCCACTCCGGCCGAGGAGCGAGTCGGTGTCTCAGCCAATGCGCCGTCGTTTCTGCAGTGGGAACTGTCATTGAACGTCATCGAAGCAAACAACAAACTTCTGGTGGGCTGTGACCACAAGACTGATCTCTTCGAAATCGAAACGGTGCGGCGTTGGCTGGGCTATTTCGAAACCATCCTGCGCACCGTCATGGACCAACAGGAAATAAGCCTGCTCGACCTCGGCAACGTGCTGGATGCGCAGGACAGAGAAGAACAAAAAACAACTGAGAACCTGCTCGACATTGCGCGAATGCAGAAGTTCCAGCGCCTCAAACGCCAACCTGTTTACAGTTAATACGTTCGACTTATTTGTTTGCTAACTTTCTTCAAAGCTCAATCGCAACTCACAACTGACATGAACAAGACGATTGAAGGCTTCCGGCTTTCGCCGCAGCAAAGCCGTATCTGGCAATCACAGCAGCGTGGTCCGGGCGTACCGACTCAGGCTCGTTGCGCCGTTCTGATCGAAGGTCGACTGAGCTCAATACAGCTCCGCGAGGCCATCGAGAAGGTGATCGCGCGCCATGAGATCCTGCGCACCACGTTTCAACGCCTACCGGGCTTGGAGATGCCGCTTCAAGTCATCAAGGAAAGCTACCCGGTCGAGCTGCGTGAACATGATTTGAGTCATCTCGATGGTGAAGGCCAGCAAGCGTGGATAGAAAATCTTTTCCTACAACTGGACCAAACATCACTCGAGCTCGACGCCTTGCCCACGATGCAATCGGTGATTGTTACTCTCGGCGCGTTCCGGCACATGCTGGTGTTCACCCTGCCATCACTCTGTGCCGACAGTCTCTCGCTCATTAATTTGGTAAGTGAGATCAGTCGATCTTATGCGGCTTGCACTCGCGGCGGAGCGGTCGAAGACGAGCCGGCGCAGTACGCAGACGTCTCCGAAATTCTCAACGATCTGCTCGAGTCTGAAGAAACAAAAGCCGGCCGCGACTACTGGCAGAAGTACTCGAGCGGTCAAGTGCTCGACATCCACCTTCCGTTCGTGCAGGAGCCGAACGTACCAGAAGGTTTCAACCCGCAAGTTATTGCCATAGCGATCGAGCCGGCCGTTGCAAATCAACTCGACAAGGTAACTACCAACCCCCGCGATTTCACCCTGGCTTGCTGGCAAACGCTGCTCTGGCGTTTCAGCGGCCAATCGGAATTGACCGTGGGTGCGGCGTTTGATGGCCGATCTTACGAAGGCTTGTCAGACGCACTTGGACCATTCGCGAAGTACCTGCCGGTGCGTTGTCAACTGGCAGAAGACATAAAGTTTTCCGGGCTTCTCCAGCAGACACAAGAGACCACCGGAATAATAGTCAAGTGGCAGGACTACTTTAGCTGGGACGACCTGACGGGCGCCGCTGATTCTCGTGCACCGATCTTCTCCGCATGTTTTGAATTCGTCGATCAGACCACCCGGTTCGCCGATTCGGACGTCACCTTCTCGATCGAAAAGCAATACGTTTTCAGCGAACGCTTCAACCTGAAGCTTTGCGGCATACGGAAATCCGCTGGCTTGCATTTCGAATTGCATTACGACGAGAACTTGTTCGGAGCAAACACGATCAAACGTCTCGCGGGCCAGTTTCAAACCTTGCTCGCCAGCGCCGTCGCTGCTCCCGACTCGAGCGTCAGCCGGTTACAAATCGTAAGTGAAGCGGAACTCAGGCAACTCCTGATCGAGTTTAACCGGACGAAAGTAAATCATGGTGTGAACAATCAGCTTCACGTTCTTTTCGAGAACCAGGTGCGTCGCACACCTGAAAACATTGCCGTAGCCGGTATTGATCGATCTCTGACCTACGCGGAGCTGAATGCGCGTGCCAATCGATTCGCAAGTCGCCTGGTGGAAATGGGTGTCGGGCCGGAAGTGTTGGTCGGAATCTGTGTCGAGCGTTCACCGGAGATGATCGTTGGGTTGCTCGGTATCTTGAAGGCCGGTGGAGCTTATCTGCCGCTTGATCCCGCACTGCCGCGAGAACGCCTGGCTTTCATGCTCGAAGATGCCGGGGCTGCGCTCGTCGCGATGCAACCACACTTTAAAGATCATTTACCGCCAACGAATGGTCCAGTTGTTTATCTGAGCGAAGACGATGATTTCGATCTGCACGCATACGCACTGAATCTAGACCAACCGGTTACGACCGACAACATGGCGTATGTGATCTATACCTCCGGCTCAACCGGGAAACCGAAAGGCGTAGTGATCACCCATCGCGCGATCTGCAACCACATGCTTTGGATCCAGTCAGTCTACCCGACCACCGAGACAGACAGGTTCCTGCAGCGTACCCCGTTCAGTTTCGACGCTTCGATCTGGGAGATGTTCGCGCCGCTAATTGCCGGCGCATCTTTGGTCCTGGCCCGTTCCGAAGATAACCAGGATATGTTTGAGCTGGTGCAGACGATGCTCAGGCACGAAGTGACGACTTTACAGGTCGTACCCTCGATGCTGCGTGTGCTGCTCGATGAGCCGGCGCTCAGCGGCTGTTCCTCGTTACGACGTGTTTTCTCCGGCGGTGAAGGACTGGCGGGCGAAGTGCAGGAACATTTTTTCACCCGCTGGCCGGCGGATCTTTACAATCTCTATGGACCAACGGAAGCAGCGATCAACGCTACCTCGTGGATATGTCGTCGGGGCGGAAACGAGCAGCTGGTACCCATTGGTTATCCCATCGACAACACCCAAATTTACCTGCTCGACTCGCACCTCATGCCGGTTCCGATCGGTGTGACCGGAGCGTTACATATCGGTGGCGAGGGACTCGCGCGCGGGTATTTGCGGCGGCCGGATTTGACTGCCGAACGATTCATACCAGATCCGTTTTCGTCACAGCCCGGAGCCCGCTTCTATTGTACCGGCGATCTGGCCCGCTTTGGCGCCGAAGGAAGAATCGAGTTTGTAGGCCGGAGCGATTCGCAAGTGAAGATCCGCGGTTTTCGTATCGAGCTCGGCGAGATCGAAGCGTTACTGGCGACTTACCCGGCAGTGAAAACGAGTGCCGTTACCGTGCATGAATACACCGCGGGCGATAAGCGACTCGCGGCCTATTTCGTTTTGAACCAGGGTTGGACTGCGACTGCCACCGAGCTGCGCCGTTTTCTCAGCGAGAACGTGCCTGAATACATGGTCCCCACTTACTTCGTCAGGTTAGACCAGTTGCCGTCAATGTCGAATGGAAAAGTCGATCGGCGAGCTCTCCCTGCGCCCGATGGGCACCGGCCGGATTTGGAAAAAAGCTTTGTTGAGCCGTTGACTGCAGTTGAAAAGCAGTTGGCCCGGATCTGGGCGCAGGTGCTCGGAGTCAAAGTTGTGGGTGTCCACGACAACTTCTTCGATCTGGGTGGCGATTCAATTCTGGCGATTCGCGTTACCGCAAAAGCCAACCAACTGGGATTCCAACTCACCCCGCGACAACTCTTTCAAAACCAAACGATCATCCAACTGGCAGCCGTAGCTGAACTTACTGAGACCGTTCGCCAGGAGGAGACTGAGACAACCGGTGCGGCGCCGCTTTCGCCGATCCAGCGTCGCTTCCTCGAGTCGCAGGAACCCGATCCGCATCACTACAACCAATCAGTGTTGCTCGAAGTAAGACAAACGCTCGACACCGATCTTTTGCAGCAAGCGACCGGTGAGATTCTGAAACACCACTCGGCGTTGAATTTAAGTTTTGTTGAGACTGAATCCGGTTGGCAACAGATCGGTAGCGAGCCGAGTGGCGACGTCCCATTCGTCAAAATTGATCTGGCGGACGACGCAGAGCTCGAATCAAGGGCCAACGAAATACAAGCTGGTTTTAACCTGGCTGATGGGCCATTGCTACGCGTGGCTTTGTTTGATCGCGGTCCGGACCAGACGAGTCGCCTGCTCATCGTCGTCCATCATCTGGCCGTTGATATCGTCTCCTGGGGCATTCTCGTCGAAGATTTGCAAACTGCTTACCAGCAACTCAGCCGCAACGAGGTAGTTCAGCTTCCGCCGCGAACGACGTCATTTACACAGTGGATCAGGAAATTGAAAGCCTACGCGCAAACGGATGAATTAAGTGCGGAAGTTGACTACTGGCTCGCCGACCCGCGGGCGAGCGTGACCGGGTTGCCGGTCGATTATTCGGGCGGTGCAAACACTATGGAGATGGCGCGCACTGTTTCGTTATCGCTCGATACTGAGGATACAGACGCTCTCCTGCGCGAAGTGCCGAAGGCTTATCGCACGCAGATTCATGAGGTGTTGCTCACGGCGCTGTTGCTTGCCTGTGCTCGGTGGACGGGCGAGTCGTCGGTGCTCGTCGATGTCGAAGGGCATGGACGCGAAGAGATCTTCGATGATGTCGATTTATCGCGCACCGTGGGTTGGTTCACGGCAGTCTATCCACTGCTGTTGAGTATTGCGGAAGGTAACGGACCTGGCAACGCTTTGCAGGCTGTAAAGGAACAGGTGCGACAGGTTCCTCACGGTGGTATTGGTTATGGGGTACTGCGCTATCTCAGCGATGATCCCGAGATCGCCGGCCGTCTCGAAGCACTGCCGCAGGCGGAAGTGATTTTCAATCACATGGGCCAGTTCGATCAAGTGATAGACGAGTCGTCACCGTTCGTGGCGGCGAAGGAGTCGGGTGGTAAGACTCTGAGCATGCGACGGTCTCGAGATCATTTGATCGACATCAACAGCGGTGTCTCCGAAGGCCGGTTGAAAATTTTCTGGACTTTCAGTGAAAACGTGCACCAGCGCGAGACAATCGAGGAGCTGGCGGCAGGTTTTATCGACGCGCTGAAGTCACTCATCGCGCATTGCCTGTCTCCGGATGCGGGCGCCTACACGCCTTCCGACTTCCCGCAGGCCAAACTCGACGTCGAAAAACTCAGTAGCATCCTCGACACAGTCAGGTTTGATTAATCCGTGGATTAAGTTGAATTTAAAATGAGCGCGAAGAACATCGAAGCGATCTATCCACTCTCGCCTTTGCAGCAGGGAATGCTTTTCCACACTCTCTGCGCGCCCCAGGCAGCAGTCTACTTCGGGCAATTCCACTGCACGTTGCAGGGCGACATCAACGTCGACGCCGTCAAGTGGGCCTGGCAGCGCGCCGTCGATCGACATCCGATACTGCGCACCGCTCTCGTTTGGGAAAACCTCGACGAACCATTGCAGGTAGTCGGACGGCAAGTAAAACTGTCGTTCATTGAACAGGACTGGCGCGGAACTTCGCCACTTGTTCAGCAGGAACGGCTCGAACAATTTTTACAAGCGGATCGCAGCCGGGGATTTGACCTCACGCATGCGCCGCTGATGCGTCTCATCCTCATCCGGCTCGCCGACGATGCGTATCATTTTATTTGGAGCCGGCCACTGCTGCTGCTCGACGGCTGGTCCGTGGCGCTGCTGTTGAACGAGATCGCGGCTTTCTACGACGCGTTTCGCCAGGGCAAGCAGATCAGTTTGGGTCCATCGCGTCCGTACGGCGATTACATAGCCTGGTTGCAGCAACAAGATCTATCTCAAGCGGAGGCTTTCTGGCGTCGTACGCTCAAGGGATTCACGGCCCCGACTCCGTTCGGCGTCGACCATCCGGTTGAAGCCGGCGCCAAACCGGATGGCGAGGTCTTCTGTACAGAGCAAACACAGTTCACTATAGCGACCACTGAGGCGTTGCAGTCGCTGGCCCGTCGCGAACGATTGACCTTGAACGTAATTGTGCAGGGCGCGTGGACACTGCTGTTGAGTCGTTACAGCGGTTGTGAAGAAGTGGTTTTCGGCGCCACTGTTTCAGGTCGTCCACCGCAATTAGAGGGTGTCGATGCGATGCTGGGTCTTTTCATCAACACCGTGCCGGTTCGGGTGAAGGCGCCAACCGAGCTCGCCCTGCTTCCGTGGCTGCAAACGATCCAGGAGCAGCAGTCTGAGATGCTGCTCTATGAGCACAGCCCGCTGGTTGAAGTGCAAAAATGGAGCGATGTGCCACGCGGTCTGCAGCTCTTCGAAAGCGTAGTCATATTTGAAAACTTTCCGGTGGAGCAGTTGCCGGAACGAAGTGACGACCTCAAGGCCCATCGTCCCGCGCTCTTCGAAAGGACCAACTATCCGCTCACCCTCGTGATCGAACCCGGAACAGAACTGATGATTCAACTGCTCTACGATCGGCGCCGTTTCGAGAGGGAGACGATCACTCGCATGCTGGATCACTTTACCGCTCTTATTGAAGACATGCTTTTCGATCCGGCCAAAAAACTCTCCGGTTTTTCCGTCGCGACCGAGAAAGAACGCGCGCAACTCCTCGATAGCTTCAACGCCGACCTCGAAGCAGTAGTTTGAGCTACGAAAAGGCACGAAAACACAAAATGTTTTCAGGCCCAGGCATTCAACGTAATTCGATCTGACACTCAATCAAAGCATCTCTTTCTGTACGCCTTTTTGTGTTAAGGAGTTTTATGTGTGGTTTTGCTGGTTATCTTGATATGCGCAAAGAGCGCCAGATCGATCGCGATCTGTTAGAGAAAATGACCGACAAGCTCGTGCATCGCGGGCCTGATTCGGCGGGATATTTCCTTGCTGACAATGTCGGTCTTGGCTTTCGCCGGTTGAGCATCATCGATCTCGAAGGCGGCGATCAGCCACTCTTCAACGAAGACGAATCCATCGTCGTAGTCTGTAACGGCGAGATATACAACTATCGCGAGCTGAGAGCCGGCCTGATCAAAAAGGGTCACACATTCCGCACCGGCAGCGACATCGAAGTCCTGGCCCATCTCTACGAAGAAGACGGCCTCGATTTTATCAACAAACTCAACGGCCAGTTTGCCTTTGCCCTGCTCGACAGAAACCAGCGCAAGCTGCTGCTGGCCAGGGATCATTTCGGAGTCAATCCGCTTTACTACACGATCGTCGACGACGTCCTCATCTTTGCCTCTGAAATCAAGGCCATACTCGCGCATCCCATGGTCAAGCGGGAAGTGGATTTAACCGGACTTGATCAGATTTTCTCGTTCCCCGGAATTGTCAGCCCGCGCACGATGTTCAAGAACATCAACAGTTTGAAGAGCGGCGGCTTCCTGCTGGCAAACTCGCACGCAAACGTCGGCGAATACTGGGACCTCGACTACCCGCGGATCGGCGAGGTCGATTACAAACAAACTGAAGCCGGCTACGTCGACAATTTGAGAAACCACGTCGCGCAGGCAGTGGGCCATCGCCTTCAGGCGGATGTTCCGGTCGGTTTCTATCTCAGCGGCGGACAGGATTCGTCAATGATCGCCGCCCAGATTCATAAGCTTTCACCCCACGTACAACGACACTCGTTTTCGATTGCTTTTACCGACAACGAGATCAACGAACAGAAATATCAACGGATGATGGCCCAGATCTCCAACTCCGTTCATCACGAAATCGTCTTCGACTGGTCCGAGATCTCCGCTCGACTCACGGACATGGTTTATCACTGCGAGTGTCCGGTGAAAGAAACCTATAACACCTGCTCTTATGCACTCTCCGAAGCGGCGCGAAAAGCCGGTATTAAGGTGGTCCTGTCAGGCGAGGGGGCTGACGAGTTGTTTGCGGGTTACGTCGGTTATCGCTATGACCAGTTCGATAATCGCAGACGCCAGCGGCGCGACCTGGAGACTGTGCTCGAAGATGAGATCAGAACGAGGCTCTGGGGCGACAAGAACATCTTCTACGAGAATGATTACTATCCGTTGCGGGAAATAAAGTCGGCCATCTACTCAGAACCAGTGAACCGGCTTTTCCCACAGTTTGATTGCGTTAACTTCGAGATCGTCAATAAAGAACGGTTGCAAGGGCGGCACTTCATTCATCAACGTTCTTATCTGGATTTCAAGCTCCGCCTCGCCGACCATTTGCTCTCCGATCACGGTGACCGCATGGCCCTGGCGAATTCAGTCGAATGCCGCTATCCATTTCTGGATATTGACCTGGTCGAGTTTGCGAGAGAGATCCCGCCGGACCTGAAGCTGAACGAGTTTACTGAGAAATATATTCTCAAGAAGGTGGCCCAGGATCTGGTCCCGAAGCAGATCATCAAACGCGAGAAGTTTGGATTTCGCGCGCCGGGCAGTCCGTTTCTGTTACAGCAAAATCTCGAGTGGATCAACGACCTGCTCTCATACGATCGCATTAAACGCCAGGGCTATTTCAACCCGGACACGATCGAAACCCTCAAGTCTCAATATTCGGAACCGGGCTTCAAACTTCATCCACATTTGGAGCTCGATCTTCTCATCATGGTCCTGACTTTCAATCTGCTTCTCGATCTATTCGAATTGCCCAGTCTTAACTGAGAGACTGGAAGGAGTTTCGAAGATGTTTACCAGAAAGCTCATGTTTCCGGATCAGACGATGCCTTTCATCGTCCAACCTGAAGCCCCTCAGGACAATGTGACCATTAACAACCTGCTTTCCTACTACTCGGCGCACCGCGAGTTTCTGGAGATGGAGTTACTCGAACACGGAGCGCTCCTGTTTCGAGGCTTCGGAATAAAAACTCCGGCCAGCTTTGCGCGTTGCGTGAGGAGCTTGAACAGTAATCTGCTCAACTATATCGACGGCAATTCTCCGCGCACGAAGCTTGCGGACGGCGTGTACACGTCAACTGAGTATCCCTCCGAATACTACATCTCGATGCACAACGAGTTGTCTTACTCGAACAAATGGCCGCGCCGGCTCTTCTTTGGTTGCCTCGTCGCCCCGCAGGAGCAGGGCGAGACTCCGATCGCCGACAGCCGCGTGATTTTGAAGTCACTCGACCCTGAGGTCGTGCAGGAGTTCACTCGCAAGGGAGTGAAGTACATACGCAATCTTCAGGGCGGCAAGGGTGTTGGCCCATCGTGGCAGGATACTTTTGAGACGACGGATAAGGCCGTGGTCGAGCAATATGCCGGCGCCTGTGGTAGCGAGGTGCAGTGGCAGGCCGATGGCAGCGTGAAACTCACTCAAGTCCGTCCGGCGGTCGCAGAACACCCGCTAACCAAGCAGGCCGTTTGGTTCAACCAGGCGGACCAGTTTCATCCGAGCACTCACCCGCGCAAAGTTTACGAAAACATGATGTCAGTCTATGCAGGCAAAGAAGATGCATTGCCGCAGAATGCTTTCTTTGGTGACGACACGCCGATCCCGGTGGCAATGCTCGAACACATTAGAGAGACCACGAAGAAAAGCGCGGTCTTGTTCCCGTGGCAAACGGGTGATCTGTTAGTCATCGACAACATGCTCACCTGCCACGGCCGCATGCCTTATGCCGGCCCCCGCAAGATCCTCGTTTCCATGTCGTGAAAATCAGTTTTGTCCGTGTCATAGGCAGCTATTATGAAATCCATTCCCGAAAGACCCGTTCTCGGAGTCCTGGGAGGCCTGGGACCACTGGCCTCCGCGGAATTCCTGAAAACCATCTACGAGTGCAGTATCGCCGGTCGCGAACAGGAAGCGCCGATCGTCATGCTGCTCTCCGATCCAACCCATCCGGATCGAACGACAGAATTTCTCCGCCAGTCATACGACATTCTGCTCGGACGATTGACGGAGTCGCTTTACCGCCTGCAGGAGTTGCACGCCTCAAAAGTAGTCATCTGCTGCATCACGTACCACTATCTGCTGCCGCGACTGCCGCGGGAATTAAGAGAGACAGTCGTTTCTCTCCTCGATGTGATCTTCGAGCGGATCATTAGTGTGCGCAAAAAGCATCTGCTCTTTTGCACCAACGGCACCCGCAAGATGCAACTTTTTGAAACTCATCCCTGCTGGCCGGCGGCTAAACAGTTCTTTGTTTTACCCGAAGAGGAAGATCAGGAAGCAATTCACGATCTGATTTACAGTCACATCAAAAGCAACAGACCGGTTCACCAACTGCGGCCCACGTTCGAAGCGTTAATGGCGAAATATGAAGTCGATCGCTTCATCGCCGGCTGCACTGAAATTCATTTACCTGCGAAACATTTCGCGATCAGCAACGGAAATCAACAAGGCTACAGTTGCCTGGATCCACTCACCATCATTGCCAAAGAAATTGCGAAAGGAAAACTATGAGCTATCAAAGTGTTCAGGAGATGTTTAGCGAAGCCGCTAAACGGTTCAAGGACAACGTAGCGATCAGTTATGCGAACCAAACGACAACTTACGGCGCATTGGAAGCGAAAGCCAACCAGCTTGCCAATTTCCTGATTGCTTCGAGCGTTCCGACGGGCAGCATCGTGGCGATCTTGATTGAAGATCCCGTCGAGGTTATCGCGGCCATAATCGGCATCCTCAAGGCGGGCTGCGTGTTCGTCCCGCTCGATCCAGGCATTCCGGAAAAACGACTGGAGAGTATGGTGCAGGGAGTTTCTCCGCGCTGGTATCTATATGAATCACGGTTTAGCGAGGTCCTCGGACGGATCGCCGGCGATTCTGCCGGGAAGATCCGGGTTGAGGAGTACAGCGCCTGGGCCAACAGCGAACCACCCGAGATGACCTACGACCCGAATGCTGAGTGCTACGTGTTTTTCACGTCGGGATCGACGGGCCAGCCGAAGGGAATTGTCGGTCGCTTGAAAGGCATCGATCATTTCATCAAGTGGGAGATTAAAACGCTTGGTTTGAGCGCGGGTGTACACGTCAGCCAACTGACGACGTTCGCCTTTGACGCTGTGCTGAGAGATATTTTCGTACCACTCTGCGCCGGCGGCACGATCTGCATCCCGCCCGGACGCGACGCCATTCTCGACATCAAGAAATTGATCGATTGGATCGACATCGAAGGTGTCAACGTCCTTCACTGCGTTCCTTCGCTCTTCCGCGCCATCGTCAACGAAGACGTAAATTCGGATTACTTCGCCGAGCTCACTCATGTTCTGATGGCCGGTGAACCGCTGCTGTCGCGAGACGTCGCCAAATGGACCGAGAAGTTTGGCGATCGCGTACAACTCGTAAATCTGTATGGTCCGTCGGAGACGACGATGACCAAGTTCGCTTACTTCGTCAAACCTGACGACGGCGAACTGGAATCAATTCCGATCGGCAAGCCGATCGAAGGTTGTGCGGCGGTGCTGGTAGACGCAGAAAACAAGGTTTGCGCGCCAGGCACAGTTGGCGAAATCTATATTCGCACTCCTTTCCGGACGCACGGTTATTTCAACCAGCCGGAGCTCACACAGCAAGTCTTTATTCCCAACCCATTTAACTCCGATCCGAAGGACATCGTTTACAAGACAGGTGATCTGGGCCGGGTGGTGTCTGACGGGAACTTCGAGTTTCTCGGCCGGCGCGACCTGCAGGTAAAGATTCGGGGCACGAGGATCGAGCTTTCTGAAATCGACAAGCTGTTGCGTGCTCATGAAGCGGTAAAGGACCTCGCGGTCATCGATCGCGAAGATGCGAGCGGCAACAAATTCCTCTGTGCTTATGTCATGCTGGGCCAGCCGGTCGAGACCGGTGAATTCAGAGACTATCTTTCCAGCAGATTACCTGCCGAAATGGTCCCTTCGGCTTTCGTTGTGATGGACAAGTTGCCCCGGACGATTAGCGGCAAGATAGATCGCAAGGCGCTGCCCGCGCCCGGACAACTACGAGCCGAGCTCGAAAAGATTTTCGCGCCACCTCGTACTCCGATTGAAACCGCACTAGTTGAAATATGGAGAGAAGTGCTCGGCATCGATCGCGTTGGTATCAACGACAACTTCTTCGAGATGGGAGGCCATTCGTTACTCGTCTTCCAGGTGATTTCGCGCGTACGCGAAGGCTTCGGTGTCGACTTACCGTTGCGCACGTTGTTTGAAGCTCCGACCGTCGAGCAACAAGCGCTCGTCATTATCGAAGCTCAGCTCGAACAGGAAAACGACGGCGAGATGGCCCAACTAATCGAAGAAATCCGGTTGCTCGAGAGCAGTCAATTGGAAAAAATGACAGCCATACCCTAGCTCGAAATCCAGCCATAAAAGGAAGAGGTCTCAATGAACACGCTAACAAATAGTGTCGCAAATCTATCTCCACAGCAGCGAGCTGTTCTCGAGCTTAAGCTTCAGGCAAGGCGACGCCCGGCCGCAGTGACCGAAAATAACTTGAGCAACGGCGTCACCCACAATAGTGATGAGGAGAATCGTGTCCTGACAGAGTCCCAGGATTCAGTGGACGGCCTGCTGGCGAAGTTTTACCGCAGGTTTCCCTGGCCCTGGCAGCCGATCAAATTCGACTACCTCGAAGACACGAGCTTCGGCATGAACATGCTGAACCAGGACATCGGCGACTTCACGCATCGCACCGTTCCACGCGACGCACGGATCTGGGTTGCCGGCTGCGGGACCAACCAGGCGCTGCATACAGCTTTGAAATTTCCGCATGCCTTCGTCATCGGTTCCGATCTCTCGTCGAAGTCGTTGGAGCTTTGCGCGAAGAACGCTAAAGAGCTCGGGGTCACGAATCTTGAGGTGCGTGAAGAGAGTCTCAATCACGTTCCTTACCATCAGGAGTTTGACTACGTCATCTCAACGGGCGTCATCCACCACAATGCCGAACCCCAGGTGACGCTCGAGAAGTTGAGCGCCGCACTCAAGCCCGGCGGCCTCATGGAGCTGATGGTCTACGCCCGTTATCAGCGGATTACTACTACCACTTTCCAAAAGGCGATTCGGATTTTCGGTGAACAGCGCGCCGGCGAGATCGATTTTGACGCGGACTTTGCGGTGGCCAAAAAGATTGCCCAGGGGCTGCCGAAGGGAAGCATTCTGGAGCAGGCCTTTGTTCACACGCAGTACATGGATTGGTCCGATTCAGATTTTGCGGATCTGTTTATCCATCCGTGCGAGCATAGTTACACCGTCGAGTCGCTCGAAGATCTGGCCGCTGGCTGTGGCCTCGAATATGTCGCACCTTGCATCAGTCATTACGGTAAGTCCGTCGTGAATGCTTTTTCCTGGAACATGGAGTTTAGTGATGAAGAGTTGCAACGGTCTTATGACGCCTTGCCGGATTCACGACGCTGGCAAGTGACGAACCTACTGCTCTTCGACAAGGCGCCACTGCTCTGGTTCTACCTTCGACACAACGACGATCCAACTCCGCTCAAGACCGAGCAGCAGATTGTCGTGGAGTTTCTGGATACAGTCTTTGAAAAGAATAGGACCACGCAGCGTAGTTTCATCCGCAACGGGGATGAGCACTATCAACTGTCAAATAGCTCCGTTGCTTATCCACTGGCTGCGCCGCACGCTTCAGTCAGGGACATCTATGAACTGGCCGACGGCCAAACGCCGATGCGCGATATCCTGGCACGGCTCGGGACAAACACGTCATTCCAGACCGTGAACCTGGCGCGTATCCGCCTAACCACCTCCGCATTTCCTTATCTCAAAGCAATCTGAAGCCGCGTCAAAAAATGCCATGAGCACCCTACTTAACGCGGTGGCGGATCTGTCACCCGGGCAACGGGCCATTCTCGAGCAGCGGCTCAAGCAAAAACGCGCCGGTGTGGCCCAGGCCCGTATCACGTGCCAGAGCCGCGCAGCGAACTCGTTTGTTCTCTCGTTTGCGCAGCAGCGCCTTTGGTTCCTGCACCGTCTGGCTCCGGAAAGCAATGCTTACAACATCCCGAACGCATTGCACGCCCGCGGTCGGCTTAAGCTCGACGCCCTCGAGCGGAGTATCAATGAGATCCGCCGCCGTCATGAAGTATTGCGTACTACCTTTGCGGTTCGTGACGGGCAACCCGTGCAGATCATCAGATCTGCACAAGCCGAAGTACTGCCGCTCGTGGATCTGAGTGGCTTACCCGAAGGCGAACAGCAACCACTCGCACAGCAGTTCATCGAAACAGAGTCAAACCGAGCTTTCGATTTAGAACGTGAAACAGCGCTAAGGGTCAGCGTGTTACGACTCCAGCCCGATGAGCACGTCATTCTTTTCACGATGCACCACATCGCCTGCGACAGTTGGTCCATCGACGTGTTGGTGAGGGAAGTGGCGACGCTTTACGAGGCATTTTCAGCAGGCCAGTCATCGCCACTTCCGGAACTCCCGATCCAGTACGCTGATTTTGCTGTCTGGCAACGCCAATGGTTGCAGGGTAAAGAACTGGAGAACCAGCAAAACTACTGGAGACATCAGTTAGCAGGCATGCCGCTCGTGCTCCAGTTGCCTTTCGATCGACCACGACCTGCGAGGGAATCAAGCCGCGGCGCGTTACATTCGATAGTCCTGTCAAAAGATTTGTCTACGCAACTTCAAACCTTGAGTCGCAAACAAGGCGTAACGCTCTTCATGACTCTCCTGGCGGGATTCAAGATCCTGCTGCAGTACCTTACAAACCAGGACGACATCGTGGTGGGGACGGACGTAGCGAATCGCGGGCGAGTTGAAACCGAGAACTTGATCGGGTTCTTCGTCAACCAGGTCGTATTGCGAACGCGGATCTCCGCGGAGTCGACTTTTGCGGAACTGCTCGAGCGCGTTCGCGAAGTCACTCTGGCAGGCTATGCAAACCAGGATTTGCCGTTTGAAAAAGTGCTCGAGCTTATCAATCCGGATCGCAGCCTGACTCACGCGCCGTTGTTTCAGGTCAAGCTGATAATGAATCACGCCGGGGGCGGAGGCGGAGGCGGAGGTCTTGCCCTGCGCGACCTCAAGCTCAAGTCGCTCAATCCCGAACGGACCACCGCGCAGCTCGACATCAACCTGGCGCTCTGGGAAACGCCCGAAGGCACCGGTGGTTGGTTCAACTACAACACGGATCTCTTCGATTCAACGACCATGGCTCGGTTCGCCACGCTCTTCGAAAAAGTCTTGCAAGCGGCAGCGCTGCGACCGCTCGCGACCGTGAGTGAGTTGAGGTCAATGCTGGCTGAAGAAGATGGGCGACAGTATGCACAATCCAGCCGGCACAGGCTCAACCTGGCGAAACGCAAATCAGTGGTTATCGGTGGCTGATATGAATACTTTAGAAATCCCCAAGCCGCGTCTTAATAAATTCGCCGGAATCGCACGCAAAGCCGTCCGAGTTTCGGAAACAGACCTGGTTAAAGCGACGCCACTGGTTGAGGGAACTCTGCTTCCCCTCGTCATTCAACCCGTCGTTCACGGCGTGAGCCTGATATCGTGGGCCGGAAATAATCGTGATTTCATCGAGACGAATTTACTGAAGCACGGCGGCATACTCTTCCGAAAATTTACGCTTCAGAGTCCCGGTGAGTTTGAGCAATTCATCGCCGCCGTCTCCGGCGAGGTGCTCGAGTATCGCGAACGTTCTTCACCGCGGGTTCAGGTAAGCGGCAACATCTACACCTCGACTGAACATCCGGCGGACCAGAGCATCTTCCTCCACAACGAGAATTCCTACCAGGCGATCTTTCCCTTGAAGATCTTCTTCCGTTGCGTGACGGTGGCAGCCAAAGGCGGTGAAACCCCAATCGCCGACTGTCGCCGGATCTACAAGCGCATTGATCCCAAAATTCGCGAGCGTTTCGCGGAAAAGAAATGGATGTACATGCGCAATTTCAACAACGGCTTCGGCCTTCCGTGGCAAACAGTTTTTCAAACGGAAGACAAAAGCGAAGTTGAATTCTATTGTCGCAGCAAAGGCATCACTGTCGAGTGGAAAGACGGCGATCGTCTTCGTACTCGCGCAGTGCGACCGGCCATTACGTGTCACCCGCACACAGGCGAACCCGTTTGGTTTAATCACGCCACGTTTTTCAATGTCAGCACCCTCGAAGCTTCGCTCCGCGATGCGCTGTTGGCGGAATTTAGTGAAGAGGATCTACCGACCAACACCTACTACGGCGACGGCTCGCCGATTGAGAGCGAGGTACTCGAACAACTACGCGAGATCTATCGCCAGGAAACGGTTAGTTTTCCCTGGCAAGAGCACGACATCCTGATGCTCGACAACCTGATGTCTGCACATGCACGCAGTCCGTATGAAGGAGCGCGCAAGGTGCTGGTCGGCATGGCTGAGCCATTTCATCGCAACGCGGATGGCGTCGCAGAGGCATGGAAGGGAAATGCAGAAACAGAGTATTGAAGGGTTTCAGCTTTCACCCCAACAAAAACATTTGTGGTCGTTGTGTGGCAGAGACGGCGCGGCGGTCTATCGCGCGCAGTGTGCCATTCGTATCGCCGGCTGTTTGGACAAATGCGTGCTGCGTGAGGCGATCGAGAAGGTGATTCGGGCTCACGAGATCCTGCGCACCTCGTTTCAAAGTCTCGCCGATATGGACCTGCCGCTCCAGGTGATCAATCCCTCGGCTGTGTCGCTGATCGAAGTAGATCTGACTGAACTCGACGCTGAACGGCAGAACGACGAACTCACCGCGCTGCTGGAAAATGGGACCCACCGAATCGCGAATTATGAGCAGCCGACGTTGTTTCATCTTCAACTTATTTCGTTGTCGCGTGATCAGCACGTATTGCAAATGATTTTGCCGGCCCTTTGTATCGACGCGATTGGACTCGACCGGCTGGTGCGTTCGATCGCGCAGGCTTATGACGCCGGCCCGAATAAAGAAGAGTTCTCGGAAGAACTCGTCCAGTATGCCGATCTTTCGGAGTGGCAAAACGAATTACTCGAAGCGGAAGACACACGAGCGGGCAGAGAGTTTTGGAATCGACAGGATCTTTCGGCCATCGGGAACCTGACGTTACCGGCGGCAAAGCAATCCGCATCGTCTACGTCATTCGAGCCGCAGTTTTTGAGCGTCGGAGTCAATCCCCGGAAAGCCGAAAGGCTCGCGGCGCTGGCAGAAGTTCACGAAGTCACATTGCCGGTATTGCTTCTCACCTGCTGGCAAGTCCTGCTCTGGAAGCTCACCGGCGGAGCGACCGTTTGCACGGCTTTCGATGGCCGGAAGTTCAGCGAGCTGGATTCGGCGGTGGGACTGTTTGCGAAGTACCTGCCGGTCACTGCGCCGCTCGAAAGGCGAGTTCGTTTCACTGACGCACTAAAAGAAGTTTCAGATCGCGTGCGAGAGATTTCGCTGTGGCAGGAATGTTTTGCGTGGAACGAATTCGAGATCGAGTCACCATTCAGTTTCGACTTCATTACGCGACCTTCAGAATTTAAGTCGGCCGGCGTTGTCTTTACTGTCGAACACTTATGTTCTTACATCGACGGGTTCCAGGTACGACTCTCCTGTTTGCAGGACGATCGAGGCTTGCGTCTGGAATTTCACTACGATGAGAGCGTCTACGATCAGCATGAAATGCGGCGTCTTGCGGGCCAATATCAAAAGCTGCTTGAGAGCGTCATCGCCGCACCGGAGCGCAGGATCGGCAAGCTGGAAGTTGTCGAAGATAGCGAGCGGCGCCGGTTGCTGATCGATTTCAACGACACCAGGGAATCTTATCGGCTGGACCAATGTCTGCATCAACTCTTCGAGCAGCAGGTGCTGCAAACACCTGACCAGGTTGCGGTGATCTTCGACGAGGAGCAACTGTCATACGTCGAGCTCAACCGACGTGCCAACCAGGTCGCGCATCACCTGCAACATCTCGGCATTGGGCCGGACAATCTGGTGGGAATTTACGTCGAACGCTCGCTCGAGATGATCGTGGGATTGCTCGGTGTGCTTAAAAGCGGCGCTGCCTACGTGCCTTTGGATCCTTCGTATCCAAAGGTGCGTCTGGAACAGATGCTGGCTGACTCCGGCATCCGCATGCTACTCACGCAGTCAAGCCTGGTCCAAACACTACCCGAACACCAGGCGTGCGTCATTTGTCTGGATTCGGCAACTGAGACGTTCCGGTCGGAGAGTGGCGAAAATCTTCAGACGAATGTTTCGGCTGCAAATCTTGCGTACGTGATTTTTACCTCCGGCTCCACCGGCCGGCCTAAGGGAGTGATGATTCCCCACCACGCGATTGTCAATCGCCTGCTATGGATGCAAAGAACGTTTCCGTTGTCCAGTAAAGATCTGGTGTTGCAAAAGACACCGTTCAGTTTTGACGCTTCGGTGTGGGAATTTTTTGCACCGCTACTGGCCGGGGCCCGGTTGTTTATCGCTCGTCCCGGTGGACACCAGGACAGCGGCTATCTCGTCGACCTGGTAGCAAAGGAACAAGTGACGACGCTCCAGCTTGTGCCTTCGATGTATCGGATATTCCTAGAGACCAGGGGAGTTGAAACCTGTAATAGCTCGCTGCGACGTGTCTTCTGCGGCGGCGAAGCCTTTCCCGTGACGCTTCAGGAGCAGAGCTTTGCAATTCTCGAGGCGGATCTGCACAACCTCTATGGTCCAACTGAAACCGCCATCGACGCTGCGTTTTGGAAATGCAGTCTGGGCAGCGGCGGCGTAACTGTTCCGATTGGTCATCCGATTGGCAACGCGCAGATCTATTTGTTGGATCCGGATATGAAACTCGTGCCGGTGGGAGTAACGGGTGAGTTGTACATCGGCGGCGCCGGCGTAGCCCGTGGTTATTTGAACCGGCCGGACCTTACCGCCGAGCGCTTTGTGCCGAACCCGTTCAGTCCGCAAGCAGGGGGTTGTCTCTATCGCACCGGAGATCTGGCGCGCTACCAGCCGAACGGCGTGATCGAGTTTCTCGGTCGTATTGACGAACAGATCAAACTTCGCGGCTTCCGGATCGAGCTGGGTGAAATCGAGTCTTCGTTGAGGGAGCACCCGGCGCTGCTCGATACGGTCGTCGTGGCGCGCGCGCAGTCGCCGGATGAGCAACGGCTGGCGGCCTACGTGGTGATGAAGAGCGGCTCGGCTGTGACGCCCAACGACCTGCGCGCGTTTCTGCGTGAACGGCTGCCTGAATACATGGTCCCAACCTCGTTCGTGGCCCTCTCGACTCTGCCGTTGTTGCCGAATGGCAAGGTGGACCGTCGCGGGCTGGCTGCAAACAGTGAAACAGAATCACGGCATCAGAATGTTCTGGCGCTGCCTCGCGATAATCTTGAAAGTCAGTTGGTGCGTATCTGGAAACAGGTGCTGGGCATAACGGAATACATCGGCGTGACCGACAACTTCTTCGATCTCGGCGGGCACTCGCTACTGGCAGTGGCTTTGACGGCCCAGATTCAGAAGTGGTTTGGACAGGAACTCCCACTATCGATCCTTTTCGAAGGCGCCACCATCGCGCATCTTGCGGAAGTGCTGCGGGGACAAGCAGCCACCCACGCTCCCAGCCCGTTAGTTCCGATTCAACCGAAAGGTTCACGACCGCCGTTCTTCTGCGTTCACACTGGTAGTGGCGAGGTGCTCGCTTACGAACCGTGGTCGCGCTATCTCGACGCTAACCAACCGTTCTATGGCGTGCAGGATCACTTCGCCTACAAGGACGGCGATCCGGAGATACCGATCGAAGAGATGGCCGCGATATATGTGCAGGCCATTCGCACGATGCAGCCGGTTGGTCCATACCTGCTGGGAGGCTGGTCGTTCGGCGGATTGGTGGCTTTTGAAATGGCGCGGCAATTAGTTGAGTCGGGGCATGAAGTCCCGCTGCTCGTGTTAGTGGATGCCGGGGCGCCGGCTTTTGTGAGACAGATCATCGAGGCCGATGATGCGGTGCTGTTGACCGTGCTCGCCAACCAATTGACGCGTTACTCGATGAAAGACGAGGAACTGCGGCCACTCACTGAAGCACTGCGCAAGCTGGATACTAACGATCAGTTGCAATACGTAACCGACTATTTCGTCGAGCGAGACAAGGTTGGCGCGAATCTCGATATGGATTATGCGCTTGCGTTTCTGAAGCGTCACCTGCGTGTGTTCAGAACACGCATCAGGGTCACTCGTCGTTTTGACCCGCCGGTCTATTCGGGCCGTATCACCGTCTTTCGCGCGAGCGAAGAGCCAACGGAAGTGCGAGGCCTGGATCCGACGAAGGGCTGGAGTGCATTGTCAACGCAACCGGTCGAGGTCCACATCGTGCCGGGCAATCACGAAACGATGGGCCTCGAGCCAAACGTAAAAGCCCTCTCCGCGCGTCTCCAATCATGCATTGACGAAGCGCTGGCCGAGTCAACAGTTTTTTCAACAGATTGATCGAGTGCTGGCCTAATTGAAATAGAGATCCCACCGGAAACTAAGCTTTTTACAGCACAAGCAGAAAGTGGTAATTTATGTCTCCCATAACCTCCCAATCGCGTTTCGCCGGAAACGTGAAAGCAACCATTGATGAAGAAATTTCAATAGGTTCACTGCGCTTACCTTGGAGGGGTGTAGAAATAATGGAGACATTATTGCAGGACGTGCGGCATGGCTTTCGGATGCTCATCAAGAGCCCGCTCTTCACCATCGTTGCCATTCTGGCGCTTGCGCTCGGTATCGGGGTCAACACGGCAATTTTCAGCGTAGTCAATGTAATGCTGATGCGGCCGCTGCCTTTTTCGGAACCGGATCGACTGATGGCGATCTGGACCACCAACACCAAGCGAAATTCCAACCGCGCTACCACCGCTCCGCCGGATTATCAAGCCTGGAAAGAAAACCAGTCTTTCGATCAGATCGGCGCCTATTTTCTCGGCGACTTCAACATCAGTGTGACGGATCAGGCAGAGAGAGTTCGCGGCGCGAACGTCACCGCTAACCTGTTTCCTTTATTAAGGGTGACCCCTAAGTTGGGCCGCCTCTTCACGCCGCAGGAAGAAGAGTTTGGCCAACACCGCGTAGTCCTGCTCAGCGATGGTTTGTGGCGACGTAGATTCGGAGCTGACCCGAACGTTATCGGTAAACCGGTCACCCTCAACGCGGAGAGCTATACCGTGGTCGGTGTCCTGCCGGCTGACTCGTGGCTGCGCCAGGCAAGGCAGAAAGCTGAACTGTGGGTACCGATGGCTTTCGAAACCGGCAGCAACATGAACACGCGCAACAACTATTTCCTCAGAGTCATTGGACGCCTCAAGCCGGGCGCTGACATTCCCACCGCACAGTCTGAGATGAACACGATTTCGCTGCGACTCTCGCAGGAGTTCAAAGAGAACCAGGGTTTGGGCGCGAGAATTGTGTCGCTTGCTGAAGACACCGTTGGCGATAACAGTTCAACTCTGCTCGTGCTCATGGGTGCGGTCGGATTCGTGCTACTCATCGCGTGCGCCAACGTTGCCAACCTTTTGCTGGCCCGTGCAGCAGCGCGTGAAAAAGAGACTGCGGTGCGTATTGCTCTCGGTGCAAGCTGGTTTCGTCTAATGAGACTCTGGGTCACCGAGAATCTCTGGCTCAGCCTGATCGGCGGCGGCCTGGGTTTGATACTTGCCTACGTGGGCCTGCAAATAATCCTGGCCCTGGCGCCGGAAAATCTTTCCCGCGACGCTATCATCGCCCGCGGCGTCGGCATTCCCCTCGACTACCGGGTGCTTCTTTTTACCCTGCTGCTGTCAGTGCTTACCGGCATTATTTTCGGACTGCTGCCAATCTTGCAGGCAGCCAATCCTGACTTGACCAAAGCTCTCAAAGAAGCGGCCCGTGGTTCAACGGACAGCGCTCGCAGTCGTCGTATCCGTGGCGCACTCGTCGTCTCCGAAATCGCGCTGGCTTTAATTTTGCTGATCGGCGCGGCGCTGATGTTGAAGAGCTTTATGCATCTTCAATCGATTAATCCCGGCTTCAATAGTACAAACCTGTTGACCGCGCAGATCGCCCTGCCGGATTTGAAATACAAGGAAGGCGAACAAAGGAGTGCTTTCTTTCAGCGCGCAATGGAACAGATCAAGGCGTTGCCCGGCGTACAAGCAGCCGGGGCAACCACCAGTCTTCCCATGTCGAACGAAAGTTGGGGCAAACAGTTCAGCATCGAAGGACGACAACCGCCGGCCACACTCGATCAAGTTGAAGCAGTCGAGTATCGGCAGGTCACGCCCGACTATTTTAAAGCCCAGGGGGTGCCGCTTCTCAAAGGACGTTTCTTCACTGATCAGGATACGCAGAACAGTCTCCCGGTGGTGATCATTAACGACGCGGTGGCGCGAAATTTCTTCCCGAATGAAGATCCAGTCGGCAAGCGAATCTGGACAGGACCACCCGAGAGTTTGCTCTCCCCGCAACTCCTGCCTCCGGGCGGACGGTTCCCGCGCATGACCATCGTCGGCGTAGTAGGCGACGTGATGTCCTACGGTGTGAATCGTCCGATTGAGTGGGAAGTTTATGCGCCTCACGTACAGGGTGGCGGCAATATTCCGCTGACCAAGATGTATCTGTCAGTGCGTACCACCGGCGATCCACTGGCGTTGGCCGGGGCTTTGCGAAATGAGATCCGCGGCATCGATCCGGATCAGCCCGTGTCTGACGTAAGGACCATGGACCAGCGCTTGAACGACTCGCTTTGGCAACCACGCTTCAACATGCTGCTGTTGACTATCTTCGCGAGTGTGGCGATGTTACTGGCGGCCATCGGCATTTACGGCATGATTTCCTACAGCGTCACGCAACGCACTTCAGAGATTGGTATTCGTGTCGCCCTCGGTGCGCAGCAGAGCGACGTGCTGAAGGTAGTCATGAAACAGGGAATCATCATCTCGTTGATTGGCATAGTGATAGGTTTAACCGCGGCATTCGTACTCACCCGCGTGCTCTCCACCTTACTCGTCGACGTCAGTTCAACCGACCTGACGATATTTGGCGCTGTCACTTTCCTGCTATTGCTGATCACGCTGGTCGGCACTTTTATTCCGGCGCGCAGGGCCACGAAGATCGATCCAATCATTGCGCTAAGAACCGAATAGCAGCGTCTCCCTTATATAAATCACAGATTACGCAGATCGCTTTTATAGGATCTGTGTGACCTGTGCGCTAAAACTCGCCCAAGCGAGAATTGAGGAAACTATGGCAAACATGGAAATGGAAGTGCTTAGTGGTGGCGGCCACATCATCATGGGAAATGTCGCTCAGGCCCTGCGCGCCCAAACACGTGGTGGTGACATCATCATCGGCGACATCAGCGGGCGGGCGCGAATCTTCACCGGAGGCGGACACATCGAAGTAGGTAAGGTTGCCGGTGACGCCACACTCAAGACATCCGGTGGCCATATTGTTTTGCTCGGCGGTGAAGGTCTCGTGAATGCCAGGACCGCGGGCGGGCACATTCGTTTGGAGAAAGTAAAAGGCGGTGTCGAGGCTGTTTCGTCCGGTGGCAACATAACTGTTGAACTGGTCCCCGCCGGCGGTGGGCAGAGCCGCTTGACGACTCTGGGCGGCAACATTCAACTGTTCCTTCCTGAAACTTGCCGCGTGACCATTGAAGCGTGTGTGCGTATTCAGGGAGACTGGGAGACCAACATTCTTAAGTATGACATCCGCTGCGACTTTCAACCTGCCAGCTATGAACGCGATCGTGGGAAGCAGGAGGTTCGCGCCCGTTATCGATTAAACGGAGGTGGCGAAAATATCACCCTCCAGGCTATCAATGGAATGATCGAGATCGGAGCCTTTACCGTGCCTTCACAAGTCAATTGAAATTCTCACAGAGAAGACCCTATCAGGATTTTTTCGGCCAAAGCCTCAACTAATCAGTTCCAGACAGGAGCAATACAAACATGAAAGTCATTAAAGACTTTGTAAGGGTGTCGTCTTTTTTAATGCGGGTCTCGAAGAACATTCGTTATCCCAGAATGCTTATCGCGATCGCCGTTGGAGCCGGAATAATCAGCGGCCTGGCTAATACCGCACTACTTGCCGTTATTAATTCAACCCTGACTGGCGGCTCCGCAGCGTCTCATGCCGTTTGGACCTTTGGTGGTTTATGTCTGCTGTTGCCCATCTCGCGGTATTTCTCCAACATGCTGCTGATCGGCTTTACCGAAAGAGCGATGTCGGATCTGCGATTGCAACTGTGCCGGCAAATACTCGGCACACGCTTGCGTACGTTAGAGGAACTGGGCTCACACCGCTTGCTCGGCACGTTGACCGGTGATGTGCCGACCATTGCAAGTGCGCTTACCGTCTTGCCTTTCCTCTGCATGCACCTCGCTATTACCCTCGGCTGCTTTGCCTACCTGGCATACCTGTCGTTGCCGGTCTTTATTGGCGTGCTGATCTTCCTGACGCTGGCTGTTATTAGCTACCGGCTACCGCTGACCTGGGCCTTCCGCCATCTGAAGCGCGGACGCGACGCGTGGGACGTATTGCTAAAGCATTTCCATGCAGTCACTGAAGGCGCGAAAGAGTTGCAGTTGCACTGGCAACGGCGCGAGGCATTCCTGAACGGCAATCTGCACGGTACGACCCGCATGATGGAGAAAGCCAACGTGAAGGGCAATGCGATCTTCACTGCCGCCAGCAGTTGGGGACAAACGATGTTTTTCGTCCTGATCGGGTTGATTCTTTTTGTGTTGCCGACTATGCAGACTGTCTCCTTGCAAACTCTGACGGGTTACACGCTGACACTGCTTTACGTGATCGTGCCGCTGGAAATTCTGATCAATCGTCTGCCCGATATCAGCCGCGCCAGCATTGCCGTCTCGAAGATAGAACAGTTGGGCATAACTGAAAACGACGCTACCAGTCTCGCGCGCGGCAATGAGCCCGCTTCGGTCAATTGGAAAACACTTGAATTAGCAGGAGTGGAACACACTTACTACCTGGAGAAAGAGAACTGTAGTTTCACGCTTGGTCCAATAAACCTGAGTTTGAGAATGGGTGAGCTGGTTTTTCTGACCGGTGGTAACGGTAGCGGCAAGACAACTCTCGCAAAACTGTTGATGGGACTTTATCTCCCGGAATCAGGCGAGCTCATGATCGACGGCCAGACTGTTACCGCGGAAAACAGGGAAACATTTCGGCAGAGTTTCTCCGCCGTATTTTCCGATTACTTCCTCTTCGATAGTTTGCTGGGCGTGACGGGCACGGAGGCCGACACGCGGGCTGAAACTTACCTGCGAGAGTTGCAGCTCAACCATAAAGTGGAGATCAAAGACGGGGTCTTCTCAACGACTGATTTGTCAGCGGGACAACGAAAGCGTCTCGCGTTGCTGACAGTCTACATGGAAGATCGCCCGGTCTATATCTTCGATGAGTGGGCCGCCGATCAGGATCCGCAGTTCAAAGAGACTTTTTATTACCAGCTATTGCCCGAACTGAAATCGAGAGGGAAGTTGGTGATAGTTATCAGTCACGACGATCGCTACTATCACATAGCAGATCGCATCATCAAGCTCGACTACGGCAAAGTGGAATACGACAGTGACTCCGTTCTCATGCCCGAAGCGTTGGGGGAACTACCAGCGCAGTTTGAGGAACGTGAGACCGTTTCTACTACTTACTGAAGTCTTCAAGTTCGCCTAACCTCCTCGCCCTAACTTTCGAAATAAGGAAACTAAACCATGCGCGAAGGAATTTTGTCGCTTATAGGGAATACGCCGCTTACGAAGCTGACGCGGGTTCTGGATAACAGTCATTTTGATCTGTACGCCAAGCTGGAAGCTTTCAATCCGGGAGGTAGCATCAAGGACCGGGCCGCCTATTCGATTCTCAAGAATGCCATGGAGGAAGGCCAAATCGGTCCGGGCACAGTAATCATCGAATCCAGTTCGGGGAACATGGGCATCGGTTTGGCCCAGGCGTGCACGTACTTCGGGCTGCGGTTTATTTGTGTCGTCGATCCCAAGACGACGCAACAGAATGTGGCGCTTCTCAAAGCTTACGGGGCCGAAGTGGATGTCGTGCGAGAGCCCGATCCGGTCACTAAAGAGTTTCTGCATGCCCGCATAGATCGAGTGCGAACGCTGAGAGAGGCCATCCCCGACAGCTTTTGGCCCAACCAGTATTCCAACGTCTACAACGCGATGGCCCACCGGCAAACGATGTGTGAGATCGCCAGAGATCTCGACGGCAAAGTGGATTATCTGTTTTGTGCCGCCAGCACCTGCGGCACGTTGCGAGGCTGCGCCGAATACGTACATGACAACAATTTGTCGACGACCGTTGTCGCTGTTGATGCAGTTGGAAGCGTTATCTTTGGCGGCCCGGCAATCAAGCGTTTGATACCTGGACACGGCGCTGCCAGGCGGCCGGAGTTATACACTCCTGATCTAGCGGCCCGCAGCATTCACGTCACCGATCTCGATTGCATCATCGGTTGCCGGCGCCTGTTGCTTAAAGAAGCAATCATGGCGGGAGGTTCATCCGGCGCGGTGCTGATGTCGCTGGCGCTGATCAAAGAGGAAATTCCTGAAGGTGCGAACTGCGTCATCATCCTGCCGGATCGCGGCGAACGATATCTCGACACCATCTATTCGGATCAATGGGTGAATGATCACTTCGGCGACGTCTCTCATCTCTGGGAAGATTTCGACCTATCGTTCCCGGAAACATTGCTCGGCTCCAACTTCTGGGTCGAAGAGCCCGTTGCCGACCTGGCGTTCGCATGAGTGTTTTTAGCTATGGATTACCCGGATAAAAGTTTATGAGCTACAGCGGAAATCTTCCCGGCACGTTGAATAAACAAGGACCGTTGCCAGCGCTGGTGCTGGAAACGGAGCCCGCGACATTGCCGAAACACCTGGCTCGTTTGCCCGGCGGACAATGGGCTTTATGGCGCTGGGTAGCATTGCGCGGCGCGGGGTTTCCTGCCGCTCAAATCCATCAGCTTGCCGATCCCGAATGCGCCCTGGCTGCGCGCCAACTGATCGAGGCTGAAGACGCCGCCGATCGAGTGCGGTTTGAAACTTCCGAGCAACTCAAGCGCATTAAACAGGAAACGGACTCAACTAACGAAAGGCGAACCGCCGCGCAGAAAGTCTTGCGTCGTCTATGGAAAGGTTCTGTGCCGCGTCCTGACGAGCCTTTCGGCAATGATCCATTGATTGAGACTCTGAGATCCGCGTGTAACAAAGTGGCTGCACTGCGAGCGAGTTTCAATCAGGAATTTACCAACGCAGTAGCGCGTAATTCTCGGGTTATTTATGAACTGGCTTCTTCGAGTCTTTTTAAAGAAGCGGTGATCTGGCAAAACCGCAAGGCGTATCACAATGGTATTTCGTGGCTCCTGCGCCACGATCCAGCCGTAGTGCCGCGCAACAACTTACGTATTAGAAATGAGGAACTGATCGCCACTTACCTCCAGCGCTACTGCCTGAAGAACGACACGATTGGTTTCTTTGGGCCAGTAGGTTGGGCCAGGCTGGTTTCGCATGGCGCGGGTGTCGAAATGCAACCCGGTGACACGCTCGTGGCGAAGCGTCATGTGCATCCCGAAAGTTGGTCCATCGATAAATTGACGGAGATTTTGAGTGCGGATGAGTCTCTGCGTCGCTGGTGTGCGCCGCGACTTCTGCCTTTCTTCCGCATTGAAGGAACCACACTCCATCATCCCTTCAATGGTCCAGTCACGA
Organism: Pyrinomonadaceae bacterium; assembly: GCA_036518995.1. Taxonomy (GTDB): domain Bacteria; phylum Acidobacteriota; class Blastocatellia; order Pyrinomonadales; family Pyrinomonadaceae; genus PSRF01. The sequence continues at coordinate 34,775 of DATDMC010000013.1, read as the reverse complement.
TTCAGGAAGAATATGCAGCAGTGCTGGCAGCCCTGGATGGAATTCGGACCGCCGTGGAAATTGCCGTGGAGATAGTCGCGGATCCGGCGATTGATTTGGAAACCGAAGAAGAAGTCTTCGCGGCGTTATCTGACCTGTGTGATGAGGGATTTATTCTGTGGGAATTTGAATGCCCTGTGGCGCACGCGGAGCAACACCTGCTCAGGCTTATCGAGCGGATCGGAGACGACCAGCAACGCCTGCGAGTCATGGATCTCTTGCGTGAACTTCAGCTCGCTCGTGCGAACGTGGCCGCGGCCGCCGGAAACCCGACGGAGTTAGATCAAAATATCGCGGCGCTGGAAGACACTTTCGAACGGCTAACCGGCGCGACCTGCACGAGATCACACGGCGAAATGTACGCCGCGCGCACGCTCGTTTACGAAGATTGTGAACGGGCATTGGACGTTCAAATCGGTCCTGATGTGCTCGAAGCTTTAGGACCACCGCTATCGCTTTTGCTGGATAGTGCGCGCTGGTTCACGTTTGACCTGGCGCGCCGCTATCGTGAAGTCTTCACGAACACTTATTCGCAGTTGGTAAAGGAGACTGGCTCAACAACCGTCGAAGCGGTCGCATTCTGGCATCGTATTCAACCGCTAATGTTGGGCAAAGAGCCTCCGACGCTCGAAGCCACAAGAATCGCTTTTCAGGACCGTTGGGCGTCGGTGCTCTCACTCTCCTATGACGAATGGCGCGTGAATTACACGAGTGAAGAATTGCGATCGCGTGTTCAGGATCACTTTGCCACGCCGAGCGCAGGCTGGCGTCTCGGCCGTTACCAATGTCCTGACGTTATGATTGCCGCGGAGAACGCCGCCGCGATCGGGCGTGGTGATTATCAATTCATAGCGGGCGAGCTCCATCTCGGTGGCAACACACTCGCTGCGGCAACGTTCGCTTACCATCATCCCGCGCCGGGTGAACTCATCGAAGCTTATGAGTGTGATTTGCCTGAGCCCTGCGTTATTCCGATTTCTCCGCGCCAATGGCCCGGAGTCACGGCTCGCACCGCGATTGGCCTGATCTCGCCAAAGGATTACCGGCTGGCCCTCAGCTACGACGCGCTCAGTTCCGCCTCCGGACCGAGCTTGCCGATTAGCGCGTTTGTAATCGAAGAGTCAGACCAGGGTGTGGTCGCGCGTACCCGCGATGGGCTCATCAATTATGAACTCGTCGAGTTCTTTGGCACGATTCTCTCCTTACTCTGCGCCAGTCATTTCAAAATCCTCAAGCGCAGCAAACACACACCACGCGTTACGATCGATCGCCTGGTAGTCACTCGCGAGGCTTGGGGTTTTTCGGCGGCTGAATTGGGATTTGCTCATCAAAAAGAAGAAGCCGATCGCTTCGCCGGACTTCAGCGTTGGGCCCGCGACAACGGCATTCCGCGTTTCGTTTTCGTAAAAACACCGCTCGAGACCAAGCCTTTCTACGTCGATTTTGAAAGCCCGATTCTGATTAATTTCTTTACGCGTAGCGTGCGGAATATGTTGAGCGAAGAACTCGAGGATTCGTTCATCACCGTGTCGGAGATGCTGCCCACGCCCGATCAACTGTGGGTAACCGATGCCCTGGGCCAACGCTACACCGCTGAGCTCCGCATGGTCGGTATCGAAGCTCCCGTTTAATCAGCACTTTCCCAGCTTGAAAAGAAAGAGAGTCTAATTATGGATGACGGCGACATTTTGATTCTGAACGGTCATGAAGTGAGCGAGCTGTTGGCCGGACGAGAACTCGAATTGATGCAAACCGTGCGCAATGCTTACGAGACGCACCAGGCCGGGCAAAGCTCGTTGCCTCACTCGACGTTCCTCCGGTTTCCCGATAGCGATCTAAACCGAATCATTGCGCTGCCCGCTTATCTCGGTGGCGACTTCGAAGTGGCAGGCATGAAATGGATATCTTCATTTCCGGATAATCTTAATCTTGGGCTCGAGCGTGCCTCAGCGGTGATGATTCTCAACTCGGCCTTGACGGGGCGGCCCGAAACCATCCTGGAAGGTTCGCTCATCAGCGCGAAGCGCACTGCTGCGAGCGCAGTTTTAGCAGCAAAAACTTTGTCGGTTGGTCGTGGGATCTCAACTGTCGGACTGATTGGCACAGGCTTTATCAATTTTGAAGTGGTGCGTTTCCTCGTGGCGTCGTGCGCTGAACTCAGGGAGCTCCGCGTTTTTGATCTCGACGCCGATCGGGCCACACAATTTCAGAACAAGTGCTACGACACTTTCGATGGCGTGAAAGTGGAGCTGGTTCGCGACATCAAGGATGCTTTCCGAAATACGCCACTCGTCTCGCTGGCTACCACGGCCGGCACACCACACATCGATGACCTCTCATACTGTGCTCCGGGTACAACGATCCTGCATGTATCGCTACGCGATTTATCTCCGGAAGTGATACTTGCCTGCGACAACATCGTCGACGATGTTGATCACGTCTGTCGCGCCAGCACGTCGGTGCATCTTGCAGAACAACTCGTGGGCAATCGTGATTTCATTCGCTGCAGTTTAGCTGAGATATTGCTTGGTCACGCCGGCGTGCGGAGAGACGAAGAGAGCGTTGCCGTATTCAGCCCGTTTGGTTTGGGTGTTCTTGATCTTGCCGTCGGCGCGCTGGCGCGTGATTTGGCGATAGCCAATCGAATGGGAACTCAACTTCATTCCTTCATACGAGAAACCTGGATCGGCGAACGCGAAGCAAAACGCGCTTGTGCCTAGGCAGAAATTATTGTTGGACCACCTGCAGTAACGGGTCAGTCCCAAATCGTAACCACTCACCAAGGAAACTCCAATGAAAGTCAGACACGTTCTTTCAGTAACCGAACTCGGCGCCGATAATCTTGCTCATCTGGTGAAAGAATCGCTTTTGATTAGTGCCGGAGAGCAGATAGTAAAAAATCCGCTGGCGGGAAAAGTGGTGGGCATATATTTTCGTGGGACCTCGACCCGCACTCGCACCGCTTTTACCGTTGGCGCAAGTCACCTCGGAGCCTCCACTATCGCTTATGGTCCAAACGATCTACAACTCGCGACCGGCGAAACGATCGCAGACACAGCGCGAGTGCTGGCAAATTTTCTCGACGTACTCGTCATCCGCACTAATCAATCCCTGGCGGAGATGAAGGCGTTCGCTAACCAGGACCGGATGTCAGTTGTCAACGCCATGAGCGACAATGAACATCCGACCCAGGCCATTGCCGATCTCGTAACTTTGCACGAGGAGTTTGGTCGCCTCGACGGGTTGCATGTTTTGTATTTGGGTGAAGGAAATAATACCGCCGCCTCACTCGCGTTAGCGGTCGCTCAAACTCCGGGTATGAGTCTGACTTTGGTGACGCCGGCAGGATACGGGTTGGATGAAAGTATTCTTGAGATGGCCCACCAACTTGCTCCACTTCACGACGCGCACATCGAGCATCACCATCGCCTTGACCGGCTGCCGGCCAATGTCGATGCCGTATACACGACCCGTTGGCAAACGATGGGAGTGCCAAAAGCCGACTTGAATTGGCAGGAAAAATTCGAGCCTTATCGCGTGACCCAAGCGCTGATGAACGGGGTTTCAAAACCTGAAGGCACGATTTTTCTCCACGACTTGCCGGCAGTACGCGGAGGAGATGTTGACGACGAAGTTCTGGATGGACCGCAGAGTCGGGCCTTCAGGCAAGCTCGACACAAGATGACGAGTGCCATGGCTGTACTCGGGTGGTGTGCGGGCAATACCGTGGAAGATGAAATCACCCTGACCTTGCGAGCCTCCGAAAGAAGTTCCCCGAATAGCTGGAACGCTCGCGCTTAGCGATTTCCAATTGCCGTTGTCCCGTTCGATGGTGCTTACTTTGGCTGACTCGAAATCGCCGGCTTTTCGCCGGCGATTTTTTTGTGTGCGATTGGAAACTAAATTTTGCTGGAAGGCCCTCTACCTTTCAAATCAACTAATGTGTACTTACCATCCGACGATTGGGTTACAAATTCAGTCCCCATTACAGCAAGGATGGATCGAGGTCGTTGCCGCAGCGCCTTTGACCTCCAGGCCCCGACTATTTTCACGCATCATGGACAGCAGGTGAAGATCAAGGAATTGATGGGACACTCTTCAATTGTGACGACGATGAGGTACATCCGCCACCGATCAGGGAAAACGCGGAGCAATCACTACCTTGTCTGAGTATCGAAGGTTGAGGCAGAAACGACGTCACAACTTTGTCGCAAAAGAAGAGCGGCAGGTCCTGAGACCTGCCGCAAGTCATTGATATGAATGGTGAGCCGAGCAGGGCTCGAACCTGCGACCCGCTGATTAAGAGTCAGCTGCTCTACCAACTGAGCTATCGGCCCATTAGAAGTGACAAAGACGACTGCGAAGATCGTAGAGTCAATGAACTTGATCTGCGCAGCGCGGCAGAATATAGCACATCAGATTAGTACTTCAAACCGAACCTCACGCCAAAATTAGATCCGTGCTTCGCTCCTCCGGAGCGAAGGCGCGTTGTGCAAACTTTGTACCCGCTGATTAAGAGTCAGCCGCTCTATCGCGAGTGTGCACAAACGCAAAACGGCAATCAGTAATTGGCGATCGCAAATCGGCAATCACCAATGCCTTCACGCGTTGGCTTCGGCGGCACAGTCTTTTGCAGATAACAGCTTGTGAACGGTGGTGACCAGTTGGTCTATATCTGGTTTAGCGACATAAGCTGCGGCGCCGGCAGCTAGAGCTTCGGTTCGGTGAACTTCGTAAGCGTCGCCGGTGTAGAAGATGCACGGAACGCCCGGGGTCAATTTATTTAACGTGCCACAAAGATCGAGACCAGTACCGTCAGGTAATCGCTTATCGAGTACGTAAAGATCAAACTCCGTTTGCCCAGCTAGTTTGCCAGCCTCTTCAATTGAGCCTGCGGTTTGTACTTCGTAGTCTGAATCGGACAGAAGAACCTGCAGCATCTCGGACGTGTCGAAATGATCGTCGACACACAAAATCCGACACTTCGGTTTAGACATTAGGGGAACCTCCTTGTTCGGGTCACAATTACAGTCTGGCCCACAACCAGGTGAAGTTTGGGAGATGGTAGTAGGTCGAGGGGGATTATAGACACGTAAGCAAAATTGCGCTACCACGGAAATGGAGCATGAGGAATTGCGAAGAAGAATGCGAGATTTCCTCTAAATCGCGCAATCCGCAATCGCGCAATTCTTACTGCTCTCTCTTTTTTTCGAGGGCCAGGCCAACCTGCATGGCCCGCAGAATCTGGTTCAATACTTCAATGTCTTCATCTTCAGGCTCGAGTTGTTGATACTTCTCCAACGTGGCAGACGCGGCGGCGAGGTCACCGAGTTTGTGATAGACCAGGGAGAGATTGAAATAGACGAGGGAGAACCCGGGCTCAACCTGGGCCGCCGCTTCGTAATGCAGTTTTGCCAGTTGAAAATCGCCGGCATCGTAATAGAGATTCGCTAAGTTGTAGTGTGCTTCGACGTGGCGCGGGTCGTTCTTGAGTGAGAGCGTAAAGTTGTTGAGTGCTTTGGCTGACTCACCACGTTCGAGATTGATGATGCCGAGATTGCAGTATGCCTCGGCCACATTGTCGCCTTCACTTATCGCTTCCTGGTAGTGTTCAGCCGCACTCGGATCGCCTTTTTCGTGTAACAGAAGCGCCTCTTCAAACGGCGTCAGTAAGCGGGCGATACGCGGAGTCTCAGAACGGAACAAACTCAGTTGGCCCTGTAACTCAGCTTCGACCTGGCGGATGCTGTGTCCTTGCGAACGCAGTTCACGAACACGGCGAAACTGAGTCAGCGCCTGGAAGTCGTAAGTAAAATCGGAAGTCTCGGAAGGTGTCGAAGCCTGAATGATTCCTTGTTCGGTCCAGCGGCGAATGGTCTTCTCGCTGAGTCCAAAGAGTTGTTTGATCTCTTTGACGGAGTAAGAGCCTTTGACACGTTGATAATCGGCCTTCAAAGGCACTGGTGAGGGGAAGGATATTACCTTAGAGCTTTTTTCTTTCATTGGTTGGCGACCAAACAAGTCAGCGAACTAAGACGCTTTCCGCTTTTTTGCCGTCGTCTTTGCCTTCACCAGCGTAATCTGCGGTTGCTTCTTGGCAGACTCAGCGGGCGACTTAATCATTGGTTTGCGGTTGGATGCCTGCAAACTCTTCTTTAAGGCACTCATAATATCAAGTCTGGGAAGTTCTTCAACTTCCTCAAGCGCAACAACTTCGCGTCCCTTGATTTTTGCCTCAATCAAATTTCGCAGCGCACTGTGATAGTTGTCTTCAGTATCAATCTCGGCAAGTGTTGTAACCATCTCCTGGACCAGGGTGGCCGCGAGCTTCAACTCGTTCTTGTTTAGCTTCGGCGCGGTCAGGTTTTTTACCCCGTCAATCTCAGGGACATCCTCCATCTTGCGGAGCTCGTGCGGGTAATGAAGTTTTTGCAGGACGAGTCCGTCTTCGTGGGGAAACACTGCGACCAGATCTTCGCGATCGCGCAGCACCACTTTGCCAACGGCAATTTTGCCGGTCTGCTTCATCACTTCACGCAACAGCGCGTAAGGCTTTTCGGAGACAGGACCATCAGGGCCGGCGAAGTAAGGAGCGTCGTAAAAAGTAGTTGGTAGTTCTTCGCGCTCGACAAAACCAACGATGTCTACAGCCTTCGTAGTTTTAATTTTGATCTTGGCGATGTCTTCAGGTTCGACGATAGCGTAACGATCCGGTTCGTACTGATAACCCTTAGTGATTTGATCGCCGCTAACGACTTCGTTGCACTTTTTGCAGCGCTTGTCGTAGCCAATTGGACCAAAATCTTCGCGATGAAGTTGATTGAACGAGATCTTCTCGCTGGTTTCGAGTGCGTTATAAATACGGACGGGGATGGCGACCAGCAGAAAGCGAATGTGACCTTTCCAAATCGACCTCATATCCAACTCTCCTCATGCGAAACGCGGGCGAAAGCCCGCGCTGTGTAAGCCTTCGCCGGATAAGTTATGCGAAGTGTCCGTATTATGGAGGGTTGGGAGGGTCAAGTAAAGGGTTATTCTGGGGTTTGTGCTGGGCGTTTTGGGCTTTGTCCTTGGTGCTTCGTGTTTGGTAGTTCTTTTCTAATTGCTGAGAATCTTCGCTCTCGGCTTCGCCGCCCGTTGTGAGGAATGGCTATGCCTTTCCGTATGAAGCCACCTTGATTTTGGCTGTGCCCTCTTTCTTTCTCTAGGGCGCTTGTTTTAGTAAACGGAAAGAGGCGTGGCCCAAAGAAGATGCGGAGCCACTTGCGGAAAGGCGGAGCCTTTCCTCACAACAGGCGGCAAAGCCGGAGTCCGCTCTTAGTCATTCCAGCAATTCCGCAATTCGCTCTCTCAGCCATATCCGAGCACGCTCATCAGCGCTTTTCGCATGGCGCCGGCGGATTGCCAACGTTGGGTAGGATCCTTTGCCAAAGCGCGGTTGATGATCTCGCAAACCGGTAACGGCAGATGCGGCGCACGCTGTTGGAGCGGAATGCAGGGCTGTTCAAAAATCGCGCGGATCGTGTCGTTGACACTGGTATGTCGCGTGAGGTCAAGCGCAAGTTTGCCGGTCAACAAACTGTACGCTGTCATGCCAACTGCATAGATGTCTGATTGTGGTTTTACATCCCGGAAGTTTCGCAACTGTTCCGGCGGCATATAGGCCAACGTTCCCGCCATCTCACCCGCCATAGTCACGCCACTCATTCCCGAGTGAGTAAAACTTTTAGCCAAACCAAAATCCGTTAACTTCGCCACGAGGTTTTCAGAATGACCTGACACAAGGATGTTCTGATCTTTAAAATCACGATGGATGTAACCCTGGGAATGTGCATGCGCTAACGCGTCGAGCGCCTGGGCAATGATCGAGATCCCGTCTTCGTATGAAAGATGTCCTCCACGCGACTCCGCTAGTTTTGACGCGTCGGCGCCATCGATAAACTCAGTCACTAAATAGACCACGCCATTGTGTGTACCGCGATCGATAAACTCGACGATGTTTTTATGTTTTAGTGAAGCCGCGACATCAATCTCACGCATAAAACGTTGCATCGCTTTTTCACTGACTGCAAATTCGGGTAGCAGCGTTTTGATCGCCACCGCTCGTCCGGTTTTGTGCTCGCGACCAAGCATGACGCAACCCATTCCGCCACGTCCGAGTAACTTCACCGTGTCATAGCCCGGCACTGATTGCGGCGAACGTTTCAACTCAATGCGACAGTCTTCGCAGAGGAAGGTGAGCTTCTCATCCGGTTGAGATGCCTGCGCCTGCTCGCGTCTTCCACAGTTAAGGCATTCAACCATTACGAGCACTGGATGACCCGGATTAACATCCTGAGTTGTTTCAGACAAGCGTGGATCTTCAGCGGCTGTCACTTCGACGGTGAGAATCGTTTCACCACCCTGAATGCGATCGCCATTATTCAGATACGCTTCGCGCACTCGCTGACCATTCACAAAGGTGCCGTTAGTCGAACCGAGATCGCGTAGAAAAGAATGAGGTGGGTTTATCTCGAGGAGACAATGATTACGCGAGAAGAAACGGTCGTCTGGTAAATACAAATGCGCGTCAGGTGAGCGACCAATCAGGAAACTGTCATGCTGGGTGAAGGAAAAGATGCGACCTTTGTATGGCCCGGCGATGACTTTGAGATTGACCTGCATTTTGTCCGATAGACTCAAAAAAGAACCATCGAGTTAGTCAAAGAGTCAGTATCACCTCGCGGTAGCGGGTGGGTCGCCCGTGATAAAGACGCGCCATTATTATAAGAGACCCACTAATATAAGAGACCCACCCGCTACCGCGAGGTGGTACTGACTCCCTGATCATATTGGACATGCTAACTAACGCGTGATTTCCAAATCATCGAACGCAACTTCAGTCGCATCACTCGTGTAAAGGCCAACCCGGCCGCGTTGGAAATTTTCCGTATCACTGATCTTCGTCAGATACTGTCCGTTAACATAAAACGACAGCTCGCTACCCTTAATTCTAATTTCCAGTTGGTTCGGATTTGTGCCCGAACGAATCGCCGTGGAACTGGTCTTCTCCACCAGTGACTTCTGCACTCCATCTTTGTGCACGATTACTTCATACGATGGCGTGTCGCCTGGATAGATTAACAAAGCATAGTCTTCCAACTGCTTGGCCTTTGACTGGGCGCAATGGACCATTAGACCAAACCCGGACGAAGGAACCGTGCCATCAACACTACGTCCGGTGATTTTTACCGTCGCATTTTCGGTGTTGTAGTCTTCCGAAGGCGCATACATCACAATGTAAGTCTTCTCTTTCGAACTCATGTGATATTCGTCGTCGGCATACCAAAACCTGCCAAACTTCGAATCGCCAGTGCCCCATTTGGTAGAAGTGAAGTCGTCCGTGAACGAAGCCGGCAACTGAGAATTCGAATTGCTGTTTATGTTCGTATTGCTGATGTTTGAGTTATTCGTATTGACTGTGACGTTACTGTTTCGATTTTCGTTGCGGTTATTCGCGTTATTGGTATTTGACGAACTAATGCTGGCCCACGCAATGAGCACGACCACAAGACCGACGCCAATTACGCCAATCGCCGCAAGGCTGCCGAGTACCCACCAGAGCGCATTCGACTTTTTCTGTGGCTGCGCTGGTGGTGTCGGGGTCCATTGCGGTTGTTGCGGTGGTGGCGGCTGACTCGTGCGCGGCGCCTGGCTAATCAACGGCGAATCAGGTCGATAGATCTCGGTCGGTGGTGGCTCGGATGTATCGCGCGGCGGAGGATACCGCATGGTCGCGTTCGGATCGTTTGCCGGTGGCGGAGGCGGGTCCAAAACCAATGGAGTGCCGTCTTCCAGGCAGAAATTCAGTGATGGATCAGTGTAACTGCGATCGCAGTTAGGGCAGCGTTTCATTAAGCAACTCGCTTGCTATCAGGTTCGGTTGAAAACCGTCGGACAATTATAAGGAAAGTTTGAGATGGCTCAAGGGCTAATGGGCTTGCCGCACCGTCCGCAGAACTTTGTTCCTGCCGGATAGCTGGTTTCACAAATCCTGCAAACGACTTCAACAGGTTTGGGTTGGCGCCATTCAAGCTGCGTTGTGCCGATAGGAATTCCACAGCGTCCGCAAAATTTAATCGAGGCTGCATAGGTTTGATGGCAACGAGGGCAAGTGGTTCCGGCTGACGTAGAAGGAGACGGCGCGGGCGGTCGTAAGCCGCCAGTTTCCGAAACGGGAACGAACGTCGTGTTGCCACACTTGCCGCAAAATTTAACGCCTTCGGCAAAGCGAGACTGGCAACGCGTGCACATTACCACCACTAAAGTAGTGGACAGCGCACCGTGTTGACTGTCGAGACTACCGCCACGCGAAGGCGTGAGATGACTCGAAGTGGCCCGTTTTGATTGCGCTTCAATGATCTGTTCCGCGACGTCACTGCGAATCTCGATTACGCGTTCATCGTCAGGCTCACCTGACCGCGCGACGCGAAGCACATGTTTGCCGGGCGCGATCGAAGTGAGTATCACTCGTCCCGAACGTCCAACGCTGCCGTAGCGTTCATCGTCAACGTAAACCTCGGCTCCGGAGGGCGCCATGATGATCAATCTTTGATCGCCGCGCTTAACTTCCTCCGTTTTATCTGAGACCGCAGCGGCCAGACTTTCAAACCATTCGCTTGCCGAGTTGGGTCGATCATTTGGATCTTTCGCCAGCGCCTTCATGATGCTCGCTTCGAGTTGCGGCGTCACATCCGTACGCAGATTCGAAAGCGGTGGCGGATCTTGCATCAGTTTTTGGGCGATGAGTTGAGTGATATTACCGGTGAAGGGAGGCCGGCCGCCCAACATGTGGTAAGCGATCGTACCGAGTGCGTAAATATCGGCACGCGCATCGAGTTGAAGTCCCTGTTGCATTTGTTCGGGCGCCATGTATTCCGGTGTACCGATGATGCCGCGTGATGCTGGGCCACTGGCAGATGTAACTTCCGAACGATCGGCGTTGACGATCTTGGCGAGACCAAAGTCGCCGACTTTTACAAAGCCATCGTCGCTCGTGACGCGACGCTTTTGCTGCATGAGAAAAATGTTGGCCGGCTTTAAATCGCGATGAAGAATTCCTTCATCATGAGCTGCTTCAACACCGGCAACAACCTGGCGAAGAATGGTGGCGGCGCGTTGCGGATTAATGCTGCCTTCGCGTCGTAACAGATCGTAGAGTGTTTCGCCTTCAACATATTCCATCACGAGAAAAAACACGCCGTCGGGACTCTTGCCGAAGTCGGTCACATCTACGACGTTGGGATGACGAATCGAAGCGGCGGAACGGGCCTCGCGTTCAAAACGGGCGATAGCTTCGCCTTCCTGAAGATCCTCGTCGTTGAGAATGTCAGGACGAACAGTTTTTACGGCAACTTTGCGAGTTTGCAGATTCTGATCGCGCGCGAGGTAGACTTGTCCCATCGCACCGCGACCAAGTCGTTTTTCGAGCTGGTATCTGGTAGCGAGTAGCTTTGGACCAGGAAGAGTTTGTTTGGTATTGGCCTGTTCCTGCGGACACGTCAGGACATCATCATCGTAACAGGACTCACACCGGGGGCATTCGCGCATCGAAAAGGATTCTAGCAGAGGAAGAGTATTTCCGTCGCAAGCGAGGTTGGAACACCACTAACGAAGAAACCTGGTCAGAAATCATTCTCATTCACACAACCTAAAAGGTTGGGTTGAATGAGAACCATTTTGAACAGTCTCGTTGGCGGCATTGCGTAGAGCCCTTACGCTGCCGCTACCTCTGAACAACACGCGGAGCAGCGGGTAGCGGCGAGTGGAATTGCTGTCAGGCAATACGGACAATCTTTAGTATTCGCCGGTGGTGGTGCTTCGTTCTTCAGCCGATTAACAGACTTTACGATCAGGAAAATTACGAACGCGATGATCAGAAAGCTAATAATGTCATTCACCAGCGCGCCGTATGCGATAACCGGCAAGCCTTTAGCTTTTGCATCGGCGAGTGAAGCAGGATGTTGACCAGATAGATCGATAAAAAGACTTGAGAAGTCGATCTTGCCGAGCAGCAAGCCGATGGGAGGCATGACGATGCCTTCGACCAGCGAGGTCACGATCTTTCCAAACGCCGCTCCGATTACGACCGCAACTGCAAGGTCAATTACATTTCCACGCGAGACGAATTCTTTGAATTCTCTAAGCATCGTGTCTCCTCCAAAGTCCAAAGTCCAAAGTCCAAAGCCCAAGCGTCCGTCATCAGTGACAGCTTTTCGCTAACTTGTACCCGGCCTTTTCTGCTTCTTCAATATTCTTAAATACAACCTTGTTCGCTTCTGAAACTGCTTTCGCGCCGTCGCAGTTGGGCTGGTAATAGACTTTGGTTGTCTTGTCCGCCGTAATTTCCGGCTCTTTAGTTGTTTCTACTTCGGCCGCCGAGTTCTGTTCCTCCTTAGCCTGACGACGTTCGGCAATCACATCCTCAGCACCAACATTAATTACTCTCAAACTTGGTCCACCCGCAATCGTCGAGACCTGCAGTTGAAAGTCGACGCATTTGAGTTGTAAGGCTCGTCCTCGTTCAGTGGACCATGAATCAGGGACTTTTAAAGATGTCGACACCAACTGGGCGAAGTCTTCGATCGGTTGAACTTTGAAGGTTTCATCGTAACCGATCCAAAGCGAGATGAGATGATCGTCCAATAGATCGAGTGAAACACTGCGGACACTGGGAAACTTACTCTGGTCGATCTTCGGATCGAAAGATGGATTAATGGTGGTCTTGACTACACCGAACTCATCCTTACGACCAAAAACAGTTTGCGGTACGTAAGTTTTTATCTCTTCTTTAGTCATGCCCATGCGAAAGCCGAGTAACTCCGGCGCCGCGGGCAAGTCAGCTATTTTCTGAGTGCACTGGGCCTCTACGCTAAGGGCCAGGAATAGAAGTATTAAGAGAGCGGGGAATTCTCGACGAAAGGGAACTGACATTTTTTAAGATTTCCATGGACCAACGCGACGGCTGGTGCTTTATATATAAGCCAGAGGAGTTCGAGCGAAACTTAGGTGAAGAAACAGGAAGTGTCAAGCAAAGCAGCTTATTTCTCTGCGTCTCAGCGGCTCTCTGCGTCTCTGTGTTAACCCATGCGTCGAAGAAGCAAACGTTCAATTTCAACACAGAGACGCAGAGAGACGCGGAGACGCAGAGAAAAACAATCTGAAATCTGCAATCTGAAATCTTAAGTCGCCTACGGCATTAGCGATCGGATGATGCTTTCCAGGACTTTCGGTTCGAACGGCGTGGCCACATACTCATCGCAGCCGGCTGCCAACGCCAACTCGCGAAACTGGTCTGCGCCATAAGCTGAGACGGCAACGATTGGTACATCAGCAACATTTTCTTCTTTGCGAATCTGGCGAGTTGCCGATAGACCATCAAGCTGTGGCATCTCCATGTCCATGATGATCAAGTCAGGAGATTCAGTCTTCGCACAGTCGACAGCTTCAACTCCGTTCTCCGCTTCAATCACCCGGAACCCTCTTCGTTCAAGCCACGTGCGTAATAACAACCGTGTATCGTCGAAGTCGTCCACGACCAAAATTGTCCGAGTGGGAGTTGGGGATGGCGGTATTGTTCGACTAGTACTTAGTTCTGGTTGCATACGCCCTCGTCTTGGCGGGCCCATACTAAGTTCTTTGTCCAGTAGCGTCTATATAGGTCATAAAAACGTAAGGTAGATGCAATAATCACTGCTTCGGTTAGATATTCTTTGGAGCTTTTTACAAAAACTCAAACGCGCTGCGGCTTGGCCGTCTGTTGTGAGGAATGGCTCTGCCTTTCCGTAAAGCGGCCCCTACTACCCGGGCTACGCCCTTCGATTCTTATGTTGTTTTTCTAAAGAGGGCCCAGCCCAGAACCAAAGGGCCCATGAAACGGAAAGGCATAGCCATTCCTCACAACAGATGGCCAAGCCGCAGCGTGTTTGAGTTTTGTAAAATGCTCTAAAGCATATCGGACATTACACGTCCTGGGCTTTTAGGGCGACGAGCGTCGCAATAAGGAACGTGAAGAACATCAACACGAGGATTCCAAGATCGAACACATGGCTTCCCCACGGGTGCAGAAAATCAACATACAAACTCAAATTGTCAGGAACCCTCTCGGCGGGCGAAATTTCCGGCACCGGTCCTAATTTAGGAGTTGCTGGTTTCTTCGTATCGCGCCCGCTGGCCAGGTCCTTCTGATAGTCTTCCATCTTCTTCTCGAAGTCTTTAATACTCTTCTCTGCGTCCGCTTTGTACTTATCGATCTTCGCGCGCGAGTCTTCGATGTTGCGATCGTTCTTTCGTTCAACTTCCTTATATAGACCGCGTCCTTCCTCTTTATCGGAAGGTTGCGCATCTTCATCCTTCGCGCGCAGGACTCCCAAATCCGACAATCGTTTCATTTCATCGAACGCCCACGTCGCCGGCATGACCACACTGATCGCTTTGGAAACTCCCGTCGGTATGCCAACCAAACCTGAAAACAGGATCTGTGGAATTAGAATGAGCGGAATCAAACTGGTCGCCATCTCAGACGTCTTCACAACTGCCGAAACAAATAGTCCGAGGGCGATACCCACCATACTCGTGATCATCATCACGACGAGATGACCTATACCGCCAAAGCCTCCCGGAAAAGACATCAAGCCCGTTATATCGAGAAATTTGAGCGTGCCGAATAGCAGGAGACATTGAAGTCCAACGATCAGCATCAAGATCAAGATCTTGGATCCGACGTAGGGAAGTAGTCGCAGGTTGACCATGCGTTCGCGTTTGTAAACTGCTCGTTCGCGGATGATTTCTCGGGCTGCGACTGAAGTTCCAAACCAAAGCGAAACTAAGGCGAGCACGAAGTAGATAAAGTCGCGTGGCGCCTTTCCTCCGACCACGATGTAAGTTAACAACGCGATGATCGGCGCCTGACCAAACAGAATAAGCAAATTGAACTTGTCTGAAGCAAGCACTTCGAGATAGCGGCGCGCCAATGTGGCCCATTGCCTGAGCCAGTCTCCAACTGTTCCTCTGCGCTTTGCGGGAGCCGTGACGTGCGCACTTGCGGAAACTGAACGGAGTGGAATCTCGACGTTCATTCGATATTGATCTGTTTGCAGAAAACGTCGCTTCCAGTTTTCCGCAACTTCTTCCGCCACTTGATCTTTGTTTACCTGACCGTTCGAGTGTTTCAGTTTTTCAAAGATCGGGGCTTCAAGTTGGTCGTAAAGATCTTTAAAACTCTCGGCGCCGCAATGGGCCAGTGCTTCCTGAGGTTTACCGTAGAAGACCAATTTGCCGCGCATGAGAACCACGAGCTTGTCAAAAAGTTTGACGTTCTCCATCGCGTGGGTCGTGAGGATAACGGTGCGGCCCGACTCGGCAATCTGGCGAAAGAGTTTCATCACTTTCTCTTCCGTCGCCGGATCGAGTCCGGAGGTTGGTTCGTCAAGAAAGATGACCGACGGCTTTGTGATTAACTCAACTGCGATCGAAACGCGTTTGCGTTGTCCACCCGATAGTTGTGAGATCGGCACATCCCGTCGTTCTGATAAGCCGGTGATGTCCATAACTTCGTTCACGACCTGGTCGATCTCCTGGCGTGAGATGTCGCGTGAGAGTCGCAGTCTGGCGACGTAGTAGAGCGTGCGATAGACCGTTAGTTCACGATGGATGATGTCGTCCTGGGGAACGTAACCTATTGACTGTTTGAGCGATTCGAGATGTTGATAGAGATCGAGATTGTTAACGAGAACGTTGCCGCTGGTGGCCGGCCGCATTCCGTTTAGGGAATCCATCAACGTCGACTTGCCGGCGCCCGATGGACCAAGCAGACCGACAAACTCGTTTGGCTGAATACTCAAATCGACTTCGTCCAGCAGCCGGATCTTTCCGCCACCGGATCTGTTTGTTACTTCTTTTGTGATCCTAACGACATCGAGCCGGGTCTTGGCCCGGGTATCGAAGACGGTGATGCCGCGTTGTGGGTTTGCGCGCAACAGGAAAGGGCCAATCTGGACTACGTCTTCGTACGGAAGTTGACGGCGTCCCGTGATGCGTTCGCCGTTGACGTAAGTGCCATTGGTCGAGTTGAGATCCTCGATCACGAGTCCACTTGAAGACTGTGAAATACGCGCGTGTTCGTTCGAAATCAAAAGACCATCAAGCCGGATATCACACTCATCGCCGCGTCCAATGGTTAGTTGCGGGCGATCCAGCGCGCGTTGAAGAAAGACACGTGGTTCGTTTGGATTGACGTCAGCGCTTTTGAGCGTACTTTGAAACTGCGCGCTGTCTTTGCTCGCAAAAATAGTTTGATTGCGCGGTTGATTTAACCGGCCGCTTGGCAGAGCGCCTGACTGACCGAGATGCGCGGTGCGTTGGGCGTCCGGATTTGTTGGTGCGCGGAAACGCAGACTTGGACCACCCGGCCCTAGTTGGACGACATCGCCGTCATGTAAAAGTTCGCCGCCGGCAATTCGTCGCCCGTTCAAAAAAGTCCCATTAAAACTGCCGAGGTCAACGAGGATGAAGGTATTGTCCTGGCGGCGAATCTCGGCATGACGTCGTGAAACGTTTGCAGCGGTAGAAGCGATTACGACGTCGAGTCCGGGTTCGCGTCCGAGGCGCGTCACGTCTTTATTAATCGGAACTTGTTGCAGACCAGACGCAAGGTCTTGAAATTCGAGGTAGACGTTATTCATTGAACTGAGATATTGAGAGTGGTGCCTGCGACAGGTGAACGAGCGCTGTCAGCATATTGTAGAAGCCGCGGTTCGTAAAGATGTCTGATGCTTTGAAACTCGATGAGGCTTTGCCTTCTGTTGTGAGGAATGGCTGTGCCTTTCCGTTTCACCGGCTTTTTGGTTCCGGGCTACGCCCTCCGTAGGCGCAGAAAGCACGAAAACAACAGACGGACGAAGGGCATAGCCCAGTCACAGTGCGCGCTTTAACGGACAGGCATAGCCATTCCTCACAACAGACGGCAAAGCCGGCAGATTGCAAAAACAACTCTGAAATCCGGCAGACTGCAAAACAACTCTGGAAAGCCGGCGGACTGCAAAAACAACTCTGAAACCCGGCGGACTGCAAAACGACTCCTCCAAAGCTTCTACAACCTTCCAGACAGTGCGTGGAGGTAAACCTCGTAAGTTTTCGCGGCGGCGGCGTCCCATGAGAACTGACTCACGCGGCTCAAGCCGCGATTTGCGAGATCAGTTCTTGCGGTTTGATCTGTCAGCAACTCAACGATAGCGCGGGCAAGTGCGATCTCGTCTTTAGCCGCTACGACCCGCGCGCCATCACCAACCATTTCAACAACAGCACGCGCGTCTGACGTAATCACCGGGGCGCCGCAAGCCATCGCTTCAAGTGGCGGGAGTCCTGCGCCTTCATACAGCGCCGGAAAACTCATTACCGAACAGGTGCTATAAAGTGCACGCAGCTCCTCATCACCCAGATAGCCCGTCAATAACATTCTGTCCTGCACACCCGAACGTTCGACATAATGAAAGAGGTCGTTTGACAACCAGCCATTTGGACCAGCGATGACGAGTTGTGGACGCAGTTCGGTCGTGCGATAAATTTCTTCGCACGCTTTCACCAGCGTCAAAAGGTTCTTTCGAGGTTCAATCGCGCCGACGTAAAGGATGAAGGCATCTTCAACGCCTAATCGACGTAAAGTTGGTTCAGCAACTTCGCGCGTCACTGGATGAAAACACCTGCGTGGCGCTTCTGCGACGACAGTTATTTTGCCTGGATTCACGTGCAGGTGTTCGACCACTTCACGCTTGACGCTTTCAGTCGGCACGATAATTTTCGTCGCCCGCTTCGCCATGATGGGCGTTCGTCTTTTGGCGCGTGCGACCCGACGTGCTTCGTGAGTTTCAGGGAAGAGAAGTAAGGAAAGATCGTGAATCGTCAATACGGTTGGACATCCACCCCAGACCGGGATGTCGTAGTTAGTACCGTGAAAGAGATCGATAGAGTGTTTGCGGATGTAGCGCGGAAGACCGACGGTCCACCAATGCTTTGTCACCGAGTTTACTTGTTCATGAATAAGCTTCAGGTTTTCACTTTCTGAAATGTCGCTAATGGCGCTGGGTTCAAACGGCAGATGTGAGACTAACTCAAACTGATCGGTTGGATGAGCGCGCGCAACGCCTTGAGCAATCTCAAATGTGTAATGGCCCACACCCGTCTTAACTTGCGCTAACGGAAGGCCATCAATCCCGATTTTCATCTCTGCTTCTGCTGAGTTTTCAGATTCTGGTTCGTAACCATCTCTCATTCTTCCCAACCTTCAGGTTGGGAATCCACACTCCCAATCAGCGAGTAACCATTTCAGTGGTTTCTACGCATTACGATTCTTAGCGTCAGCAATTCGTGATACAAAATAGCCGGTCTTCAATTCCTCGTGGAGCTTTGCGTTTGCACATCGCTATTGATGCTCATTCAGTTGGCGCGGGTCTTGGTGGCAATGAAACCTATGCGACCAACTTGATTGAAGCACTCGCTGAGATCGACCAGGTCAATCGTTATACTTTATATGTAACAAAAAAAGAGGCCGTCGAACGATTTGCGAATCGCTGGCCCAACGTGCAGTTGCGAGTGACATTACCTCACACACCGCTCGTCAGGATCCCCTTAACGCTCACGATCGAACTGCGACGTCGTCCAGTCGACATACTGCACGTGCAATACACCGCGCCCCCGTTCACACCGTGTCCGGTCGTCAACACGATA
This sequence comes from Pyrinomonadaceae bacterium, assembly GCA_036518995.1. Classification (GTDB taxonomy): domain Bacteria; phylum Acidobacteriota; class Blastocatellia; order Pyrinomonadales; family Pyrinomonadaceae; genus PSRF01. The sequence goes on along the minus strand of DATDMC010000013.1, from coordinate 15,974 downwards.
CACGATCTTTCGTTTGAACATTTGCCGGAAACATTCAAGCGGCGGAGTTGGCGACAGATGCGTTTGACGATACGAAGATCGGCCCAGGCGGCAGCGCATATCATCACCGACTGTAATTTCTCACGCGACGACATTTTAAAGACCTACAAACTACCATCCGACCGTGTGACGGCAGCGCCACTCGCCGCATCGTCGCGGTTCAATTCTGTTACCGATAAAACAGAGCTTGAACGCGTGCGCAGGAAATACGGAATCGATGGTGACTACATTTTGACCGTCGGATCAATTCAGCCCCGTAAGAATATTCCGCGTTTGATTCGTGCATTTGCGCTGTTGTGTAACGAACATCAACTCGATCCGGTGCCCAGGTTGGTTGTGGTTGGTAAGCGTGCCTGGCTTTATGAAGACACGATGGCGGAGGCAGCGAGTAGCAGCGTTGGCGACAAGATCATCTTCACCGGTTATGTCGCTGAGCATGACTTGCCGGCTATTTATTCCGGCGCGAGATGCTTCGTTTATCCATCCTACTTTGAAGGTTTCGGCATCCCGCCGCTCGAAGCGATGCGTTGCGGAACCCCGACGATCACCGGCGATCGAACATGCTTTCCAGAGATCATCGGAGATGCGGGCGTGTTGGTTGATCCATTCGACGAGCGTGCGATCCTGAATGGAATCGTGAAAGTTCTGACCGATAAAAATCTACGCGAAGATCTCGTCGTTCGCGGTCTCAAACGCGCTAATTCCTACGACTGGAAAAAGACCGCGCAACAGACGTTGAGTGTTTATGAACAAGTCTACGCGGCAAAACGGCGATAGTCTTTATTCGAAGGGAGGCGGCCGGGACGGACGCGCTCCGACAGAAGAGCTTGCGTTGTTAGTCGGCATTCTGTGATTAACGCAAGGATTCTGAAATTTCGTAAACGCACTTTTGTCGGGGCGACCGTCTTCGGTCGCCCCCTCGGCACATACCACTTCCGCAAAAACCTCAAGGTTAACCACTACTGGACAGCTAACCTCAATAGAATTAAGGACAGCCTGTTGCTGTGGTGCCCAGCACTCCCGCGTTGCTCACGGTGATGCGGAAGCAACTACCATCGGGCGAGCGGATAATGACGCCGCTGCCTATGGAATTGACATACACGTCGCCGCCCACCACCTGTAGTTTCGCTGTGGGAGTAAATGTGCCAATGCCGACATTGCCATCACCGTTCGGCTGTAAGGAGAGTTGGCCATATTGGTTCACGTACTGACGCAGGAAGAATTGCCCGGCACGATAGACGTATTGGCCGAAGACGCTCTCATTGTTAACCGTGGCTGTCGTGGTGAAGAGCGTGCCGGGTAGCGTGCCAGCGCCGAGGTGCAACAGGTTGTTGGTATTCGCGCCAGAGATATCGAGCTTGGCAATAGGTGTGGTCGTGCCGACGCCGACACTGTCAGTCGCGGTTGTCAGGCGTACGGTCGTGCCATCGTCGGTCCATCCTGTAGGCGAGCCACCCGTCGCGGGCACTGCCCACGTACCATCACCTCGAAGAAATTTCGTAGTGTCGTTTGGCGCTTTTGGCGTGAAGCCGTGCCTGGTAATCGATACGTCGTTGGTCGTTACGTTCGAAAGCGCGAGGGCCGACTCGTTCAACTGTCCGCCACCGGCAGCGTTCTGATGATTATGCTGAGCGTTTGCGAAAGAGGCGATAACGGTGGCCCCGTTCGATGGCGGCGTGTTCAGGTAGTTCTTACTGTGTCCACCGCCATTCAGCGCTACGTCTGCGAGATTGCCCTCGAAATCGTTGTTGTCGGCTGGACCTGCAGTAACGCTCTGTTCAAGTATCAACGTATCCTCGCCAGCGACAAGTCCAGGAATCTCGCGCGGATCAACGCTGATCTTGTTGAACTTGATCTCGTTGTTGCTCGAACTGTCCACCAGCAGGGAAACGGCCGGGTTAAATCCGGAAGACGTGATGGTGTTGTGCAAGATTTGATTGAAATTCGATTGGTAGTCAAGGGCGATGCCGCCATAGCCGCAGAAGCTCACGTCGTTGTCAGTAACATGGACGCCGCGCGCCGTGCGGAGGAGGATGCACCCACTAGAGATCATGTAGCCGTCGAAGTTGGGTGTATGTCCGGTGATAGTATTGTGATAGACAAAAACGTCCCGGAAGTCAGCGGTATTCACACCCTGCACGGCGATCCCAGCCAGGGTGACAGTACCGAACTGATTCTGCGGACTCTCGCTCGCGTCTATGTGGTTATTGTAGACATAGACGTAGCGGAGCGTGTCGCCGGTGTTGGGTTCGATGTCAATCGGGACGTTTCCTGGCCCGTTGGCATCTCCCGGCGCTCGGATGACGTTGTCGTGCACGCGCACGTAGCGAGAGTTGACAACTGCGATGCCTTGCGAGGCCACGCCAATTAACGTAGAGCCCCGAATCTCAACATCCTGCGCGAAGTTCCCGTTAGCGCTGTTGCCGCCCGACTGGATACCAATCGTCCGCGTATGATCGAGTGTGACATTCTCAACCAGACAACTGTGGCAGTTGGCAAGTGCGATGGTCTGGGGAGCCGAGTTGAAACCGGGAGTAGCTCCCACGATCTTCACATTGCGAATCGTCAGGTTTTTAGAGATGCCTGGATCATTCGTGATGACCGCGTTGGCCGCGATGACTGTCCACGGACTTTGAAACGACTGCGGCGTTGCCGTTGACTCCTGGATCTCTGTCTGTGTTCCGTCGCCCACGACCGAGGCTCCGTCTTTCAGGGCCAGAACGATGTTTGGCGAGGTTGAGGTATAGGTTCCGTGATGCAGGTTCAGGCGGTGATTCTCTGAGATGACGACGGTGGAAGCACCCAGGTCGCCGCCGCCAAAGACTTCGATAACGCCCTTGGACGCGCCGAGTGACGAGTCGCAGGCGGCTATCTTCGCACCTATGTTCGCGCCCGATTTCTGGTTCGCCACGCATACTCGGTCGCCGGTTTCAGTAGTAATGCGTGGGTCAGTTGTCTGCACGTTCTGTGCGAGGACGGGTAAGGCGCAGCTGATAAGTGCGAGCGCCAGACTGTAAGAGAGAATTTTTTTGGCTTTCATAGCTAACCTCCAGGTGAAGTATCTTTCTGTGAGTTCAAGGGATCCGATTCAGGATCGGACTTAAGAAAATGCATTTAGACGAGGCCCTGACTTACCGCGGCCCAATCCGCATGCATAATCTTCTTATCGAAGGTTTAGAGGACGACTAACATGAGTTAGTCCTGAGAAATTAACTGGACTTAACGAACGGGGGATTCGTTAGGGATCATTGGGGGAATAAGTTGTCTAATTACTCTCATCTTTGTTTGAGTCGATGCTTCTGATCACGGCAGCACCGGGGGCGACGCTTTTTCGAACTACCATGATCAGAGTCATCAAGTTGTACTAACGCCAAATGCGTCTGCCCTTCACGTTGGCTGCGATGACTATAACGCTTGCACGGTTGCCAGCGATTAACGCTAGGATCATCATCTAAGTTCTCATCTCCGATTGGAGTTTGATACCAGCCACAGCACTCTCTTCTCGCGACGCTATGAGAAGCGATCTAAGGTGAAGTAAAAGTGAAGAACTCTGCCTCACGGCCCGAACCGATGGCGATACTCGGTGGAGTTCATGAAGCCATTAACCATATTGCGGTAATCGCCACCTGACTGGTTCATGATATCGATCCACGCCAGGTATGCGGCATCGGGATCACGTCGGAGGTAACCAAAGTACTCCATGACTACAAAGGCTTCGTTGTAGTACTTGTTATAGACGTCGGCAGTCTCGATGATGCTGCGCAGCACCTGTGCGCGCGTGAGTGAACCATTCGTTAAACTGTCAATCCAGTAATTGTGAGCCGGATGGCTGGGAAATCCCACGGTCTGCAACAGCGCTTCAACATACGCAGTGGGATTATTAAATGTAGAGCCATACCGATTCACAAACTCCGATCTCGCCACAAACTCGTTGGCGAACGCTACCTTTTTCGCCTCGAGTTGCTGATCGGTTAAGAAGCCGCTGACTTTGGCAAAGTCGGTCTTCCATTCGCCATAGCCGGGAATTCTTGCGAGCGTCGAATAGAACCGGTAGATGAAATAACCCCGAGCTTGAAATTCCGGCGAACGAAAGAATCCTGCCGATACCTCGATCCGATCGCAGTGATTGCCGCCGGGGTCTATTCCCGAAGGTGGGCATGTGTTCAATATGTTAAGCCACGCCTGGAATCCGCCCGGATCCGGTTCGCGACCGAGAAAGTCTGCGTACTGGGTCCAGAGAAAGAACTGGTTATTGTCGATCGGATTAGCAGGACCGGGAGCCGAGCTGGTCGAAATAAATTTGTTCGTCGACGAAAGAGTTCCGTTGATACTGCTGGTGAGTCTATTCAAGTTTGCAGTCGCCTTGATGAAGCGGGTGACGCGATCAGGGCAGGTCGAGAGATTCCCACTTGACGGTGCTGCTCCATCGATTGGAAATGCGCCGCAGTTCGTCGCACCCGGCTTGCCTTGCATATATAACGCAACCGCGCCCGCAACGTGCGGAGCCGCCTGCGAGGTTCCGCTAAGCTGGCACTCGGCGGAATTGCTGCCATCGTAGAAGCACAGCGAACTACTGGTCAGAGCCGACACGACATTCACGCCGGGCGCCCAAATATCGATTCCGGGACCGAAATTTGAGAATGACGGGCGATTACCAAGCCAATCGACTGCACCGACTGTAAGGGCGTCTGTGACATCCGCTGGAGAGACGAGACGAGCGTCCGCGTTGTCATTGCCGGCGGCAATTACATACGTGATGCCCTGGGCCATAGAATTTCTTACAGCGGTATCAATAGCCATGCTGTCCAAAGTGCCTGCCTGCATCTCCCACGATATGTTAGCGACTGCGGGCGTAAAGGGAGTGGACAGATGGTTACCAGTGGCCCAATTAATTCCCGCAATGGCTGCGGAGTTAACTATGCCGAAGGTACTACCAACCTTAACCGATTTGATATTTACATTTTTAGCCACACCGTAGGTGTTACCTCCGATGATGCCTGCGACGTGAGTGCCGTGGCCAAAACAGTCGTTACTGCTTGAGTTAGGTAATGTGCCGGCACACGTCTGTTGGTTAAAGAAAGGGGTTTGTGGTGCGCCCACGCAATTCGTATAGGCGAAACAGTCGGCCGCTTCCGTAGCTCGCGAAAAGAATCCGGTCGAGAAGGCTTGATGCTGGGTATTGATACCCGAATCAAGAACGTAGGCCGTCACGTTCGTTCCGTTTCCATTGAAGAAATAGAGGCCGGTATTTCTGCCGGTGCTATTAGGCGCCGGAGCCGGCATAGTGCCATCAATTGAGTCTAGTCCCCATGGCGGACTTGGCTGAGGCGACGCCGGAGCCTGGTCCCAGTCACCATATCCATCTTCTTCAACCCACTTGACTCCAGGCGCATTGCTAAGGTCCTTCGCAGCGGCTTCATCCGGAAGCTCAATCGCAAATCCATTGAGCGCAGTCTCATAAACGAAGTCAACTACGCCAAGGTATTTCAGCGCATGGCTATCAGCTACTGCGCGTATTCGTTCGCGCCGGCTTTCAAGCCCGAGAATTTTCGTAGCAACGTTGTCATCCAGCACGACGATATAGCGATTGGGAATGGGCTTCTTAGCTCTCATAAACTTGGCCCGAGGTTTTAGTGGGGTTTGTGGTTCTACAGGGAGCAAGGTCTCAGCGGGTGTGGACTCGGTAAGAGATTCCTTGCGTTGACTTGATGTAGTGGATGGCAATACGAGAAAAGCGACCACTACACATGTGACGATAAGAGATGCGATGCAATACTTTTTAACGCGCTGCATTTTCTACTCCTTCAGTTGTTGGCCCAGGATGTTGCGTGAAGGTCGTAGCCTGTGTGTCTACGACGATACTGTTGAGCGAAGTCGGGATTCGCAGGTTAAGGTTGGGAGAGGAGCGCGGGAACTTTTAGACTATGGAGCCTTTTGCATATTCCGATTCAGTGGTCAAAGAGTCAGGTACTAACTCGAGGTAGCGGGTGGCTTACGCTAACGCTCCGTTATTCCAAGTAGACCCACCCGTTACCACGAGGTGTTACTGACTCTTTGACCACTACAGTGATCTCCTGTTTAAGAAGTTGTGGATGAATGTCCGACAACCAATGACGATGACGTTAGAACGTGTACGGCGGGATAATATTGAGGACGTGAGGAAAAGTCCTTTAGAAGTGCTAAGAGTTATTAATAGTTGCTAAGGACTGGTGATCGCTCTGCGGTTCTCAGGTGAAAAGCCGACGCGGCGTAACAAGTCTGAAAATCGGGGATCGGAACGTAAGGGATCGAGTTCTGGTCCAACGTTCAACCAGGTCAACCAGTCATTTACTTCCTGATAGACTTTGTAGAGCCATTCGAACGCCTTGTCTTTGTCTCCAAGACCGATATAGATGAGAGCGACACTGTAAGGTGAGACATAGTTCTTACCCGCACGATCGAACAACTCTTCGAGAATCTTTTTAGCTCCTTCCCTATCTCCCATCAAAGCCAGGGTATGTCCTGACATACCCAAAGACACATCGGAATGTTTTGCCAGCCGCCGTACCTCTTGAAATTCAGCAAGCGCTTCTGCGTATTTACCTTGTTCTCTTAATATCGTACCTAACATTAGATGGGCTGGAGGATAGGTTGGGTCCATCTCAAGCGCTTGTCGAACTATCCGCACGGCTTCATCGGTTCGGCGCGACAAAAATAGTGATAGGGCGAGATTGACATAGATTTGGAAAGACAGAGGATCGAGATCATAGGCGATACTACTTTCTGCAAATCCTTCGTCGTATCTCCTGATTAGAGTCAAATGAACGCCATATTTTCGATGGGCCAGTGAGTCATTAGGGTTTAAGTTGATCGCGCGCTGGAATTCTTTCTCTGCGCCTGCCCAATCATGATCGTAAACCTGTTTGACAACACCCAGCGCGGTATGGGCTTCGGGCAGCGTATCGTCAAGCTCCACAGCCTTGAGTGCAAAACTTTTTGATTTCGGTAGTGCCTCTGCAGGAGACAAATAAATATTCGAAAGTTTTTGGTATGCATCAGCCAGGCCTGCATACGCCAGGGCATAGTCTGGATCGATACCGATTGCTTGTTCGAAGTGCTTGATGGCGCGATACATTGATTCTTCCTGCTGCTGATTCAAGAAGTAACGGCCCTTCAAGTAACAGACATAAGCTTCAGTCGTCTCAGTGTTGCCAGTTTGTCTGGTACTCCTTCCGAATCTGACTTGAAGTTTTTCCGAAATCGCGCCTGCTATCTCTTCCTCGAGTGCCAATAGTTGCGACATCTGACCAGCGTATCTCTGGCTCCAGATCTGCGTTCCTTCAGAAGTATCAACGAGTTCCAAATTGATGGCCAAACCAAAACCCATATAGACGACACTCCCGATGAGCACGGCCGATACACCGATTTCCCGACCCACCTTCACCGGTTCAACGCCTCGGCCTTTGTAATGAAAAGAAGATGTGCTCGCTATGACCCTGAGACTCGTACGTTGAGAAAGGTGACTAATGAGAGTTTCGGTAATCCCATCGGAAAGATATTCCAGATTAGGATCTTCACTCTCATTAAGAAAAGGCAAAACGGCGAGCGAGATAGCTGGTTGTCGTGAGGGTGAGATAGAGATGCCCGGAAGAGTTGAGGCGTGGTTATCGGTTTCGGCTTCATCAATCTCCCCAATAGTAAGTTCTCGAACCCTGGCAACGAAGCGATATCCTTGTCGAGCGACAGTTTCAATATACTCGTGTAACTCGTAGGAATCGCCGAGGGCTTTTCTAAGACCGGAGACCAATACCGTTAAATTGTTTTCTTCAACAAACTGGTCCCGCCAGACTTGCTTTATCAGCTCTTCTTTCGTGACCAATTCAGGCCTTCTCTGCACCAGGAGCAATAGTAGATCGAAGGCCCGGGGCATGAGATTGACAGCCTTGCCTTTGTGCAGTAGCCGGCGGATTTCAGGATCAAGGCGAAAGGGACCAAAATCATAAACCTGTTTGTTATTCACGCTGAGGCTCACGGATAGAAAAATTTAGGAGAGTGGGCTGCTCACTTCGAAAGAAAATCCGACATTTTGGAGAGTACCTAGTAAGATACAAGAGTTCAACCATTGTGTCAGCGGCGGATATTGACGAGGGGTACATAAAGGGGTACATTTCTGCTCCACTCTTTGAGACCTGCGATTTCTTAGGCCCGCGTAGCTCAGTGGATTAGAGCGTTCGCCTCCGGAGCGAAAGGTCGCAGGTTCGACCCCTGCCGCGGGTACCAAATCCCTAAAATTTTTTAGATAGAGTTGAGGGCGTAGCCCTGAAACTTTTCGGGTCGCTGGCGGAAAGGCGGAACCGTTCCTCACAACAGGCGGCGAAGCCGATGCGAACGAGCCAAACGGTTGGTATCAAGCAAAGATTAGAAGTTTGGGTTGACCAAGCGGACGAACCAGAATGATAGGGCGGCCATGATGGCCGCGGCGGGGATGGTGAGAATCCAGGCCCAGACGATGCGACCGGCGACGCCCCATTTCACGGCAGAGAGTCTACGCGTGGCCCCGACACCGACGATTGAACCGGTGATTGTATGCGTCGTCGAAACGGGTGTTCCGGTTAAGGTTACATAAGCTAACGTTAACGCCGCCGCTGTCTCGGCACAGAAGCCGCCGACAGGTTTGAGTTTTGTGATCCGGGTTCCCATCGTGCGTACGATGCGCCAGCCACCTGACATTGTTCCAAGCGCAATGGCGGCATGTGCAGATAGAACTACCGAAAGAGGAATCGGTGGCAAGGTCCCATTTGGACCATAGTGCAAACCCCATATTCCACCAGCAGTCAGAACGGCAGTAATGATGCCCATGGTTTTTTGCGCATCGTTGCCACCATGGCCCAGTGAAAAAGCAGCGGCGGAAAACAGTTGTCCACGACGAAAAATCTTGTCAACACGAGCCGCAGAGAAGCGGCGAAATACCCAGTAAACAATCACCATCAAAGTAAAGCCCAACACCATTCCGATTAGTGGCGACAGCACGATGAATTTCAAAGTGCGAAACCAAACGTCGGCTTTCAATAGACCCTGAACGCCACCGTGGGCCGCGATACCAGCTCCTGCGTAACCGCCCAGTAGCGCGTGTGAACTTGAAGTCGGTAAGCCGAGATACCACGTTATCAAGTTCCAGATGATTGCGCCGAGCAGGGCGGCAAATAGTACATATAGACGCTGATCTGCGGGAATCAGATCCATGCGCACGCCATCGCCGATCGCTTTAGCGACACGCGTTCCAAACACAGCAAACGCAATGAAGTTAAAGAACGCGGCCCAAAGGACAGCCACACCCGGCGACAACACGCGCGTTGATACAACTGTCGCTATCGAATTTGCTGCATCATGAAAACCGTTGATGTAATCGAAGATCAGGGCGAGGAAGACGAGGGCGATGACGAAGACAAAGGTGGCAGACATAAATTATTGGCGATTTGTGATTTCCGATTGTCGATTGTTCGCTACTTTTGGCGCCTTATATTGATCAGAGCATTCGAAGATGATTGTCTATTGCAAAAAGAATTCGGCAATCGGCAATCGGAAATCGCCAATGGTCTACGTGTGTTTAATGATCACGCTCTCAATAATGTTCGCTACGTTTTCACAGCGATCGACTGCGGCTTCGAGTTTCTCGTAGACTTCCTTCCACTTGAGCACGGTTAAGGCGTCGTGAGAATCGTGGAAGAGTTCGGCGATAGCGGCGTGATAGATGTCATCGCCTTCGTTTTCCAACCGGTGGATCTCGACGAGTCGCTGAGTAATGTTTTTGGGTCGACGCAGGATCGTAACGATCTCTTTTAACTGCTCCGCCATGCGTTCGATGACGTCAGCAAAATCGCGTGCGTAATCGGTAATTTCTTTGATGTCGAAGATGATGATGGCGCGGGCTGCGTCGTCGATGAGATCGACAATGTCGTCCAGGGCAGTCGACATCGTGTAGATATCTTCGCGATCAAATGGTGTGATGAACGACTTGTTGAGGCGAGTTGAGATGTTGTGGGTCAATTCGTCGCAAGCATGCTCGAGCCCTTTTATTCTTTGAGCATACTCGCCGAAGTCGTTATTTTTGTCGGCGAGCATCTCCTTAAGCTCGCGCGCTGCCGCCGAAATGTAGAGCGTCATCTGTGTAAACAGATCGAAATACTGATCTTCTTTCGGCAGAAGGTTTAGGAGGCCCATACTCTGCGTCTGACTCCTGGCTGAATTTTATCTGAAGAAGCGGGACTATAACGTAGTTGGGTCAGACTTGCCAAACATTAGCCGCGTCGTATATCAAAGCCTCACATGACAAACTATTTCTCAGAAGTCCGGGCGATTCTAAAGATTGAGTCGGATGCGATTGCCGAAACTGCAAAGCGCCTCGATCCCGAGCAGGTCCAACAAGTCATTGAACTGCTTGCGAATTGCCAGGGCAAAGTGGTGGTCCTGGGTGTTGGGAAGTCTGGGATCATCGCGCAGAAGATTGCCGCCACGATGACGAGTGTTGGCACCGCGGCTCTTTATTTACACCCTTCCGACGCATTACACGGCGGACTCGGAATCGTGCAAAGTCAGGACGTCGTGATTCTCTTAAGTAACAGTGGTGAAACTGATGAGATCGTCGCGATGTTGCCGTATTTGCAGAACCGCGATGTGAAGATGGTGGCGATTGTTGGAAATTGCGATTCGACATTAGCTCGCCGGGCCGATGCTGTACTTGATGCGGGCGTGGACCAGGAAGCGTGTCCGTTAAATCTTGCACCAACAACCAGCACAACTGTTGCGCTGGCAATTGGTGATGCGTTGGCGATGACGTTGATGAAAGTAAAAGGTCTGACTTCGGATGACTTCGCTATTAATCATCCTGCGGGACGACTCGGAAAGCGGTTGACGTTGCGGGTAGCGGATCTAATGCATCGCAACGGAGAGAATCCGACGATTGCGATTGGTTCTTCGTGGGTTGAGGTTGTGCGCGCGATCAGTAAAGGCGGACTGGGAGCAGTGTGTGTGGTTGATGGTGAAGGACAACTGGCGGGAATTATTACCGATGGCGATCTGCGGCGCGCGATCGAACAACGGAGTCACGAGGCCCTGGCGCAGTTAACGTGTGATGAGTTTATGACGAGCAAGCCGGCGGTCGCGACGCCGGAGTTGCTTGCTTATGATGCGTTGCAACTAATGGAAAATCGACGGTCGCAAATTTCTGTGTTGCCGGTGGTGGATGCGGACGGTCTATGCGTTGGGTTGATTCGGTTGCATGACATTGTTCGTAGTGGGCTATAGATCTGTGACTCTCAATAGGATTTATCGCGTAGCGATGTTTGAATTTAGCCAGCCATTTTAATGGCTGGAAATGAAGCGACAAATATTTCGCGTCGCGTAGCGACGCATGAATTACATGTCGCGTGGGTCAGGCGTCGCTACGCGACGCGGATTGTTTTTCGTCGTGGCTCCAGCCGTTAAAACGGCTGGCTAAAGTCAGGCGTCGCTACGCGACTCATGCAGCTTTCCGTAGCGGCATATCAACAATGTCCCACGCTGATCTCATCCGCAGCAGCTTCGACATCAATCCCGCATGAAGAATATGCCCGCTGCGTTCAGCGACAACTTTTCCGAGTATGGGCATTCCTAACAATGCAAGGTCGCCGATGATGTCGAGAATTTTGTGACGCACAAACTCGTCGCGGAAGCGGAGTCCTGTTTGATTCAGCATTCCATCTCGCGTCAACACGATCGCATTTTCCAATGAGCCGCCCCGAATTAAATTGGCCCGACGTAGTGTTTCGATCTCTTCTGTGAAACCAAAAGTGCGCGCCGCTGCTATTTCACGATTGAAAGCTCCATCGGTTAGTTCAACTGATAAACTCTGCACACCTATCAGCGGATGACTGAAGTCGATCAAACAATCAATCTGATAAGTATCCGCTGGTTCCACACTAATACGACGATTGCCTTGTTCGAACGAAACTTTCTCACGGACCAACAAGGCGCGACGCGCGAGCGGCTGTTCGACAAGGCCCGCTCGCTCGATGATCTCGGCGAAGTTTTCAGCCGAGCCATCCATGATCGGGATCTCAAGATTGTCGACTTCAATGAAGACGTTATCGACACCCAGGCCGCGCAACGCAGCCAACAGATGTTCTACGGTCGAGAGCATTACTCCCGTGCGCATGAGAGTAGTCGCATAACCGCAATGGGCCACCGATTCGACTGTCGCTGGTAATTCGAACCCGCCCAGGTCCGAACGACGGAACACGTAACCCGTGTCAGGAGGCGCCGGTACTAATCGAAGATGAACTGGGACGGCTGTATGTAGACCAATGCCGTGAGTTTCAATTGAGGTCGCTAAGGTCGTTTGTTTGATCAATGAGCTAAAACCGATTCCCGCTTTGAATAAATGAACGCCAGAATTAAGTGCAACCTATATGCCTGTTCAACTGGCCCACTTTATCGATGGACTGAAAGTGGAGTTGTGGCTGGTAAGCAACAATCCGGCGTTTATGTGCCGAGAAATTGCCACAATCTAAAGACGAGGCTACAAAAATTTGAATACGTCATAAGCTCTGGAGTAAACTCACCGCCAATTAACGTATCGGAGCCTTCAGTCTGGACGTGGTGTTGAGAACTCCTTGTCACATCCTGTGGTCGGAAGGAGCACCCGCCTGACCTCCGAACAACCGAGAGAGGTGATAGTCCTCGGATCAAACCTCTCGTGGAGAAACGCGATGCCAGACCTTGAAATTACGTGTTCGGAATGCAATACCCCGTTTATCTTTTCCGAACGCGAACAAGAGTATTATCGAGAACGCAACCTGACTCATCCGAAGCGTTGCAAAGCTTGTCGAGATGCGCGCCGCGCAAACTTCGGTGGCTCGAGAGGGCCAGGCGGTGAGCGCCAACGATTTGATATAACCTGCGATCAATGTGGTAAGACTGATTCTGTACCGTTCAAGCCATCGACCGGTAGACCAGTCTTGTGCAGCGATTGTTTTAGTGCGGGTCGAACTCCGCAACGAAACTAACACCGGTTTCTTAGTTGCGGCGTAGCGATTAGACCAGGCGCCTTCGAACAAATAGGGTGGTTTAAGTGGTACGCGGGTGATTGTCTACGCGACATGGCAACGCATACCCTGAAATAGGATGGACTTCGAAACAATCCAAGTTGAATGGCGCGCAGCGGTTTGTGTGCTGACACTGAACCGGCCTGACAAACTCAACGCGCTGACGGTCCAGATGGCCCACGAATTTCCGCGTGCGGTTGCCGAAGCAGTCGAGCGTGGTTCACGGGCCATCGTGTTGACCGGATCAGGTCGCGCGTTCTGTGCAGGTGGCGACTTACAAGAGATGCAGAGCATTGCGACGCAGGCCGGCCGGGTCGATGCTTTCTTTGACGAGCCGTTAAGAATTTTGAACGAGTCGATCCTGTTGATTCGCAAGACGCCATTACCATTTATCGCCGCAGTGAATGGAATTGCGGCTGGCGGAGGTTGTAATTTAGCACTCGCTTGTGACCTGGTGGTCGCGGCGGAAAGCGCAAAATTCAACCAGGCTTTTATAAAAATTGGTCTTGTTCCTGATTGTGGTGGAACTTTTATCCTGCCTCGACTCGTAGGATGGAAGAAGGCCGCTGAGTTAATGTTTACAGGAGAAATGATAACGGCGCCGCAGTCATTGGAGATGGGAATGATTAACGCAGTAATTCCGGATGCAGAACTTATGAGTCACGCGCTTGCTATGGCCGATCGTCTTGCCGCTGCACCGACTGCTGCGATCGGAAAGATCAAGGGATTACTCGAAGCTAGTGCGACTAACGATTACGAAACTCAATTAGCATTGGAACAAAAGAGTCAGGTCGAAGCGGGACAGACAAAAGATTTTAGCGAAGGCGTGAATGCCTTTTTTGAAAAGCGGCCGCCGCGATTTGTTGGAGGATAAAGTTCGAAAGAATGATTGACTCGCGGGCCGCCGGAAAGTTCGGGCGGCTTTTTTATTGAATAAGAAGCAGCAGAAACAGTAGGCAGAAAGCAGAAGGCAGTAGGCAAGTGGCGCCTTCTGCGGCCTGCCTACAGCCTACTGCTTTCTGCCTACTGTCATGGATTCATTGACGTACACACAACTGCTCAGACGCAATCGCTCATTCAGACGATTGTGGGTGGGCCAGGTAATTTCCGAACTCGGCAACTGGTTTAACTTCATTGCCGCGTTGGGAGTGGTGCGTGTTGTTTCGCACGCTGCGCCTGAAGTGACTACGATCATATTGATAGTTCGTCTGGTCCCATTCACGCTCGTCGCGCCACTCGCCGGCGCGTTTGTTGATCGTTGGTCGCGTCGCACAGTAATGATCGCGACCGATTTACTGCGCGTCGTAGTCGCACTCGGTTTCTTGTTTGTCCGTGGTCCGGGAGACCTCTGGATTGCTTATTTGTGTACCGCGTTGTTGTCTTTGTTTGGCGCCTTCTTTGAAGCGGCGAAAAATGCCGCAGTACCAAACATTACCGGCGAGAAAGATCTTCTGGCTGGTAATGCGTTGATGTTTTCGTCACGCTTCCTGCTGATGTCGCTGGGCGCAGCACTCGGCGGCTGGACCGCGGCGCATGTTGGCTATCAGGCCGCCTTCATCGTCAATGCAATTTCATTTCTGGCGTCGGCCTATTCAGTTTGGCTGGTACCAGACGAAGAGACGCGGTCGAAGCAGCCTGCAGTTGCTGAAACAAGATCCAGGTATCGAGGTTATTGGACCGACATTAAAGAAGGATGGGAGTACATCGTTCGTCATCGACCGGTGGCGACGATCCTTGGCGCAAACATTTTGTGGGCGACTGGTGGTGGCGCCACGAATCTCATCATGGATAGGTTAGGCGCACTTGTATTTGCGAGTGCCAATAATGTGAGCGCCGATTCAGCGGTTGCGGCCCTTTACTTTGCCGCCGGTCTCGGCCTGTTCATCGGCATGATGATCGCGCGTCGCGTCGGCGTACACTTTGAGCTAAGAGGAACAACGATCAGGTTCATTGGTTGGAGTTTGATCCTACAGGGAATTTTCTTCGCGGCCATTGGTGTTTCGCCGGGACTATGGATCGCGGGGTTAACAATGATTATCTCGCGTGTGTTGGTGGGCGCGGAGTTTGCGGTGCAGGAAACGATCCTGATGCGGCTGGTACCTGACAATCTGCGTGGTCGAGTCTCAACCACTGACCGCGCCAGCGAGTTGTTGATCTGGAGTTTATCGACTGCGGTAGCTGGCTCGTCATTGCATGCGATTACGCCACGAACATTAACGATTGTTTGCGGGCTACTCTCGGGAACAGCGGGTATTGCGTGGTTGTTATTGTTTGCACTGAAGGCCGTCCGCTTGCCTAAGAACTTAAGTTTATGAAGCGGATACCACTTTCAGCTAATCCGAAGAGTTTAGACGTGAAGATACCTTTATGTCGGTGGAGCTTCCACTTTCAGCTAACCCGAAGCGTGTAGATGTGCAGATACCACCGACTTTATGTCGGTGGAGTTTTTCACTTTCACCTAACCCGAAGCGTGTAGACATGAAGATACCACCGACTTTATGTCGGTGGAGCCTCCACTTTCACCTAACCCGAAGCGTGTAGACGTGAAGATACCACCGACTTTATGTCGGTGGAGCCTCCACTTTCAGCCAACTCGAAGCGTGTAGACGTGAAGATACCACCGACTTTATGTCGGTGGAGTTTTTCACTTTCACCTAACCCGAAGCGTGTAGACCGTGAAGATACCACCGACTTTATGTCGGTGGAGTGTCAACTTCAAGCTGTTCGATCGTTTGCCTGAAATTGAAGCACCACTGACGTAAAGTCAGTGGTATCTCCACCCCCGCGAGGGTGCGATTGATTAGCCTGAAATTGAAGCACCACTGACGTAAAGTCAGTGGTATCTCCACCCCCGCGTGGGTGCGCTTGATTAGC
>DATDMC010000012.1:0-4302 GCA_036518995.1 Pyrinomonadaceae bacterium | reverse complement strand
CCTGTTGTGAGGAATGGCTCTGCCTTTCCGTAAGCGAGCTACTCAATAATAGGCTGCGCCTTCTTCCAGGTACAAAGGGCGCAGCCCTGCATCTTTAGAAGGTCGCTTACGGAAAGGCGGAGCCATTCCTCACAACAGGCGGCCAAGCCGAGACGAGCACAAAGTTCAAAGTCCTAAGTCCCAAGTACAAAGTCCAAAGTCCAAAGTCCAAAGTTCAAAGTTCGAAAATATCCTTGACTCTCCTGAAAGCAGTCTTGCATACTTTTGCTTACAGATACCTCTTCTCGCGCATCAATGGTGACTGCGCCTGTCCGTGATCGTAAAGCGACGAGGTTCGGCTGATAGAGAGTGAGGCAGTTGTCAACTAGTTAGAAGCCGCTCTCAGGTTTTTAGAGCACACGGGTGCGTCGCACTCGCCGAAAGTATCGGCCGTCTCCCTCCGAACTGGATCAGCGAATTCCAGCAAACCCGCGCTTCCCTTCGAAAATTAAGGATAGTAATAGAATGGCTACAAAACTATACGTAGGTAATCTCTCTTTTCGCACGACGAGCGATGAACTGCGCGATGCTTTCGCAGCAGCAGGCACAGTGGAATCGGCTTCGGTAATTGAAGATCGAGAAACAGGACGATCACGCGGCTTTGCGTTTGTGGAGATGGCAACTCCCGAAGAAGCGGCAGCAGCGATCGAAATGTTCAACGGGAAAGACTTCAACGGACGCAATCTCACCGTTAACGAAGCCAAACCGAGAACGGATAGAGGCGGCGGTGGTGGCGGCGGCCGCGGAGGTTATGGCGGCGGAGGCGGTCGCGGAGGAGGAGGCGGCCGTGGTGGTTACGGTGGCGGCGGAGGCGGTCGCGACAACGATCGCTACGAACGCGAACCACGCTGGTAATTTGTAAGGGCGGCCCTCCGTGGCCGCCCTTTTTGATTTTGAATGCTAAAAGTTTTTGCGAGCAAATCCCACAGACTGCCGTCTATGGAATTCTCACTTCCTTGCTTCGGGTTTGATCTTCACGGTCAATTTTTCACCGCCACGAACCAACTCAACCACATACTCTTCACCGGCTTTCATCTCACCTAATGCATACGTGTAGTCGTACACATTCTTAATCTCACGTGCGCCGATCTTGACGATCTTATCGCCTGCTTTAATTCCTGCTTTCGCTGCGGGTGAATCGTCGCGTACGCCATCGAGCAAAAGCCCATCGTTGCTATCGCTGTAGTTTGGAATCGTGCCAAGATAGACGCGGAAGCCGGTTGACCGACCTTGTTGTGAATCGCTCTTAGCCACCGTGTAGGTTACACGTTTGTCGGCGTTGTCCACGCTACGAACTACATTTGATACGAACGATAGAATGCGAGCTTCGTCGTTGTAGTTGATCTTGTCGAACGTATCGGAAGGTTTATGGTAGTCGTTATGCGTCCCGGTCCAGAAGAAGAGCACCGGAATTTGTTTCGCATAGAACGAAGAATGATCACTTGGACCATAACCATCTTCCTGAAGCGTGATACTGAATGTCCCACTCGTGGCGGCTGAAGCAGAATCGCCAACGCCGAGCAACTGGCGCCACTCTTTTGACGTGCCCACGCCTCCAATAATCAACTTGTTGTCTTTCATCCTTCCGATCATGTCCATATTGATCATCGCGACCGTGTTCGCCAGCGGTCGCGCCGGATGATTGACGTAATAATTCGAACCTAACAGCCCTTCTTCTTCACCACTAAAGCAGATAAAGACGATCGTCCGCTTCGGTCGCGGTTTCTGTGCCGTGAAAAGACGCGCTAACTCGATCACGCCCGCCGTTCCCGAAGCGTTGTCGTCGGCGCCGTGATGAACTTCGCCGGACCGTGGCGCCAGGCTTCCCTCGCCACCACGGCCGAGGTGATCGTAGTGGGCCCCGATGACGATCGTTTCATTTTTGAGGAGCCGATCAGAACCTTCGAGAACAGCGACAACGTTGTAAGCCTGCACTTCTTTGCGAACGATATCGGTGGTCAACGTTAACTCTTCACTTAGTTGCTTTGGACCAGGTGCACGTTCAACTTCAGCAAGCGATGCATTCGAAGTTCCGAGCATCCGGTTTGCGCTTTCACGCGACATCAGGATTACGGGCAGTCCTGCATCGCCGGCGCTATTGTCGTAAGAGAGCGTATAAAGTCGATCGTCTTTGAACTTCTCGTCTTTGGCGATCACGATCAGTGCTATCGCGCCAGCGTTCTTTGCGGCGATTGCTTTCCAACGTACGCCTTCAAAGCGGGCGAATTGCCCGTGCGGATTTTCGCCATCCGGTGTGCCTTGTAAAGCCAGTGCTATTCGACCCTTTGCCATGCCGTCTGCGTAATCGTCGTGTTTCAACTCCGAGGCTGTGATCCCGAAGCCGACAAACGACACTGCGCCTTCAATCGTCGCGTTTGTAGAAAATCCTAACGGCATCCAGTCTTCACCGGCTTTTAGTGTAATTTTCAGATCATCGCGTTTGCCGCCGAGCACCAAAGCATTTTTCTGGCCCAACTCGACGCCCGCAACGTAAGGAAATGGTTGCAGGTATTGCGACATGGCAATGCTGCCTCTTTGGGAAGCACCGGCGCGATGAATTGTCGGCTGCAAACCGAGTCGAGCAAACTCGCCGGCCACGTAATGCGCCGCATCGTTCGCGCCTTGAGTTCCAGTGCGACGACCATTCAGTGCATCGGAAGCGAGATACGAGATGTGTTGTTGCAGACGCGTCGCGCTTGGACCATCGGCGGCTGATTGCTGCGCATTGGCCGTTAACGAGACCAGCAGGAGAAGGAAAACAGTCGATAGTGGTTTGTTTCGCATAAGGATTACTCCATGGATCGGCTTGGCCGCCTGTTGTGAGAAATGGCTATGCCTTTCCGTTAGAGGCGACTTCTATCTTAGGCTGCGCCTTTGTTTTAGGGTCCGTGCTTTGCCATAAAACAGGGCGTAGCCCCATGTCAAACGTACCTCTTGACGGAAAGGCGGAGCCATTCCTCACAACAGGTGGCCAAGCCGAGTCGAGCGTCAAATCTAAAATTTGAATCTGAGATCTTAAACCACCCAACAATCTGCAATCTGAAATCATTCGACCCAGTCGGCGATGAAGACGTTTGTGTCGCCTTCTTTAGCGGCGTTCCGGTTCGAGGCAAACACTAATTTCTTTCCATCCTTCGTAAACATTGGAAAGCCATCAAACGTGTTGTTGTAAGTAATGCGTTCTAAACCGCTGCCATCGACGTTGATCTTGTACAGATCAAAATTTCGTCCACGTGGGTCGTCCATGTTTGAGGCGAAAATAATTCGCTTGCCGTCCGGGAAGAAGTATGGACCAAAGTTAGCTTTGCCGTTCCTGGTGACTTGTCGCTTGTTCGATCCATCCGCATTCATCACCCAGATTTCCAGGGTGGTAGGACGGATCAAATTCTGTTTCAGCAGACTCGTGTAATCCGTCTTCTGTTTTTCAGTTTCAGGATGATAAGCGCGGTAGACGATTTGTTTGCCGTCGTATGACCAGAATGGACCACCATCGTAACCGAGTTCGTTGGTTAATTGGCGGACGTTGCTGCCGTCGGCGTTCATCGTGTAGATGTCGAGATCGCCATTGCGCAGCGACGTGAATACGAGTCTTTTGCCATCACGCGTAATGGTTGTTTCGGCGTCATAGCCTGACTCGGTGGTCAACTGTTTGATGTCGCTGCCATCGGGCTTCGCGGTAAAAATGTCGAAGCCGGGATAGACGGCCCAGACGTAGCCCTGCGAGAAATCTGGCCTGGGTGGACATTGTTTGTCGGCCAGATAAGTCGACGAATAGAGAATGCGTTTGCCACCGGGAAAGATGTAGGAGCAGGTTGTGCGACCTTCGCCATTCGACAACAACTTCACGTTTGAGCCGTCGATATTCATCGAGTAGATCTGATCGCAGCCATGTCCATCGCGGGTCGATTGAAAGATCAATTGTTTATCGTCGGCGGAGAAGTAGGCCTCCGCGTTTTCGCCACCGAAAGAGAGTTGCTTGATGTTGCGCAGGTGCTTTTCTTCAGGGAGAACTAGTTGATTTGTCTGTTGCGCCGATGGATGTTTCAAGCTGACGGCGAAGACGATAACGACAACGGCGAGCAGCGTTAAAGTGAGTTTCAAAATAAAGCTCCTGTTGCTAGTGGTTTGAGTTTCGTGGCGATGAGGTCAGTACCGTAACGCGGTGGCGTCGGGTCGTCGTGCGACAACACTCAACGTACGGTGGTCCAACGTTGGCACCTGAGGCACATGGGACTCTTGCGACGCGTTGACCCGACGCTACCG
>DATDMC010000011.1:0-57574 GCA_036518995.1 Pyrinomonadaceae bacterium | reverse complement strand
CCAATTAGTCAAATCAGCGGGGGCAAGCCACCCTTCCTTACTGCGCTATTCAAAGGTCAACTCTTAGCTAATTCCCCCATACTGAGCCAACCATCGTTACACTCCAAACAATATTCTCTTTTACAATCCAACACCATGGATGGTTTTCTTGTCATTGATAAAGCTGCGGGGATGACGTCGCACGATGTGGTTGCCAAAGTTCGCCACATCCTGCACGAACGTCGCATAGGTCACACAGGCACGCTCGATCCTTTTGCTACCGGCGTGTTGCTTATCATGGTTGGCCGGGCAACGCGACTGGCCCAGTTTCTTAAAACTGATGAAAAGGAATACCAGGCCATCATCCGGTTGGGCTATGCAACTGACACTGGCGATCGCACCGGAACTCCGCAGGAACCACCAGGAGCTGCAAAAAACTGGAGCGAAGACGAAATTGAAAATGCGATGGCGAGTCTGCGCGGGTACATCAATCAAGTTCCACCGATGTATTCAGCCAAAAAGATCCAGGGCAAAAAGCTTTACGAGCTGGCACGCCGCGGTGAAGAAGTTGAACGAAAACCTGTACGCGTGTGTATTCATGAATTTACGGCGATCCGCCTAGACGGACAATTAATAAAAGACAACGCCGATGGCACTTACGATTTTGAAGTTCGCGTGGTGTGTTCGTCCGGGACTTATGTTCGGACCTTAGCCGAAGATTTTGGCAAACGCCTAAACGTTGGCGCACATCTCGCCGAACTTCGTCGCACTCGCGTCGGCGCTTTCCCCATTGAGCAGGCGATTTCGCTCGAAGGACTTAAAACGAGTTTCGCCGAAGAAGCCCTCGGCACAGTTTTGGTGCCACCGGGCTCAGCACTCTCTCACCTGCCTTTCATGCATCTAACGGCCGACGACGTTCGTAGAACACGTCATGGAATGGTGGTCACAGTCGCCGGACAGGACTGGGCCGATGGTGTTGACGTCAGCATGCTTGATGCAACCGATACGTTGATTGCCATCGGCCGTTACGACGAAAATAAGAAGCAGTTACGTCCTCGCGTTGTGTTAGCGCAGGAGTAGTGGCAAACAAAAAGTTACCCGCGGGTTGAGGCCTTTGCTATACTGCGATCACTTGAAATAAGGAAGCGCGCGTTCGAGATTCGCTTCCACCAAAGTGTTTCCCGCCGCGACTTCCGTTAATGATCATTGAGAACTAACGCTTCGGCGATGCGCCTCATGCTAACGCGCGCGTGAGTGTTCGTGTCGAGAAGCATCTTTCCAAGGGACTAACTGATCACTCTGCCCAGAGAGTCGACAGTTCGGGCGTGGCCTTTCCCCACACGCTGTCCACTGCGCGAGCCGAAGAGGTTTTAAGGCTATGGAAGAGCAGGATGGCAAAAAACATTTCAACATTAGTGAACGACTGGAAGATCTGCGCCGCGAACATGAAGCATTGCGTTGGGAAGGATCTTTTCGCGACTACTTCGAAATAGTCGCTCAAAATCCCCGCATCGCCCAGTTATCTCATGGCCGCATCAACGACATGGTTCATGCTGCGGGAGTTGAACGTCTTAACGAAGGCACGCAGCACGAACTTCCCGCCTACAACTTCTTCTCTTCTGAACTTTTCGGTATTGAAGAACCAATCGCTCGCATCGTTGAGTACTTCAAATCTGCAGCTCAACGTCTCGAAGTTCGCAAAAGAATTCTTTTATTGATGGGGCCGGTTGGTGGTGGAAAATCGACCATCGTCAACCTGCTCAAGCGCGGACTCGAAGATTGGACCAGGAGCGAATCGGGCGCAGTTTACGCAATCAAAGATTGCCCGATGCACGAAGAGCCGCTGCATTTGATTCCGCATCAACTACGCGCGGAAGTCGAGAAACATTACGGCATTTATATAGAAGGTGATTTGTGTCCGCAGTGTCGCTACGCGCTCGACAAAATTTATGGCGGGCGGCACGAAGACGTTAAAGTTCATCGCGTTTCATTCAATGAAAAGGAGCGCGTCGGCATCGGCACTTTTTCACCCAGCGATCCGAAATCACAGGACATCACCGAATTAACCGGATCGATCGATCTGTCGACTATTGGTGAAGTTGGCGTCGAGTCAGATCCGCGCGCTTATCGTTTTGATGGTGAACTCAACATCGCCAATCGTGGCTTGATGGAATTCGTCGAGATGTTGAAGGTCGATGAAAAATTCCTCTACAGCCTGCTGACGCTTTCGCAGGAACAAAGTATCAAGACGGGACGCTTCGCGATGATCTATGCGGACGAAGTCATTCTTTCGCATACCAATGAAAACGAATACATCGCGTTTGCCGGAAACAGGAAGTCAGAAGCGCTACAGGATCGCATCATCCTGGTTCGTGTTCCTTATAACCTCCGTGTTTCGCAGGAAGAGCGTATCTACGACAAGTTGTTGCATCAGTCGGAGGCGCTGCGGAATGTGCATCTTGCGCCCAACACTTTGAAAGTTGCGGCGATGTTTGCAGTGATGACACGCCTTGAAGAACCGAAGCGACAAAGCGTCGACATTGTAAAGAAGATGAAGCTTTACGATGGTGAAGACGTCGAGGGCTACAAGTCGAAAGACGTTCGCGAGTTGAGAGAAGAAACCGTTCGTGAAGGTATGGACGGAATCTCGCCGCGCTACATCATCAATCGTCTTTCGAGCGCGTTAGTACGCGATGGCGTTACCTGTATCAATCCGATCGATTCGTTGCGCGCCATCAAAGACGGCTTTGAACAACATACTGGAATCAATTCTGAACAACGCGAGCGTTACCTGAATCTGATTTCAACCGCGCGCAAGGAATACGATGAGCTGGCAAAAATCGAGGTACAGCGTGCGTTTGTTTATTCGTTTGAAGAGATGGCGCGCACGATGTGCAACAACTATCTCGACAACGTCGAAGCCTTCTGCAACAAGGAACGCATCAAGGACCCGATCACTGAAGAAGAGATGGATCCGGATGAACAGTTAATGCGTTCAATCGAAGAGCAGATCGGAATTTCGGAGAATGCAAAGAACACTTTCCGGCAGGAAATTCTGATTCGGATCTCGTCTTACGCTCGTAAAGGAAAGCCTTTCGAATACAGTTCGCATGAACGATTAAAGGAAGCAATTGAAAAGAAGATCTTTGCTGATTTGAAAGATGTGGTGAAGATAACTACTTCGGCGAAGACGCCTGATCCCGACCAGTTGAGAAGGATCAATGAAGTTGTCGATCGATTGATCAGGGACCATGGTTACTGTCCTGTTTGCGCGAACGAGTTGTTGACTTACGTGGGGACGCTGTTGTCACGTTAACGGCAGTTTCGGTGATCAAATCGATTGGGCCGGCTCTGCCGCCTGTTGTGAGGAATAGCTCCGGCTTTCAGTACGGTCCTCAAACATTTTTTTGGCTGCGCCCTTTTGTTGAACTGGATTAGGCAGATAAGGAGCCGTAACGGAAAAGCAGAGCCATTCCTCACAACAGGCGGCAAAGCCGAAATAAGAGCGCGGGATTCTGGTCTTAATCCACTTCGTTCGATTACATTTACGCTGCGCATGAAGAAACGTTACTGGATTGCCGGAACAGCAACCGCAGCGACCCTCGCCGTCACGGCAAAGCTATTGGCTCGACCAAAAGACGCCGACTGGAACAAGCATCGGCAGGTTGTGTTTCATTCTGAGCATTCGCGCTTCGCCGAAGTTGATGGCGCACGGGTCCATTATCAGGAAGCCGGCGATCCGAGCGCGCCTGTGATGGTGCTCATTCACGGCTTTGCTTCGTCGACATTAGTTTGGAGCAAGGTTTTTCTTGAATTGGCGGCGGCAGGTTTTCGTGTGATTGCGCCAGACCTGATGGGTTATGGCTATTCGGGCAAACCACGTAACGCCGAATATACGATCGCTGGACAAGCCCGGTTGATTAATGGATTGCTTGAAACTTTACAAATCAACCAGGCGGTTTTGGTGGGCAGTTCGTATGGCGGCGCCGTCGCGGCAACTTGTGCACTCGATTACCCGGCACGAGTTGAAAAGTTGATTCTGGTTGGGGCCGTCAGCAATGACCGGCCACTCGAGTTCAACCTGATGCGACTGTTTGGTGCGCCTTTTTTTGGTGAGGTCGTTTCACCATTGCTGATTGGATCGCGACGATTGTTACGAATGCGGATGAAGCGCGTCTACGATCGCCACGCCTGGGTGCTGGATGAACGACGTGTTGACGCCCGGCATCAACCATTGCGTGCTTCATCAACTCATCGGGCAATGATTCGCACCGTACGCGGCTGGAACGCTGAACGGATCGCACGCGACGCGCATCTAATTCGACAGCCGACGCTGTTGCTGTGGGGTGAAAATGATCGCGATATACCATTGGCTGATGGCGAACATCTGCACAACGAAATTTCCGGATCGCGCTTAATTGTTTTTTTGAATTGCGGTCACCTGCCGCATGAAGAGTATCCGGAAACGTTTACAAAAATCGTCACCGATTTTTGTATTGCAGATTGAAGATTTCAGATTGCAGATTGAGTTTCACAGGAGGCTACTTTGCGCATCACCACGACGTTCTAAACACGCCAATCTGAAATCTGCAATCTGAAATCTGAAATACCCATGGGCATCCAACGCAACGACTGGTCACTTCAACGTAAGGGCATTATCGATCAGGAGCGCCACAAGGATCGTGTTAAGGAAGCCATTCGTAAAAATCTCGGCTCGATAGTTTCGAACGAAGCCATCATCCTCTCCGATGGAAAACGCACTGTAAAAGTCCCTATCAAAGCACTCGACGAATATAAGTTTCGTTACAACCCGCAAAAAGGTAAGCACGTTGGACAAGGCGACGGAAAGACCCGCGTTGGTGACGTGATTGCGCGCGAGAGTCGATCCGGAGCGGGTAGCTCGAGCGGTTCCGGCGCGGGCCCGGCTGGTCAGGATGCCGGGGTCGATTACTACGAAGCGGAAGTCAACATCGACGAACTCGCGGCGCTCATCTTTGAAGATCTACAACTTCCCTATCTGCAGGAGAAAGCAAAGAAAGCGGTCCAATCGCGCAAGACGCAGTTCAATGAAATTCGCCGCACTGGCGTGATTGCCAATCTGGATAAACGCCGCATGATTCTGGAGAACATTCGGCGCAATGCACGTGAGGGCAAGGCACGGTTTGGCGACATCAAGAAAGAAGACCTGCGTTTTAAAACCTGGGAAGAGGTGATGCGTTACGAGTCGAACGCGGTGGTCATTGCGATGATTGACGTGTCAGGCTCGATGGGCGAGTTTAAGAAATACATCGCGCGCAGTTTTTACTTTTGGATGGTCCGGTTCTTAAGAACTAAATATGACAACGTCGAAATAGTTTTCATCTCGCATCACACCGAAGCGAAAGAGGTCACTGAAGAACAATTCTTTACACAAGGTGAATCGGGCGGAACTGTCGTCTCATCCGCTTATCAACTTGCCCTCGACATCATCAAACAACGCTTTCTTCCGGCAGACTGGAACATCTACCCGTTTCATTTCTCCGATGGCGACAACTACTACTCGGATAACGACGAGGCGGTAAAACTTGCGGACGAGTTGATTAAAGTCTGCAACTTGTTTGGTTACGGCGAAATTGGTGAAGAAGGCTCGTCCGGCTATCGCAGATCGGCAGGCGCGTTGCTTTCGATCTTTAACGACCGCCTGCAAAAAAAGGACCATTTTGTCGGCGTGCGGATCGACGACAAGGAAGATGTGTATCCGGCGCTGAAACAGTTTTTTGGCAGGCGGGGAGTGGAGACGCCCTAGCAGGGCGGAGCTTAGGGCTTTGTGCTTAGTGTTTGGAGCTTTGTGCTTTGGTACTTAGTGCTTTGGTACTTAGTGATTTGTGCTTGGTGCTTTGTTTCAGAGACTGTTGCCCCGAAGGGGCAACGACCCAAAGCCCTGGGTTGCCGCTTCGGCAACCCTGGGACGGCGGCGCAAAGGTTAATCAACCGCAACGCGGTTGCGTCATTGAGGGTTCGGCGAATCGCAACCGCGTTGCGGTTGGTAGGTGTATATGCCACTTACCCGGGGTAGCCGAAACGGCAATCCCGGCCGGCGGCGCAAAGGTTAATCAACCGCAACGCGGTTGCGTCATTGAGGTTCAGCAATCGCAACCGCGTTGCGGTTGATGGGTGTATATGTCACTTACCCAGGGTAGCCGAAACGGCAACCCTGGGCTTCGTTGCGTAGCCCCTTCGGGGCAACGTTGGGCTTTGGACGTTGGACTTTTGGACTTTGAACTTTGAACTTTGGACTCCCTTATGGATCTCGAAATACAAAATCTCGAAACAGCGCTCGATCAAATCTGGTCGGTCGCGCAGAAATTTGGCCTCGATCCTTACCCAACCAATTTCGAGATCGTGCCGGCGCCGGTAATGTATGAAGTCGGCTCTTACGCACTGCCCGGTCGTTATTCACACTGGACTTTCGGCAAAGCCTATCACCGCATGAAAACGATGTACGACTTCGGTTTGTCGAAGATCTACGAAGTCGTCATCAACACTAACCCCGCCTACGGTTTCCTACTGGAAACAAACAGTCCGATTCAAAACAAGCTGGTAATCGCGCACGTGCTCGGCCATGTCGACTTCTTCAGGAACAATGTCTACTTTTCAAAAACCAACCGGCGCATGGTCGAAAGTGTTTCCACTCACGCGCAACGCATGATGGAATATGAGTTCAAGCACGGCCGAAAAACTGTCGAACGATTTCTCGATTCAGTTCTGGCGATCGAAGAACACATCGATCCTCATTTCTTCATAAAACGCGAAGTGTCACCTGCGGAAGAGCGGCGTCGCGCCGAGCAGCGACCGAAAGATGGCCGGTATGACGATTTATGGTTACTGGACAAAACAGAACGTGATAAACGGGCATCGCGTCAGGCAGAGCGCGACAACGAGGCCGACAAACCACCCAAAGAACATCTGCCGGAAAAGGATTTGTTGTTCTACCTGATGAAAAACTCGCCAATCCTTTTGCCGTGGCAGCGCGATGCGATTGCGATGGTCCATGAGGAGATGGAGTATTTCGTGCCGCAGATGCAGACCAAAATCATGAACGAAGGTTGGGCCAGCATCTGGCATGCGCGCATCATGCGCGAGCTCGATTTAACTGATAACGAGCACATCGAGTTTGCCAATCTTCACTCAGGAGTTGTTTCGCCTCAGAAGGGACAACTAAATCCTTATTATCTCGGCTACAAGATCTACGAAGACATTGAACGTCGTTGGAACGATCCATCGTCTGACGAACAGAAGACCCTCGGTCGAAAGGGCTGTGAAGGACGCGAGAAAATTTTCGAAGTGCGAGAACTGGAAAACGATGTCTCTTTTTTGCGCAACTACCTGACCGAAGATTTATGTGAAGAACTTGATTTATTTGTTTACCAACTCGTTGACGAAGAAGAGTGGACCATCACCGAAAAGCGTTGGGAAAAAGTCAGAGATCAACTCGTTGCGAACATGACGAATTTCGGCTTTCCGTATTTAGAAGTTGCCGACGGCGACTACAACGGGAATCGCGAGCTTTATCTGAAACACCGCTACGAAGGCGCCGAACTAGACCTACGCTACGGACGCAAAGCCCTCGAGCATGTGTATATTCTGTGGGGCCGACCTGTTCATCTGGAAACTGTGATCGATGAAGAATCCACAGTCCTGCACTTCAATGGTGATGAACACGACGAAGATTAGGACCGCAGGCGTCCCCGCCTGCTGGCAATGATGAAGCGTCGGGTCGTGCAATGATTTATGAAGTACCGTAACGCGGTAGCGTCGGGTCCTGCATTAAAATCTAACCCGACCCGACGATACCGCGTTACGGTACTGACCTCATGTACTCTTAACGTTGCTCCTGATGCTAGACCTGAAAGCGGGCTTCGTATTATGCTGAAGGCGCTCGATCGCCGGGCGCCAGGATTTTGGCTTGGCTCTTCATTAATTGTTACCTGCCTCTGACACTTCATCACCTCGAGGTTTGTCGTGCGTTTTATCTTCTCCCGCCTGCTTATTCAGATCGCCGTCTGCTGCGCAATTTTTCTGACTTTTAACCAGATTGCCGCCGCCAAAGACTTTAGTTTGAAACCAGTTCCCTCGTGGATCCAGAAGGTCGTTCCTTCAGTTGATCCGGGTTCAGCCGAAGCCGGAACCAGCTCGACTCGTTTATTCGACGATGAACAAACGCGAGTAGGCAGCTCGGTCGAGCGCTTTTCTCATTACTATCAACGCGTCGATAACACGGCGGGACTCGAAGACCTTTCCCAACTCCGTTTTTATTTCGAACCTTCCTATCAACAGCTCGCGATTCACTTCGTACGCATTCTCAGAAACGGCGCGACGATAGACGCGCTCAATCCTTCCGAGATCAAGATGATCCAGGAAGAAGACGATCTGGATCAACAACTATATAACGGAACTTCGGCAGCAGTGATCTTCGTCAACGATGTGCGCGTCGGCGATGTAGTTGAATATGCCTATACGGTTACTGGCGACAATCCGGTGCTTGGTGGCCGTTTTGCTGACACGTTTTATCTTGCTGACAACGATCCGGTTCGGGAAAAATTTCTGCGACTCCTGATCCCGTCAAAACGTACGCTCGCGATCAAACCAGAGAACACCGACGCTCAACCAACGATAAGAACAATCGGAGACGACACCGAGTATCTCTGGTCGGTGAAAAATATCGATGCAGTTAGTGCTGAGGATTCCACGCCGGATTGGTTTAATCCGTATCCACGAATCAATGTCAGCGAGTTTCAGAGTTGGGCCGATGTGGTGAATTGGGCTTTACCGTTTTATCAAAACTCTCCGATCAAGAACGCTGAGCTGCGGGCCAAAATCGAAGGATGGAAAAACTCTTCGCCGCAACCTGAACAACAAACAATCGCGGCGTTGCGTTTTGTTCAGGACGAAGTTAGGTACCTCGGTATTGAACTGGGACGATACTCGCATCAACCAACAGCGCCTGAAAAAGTTTTCACGCGTCGCTTTGGCGACTGCAAAGATAAGTCGTTACTTTTAAGTTCCATTCTCACCTCGATGGGCATCGAGGCGTGGCCGGCGTTGGTCAATTCAACCTTACGCGGCGAGATCGATTCGTGGCAGCCGACACCTTTCGCTTTTGATCACGTGATTGTTCAGGCCAAAATCAACGGCAAGACTTATTGGCTCGATCCTACTATCAGTTATCAACGAGGTACCCTCGCGAACTATTACGATCCGCCTTTTGAACGCGGCCTGGTACTGCATTCCGGCACTATCGCACTGGAAAAGATCCCTCCTCCTGTTAGCGGAGCAGGTTCAGTCGACATTGTTGAAAGTTATTCCGGCGCCAGCTCGCGATCACCGGTGTCGCTGGACGTGACCAGGATCTATCGCGGCATGGAAGCGGACGCGATGCGCTATTCCTTGTCGTCAGTATCGGCCGCTGATCTGAACAAAGCGCGTTTGAATTACTATGCGGCCACGACTCCTTCGATCACGGCCGATGGCCTACCGGTTATCGAGGACGATCAGCAAACCAACATGATCGTCGTGAAAGAAAAATATCGAATCGCGGAACTGTGGAAAGATAATCGTCACAGCTTCGTCGCCGATCGGATCTACAGCGAGCTGCAAAAACCTCACGTCTCGCAGCGCAACACGCCACTCGAAGTCCACTATCCCCTCTCGATCAAACAGACAATTCTGATCAACCTCGGAAGCGGCTTCGATTTTCCAGAGAGTAGTGATGTGCTGACAGACGATGCGGTGCGTTTTGAGTATAGCTATTCAAAGAGCGGTCAGCAGATGAATATGGAATTTTCGCTGAAGACGTTCGCGGATTCAGTGCCGGTCCCAAAACTACAACGACATCTTGAGGTCCTGGACGAAGCACAGAATGTTATCGGTTACGATTTGAGTCGCGGCCGAATGGCCGTCGTTTCTCGGGGTGGTGGTCCAAAGCGGGGTTCGACGCTGGTTGTGCTAGCGCTGCTGGTGCTCATACCACTGAGCTTGGTTGGTGTTGGCTTTTGGGTTGTGCGCACTCGCACCCAACGAAGCCGGCGAACGCAGTTTGTAAAAGACCAGCAAGCGCGTCCAGGCGCATCACCAGAAACTGCGTATCGCATGACGAGCGCTGAGCAAATCGAGGCGTTTGTTCAAAGTCTGCAATGTCGTTGCGGCACGCCGTTGTATAACTACGAACATCCACCCAAGCGTGAACGCTTCACCTACGATGGACAGCGTTTGATGGGAATACGATTGCAGTGTCCGGCGTGTAGACAAACGTCTGACTTGTATGTGAATCCGCTGTTTGAGAATGAGAGCGCGGCGGGTCTAGCAAATTTCAGCGCGGGCTAACTGCTTTTGGAATGCCTGAGAGATGAGATGCTCGGCTTTGCCGTCTCTTGTGAGGAATGGCTCCGCCTTTCCATAGACGCTGTTTCCTCTGGGCAACGCCCTTTCCCCGACGACCAGAAGGCGCAGCATAAATTAAAAAGTACTACCTAATGGAAAGGCATAGCCATTCCTCACAACAGGTCGCCAAGCCAATGTCCGGTAGCTTTCAATTCCTTTCTAATCAGAGTTCTTTAGCGATTCACCGATTCAAGCAGCGGCACGCCCAATTGTTTGGCTAATCCTTCGCCGCCCCAACCCATCACCACGTCATGGTTCCAACTAAAGAACGGCCGCGCGACCGGAGCAAGCAAGTTCATCCATGCTTTGGTGGTTTCGACTTTCCAATCGTATCGCGCAGTAGTGAGACCGTCTTCATGCGACAACGTCCACCGGCCCTGACCTTGCAACTCACCAACTGCACGTCCTTCGATGATCGAAATCGGCTCAACCCGCGTAGTTTCCATTTCAAAGATGAGGCGATAAGGCAGCTTGCTTTTCCAGGTGTAACGCATCAACGCGCCCACGTGATTGACACCACCATCTTTTAGCTTTTCAACCTTCTCAACTCCTCGCCACCAGGTGGGCCAACGATCGGCATTGAAGATCAAATCCCAAACTTGTTGTTGAGACGCTTTTACTTTCCAGATGGTAACGAATTGGTAGTTGGCCATAGTGGTCAGGGGTCAGTAGTCAGGGGTCAGTAGTCAGGGGTCAG
Organism: Pyrinomonadaceae bacterium; assembly: GCA_036518995.1. Taxonomy (GTDB): domain Bacteria; phylum Acidobacteriota; class Blastocatellia; order Pyrinomonadales; family Pyrinomonadaceae; genus PSRF01. The sequence continues at coordinate 46,479 of DATDMC010000011.1, read as the reverse complement.
GGGTCAGAGGTCAGGGGTTAGTAGTGGCGACGAGGTCAGAGTCAGTACCACCTCGCGGTAGCGGGTGGGTTACCTGTGATACGGGCGCGCTTAGCATCTACCAACCCACCCGCTACCGCGAGGTGGTACTGACTCCTGACCCCTGACCCCTGACTACTTCACATCCTCAACGCTTTGCCCACACTCGCATCTCTCCGGACGCGCCAGATTTTGGAATCGAGGTAGTAGTGAATAAACGCATAACCCCAGAGAAACGAGATGCTGAGTTGGACGATGAATGATTGGCCGGTTGCGCCTGCGTTTGCATTTTGAAAACTCAGATAACCGAGCAGTTGACGTGGGCCTTGATAGATGATGCCAAACAGAATGCCGAAAGCGACGTAATAGATCAGCCTGCGACTAATCAACGACGCTGCACCATACTTCTTCGCGTCTACCTCATCGTTATTGTATTTCTTGTTGTGAAACCAGATCAGGCGGTGATACTGGAAGTTATGGTAGATCGTTAGAATCGCGACGATGGCAATCGGTTTATGCGGCATTGGCGTTAGCAAAACTATCCAATGCATCGGAATTGCCGCCGCTAACAACAAATATTTCGGCACGTCCAACGGCTCGCCGGTAACTGCCCGTTGCAGTTGACGTCCTAACCAAACTACAGCGGCTGATACTGTCGCCACAAAAAGCACTAACGATAAGCCGTTCACGCCACCGCGCAAAGCAGCGGGTACGCGCGCCATCGCTTCAGGATCGCGGGCGATGAATTCAACAAACGGATAGGTAAAGGCGAGCAGCAGAAAAACGCGATCGAGAAGATTGTCGATCCTCGCGAGATCACCGTTCTTCTTTTTATAAAGAATCATGAAGCCGTAGTGTTGCTTCACGAGATGGTAGTAGGCCCAAAGTGCCGCAATAAAAAAGAAGACCAAGCCAGCTCCGACCCAGACCATCAGTGGTCCAATCGCGAAGAACAAAAGTGAACTCCACAATAACCGGGCGCGATTTTGTCGTTCGGTTCGATCGAAGTAGGTCCGCGAGAAGGTGCCAAAGACGTGCGGCGCGTCGATTAAGATGGCCCAACCGGCCGCCATCACTACTAAGGGAAGAATTCCTTTCACGTACAGGATCAGCAGCGCATAACTAGTTACGACCGATCCGATGAACCAGACGAGATCGTCGCGCGCGCTGATTATCCAACGCAACGAAATCGCGTCGGCTACGGATCTGGTTGTGATGTCTACATTAGCTGCCATGAATTTAGGACCGCAGGCGTCTTCGCCTGCGCGCTTCGGGACGAGGATAACGCTAAATGCACGGCAGGCGGGGACGCCTGCGCTCCGAATTTCGCAATTTTCCTCACGCATTCTATCATCTGCGTAACCAATACAAGGAGGCAACAAGTTTCAATGAATCCGCCTAAACAGACCTTTCAATCGCATCCCTGGCATGGAGTCAGTCCGGGTGAAAATGTGCCGGAACTGGTGAGCGCATACATTGAAATTGTGCCCACTGATGCCGTGAAGTATGAACTCGATAAAGCTTCCGGTCATTTGAAAGTGGATCGGCCGCAACGTTTTTCATCGATGTGTCCCACGCTTTATGGATTGATTCCACAGACTTACTGTGGACCGGAAGTCGCGGCGCTCTGTGCAAAACGTACCGGACGCGAGGGTATTGAAGGCGATGGCGATCCAATGGACATTTGCGTCCTGTCAGAAAAGACTTTTGCTCACGGAAGTTTCTTTCTGAACGCAAAACCGATCGGGGGTTTGCGAATGATCGACGGGCAACAAGCTGACGACAAGATTATCGCGGTGCTCGAGTCGGATCTTGCTTATGGAAGGATCGAAGACATCAATGACGTTCCGCAAGGTCTAATCGATCGGCTCAAACATTACTTTCTGAGTTACAAACAATTTCCCGGCGACGCGCCTAAGAAGGTTGAAATTGTTGATGCTTACGATCGCGAAGAAGCGCGTGAGGTGATTACGAGGAGCTTGAAGGATTATCGAGATAAATTTGAATAGGAATTTAATCCTCTGCGTCTCAGCGTACTCTGCGTCTCTGTGTTGAACTGGGAGGCATTTACGCGAACGTCAATTTCAACACAGAGACGCAGAGTACGCTGAGACGCAGAGAAAGATCACCGCGTTATGGTACTGACCTGCTAATGAGTCGCTTCGCTAATGGAACGTCCGTCTAAGCAGCTCTTCAATGCCGCACTTCGGACAGGTCAACCCGTGGTGTCCTTCGTCGCTCCACTTAGCAAGGGCAAGAGTTGGGGTCGTACGTTCACCCGAATGATGATGATGGTGACCGTGTTGTCGTCGCTCAGTTTCCTCGGCGCTACAGTGTTTGCAGAGCCAGCCATAGCCGAGGTTGAAGAAATGGGTGGTTTGATGCATTTCCCCAACGACGCGAACTTTGTGCTTTGAACCGTTGACCCTTTAGTTTGTTCCCCTTGAAGACTTATTCATTACTAACCCATGTTTAGCTGCAAAGCACAAAGTCAGACGTCCTCTTTCATGAGTTGTTAGAGCCTACTTACCTGCGTGAATCCGGTGAATCCATTAACTTAACTGGAACACTCATCTTCTTTCCATCACGTAAGATTTCTACCTGAACAGTTTGACCGATCTGATGTTTGTCGAGCACGCGGAACAAGTCGTCGGAATTGGCGACCTTGTCGTTGTCGATTGAAAGAATGATGTCGCCTAACTCGACGTCACCATTTTCCATTTGTTGAAGACCACGTAGTCCGGCATTCGCCGCGCCACTGCCGCGCGCAACCTGCACGATCAACACGCCGTCCGAGACCGGCAGATCAACCTGGCTGCGAATAGCTTCAACATCTCTGGTGCTGATTCCCAACTTTGGTCTACGCACCTTACCGGAGTCGACCAGTTGCGGAACGACGCGCTTGGCAATACTCACTGGCACCGCAAAACCGACACCAGCCGAACTACCCGACGGCGAAAGTATTTGCGAGTTGATGCCAATCATACGGCCGCGCGAATCGAGCAATGGTCCACCGGAATTACCGGGATTGATCGAAGCGTCAGTTTGAATGGCGCCTTCGATCAAACGATTGTTACGGGCGCGAATCGGACGCTGCAAACCACTAATCACGCCAGTCGTCAAAGTACGATCCAAACCGAACGGGTTACCAATCGCCAAAACTTTCTGGCCGACTACGAGTTTGTCTGAGTCGCCCATTGGCACAACCGTCAATGGACCAGCCGGTTTTTCGAGTAAGCGAATTACGGCCAGGTCCGTGTCAGGGTCACCACCAACCACTGTTGCCGGATAATCTTTCTGGCCACCCATACTGACCGAAAGTTTTTGGGCGCCTTCGATCACGTGATAGTTGGTCAGGATGTTTCCCTGTTGGTCCAGGATTGAACCTGAGCCGGAGCCTTCCTGCGGTTCGACGAAACCTAACCAGTCGCGTGAGTAAGAAGTGGAGTGGATAAACACCACGCCCGGACTCAAAGTTTTATAGACCTCGATGTTGTTCTGCTCGTCGGTGGCGACAGTAGGATCAGTAATGCCGGCCGGGGCATTTTCTGAGAAGGCTGCTTGTGATGATTGGAAACGATTTGAAATGCGGTCGAAAACTGCGACAGCTCCAGCGGCAAACAAACCCGAAATGATTGCGATCATTAAGATCTGGCGTGCGGAAAGTCTGTACATAAGAACGTCTTCCTTCTCTAACAATAAATGTCGGCAAAAGTGCCGGTTGTTAAGATGCATCAGCCGCAACGACGCGTTGTGCCCGTGATTTTGGGCTGAGTCTTTGCGACAAATTTAGAACTGTTCACTGTCCAACTGCAAGGGACAATGAGCACAGTTCAAGACTTTCCAACCTGGACTATTGTTAGTTCGCTTGGGAGGACTCGAGAGTTTCCTTTTCTCTCAAGTAGCGATTAGGAGACGAGATTGACGAAGGCGCGGGGCAGTTGACCGACGTACGCCACCAGATTTTCTGGCCCATGCCAGCCCAACGCTGCACAGCCGGTGGCCGCATGGATTAACATCAACGCAAAATAAACTGAAAGCACCAGCGTCATGCCGCGTCTTGCGATAGGCAAATGAGCGCAGCGATAGAGTATGTAAGCAGCGAAAGCGCCGATGGCAAGCTTCACGCCGATAAACGGAAGTTCGCCGTGCGCCAAAACGCGGGCCATTATTCCATTACCTTCGGTGGCCACATTCATTCGAATCCACACCAGGGTTAACTGGGCATCGAGCCAGTTTAACGTAAATAACAGCAAGCTTTTTGAAAGTGCTCCCACGGCAATCCCCTTTGGCCAACATCGTTTAACCCGGTCCCTTTTAACGTCAGAACCCCCAAACTAATGCTTGGGGGTTCTCGACGTTCACGGGAGGAACGAGTCTCGTTCTAGGTATCTAAAAGAAAGTATCAATTGACACTTGCTTCCAAAACGACTTTCACGAAGTGCTCACCGTTCGGTCGATTCAACTCCGAGTTTGGGTTATCGTTGTCGGCGCCATTATAGGTCCACGCGGGAAAAGTCAAAAGCCGAAGTATGAAGATTTCCATCGCCACCGCACTTCTTGAAGCGTCGCAATTTTTGCGTAAGGGTGATGTTCCCGAAGCGCGACGGGAAGCGGGATCGTTGCTCGCTCATGTGATCGATAAGGACCGCACATTTCTTATCAGTCATGCCGAGGATCTTTTAACTGAAGAAGATTTCCACCGTTTTCGTGAGATTGTGAAACGAAGAGCAGCCGGCGAGCCACTGCAATACATCACTGGTCGACAAGACTTTTATGGTCGGGAGTTTCGGGTTTCACCTGCGGTGTTGATTCCCCGTCCGGAAACGGAATTATTGGTTGAGTCGGCCCTTGAAGTGTTGACTGATGATGCGCGATTTTGTGATGTCGGCACTGGTTCCGGATGTATCGCGATTACTTTGCTTTGTGAACGACCGAGCACCAGAGGAGTGGGCGTCGATATTTCCGATCCGGCTCTGCGAATCGCTAAACAGAATGCTGAAGCGTTAGGCGTGGCCGATCGATTAACGCTGGTTCGTTCTGATTGTTTTGACTCTCTGCTAGACGAAACATTCGACATGATCGTATCGAATCCTCCTTATGTTTCAGCCGATGTGATTCCGGGTTTGCAACGTGAAGTGAAAGATCATGAACCGATGGTTGCGTTGACTCCTGGTTCGGATGGTCTATCAATCATTCGTCGATTACTTGACGAAGCGCCCCGCCACCTACGGAAAGATGGTTTTATGTTTCTGGAAATTGGATTTGATCAGGGTGATGCGGTGCGTGAGTTGGTGAACGCGGATGTTTGGGAGTTAATCGACATCAAACCGGACCTGCAGGGTATCCCACGAATCGTCGTGCTGAAGAATGTGAAGCGCGATTAAAGCTGACGACTAATAGTTTCTTATAAAGGTGGTTGTGGGTGGCGGGGGCGCCCGGGACGGGCGCGCTCCGACAGAAGCTTTCGCTTGTTATCCTGCTCCTGCCTTCTGCTTTCCGCCTTCTGATTTTTCTGCCACAAGCCTGAATCGAGCGGTGTCCTTCATTCAGAGCCACAAAGCCAGGTAGCTAAACAACCCCAGACGAATGAAGGAGACCGAACCATGTGTAGGTTTGTAGGACGTAGTGTGTTTATCGCAATGATGTTGTCGTTGGCGATCGTTAGCGCGACGGCACAGGACAAAGAAAAGGACAAAAACAAGGGATTGAATTGCCGCGATACGAATACGTGGGACGGCAACCGCCTCGTATCGAATTGTGAAGTGAGAGAGCAAACAATTAACGCAAGCGGCCAAATTACGATCGATGGAAAGCAAAATGGCGGCGTGTCAGTGAAGGGATGGGACAACGGCCAAATTCTGGTCCGCGCCCAGATCCAAACTGCAGCCCCAAATTCCGGTGAAGCGGAACAGCTCGCCCGACAAATTCAGATCCAAACCGGTGGCGGCAAGATCTACGCGAATGGACCAGAGCAGCAGAAAGACTACTACTGGTCAGTGAATTACGAAGTGTTTGTGCCCCGCCGGCAGGACGTCTCAATCGAAACTCACAATGGCGGAATCGTGATCGCTGAGGTGAGTGGACGACTCGACTTCAATGCATTGAATGGCGGTGTAGTGCTGAAGAGATGCGGCGGATCCGTTCATGGCACAACAACCAACGGTGGACTTGTGGTTGAGTTGAGTGGTGATCGTTGGGACGGCGAAACGCTTGATGTGCGCACGACAAATGGGGGCGTTTCGATGTCCGTGCCGGACAACTATTCGGCTTACCTGCAGACCGGGACTGTAAATGGAAATATCAGCGTTGACTTTCCGGTGACAGTGCAGGGCCGTATCACGAAAGAGCTGGCCGTCAACCTCGGCTCTGGTGGTCCAACTATTAAAGCGATGACGACCAACGGTGGCGTAAGAATCAAACGCGCCTCGTCGATGGAGTAACCGGTAAGCAGAAGGCGGTAAGCAGAAGGCAGGGGCAGAAGGCAGACTCGCAAGCGAGAGTCCTGCCTTCTGCTTATGTGCCTTTTGCGATTACACCCAAACCGTTAAAAACGGTTCATGAGAAATTACCGACCGCGTACCCCAAGCTAAAGCTTGGGTTGAATGAGACGGGCCTCCTGCTTACTGCTCCTGCCTTCTGCTTCCCCCTCTTGCCTACTGCTCCTGCCTAACTTACTCTCTCCGCATCGTGGATAAATTCAGAATCTCTGGTGGTCGCCCCTTGCGCGGTCGGCTCTCGATTAGCGGAGCAAAAAATTCGGCGTTGCCTTGTATGGCGGCGGCATTGCTTACTCCGGAAACAGTTACGCTTCATAACATCCCTTACGTTCGCGACATCATCACACAGCGACGATTGCTCGAAGACATTGGCGCAACTGTTCTCACTCCCGAACTGCGGACACACAAGATCACGGCAGCTAATATCGAAGTTTTTGAAGCACCGTACGAGCTCGTTAAAACAATGCGCGCGTCAGTGCTCGCGCTTGGTCCCCTCCTCGCTCGCTTTGGTAAAGCAAAAGTCTCATTGCCCGGTGGCTGTGCTATCGGTACGCGCCCGATTGATCTACACCTTGCCGGTTTTGAACAGTTTGGCGCCGAAGTGAAACTCGAATCCGGCAACGTTGTGGCGCGCGCTCCAAGCTCAGGTCGCTTACGCGCAGCTAAGATCAACTTCAGTAAAGTCACAGTTACCGGCACTGAGAATTTGATGATGGCAGCGACTTTGGCCCAGGGCACAACAGTTCTCCACAATGCTGCCTGTGAACCCGAAGTCGTCGACCTGGCTGATCTGCTTAACAAGATGGGCGCGCGCGTGAATGGCGCTGGAACAGAGACGATCACGATCGAAGGCGTTGAGGCTTTGACGGGCGCCGAACACACCATCATTCCCGATCGAATCGAAACAGGGACCTTCCTTGTGGCCGCGGCGCTCACGCAAGGCGAACTGGAAATCAAAGATTGTCGACCTGATCATCTTGCTTCAGTAATCGCCAAACTTCGCGAAGCCGGAGTCGAAATTCACGAAGCAAACCCGACGACGTTGGAAGTAAGTTGTCCGAAAGGACTCAATGCGAGTGACGTTTCAACTGCGCCCTATCCGGATTTTCCGACTGACATGCAGGCGCAGTACATGGTGCTGATGACGCAGGCCCGTGGGCGTTCAGCAATCGAGGAAACTGTGTTTGAAAACCGTTTCATGCATGCTTCAGAACTACAACGAATGGGCGCCCACATTCAGATCGACGGGCGCACTGCGGTTGTTGATGGTCCAACACCACTAACCGGCGCGCGCGTGATTGCTTCCGATTTGAGAGCGTCAGCGTCGCTGGTGATTGCAGGTCTGATCGCAAGCGGTGAGACGATCATCGATCGCGTCTATCACATTGATCGCGGATATGAAAAAATCGAAGCTAAGTTGCGGGCGGTCGGCGCCGATATCGAACGCATCAGAGCTTCAGTGACTGCGCCACTTCATTCAACTGCCGAAGCTATTTAGTCAACCAAGGAGCTTAGATGTCAGAAGGCAACTGTTTATTCTGCAAAATTATTAGCGGTGAAATCCCGGGTGACTTCGTCCATACAGACAATCATTGCGTCGTGGTACGCGATATCAATCCACAAGCTCCGACGCATCTTCTGGTTATGCCGCGCGAGCATCTCGAATCGTTGGATGAAGCGTCTCAGAAGGACGAAGCAATGCTTGGACACCTGCTGCGCGTCGCCGCCAGAGTCGGCAACGGAGAAACTGGCTACCGCACAGTGATCAATACTGGCGCGGGCGCGGGCCAGTCTGTATTTCATTTACATGTTCACGTGTTGGCGGGTCGAGACCTGAATTGGCCGCCAGGTTAGCGCAGTTGGGAAGCGTGGTTTACCCCGCTCACTTTGATTCAAGTAATCTGAAACTTAACAAGCGGGGTTAAACCACTCTTCCCAACTGCACTAATAATGGATCAGACAATGAATGTGATTCGACGTATTACTCTGTTCATATTCCTGGTTGTCTTATCGTTCGGCTGCTGTTCTAAAAATCTTTTCGCGCAATCTGCCAGCCCAACTCAAATTCAAACCGGTCAAATCGTTGATCAGGTCGTGATTCAGTCACATCCTGATCAGTCCTACGCCGTCTTCCTTCCGTCTAATTACACGCCGAACAAAACCTGGCCCACGGTCTTCTGTTTCGATCCGCGTGGGCGTGGGAAGACTGCACTTGAACGCTTTGTTGAAGCATCAGAAAAGTATGGCTACATCACGGTTTGCTCAAACAATTCTCGTAACGGTTTGAACTGGCCCACTATTTCGGACATCTTCACCAACTTCTGGAACGATGCACATAGTCGATTCAGCATCGACGATAAGCGCACTTATGCTGCCGGTCTCTCGGGCGGTTCACGGTTGTCATCAACTTTCGCCGCGCGTTGCCGTGGTTGCATGGCCGGGGTGATTGGTTGTGCGGCCGGTTATCCCGCCGACGTCGAACCTGATCCCAAAACCCCGTTTGCTTATTTTGGGATTAGCGGCGTGGATGATTTCAATTTTGGCGAGTTGTGGCAGTTGGACAAAAAGCTCAGCAAGTTTGCTGCTCCTCATGATTTCGAGACCTTTAGCGGTGGTCATGAATGGCCCCCGAAAGAAAATATCGATCGCGCTTTCGCGTGGTTAACTCTGCAGTCGATTAAGGCTGGGACATTTGCAGATAAAAACTTCGTGCAGGAACAATTCAAAGTTCGCATAGAGCGGGCGGAAACGTTATTGACGAACAAACAACTGGTTGATGCGAGTCGCGCGTTTGCTTCGATCGTACGCGATTTTCAGGGATTGGTTGATGTTGAAACGATTGCTCAAAAGTCCGATCAACTGAGTAAGAACTCCGAAGTGAAGAAGGAGTCGAGCACCGAGGAAGAGCTTTATCGTCGACAGGGTCGCATGGCGGCTGAGATTAGAGCGTTGTGGACGAAACCATCTCAGCCTGAATTGGAAGGCGTTGATATGTCTCGACCTCAGGCAATCGCCAGGCTCGCCGACTTGAGGAAAACGAAAGAACAACCTAATGATTCGAATGATCGTCGTTTGGCGCGTCGAGTGCTGAGTCATCTGACGATCGAGTCGTTTGAAACTGCTCAGGCGAGTCTGCGTAACAACGACTACGACAGCGCGTTAGCAAATTATGAGTTGGTCAAAGAGATCGATCCGAAGAATGCGAACGTGCGTTATGAGATCGCTCGACTTTATGCGTTGAAGCGTCAGAAGAAACAGGCGCTGCAGTTTTTGGAGGATGCGGTGGAGTTGGGCTTTAAGGATGTGACGAGATTGAAAGCGGATGACGCGTTCGTTTCGTTGAGTGAAGAACCGCGCTTTCAGAAACTACTCACCTCGCTGAACTAAATAGGACCTTCCCTTAGGAGCGCAGGCGTCCTCGCCTGCCTGCCTCGCATATAAGGTACTTTTAAGCGAAGAAAGCAGGCGGGGACGCCTGCGCTCCTAACCGACGGTCCTAAATATTTATATCTTTGGGGCGACGGCGCGGACGGCTTCCGAAACGCCTGCCTCATACTTTTCAAAGTTCTTATTGAAGCGCTGTGCTAAGTCAGCCGCCTGGCGATCATAAGCTTCTTTATCGGTCCACGTGTTTCGTGGTTGCAGAACTTCAGCCGGCACGCCCGGACATGACACCGGAACATTCACTCCAAAAATCGGATCCGGCGTGGTTTCAACTGCCGCCAATTCACCATTGAGAATTGCCCGGATCATCGCGCGCGTATACGAGATTTTCATACGTTGGCCCACGCCGTATGGACCACCACTCCAACCGGTGTTAATCAACCAACATGCCGCATCGTGTTGCTCGATTTTCTTGCCGAGCAAATCGGCGTAAACACCGGGATGCAAAACCATGAACGGCGCGCCAAAACAAGTTGAGAACGTAGCTTCAGGTTCTTTGACGCCGCGTTCCGTTCCCGCCACCTTCGCTGTATAGCCAGAGAGGAAGTGATACATCGCCTGTTCCGGGGTTAGACGCGAAACTGGCGGCAACACACCAAAAGCATCTGCCGTCAACATGATGATGTTTCGCGGATTGCCGGCGTGTCCTTCCGGCACGATGTTGTTGATACTCGTCAACGGATATGAAGCACGAGTATTTTCTGTCTTCTGTGCATCATCGAGATCGATCACGCGAGTGTTCGAATCGTAAACGACGTTTTCGAGAATCGTTCCAAACATCTCCGTCGTGCGATAGATGTCCGGCTCGGCTTCGGCGGACAGTTTGATGACTTTCGCATAACAACCGCCTTCGAAATTGAAGACGCCATCATCAGACCAACCGTGTTCGTCATCGCCAATCAACCGTCGTTCGGGATCGGCCGAAAGCGTAGTCTTGCCAGTTCCTGACAAGCCAAAAAAGATCGCCACATCACCATCCGCGCCTACGTTAGCTGAGCAGTGCATACTCATCACGCCCTTTTGCGGCAACAGATAGTTCATCAACGTGAAGCCACTCTTCTTCGTCTCGCCGGCGTAGAACGTTCCGCCAATGAGGACCAAACGTTGACTGAAATCCATCAGGATGAACGTGGGTGAGCGCGTGCCATCGCGTTGCGGGTCCGCCTGAAAACTTGGAAAGTTAATGATCGTAAACTCGGGCTGGTGCGGCTCTCCATTCTGCGCGTTACTGATAAACATGGTGCGCGCAAAGAGTGAGTGCCAGGCCAGTTCATTAATGACGCGGACCGGTAAACGATAGTTCGCATTGGCGCCCACGAACACATCCTGCACGAACAAGTCGCGGCCTTTTGCATGGGCCATCATTCGCTCTTTGAGAGCGTTGAATTTTTCCTGGGAAAAGTCTTTATTGACGTCGCCCCAGAAAACTTTATCTTCACTGCCTGACTCACGAACGATCGCTTTGTCTTTTGCGGCGCGACCCGTGTGTTCACCAGTATCGACAATCAAAGCTCCATGATCTGAAAGGACGCCTTCATTGCGCCGGGCAACTTCTTCGTAGAGCTCAGCAGTGTTCAGGTTCCAGTAGACGCGAGCCGGCTCTCTGATGCCGTAATTATCCAGTTCATACGCGGTGTTCTTGTGGCCCAGATGTTCCGTTTCTCGTTCTGCATGGATGGAAGCCATAGATTGTCTCCAGTTTTAAAGCGGTTGAGTTCTAAACTCTAATAACGTTGCAGGTTAAGATTCGTGCTGCGCAGCTCTTCGTTCGTGCGCTAATTCGCGGAGGGCAGCGACAAGATCGCGCGCGGCACGCTCAATCCGATCGCCGGCTGAATCAAGTGAATCCTCTTCGTCTGATGAACGCATGACCACCACTGCCAAAGCCGCGTCGACTTGCGCGATCAAACGTTTTGCTTCATTTTCGGTTTCTTGTTCAGCGCGGGTCTTCTGTGGAGCGGCTGCCTGCTTATTCATGCTTAAAGCTGTCTCACTTGTAAAAAGAAGTAATGATTGCCAACATCAGAATTTATTTGTTGGATTCGGTAAGTCTGACATTTTGTAGGGTCATTCAGCAAGTCCGGGTAGGGTTTTTGTCGCGCGCCTGAGATTGAGAAAGCAGCTTGATGAAGCCTGAAAAGTACAAATTTACTCCGCAGGAATGGACTTTAATCCAAAAGCTCAACACTCCGCTTAAGGTGCAAAGATTTCTGACCCGCCTGCCTTACAACTGGGAAAAACAGGGCGGCACGTTGCGTTCGTTCCGGGAAGTTTTACGACACAACGAAGTCCACTGCCTGGAAGCGGCAGTCTCAGCGGCCGTGGTTCTTGAGCAACACGGCTTCCCGCCATTGTTGTTGGATCTCGAATCGCAGGATCTGCTGGATCACGTGCTTTTTGTATTTAAGTTAAATGGACTTTGGGGATCGATCGCGCGTTCACGGGATCTGGGACTACACGGTCGTAAACCTGTTTTTAGATCGGTTCGAGACCTCGTTTGGAGTTACTTCGAACCGTATGTTGATTTGACTGGACGGATTAAGGGTTATGGAGTGACGAATTTGAATGAACTGGGAAACTACGATTGGCGCTTCTCGCCGCGAAAGATGTCCAGAATCGAAGATCATCTCCGGACCATGCCTCACAAAAACCTTGTGTCATCTGATCGCCGGTATCAAAGCCTGTTTGCGAAGTACAAAGACTTCAAAGAGCGCTATCCTGATCGCACACCTGATTATTACAACCGCGATAAATGGATGCGGTGATACCACCGACTTTATGTCGGTGGTAGTTTCAACTTTTACCTAAACTACTGCTCCTAGACCGTGTAGATACCACCGACTTTATGTCGGTGGGAGTTTCAACTCTACCTAAACTACTGTTACTACACCTGACAGATACCACCGACTTTATGTCGGTGGTAGTTCAATTTCTGCCTAACTACTGCTCCTACACCGTGTAGATACCACCGACTTTATGTCGGTGGTAATTCAATTTCTACCTAAACTACTGCTCCTACACCGGGTAGATACCACCGACTTTACGTCGGTGGGAGTTTCAATTTCCACCTACCGTGGGCGCCCTGCTTCCGGTTAGGTAGAAGCTGAAACTCCCACCGACGTAAAGTCGGTGGTATCTGGAAGCAGGGCGCCGTCTGTTAGGGAGAAATTGAAACTCCACCGACATAAAGTCGGTGGTATCACTTCACATCCGCAATGAGCACGGCATCGCGCCGTAAGACTCCACGCGTACAAGCTAACTTCGTCCCATCATTGGACCACGCAAATCCTGTAATCAGACTATCCGTAAAGTTCGTAATCTGCTTTTGAGCGCCGCCGTCGATCGGCTGGCTCCACAAATTGCTCACGTTATTGCTGTTAACATTGAATACGATCGACTTCCCATCGCGTGCCCACTGCGCAATGGTCCCGGACGTGCCGCTCACTGAAATCGGAAACACTTTTCGTTCGCCTCCTCCATCAACTGGAACAACTGCGATACGATTTGGTGGCGCAACTGGATCGGGTGACTCCGAAAACAAGTACATCAAGAGCTTTCCATCAGGAGACAAACGTGGAGCAAGAGCCGGTTGATCAGAAACTTGCTGAGGTGTGCCGCCGTCGCTCGATACTCTCCAGGTAGTCGGTCTCGCGTTCGATAAGGCAGTGTAATAAACATACTTACCATCCGGAGTCAGTTCCGGAAAAGAGTCAATAAGCCCATTCGTCAACTTGATCGCGTTCCTGCCGTCGATATTGATTCGCCAGAGACTCTTCACTCCGTTCTTAAGCGAAGCATAGACCACAAACTTTCCATCCTGCGAAACAACGGGCGAGAGATTTTGACCATTGCCGACTGTCAGTTGCTTTCGATTGCTGCCGTCAGGATCCATCAACCAGATGTCTTGTTCACCCGCTTCGGTTGAAGATAGAAGGAGTCGACCGTCGGGCGTCCATGTTACGTTGTTTCCGGCCGACGAATAGAAACCAACATTGCCCGTTGGCAGTCGAACAGCTTTCGTAGCGTCGCCGTTCGGCACCAGGTAAAGATTGACGAGGCCCTCTGCTTGAACGGTCGCGAGTTTCTTACCATCGCCCGTTAGACCGATTGAGCGGTAGGCATTGAGATCGTTTGTAACCGGACGCGCGCGCCCGTCCGGGTAACCGATGAACCAGATTTGAGAATCGCGCGGAGCCTCACCGGCAATTACCAGGATGCCACTCATGTCAGGCAACCACAGGGTGCGGGACGCAAAGATCCAGGTCTGACTAGACAACGCGTGTTCGCTACCGTCGTTTACGGAGAACGAGGTGACCTTGCTTGCACCTCCGATCGTGGCCACGGCTGCGACTATTTGTTTGCCGTCGGGTGACCAATCCGGACCAGTGAAAAAGATCGGACTAAAACGTTCCGGGAGATTCTTAACTGCCAGGTCGCGTTGTTCGGTCCCATCGAGGTTCGAAATCACCAGCGCCGACTGTCCGACGCCAGGATAGTTACCACGAACTAAGACAAAATGTTGTCCGTCAGGTGCGAAACTTATTGGAGCGTCAATCTTGTCGAGGACTTTAACCGGCGTGCCGCCAAGCACGGGTACGCGATAGAGCGTGCCGGCGTCGAGATTTGATTTGATGGCGTAATAAAGATCAGCTCCATCGGGAGAAAACGTAATACCAAAGTAGCCAACGGGTGCAGGTGGCACGATCTCCTTATCGTTCGCAGTGCTTACCTGACGAATAAAAAGACTCTGAGTGCTGCGATCGCTCTTTGTGTAAACGATGTATTTGCCGTCGGGTGAAACGGTGGCATCGATTACGTCTCCAGAGCTGGTAATTCTGGAAAGTTTGATGTCCCAGTAACGCTCGACCGCGCGGGGCCTGTTTGCATACTTGTAGATCGCAAAACCCGCCAGACTGATCACTGTAAATACCGTTAACAAAACCGCCGCGGTTCTTACTTTATGACGCTTAATTTCAATGCTCAGTGATTCACTGATCATCGTTATCGCGCTGCGCGGTTCCGTAATCTGGGCAGCGGGCATAACTGAAGTTGCATCGCCAAGCGAAGGTAGGTCAGTTACGACTTCGGGAACGACGGACCGCTCTAGCTTCTCCTGAAACTCCAATTCCTGCTTCAGTGATTTCAGATCGAGCCAGAGATCTTTTACGACCTGATACCTCTCTTCGCGATCTTTTCGCAGCGACTTCAAAACGATTCGATTTAATTCCGAGGGAAGTCGAGGCATCAGCACTGTCAGCGAAGATGGTTCAGTTTTCAGGATCGAAGCCAGCGTGTCGCTCGGCGTGTCACCTTCAAACGGCTTCTTGCGCGCAACCATTTCGTAAATCATGGCGCCCAAACTGAAGATGTCCGATCGCGCGTCAACCGCTAATCCCCGGGCCTGTTCCGGTGACATGTAGCCGGCGGTGCCAATCACAATTCCTGAACCAGTGCGAACTTGAATCGTCGGCGCTTCGGCAGCAACCGTGGCGCTTAACTGTTCACTTAGTTTTGCCAGACCAAAGTCGAGGACTTTGACGTAACCATCAGGTCGCAGCATCACATTTTCCGGCTTGATGTCGCGATGGATGATTCCGGCCTTGTGAGCTGCTGATAGAGCGTCGGCAACCTGAATTGAAATGTTGAGGGCTTCGGAAAGTGACAACGGCGCACGTCGCAGTCGTTCGCGCAGTGTTTCGCCTTCGACGAATTCCGTGGCGATGATTTGGGTCACACCGAATTGCTGGATCTCATAAATCGTAATGATGTTGGGATGGTTGAGGGCCGAAGCTGAGCGGGCTTCCTGTTCGAAGCGACGCAACCTGTCGACATCTTTCGTAAATGACGACGGCAGGATCTTCAGCGCCACTTTACGATTGAGACGTTGATCCTGGGCAAGGTAAACCTCGCCCATACCACCGCGACTGATAAACGCGAGAACCTGGTAGGAGCCAAACTGCTGACCGGCTTTTAACTCACTCTTTTCATCAGCCAACCAGGTCGCGCGTTGATAAGCGGCGTCGTCTATGAACTCGCCGCTCTTTTCGTGAGAAGCAATTAAGGATTCAACTTCATGGCGCAGACCATCATCACCCGAACAGGCGTGATCTAAGAACGACTCGCGGTCTTTCGGCAGATACTCCAAAGCGGAGTTAAAAATGGCTTTTACTTGTTGCCAGCGTTCGGGAGTCATGATTATTGAAGATTGCAGATTTAAGATTGCAGATTAAGTGCAGCGTTATGTAGTCAGTGCGACTTCAGTGGTCGCGTAGTCAGTGCGACTTCAGTGGTCGCGTAGTCAGTACCACCTCGCGGCAGCGGGTGGGTCCGACAAGCGCAGCAATCTGAAATCTGAAATCTGCAATCTGCAATCTGAAATCTTCCTGGTTGTTAACGCGGAGAAAGAAATTCAAATCCCTCACAGTCAGGAATTATTCAAGCTGGCGACGTAGCCATGCCCGCGCCATTTTCCAATCGCGTTCCACTGTGGCGTGTCCAATACCGAGCACCTCAGCCGTCTCCTCTATAGATAGACCACCAAAAAACTTTAGTTCGACAATCCGGCCTTGTTGCGGATCCAACTTCGTAAGGTCATCCAACGCCTCGTTTAGCGCCAGTAAATCCACGTCAGACTGCTTTGCCAAACCTTCCGCACTGGTAATCGAAATTCGTTTCTGCTCGGTGCCGCCGCGTTTGGCCGCCTGATGTTGACGCGCGTGGTCCACGAGGATGCGTCTCATTAACTGGGCCGAAATGCCAAAAAACTGGGCCCGGTTCTGCCATTTGGCGTTTCGCTGGTCCACCAGCTTCAAATAAGCCTCATTAACTAAGGCCGTCGGTTGCAGTGTGTGGCCCTGGCGTTCCCGCCGCAGATAGTTGGTAGCGAGCCGGCGCAGTTCGCTATAGACCAAAGGCATTAGCCGTTCGAGCGCGGCCTGATCTCCTTTACTCCAATCGACTAAAAGCTGCGTTACTCCTTCAGGAGTCGACATTTTGCAGTGCTCCGGCGGTTTGCGAACAACGTTCGGCAGGTAATGAGCGGAATTCTACAACAAAAATTTTCTGGGACGTGAGGGAATCCGGCGCAAACCTCCGCGTTATTAAGTGAGAGGCAAAGACGGACGAAGCGCAAAGCGAAACAATCCAGCCTCGGTTGGCTCAGAGAGAGTGAGCTTCGACCGCAAACATTTGAAACTAAGAAAGAGGTCCGACAATGACTAAGAATTTCTACCTACACATCGCAACTGCAATCCTCATCAGCGTTTTAGGCGTGAGCGCAAATGCGCAGTCGCGTAACCGACAAGAACTCAAAGTTAGTGTTCCCTTTGCATTTAATGTTGGCAACACGGAGTTGCCGGCGGGCGATTACAACGTGCGCGTTATTAATCCGGCTTCCGCTAACAGCGTCTTGCAATTCGCAAGTGTCGACGGCAAGTCAACTATCTTGATCAGAACGACCGATGTTGAAGGGTGGGCCAAGTCAACCGCGAGGCTAACTTTCCGTCACTACGGCTCGCAATACTTCCTGGCCCAGATCTGGATGGCCAGTGAATCAACCGGGTTTGGGACGCCAAATTCGAGTAGTGAGAAAAACCTGCGACGCCAACTCGGCAAGGCAGCTAAGAATGTCGACCTGGTAGCAGTGAACGCGCAGTAAATAAAGGCAGCAAAGTTTCGGCTGGCAGAAGTTGGGGAACTCCTGGCCAGGCTGATGGAACAGTGATGAGTGAGAAGTTTACTCATCACTGTTTTCGTTTTGGTGCTTGAAAAATAGTATTGGCGCAACCCCTTCTCCTCGTTTCGGCTTCGCCGCCAGTTGTGAGGAATGGCTGTGCCTTTCCGTTAACGCATCCCTTGCCCTGGGCTACGCCCTTCTTCAGATCGAAAGAGGGCATAGCCCAAAAGACTGTGGCCACGTAACGGAAAGGCACAGCCATTCCTCCCAACAGGCGGCGAAGCCGAAACGAGGACCATTGTCAGCTCAACACCTCCTACAACTTCCTAGACTTGCTCAACTTCCTGTCATAGACTGCCGACTCATTCAAGCCCATTCTTTCGCAAGGTGCTTTATGAAAGTTTGCCTAATAGTCTTGTTCTTGCTGGTTTCCACGACTGCCACGTGGGCCCAAACACCCAACGCCTCTCCGTCACCAAACGATAAGCGCGGGCTTGGTGTGCAAAGCACGAGTTCCAACTCATCCAGTCAAACGGACCAACAGTCGAAAGAAGCGAAGCCCGAATTAGTTTTGCAAACAGGCTACAACGATCTATTTGGCGCTACTCGATTGTTATTTAGTCCGGATGGAAAACTTCTCGCCACGGGAACTTTTCACAGTAGCTCGATCAAGCTATGGGAAACGGCAACGAGTCGTAAATTAAGAGAGCTGACTTCAGGATCATCAAGCGCAATAACCATCGCAGCAGTAGTTGCTTTTAGTCCAGACAATCGTTTTGTCGCCGCAGCGGGTGGAGACAACTCGGTCAAAGTTTGGGAAATCGCGAGTGGACGCGAACTTCAAACTCTTAGCGGCACGCAGGGAACTATGATGGCTTCGATTGGTGTGTACTTCATGGCGTTCACACCTGACAATCGCCTGGTCACGCTTAGCGACGCGCTTCGAGTGTGGGACATCAACAGCGGCAGCGAGTTGCTCAAGGTCCAGATGTCGGCTGACTCATTATCCGGCTTCGGTGGTTCTGATAGTGGCGTTACTCTCACTCCTGACGGCAAACAACTCGCGATGATCTCCACCGATCCGGACAGCGAGATCAGGTTCATCGATCTTGCCACTGGTCGTGATGCGAAGCGAATAAAATTACCCGGTGATAGTCTCTATAACGTCCAGATCTCGTTCTGGCCTGACGGTCATCTTTTAGTCGCGGCAATGGACGACAAGCGATTCAAGTTTTGGGATCTGACTAGTAAGAATTCAAAAGAACTCGCTACTGCAACTAACGAATTCTCTCCGATTAAATTTAGTCGCGACGGTCGTCTGCTGTATTTGTCAGACAACTACAACATTAGGATCTGGGAAGTCGGTACGTTTCGCGAATTGCCCACGCTGAGACTTCCGACGAGCGGCGCTTTCAAAGCAACGACCGGTGCGTTTGCGGCATTCAGTGACGATGGAAAAAGAATCGCGACCGGTGGATTTGATACTGAAACAATCATTTGGGACACCGAGACAGGTAAGCCGCTCTCGAAACTTAATGGTCGCACAAACATGGCTTACAACGTCGCCTTTAGCGCGGACGGAAGCCAACTCGCGACTGGCGGTCGAACGCGCTGGGACCTGAGAACAGGTCGCGGTCTCCGTGTTTCGTCTTCGCCAAGAGACAAAACGTATCCGATTCCAAGTCCAGACGGTCGCCAGTTAGCAGTTATCAAACCTAACAACGGCGTCGTGACCATTATCGAAGCTGCGAATGGACGTGAGTTGTTTGCGCTAAATCCTTCCGGTGATCCAGGCATTGCCGAACGGGCAATTTTTAGTGACGACGGATCATTGCTGGCCATTCGATATGGACCAAACACCGACGCTCCAGTTTCCGGTGGTTCATTAGCGCGTGGTAGCAGCGTGAAAATTTGGGACATGAAGTCGGAAAGTGAACTCCGCTCGATCAGCGCTGAAGAACCGCTTGCCGAGTTTGCATTCAGTAAAGACGGCAAATCCCTCGCTACGATTGGAAGCACGGGTGCGATCGTTCTTTGGGACGTGCAATCGGGAAGCAAGCTGCGTGATTTCTCGCCCGCGCCGATGAAGACGATGAACGACCTCATCAAGGCGCAGCAAAGTGGCGGCCGAGCAAAGATGCCTAACATGGCCGACATTCAATCGATGATGGGCGATATGATGACCAACATGATCGGTGGCCTGGCGGCGGGGACGGTTGGACGCAAAATTACGTCAGTCACCTTCAGTCCCGACGGGCGCACACTCGTCACCGGCGGTTACGACGCAAAGTCGAACATGGACGTCGGCGCGATGATCGGAGGCGCCACAAATCAGAAACGTCAAAAGAACCAGAAGGCGCCGCCAGACACCGCGGAACTAATGCGTGATCTAAAAGTTGAAACAATTGGTCAGGCAAAACTTTGGGACGTCATAACCGGTCAGGAGATCGCCATCCTTAAAGGCCACGGTAAAGCAATTACCAAAGTTGCTTTCAGTCATGACGGAAAACTGCTCGCCACCAGCAGCAATGACAACACGATCAAGATTTGGGACGTGGCGAGTCAACGAGAATTGAAAACCCTGAGCGGGCATTCTGCGCAAATCGAGTCGATGGATTTCAGTCCTGATAATCGCCTGCTAGCGAGTGCGGCCGAGGACGGAGCAACGTTTCTCTGGGACACAAATACCGGCGAGCAACTGTTGACTTTGATTTCACTCGACGACGGTGGCGAGTGGCTCGCCGTCACGCCACAGGGACTTTTCGACGGTACGCCAGTGACCTGGAACCAAATTCTATGGCGTTACAATCAGGAAACTTTCAATGTCGCCCCGATCGAATGGTTCTTCAACGAGTATTACTATCCCGGTCTCTTGTCCGATATCTTTGCCGGCAAACGTCCCCACGTGGCGCTCGATATTTCGAAAAAAGATCGACGCCAACCTATTGTTAAGTTGTCACTGCCGGGTGACGTTCCCGCCACCGGAGTCACTGCACGAACGGTTAAAGTAAAGATCGACATTGCCGACGCGCCACCGGATAAAGACAATCCCAGGGGAACGGGGGCGCGCGACGTTCGACTCTTCCGCAATGGTTCACTCGTCAAGGTTTGGCATGGTGATGTGTTGAATGGTCAATCAAGTGTTTCTCTTGAACAGGAGATTACAGTCACTGCTGGTCCAAATCGTCTCGTCGCTTATGCTTTCAACCGCGACAACGTTAAGAGTAAAGACGCGCCGTTGGTCTTTGACGGAGCGGCGAATCTAAAACGCAAAGGCGTCGCTTATATAATCGCAGTCGGCGTCAATGAATATGAGAACAAAGAATACAATCTGAAGTATGCAGTCGCTGATGCGCAAAGTTTTGGCGACGAGATGCGTGTGCGGCAAACACAGATTGGCGAGTTCGAACGAGTTGAAATTATTTCACTCCTCAATGAAAACGCTACCAAGGCAAATATTCTGGCTGTGCTGAAGCGACTGAGTGGAGACGCTTCCGGGCCACCGAGTCTGAAAGCTTCGCCGGTGGACAATATAAAACGCGTCGAACCTGAAGACACCGTGGTCATCTACTATGCCGGACACGGAACAGCCCAGGCGGCTCGCTTCTATTTGATCCCGCACGACCTGGGTTACAAAGGCGAACGAACCGAACTGAACGAGCAGGGACTAAAAACGATCCTGGCCCACAGCATCTCAGACTTAGAACTTGAAGATGCGGTCGAAGGACTCGACGCCGGCCACTTGTTGCTGATCATTGATGCCTGCAATTCCGGCCAGGCTTTAGAGGCTGAAGAAAAGCGTCGTGGTCCAATGAACTCTAAAGGACTGGCCCAACTCGCTTATGAGAAGGGCATGTATATTTTAACGGCTGCCCAAAGTTTTCAGGCCGCACTCGAAGCGGCGCAACTCGGTCATGGCTTGTTAACGTATGCGCTCATCGAAGAAGGATTGAAAACGCCGGCTGCCGACAAAGAGCCGAAAGATGGAGTGCTGATCGCTCGTGAATGGCTCGACTTCGCAACCGAACGCGTGCCGGAGATGCAAGCACAAAAAATGAACGAAGGAAGAGGACTCGGGCTGGCCATCGCTTTTACCGAAGGTGAGAACAGTATTGCCGATCCGCAAAAGCGAAGTGTACAAAGACCCCGCGTCTTTTATCGAAGAGAAATGGAAGCGAACCCGTTAGTAATTGCAAAACCGTAGTTTGAACTGTTTATGGCGAATCATCCGTTAGGCAAATCTATTCCTCGCAAAGAGGGCCGAAAGAAAGTTACCGGCCAGGCGCTGTATATCGACGATCTGAGTTTTCCCGACATGCTTCATGGAGTGACTGTGCGCAGTCCGGTACCGCGCGGCAAAATCACCAACATTATTTTTGGTGGTGAGATTCCATGGGAAGAGTTTGTGATCGTGACCGCCAAAGACATACCCGGCGCGAATTACGTAGCTCTGCTGCTAAACGATCAGCCTTACCTCGCTGATGGAGTAGTTAACCATCCCGAAGAACCAGTTTTATTGTTGGCCCATCCGGATCGGTATCTGCTCGAAGAAGCAAGAAGGCAGGTAAAAATCGAAGTCGATGAACTTCCCGCGATCTTTTCGTTAAGAGATTCGCTCGAGAAGAAAGAGATCATCTGGGGCGAAGACAATGTCTTTAAGAAGTTTCTCGTCGATAAAGGAAATATCGATGACGCCTGGTCCAACGCGTATCTGATCATCGAAGGTGAATATGAAACGGGCGCCCAGGAACAACTATACATTGAGAACAATGGCGCTATCGCAATCGCAAAACCTGGTGAAGGCGTCACGGTTTGGGGCTCGATGCAGTGCCCTTACTACGTTCACAAAGCACTGATCAAGTTATTCGATCTTCCCGAACATCAGATACGCGTTATTCAAACCGAGACGGGCGGCGGCTTCGGCGGCAAAGAAGAATATCCTTCGTTGATTACTGGTCATGCAGCGTTGCTTTCGTTGAAAGCGGGCAAGCCAGTAAAGATGATCTACGATCGCGCGGAAGACATGGTCGCGACTACGAAGCGCCATCCATCATGGACCAAACACAAAACCGGCGTAACAAAAGACGGCAAACTGGTGGCGATCGAAGTAGATTTTGTTGTTGATGGCGGCGCGTATTGCACCTTGTCGCCGGTGGTTCTTTCACGCGGCACGATCCACGCAGCGGGTCCCTATGTTTGTCCCAACGTGCGAATCAAAAGCAAGGCCGTCGCGACCAACGTTCCACCACACGGCGCGTTTCGCGGATTCGGTGCGCCGCAAAGTATTTTTGCGCTCGAACGTCACATGGACAAAGTCGCCGCCGCATTAGGATTGACGCCTGAAGAATTTCGCCGTCGCAACTTCATTCATGAAGGTGAAACGACTGCTACCAGTCAAACTATTCGTGAGCGCATCGATTTGGATGGCTTGCTAAGTCGCGCATTGGAGTTGAGCGATTACCATCGAAAGCAAACAGAGTTTAGTCGCACCAACAAAGACACGAAAATAAAACGCGGGATTGGTTTTGCGTCGTTCATGCATGGCGCCGGGTTTACCGGTTCGGGTGAAGTTTACCTGCAATCGGTAGTCGGAGCGGAGGCAACTGCTGACGGAGTTGTTCAGGTGTTAGCAGCGAGCACTGAAATTGGCCAGGGCACGAACACGATTTTTTCGCAGATAGCTTCGGAGACACTCGGCATCGAGTTCGACTTGATTGAAATCGTCCAGCCGGACACGAACAAAGTTCCCAATAGTGGTCCAACGGTAGCGTCGCGAACATCGATGGTTGTGGGTAAGTTAGTTGAATCGGCTGTGCTCGGTTTGAAGCAAACTTTGATTGGTAGTGGACTTCTCAGTGGGGCTTACAACCAGGAAGAATGGATCAGGAGCTGCGCAGAATATATAGCCAGCTTTGGGCCACTCAAGACTTCGGCAACTTATCAACCGCCGCCAAATGTTTATTGGGACGACGAAAAGTATCAGGGTGATGCGTATGGCGCGTTTGCGTGGGCCATTTACGTTGCGGAGGTTTTGTTTGATGAGTTGACGTACGAAGCACGTGTTGAAGACTTTGTCGCGTTGCAGGAAGTGGGTCGCGTTATTAATCCGGTATTAGCTGCGGGACAGATCGAAGGAGGCGTGGCGCAGGCGATCGGGTTCACCTTGTTTGAAAATGTCGTTTGGAAAAACGGCCGCATGGCTAACAATCAGATGACCAATTACATTATTCCGACGCCTGCAGATATTCCGCCAATTCGGGTCTTCTTTGAAGAGAACCCATACGCGTATGGACCAGGCGGTGCGAAAGGTATTGGTGAGCTGCCAATGGACGGCGCGGCGCCAGCGATTTTAAATGCGATTGAGAATGCGATTGGGGTGAGTTTTAATAACGTGCCGCTGATGCCGGAGCAGTTGATGGAGACACTCAGTCAAAGCTGAGTTCTATGTATTCACCTGCCGCTATGTTCTCAACTACGAGTTGAATTCTACCGGCCAGTGCTTGCAGCGAAGGCCAACTCGTTGAGGGAAGGACGAGAATGGCCATTTTCCTTCCCACGAGCCTCTGTTGATACTTCAGTTGTTTATCGGTAGTAATAAATAGGTCGAAATTGTTTTCCGCGGCGGCGAGCAGTTCTCCATTTTTGAGCGTTGCCCAGCCTTTTTCAAAGGCTGTTGATACGAGATGGCCTCTTAAATACGCGCGTAAGGGAACAGGCGTACCCTGATCAAATAAGATGTTCATGAATTGTGAGGCGAAGCTCTTAGGCTTCAGTCAAAGTCTCTTGATTAGCAAAGGTGAGGACGTCTTTAACCTGCTCGATTGTGACTCCGGGAAACCACTTTACAAACTGTTCAACTGAAGCCCCCGCCTTGAGGTTTTCGAAAAGAGCTTTCACCGGAATCCGGGTACCACGAAAAACCCAGGCGCCGCTGACCGTCCCTTCTGTCCGTTCAACCTCAGAGCATTTAGTCCAATCAAGCATGTCGGCATGCTATGCTTGTGATCGTGTTTTTGCAAGTCACAATTTAACCATTAGATCTCAAATTTAAATTTGTAAAATCTCAAAGTGTTATTGATGATAACGCGTGGTCGTTTGTAATCTTGAGCACTACATCAACTCTTAATGCACGGGAAATCCTGCTTCAGTTTCAACATTAACGGTCAACCTAAAACGGTCGAGTCATTTCCCATGGCGCGACTGCTCGACGTGCTTCGTGAAGACTTGAAACTCACCGGGACGAAGGAAGGTTGTGGTGAAGGTGAGTGTGGGGCCTGCACCGTTATTCTCAACGGTCGCATCGTTAATAGTTGCTTAGTACCCATTGCCCAAACCAACGGCGCAAACATTACAACGATCGAAGGCGTCGCCCACGAAGATCAACTTCACAAGGTCCAACAAGCATTCATAGACCATGGTGGAGCGCAATGCGGCATCTGCACGCCGGGAATGGTACTGGCTGCAGTAGATCTGCTTTCGCGTAATTCCGAACCAACCGAGCAGGATATTCGCACTGGTCTCGCGGGCAATCTCTGTCGTTGTACCGGCTATATGAAAATTTTTGAATCAGTCGTGAAAGCTTGTCAGAAGTAGTTTTTGTCTATGCGGGGAAACGTACCGGCTTATCAACTCACCACTCCGAAGTCACTCGCTGAAGCTCTTGCGCTTCTGTCGAATGAACCCGAAGTGTGGAAACCGTTTGCGGGTGGCACGGATTTAATGGTCTTACTCGAGTCGGGCAATCTTCGTCATCGCAACTACCTCAACATCTGGCAACTCGACGAACTACGAAACATAACAGTTACTGACGACTACGTCGCACTTGGCGCGCTCACTACTTACACCGACGTTCAATCGCATTCTGTATTGCGCGCAGAGTTTCCCATGCTTTGTCAGGCCGCCGGTGAAACGGGTGGATTGGCAATCCAGAACCGCGGAACGCTCGGCGGCAATATCGTTAATGCTTCACCCGCCGCTGATTCACCACCTGCCTTGCTTGCTTACGACGCAGAAATTGAATTGACCTCGATCAATGGTTCTCGCTGGCTTCCTTACCACGGCTTTCACACCGGATATAAGCAGATGCTCATTGAACCCGGTGAGCTATTAACGCAAATTCGTTTACCAAGAAGCGCCGCAAACAATTATCATTACTATCGCAAAGTCGGCACGCGAAAGGCACAAGCAATTTCCAAAGTTTGCCTGGCTGCACTCGGTAGAAGACAAGGCGAAACTATTGACGACATTCGCATAGCTTTTGGCAGCGTTGCGCCCATTGTTATTCGCTGCACGCAAACTGAAGCAGCGTTGCGAGGACAATCGTTAAACGAAGCGACATCAAAACTCGCCCGCGAAAGCTTGATGAATGAAATCAAACCGATCGATGACATTCGTTCAACTTCATCTTATCGATTGCGCGTCGCAAACAATTTGCTGGTAGATTTCTTAGAAAAGCTGCAAAGTAATTAGCCAAATATTCGTGGTAGAGGAAACTCAATGACAAGCTATCCACCTGTTGATTATCGACGGAACGCCGTTGAACCGATCGAATGCCTCAAAGCTTCGTGGGAACTTATCAAGGACCAATACTGGCTGTTCGTCGGTATCTGCATCATCGGAATGATGGTTGGTTCGGCAGTACCACTCGGAATTCTAATGGGCCCAATGATGTGCGGAATGTACCTGACCTTCTTTCGCAAACGACAGGGTTTGCCCATCGAATTCGGTACCTTATTTAAAGGGTTCGACTATTTTGGCCAAAGCGTCGTTGCGGCCATTTTGCACGTGGTGCCAATCATGGCGATCGTGATTTTTATGTATGTCTTCCTTTACGTGGGCATGATCGCAACAATGGTTACTGCATCAGCGGCAGGAGACAACGGCGGACCGGTCGCCGGTCTTGGGATGATGTTTGTCTTCATCATTTTCTTCACTGCGCTAATGCTGATCATCACGTTGATCTCCATCGGATTCACGTTTGCTTATCCGTTGATTGTCGATCGAAACCTGCAAGGGCTTGAAGCAGTTAAAGTCAGCTTCCGAGCCGCGTTTGCAAATTTCTGGCGACTACTTGGTTTGAATTTATTGAGTGGCCTTTTGGGAATGGTAGGCATGCTTCTCTGCTATATCGGATTTATTTTGGTCATTCCCATCACGATCGGCGCAAGCGCGTTAGCGTATGAACAAGTGTTCGGAATACGCGGCGAACGTGCTCCGGACTTGCCACCGCCACCTCCAGTCTTTTAGGTCTTTAAATGTCCAACTCGGATCTGATCATACGGGGCCGGCGCGTCGTCTTACCTGAACGCGTCGGCCCCGCGTCCATTTATGTTCGCAACGGTTTGATTGAACGTATCGGTGAGTTTGATGACGCCTTCGACAGTGAAATAATCGAAGCCGGCGATGACTCGATCGTGATGGCAGGTTTGGTCGACACTCACGTTCACATCAATGAACCGGGACGCACGGAATGGGAAGGTTTTGAAACGGCGACTAAAGCTGCGGCTGCGGGCGGGGTAACAACCTTAGTCGATATGCCACTCAACTCCATTCCCGCTACGACTTCAGTAGAAAATTTCAAAGCAAAACTGAACGCCGCCAGGGACAAATGCACAGTTGATGTTGGTTTCTGGGGAGGAGTAGTTCCTGGTAATACTTCAGAACTTGCCGGCATGAAAGCAGCCGGAGTCGTCGGGTTCAAATGTTTTCTCGTTCCCTCGGGAGTTGATGAATTTCCGCACGTTACTGAAGCGGATTTGAGAATCGCAATGCCCGAACTGACGCGTCTCGATTCACTACTCATCGTTCATGCAGAATTACCTGAACCAATCGACAGGGCCACTCCAGCGGAAACGGCTTCAAGTGACTATGCTACGTTTCTTGAATCGCGACCTTGTCAGGCTGAGAACGACGCTATCGAATTAATGATTCGCTTGAGCCGAGAGTTTGGCACGCGTGTTCACATTGTTCACCTCTCGTCTGCAGAAGCGTTGCCAATGCTGCGTGAAGCACAAGCAAGTGGCGTCAGGATCTCTGCTGAAACTTGTCCTCACTATTTACATTTTGCAGCGGAACAAATTCCCGCCGGCGCTACCGAGTTCAAATGTTGTCCACCAATTCGCGAACGTCGAAACCGCGACGAACTTTGGAATGCACTGGCTGACGGAACAATCGGAATCGTTGTGTCAGATCATTCTCCATGTCCCGGCAGCATGAAACACTCCGAGACTGGAGATTTCTTAGGCGCGTGGGGTGGAATTGCTTCGCTACAATTGCGTTTACCTGTAATTTGGACCGAAGCTCAACGGCGCGGTTACTCGTTATCAGATCTGTCGCGTTGGCTTTGTAGTGGACCAGCGTCCCAGGTTCGCCTGCAAACTCGAAAAGGCTCAATCGCAGTTGGCTGCGACGCTGACTTGATCATTTGGGCGCCGGAACAGGAATTTGAAGTTGACGCCTCGACGTTGGAACATCGTCATAAAATTAGTCCCTACAATGGTGAAACTTTGAAGGGTGTCGTGCACAGAACGTTTCTCCGCGGTCGAAAGATCTATGATGAAGGCTTTGTACATGGGCCAGCCGGCGGAGAGTTCATTCTGCAGTGGTGGGTTTAAATTGCGGGATTGCGGAATTTCAGACAAAACGCAGGATTACGCGGCTTCAATTTCGCATTTCCGCAACCCCGCAATTCTGAGGAGTCTCTATGGCTGATTTTACAGAACTGATCGATCTTGTTTCGGAGCGCCTGGGCGGCGCGGCACTCATTACAAACGACGATTTTTTTGCCGAAAAGGAAAATCTGGTTAAAGCGTCGGCGCCGATTTTTATTGACGACAAATATACCGATCGCGGCAAGTGGATGGATGGTTGGGAAAGCCGGCGCCGGCGCACGCCCGGATTCGATTGGTGCATTCTCCGGCTTGGTCTACCGGGAATTATTCGCGGCGTGGTAGTGGACACCAGTTTCTTTCGCGGCAATTATCCCGAACATTGTTCCCTCGAAGCTGCTACTTTCAATGGACTTCCTACAGAATCGGAACTAACGGATGAGTCAGTCAACTGGGTTTCGATTCTCCCGCAGATGCTGTTGGCAGGTGATTCACAAAACCAGTTTCCGATTGATTACAACCAACGAGTCACTCATCTTCGCTTCAAGATCTATCCCGACGGCGGCGTTGCGCGTTTAAGAGTTTATGGTGAAGTCGCGCCTGATTGGGAAAAGATTAGACGTGTTGGTGGGTTTCTCGATCTTGCTGCAGTCGAAAATGGGGGCCTCGTATTGTCGTGTAGCGACATGTTTTTCGGTCACCGTCATAACTTAATCATGCCGGGCCGGGCCGCGAATATGAGTGATGGGTGGGAAACAAAACGACGGCGTGGTCCAGGCCACGATTGGTCCATCATCAAACTGGGCGCGCCGGGACGCGTTCATCATCTCGAAATCGACACGTCGCACTTCAAAGGAAATTTTCCTGAAAGTTGTTCTTTAGAAGGCTGCAACGCGGAGGGATTGACCGCCGACAGCCTGACTGATTTGTCAGTCCCGTGGATCAACATTTTGTCCCGCACAAAACTACAGGCACATACGCGTCACTATTTCGATCAGGAACTTTTAGATGGAGGAATAGTTTCGCATCTCAGGTTTAATATTTTTCCTGATGGTGGCGTGAGCCGCCTGCGAGTGTACGGAAGCTTAGCTGATTGATTATGACGACGAGACTCGATCAACTAAATACGCTTTCGCCGGCCGAAGCGGAGTCGGAGTTTTTGAAATGCTGTGGCTCCCAACACTGGGTGCAGCGAATGATCACCAATCGACCTTACCTGTCAGTCGAGGAGTTGTATCTCAAAGCTGCGGATCTTTGGTGGGACCTCGAGCAAGACGATTGGTTGGAAGCGTTTAGCAGTCACCCCAAGATTGGAGAAAGAAAGGCGGCAACGGAAGTTTCGACGCAAGCGCAGGAATGGTCCGGTCAGGAGCAAGCCGGCGTCGAGCAAGCGCAGGAACAGACGTTGAGTGAATTGGCCCGTTTGAATACTGAGTACGAAGCAAAGTTTGGATACATCTATATCGTGTGCGCGACCGGTAGATCGTCGGAAGAGATGCTCGAGATACTTAAAACGAGGATCAATAACAACGCAGAAGATGAAATTACGATTGCGGCCGGTGAGCAAGCAAAGATTACTGATTTACGTCTGCGAAAAATGCTTGCGTGAGTGTGTGGATCGAATAAACTGTGGGAGTTCAGAGTACAAAATAGCAGAGGCCGCATCGCTGCGGCCTCGCGCCCTAATCCCGAAGCACTAGGGGTGGTAAACTGAACGCATTATAGCATAAGGAGATTAACGGTCAATCCTGAAGTTGCTCACCCAACTTCTGTTACCTCACAATCATGAAAACAAATGTGTATGTTGACGGCTTTAACCTCTACTTTCGTTGTCTCAAAGGCACACCGTGTAAATGGTTAGATTTAACTAAACTCTGTAGCCTGTTGTTGCCACACAACGAAATCAATCAGATCAAATATTTCACAGCGAACCTATCCGCACGTCCACACGATCGCGACCAACCTGTTCGCCAGCAAACTTATCTGCGTGCTTTAGAAACCCTTCCCAATCTTTCGATTATTCGTGGGACCTTTCTAACGAGTCACGTCAGAATGCTTAAGGTTGGCGCGCCTCCCGACAAGCAATCTTCCTATGTAGATGTCGTTAAGACCGAAGAAAAGGGTTCGGACGTTAATCTGGCAACGCATTTACTGTATGACGCTTGCTTGGGGGACTTCGATTGTGCGGTGGTGATCTCTAAAGATTCTGATCTGTTGGAACCAATTAGACTTGTGAGACAAGATCTTGGTCTAACAGTCGGCTTGCTGAATCCTGGGAAGAAGTTGAGCTTTGCGCTTACTCCAAATGTCGACTTCGTAAAACTGATCCGCCGCGGGGTTTTGATGGCGAGTCAATTTCCGGACGAGCTAACCGATAGACACGGAACGTTTAGAAAACCACATACCTGGTAGAACAGCCTATTTTGATCTTTGCAAATGTCTCATTTGATCGGATACTGCTTCACGTTCGAAGCCAAGCTCCAGGTTCCAAGTACATAGCACTAAGATCTCTTGTATGAGTACCATCTCCACTCATATTCTCGACACCTCGCGCGGCGCACCGGCAAACGGAGTGGCGGTTTGTCTGGAAGTTCAGAACACCGATGAGACCTGGACCGAACTGAGTCATGCGTGGACGGATGTTGATGGACGAGTGAAACCCTTTTTTCTGGTTTCACAACCGGTCAATGATGGCACTTATCGTCTCGTCTTCGAGACCGAGCCTTACTTTAGCTCGCTGAGTCTCCAATGCTTTTATCCACAGGTAACGGTGGTTTTTAAAGTCGACGATGCAGCGCAGCACTATCATGTGCCATTGCTGATCAGTCCATACGGCTATTCGACGTATCGGGGAAGCTGAGGAGGAGGTTCTTTGTACTTGGTACTTTGTGCTTTGTGCTTTGACGTTAATCAGAGCGCCCGCAAACATCAAGTACTAAGCACAAAGTACAAAGTTCTAAGTACAAAGCCCCAAGTCCCAAACTCCAAGCTCATGCACCTTGACCCAACAATAAGCGAGTGGCTCAACCTAATTTTCCGGTGGATACATGTGTTCGCCGGCATCATGTGGGTGGGCACGACTTATTACTTCACCTGGCTCGACGCACGCCTTACTGAAGAAGAGAAGGCCGCGATAAATACCGGTGTACCGGCGCAAGTATGGATGGTCCATAGTGGCGGTTTTTATGTCGTAGAACGACGCAAAATTCCGGATCTCGCTTCGCGAACTCTGCACTGGTTCAAGTGGGAAGCAGGCACAACCTGGCTGAGCGGATTTGCGCTGCTGATTGTGGTCTACTACATCGGTGGTGGCGCACTGGTCGACACCGACGTGCGCGACATTAGTGTTGGCGCTGCAGTTGGAATCGGACTCGGCGTCCTTATCGTGGGTTGGTTAGTTTACGACTTGTTGATGCTGTCGCCACTTGGTCGTAATGAGATTGCGTTTGCGGTCGTGGCTTATCTACTAATCGTTGGTCTCGCGTTTGGTCTAACTCAGGTGTTTAGCGCCCGGGCTGCCTACATTCACATGGGCGCGACATTTGGGACGATCATGGTAAGCAACGTGTGGCAGCGTATTCTTCCGGCGCAAAAGAAGATGATTGCGGCTTTGAAAGAAGGAAAGAAACCTGACGAGCGACTCGCGGCGCAGGCAAAGTTGCGATCAAAACAGAATACCTTTATGGCCGTTCCCGTAGTCTTCCTCATGATCAGCAACCACTATCCCGGTGTGACCTACGGTGATCGTTATAACTGGATCATCTTGTCTGCGTTGGTATTGGTCGGCTGGATTGCAGCCAAGTTTATTCGCCGCGCCTAAGCGGATCGTCCTGATTCGAAACTCTTATCGTGCCTACCAAGTCGTTTGAAAAAGCCTTAGAACAACTCGACGGTTTAAAGAAACAATTTTCTGCAAAGTCAGCCGCTCAAATTTTGGTTGTCCTGGAGCGAATAACCAGGCTACGGATCTCGGACGCTGATTCACTACTGTACCTGCACGAACTACTTCTTTTTGTGCGTGCACATCCACACAACACAGCAGTGCTCAAACAAGCTGATGCGATGTTGAAAACCATTCCACAGCTTGTTCTAAAACTGCAAAAACTTAACGTTGATCTTTCTCCGCTGGAGCATCCGGAGTCATCCGGCATTGCTGGTCTTCCGGTAACCGACAACTTCTCGTTTCCCATTGTGAGTTGGCTTGCACAACGCACGCCTTCGGAAGTTTCTTTCTATTGGGATTGGTTTGAAGATGAAAACCGCATCGGCGAGTGGTGGCCGGGATTCATGCCGTTGTTGGAAGAAGACAGTTTGGTCGAAGCGAATATTCCTTTTCGAGAGTGGCTGCGCGAAGCGCGGGGTCGCAAGAATGAGGTGACCTGGTTAGTTGATCAGTTTCACAAACTCGGTAAACGTAAAGCTGAAATCTTCAATGCTCAGAAGTTGTACGTGAAGTGGCAATACAGCTATGAGGAATCGCGAACTGGACTGCCGGGACCAAACGGCAAAGTGTTCTTCCATGATGGTCCACTGCTGCAACGTAGAGACGTTCAGTTCAAGGACGAACTTAACAAGCCGCCTTTGCCTGTGCAGGAACTTTCGCCGGTTGACGGTCAAAGAGCAATCGACCTGGCGCGGCTCGCGTCGACGGTGCGCTATCGTGAACTTTACGGTTTCACAAATGGCGATCCGAAATCGGTCTACCAGGTAGATCTCGGTCGCGGTGTTTGCCTGCAACTCATTTCACTGCCACCCGAAAAACGTTTGCCGCTCCGGGCTTATCACTCGGCCATGATTTACAAAAACAGCGTGCCGATCGGTTATTTCGAGGGCTTGTCTTTTTTCGAACGAATGGAGAGCGGATTCAATCTCTATTACACCTTTCGCGACGGTGAAACCGCGTGGCTCTATGCGCAGATCCTACGCGTGATGAAGCACCTAACGGGCGTCACAGCGTTTTCTTTGGATCCTTATCAGATTGGTTTTGAAAACGAAGAAGGAATCGCGTCGGGAGCTTACTGGTTCTATCGCAAACTTGGTTTTCGATCCACGAGTAAACCCATCCAGGAACTGACGGAAAAAGAAGAAACGCGGATCGCCACCCGAAAGAATTATCGAACATCAGCCGCCACACTCAGACGCCTGGCCCACGCGCCGATGATTCTTGAACTTGATGAGACAAGAAGTGGCGACTGGGATAATTTTCAGATCAGAAACATCGGGTTCGCAGTGCAACGGTTGATGGCCCAACAGTTTGATGGTAATGAAGAGCAAATTCGGTTGAAAGCACTTCAAACTATCACCAGAGTGTTGGGAATCGAGGAACAACCACAGGACAGTAAGTCATTTAGTGACCTTGCGATCGCCTTGTTTCTGGTACCAGAGCTTCAGCGGTGGAGCAATGACGACAAAGTTTTACTGAAGCGAATTATCGAGGCGAAGTGTAAAAGAGACGAAAGCAATTATTTGAAGTTACTACAAAAACACGATCGCTTACGTGAAGTGTTTTTACGATTAGGTAGCAGTTAGCGTTACAGGCTCCCGCACTTTTCAATTTGGTTTTCCAGGATTTTTGCTTCGGAAAAGTTTTCCAGTTTCGCAAAATATTCCGCCTCACGATCCAACGCATTACGTGGCGCCAAACCAACTAACTCGACACTGTGAATGCCCACGCCAAGTTTTGCTGCCTCACTTTTAACGGCCATATAAGCTTCGGTCATGCCGGTCACTTCATAATTAACGAGGTTCATCGAGACCTGGACCAGGCTCCGCGTGTGAAGTTGAAAACCCAAAGCCTTTAAGTATGGCAATCCGCCTGAACTCGCGCGTATCTTTCTGGCAATTTGACGAGCAACGCCAATCTCAGTGCTTTGTAGTACGACATTGAACGCAATTAGAAACGGCCTCGCGCCCACAGCTATCGCGCCGGCAGTTTGATGGACCACGGTTGGTCCAGCATCCGGTGCACGTTGAATATTCGTGGCGATCTGTTCTCTTAACAACTCGAGGGCGCCACGCCTCACGTCTTCCAGGTTTACACGATCGGCACGTTTAGCGGCCCACTCATAAAAGTAGACGGGAATCGACAACTCGCTTGCGATTCGTTCACCAACTCGATGAGCCACGGCAACACATTGCTCAACTGATGTACCTGAAACTGGAATGAAAGGCAGGACGTCAGTAGCGCCGAGTCGGGGATGTTCACCGAGATGGGAGCGCATGTCGATCAGATCAGTAGCCGTGGAAACGGCAGTGAACGCCGCTGCTACAATTTGTTCAGGAGACGCGACAAAGGTAATGACAGAACGATTGTGATCGGGGTCGATGTGAGTATCGAGAATACAAGTCGACTCGACCGCGGCTATTGCCTCAGCAATTCGCAGGACTACATCAGGCCGCCGGCCTTCACTGAAGTTTGGAACGCATTCGATGAGCGGAATCATGTTTTGAGTTAGGAGTTTCGAGTTTCGAGTTTCGAGTTTCGAGTTTCGAGTTTCGAGTTTCGAGTTTCTAGTTTTTGATGTTGTGCTTATTGCTTTGAACTCTAAACTCTAAACTGGAAACTCGAAACTTTGGCCTTTGGCCTTTGGACTCTCCCGATAATCTCTCTTTTCAATTTCTCCCTTTCCCCGTATCTTTTCCCTGTGCCCACCGATAGGTTTATCACCCAGCGAAAGAACGCCTGGCAACGACTCGAGGAGCTACTCGACTTACTCGATCATGCCTCGTTAAGACGACTGAACCGCGAAGAAGTTCGGGAGCTTGGTCGCATTTATCGCAGAACGGCATCGGATCTGGCAATTGCCCGCGCCGAAGCTCGCGATCCGCGGCTGGTAAATTATCTCAACAGCCTCGTCATTCGTGCCCACGGCAAAATTTATCAGGCCAACGCGCAAGGTGGAAAACAGATCAAGAACTTTTTCGTTCGTGAACTACCGCGCACTTTCAGAAGAACGTGGCGTTACACAGTGCTGTCGTTTTCAGTGTTCGCTATTTTTGCTGTGTTCAGTTTTGTTGTCACCAAAATGGATCCGGAGTTTTCCGAACTAGTCGGCGTGAATCCCGCCTTTCGCGAAATCTATATCGAAAGACAGGTCCATTGGTGGGAAGGATTGAACGAAGAAGGTAACCAAATCGGCGCCGCATCCATCATGCAAAACAACATACAGGTAACGATCTATACCTTTGCGTTGGGCGCGATGCTGGGGCTCGGCACGATCTATTATCTTGCCTTCAACGGCGCAAATATCGCTTCAGTGCTGGCGCTGACTTACAGTGCCGGGTTTGGAAACGATCTCGTCACCTTTATGGTGGGCCACGGTGTTATTGAACTCTCTTGTATTTTCATCGCCGGTGGCGCCGGACTCTTGGTCGGCAGCTCGATAATTTTACCCGGCGATCTTTCGCGGGCGGACGCGATGAAGACGAAAGGAATGGAAGCTGTTCGCCTGATGATCGGAGTCGCGCTCTTGTTGGTAGTGGCGGGAACGATCGAGGGGTTTGTTTCGCCGGCGCCAATTGATCCCAGAATCAAGTTTAGTATCGGCGCAATAACGGGGTTGGCGTTGTACTCCTATTTACTGTTGGTTGGCAGGGAACCCGAAGAAGAGAAATCTGTTTAGGACCGCAGGCGTCCTCGCCCGCTCTTCTTACCAAAGGAGCAGGCGAGGACGCCTGCGGTCCTATCACAACAACCCTCTTTCCTTTACTCTTAAATACGTTTCCAAAAGCGCCGGGGCAAGCGCCGCCGCCGTGACATCAAGCGCCAATCCGCCTTGCGACTCAACCTTGCGCAACGCTGCTTCACGATGATGAATAATCTCTTCAGCAACTGATTGAGTGAACAACTCTTTCACAGTAATCGGCGATTCCTGAACGACTGCTTTCAGATCTCGATCGGCTATGGTCACGACGAGTGGCAAATGTCTCGGCCGCAGCAGGTTCAATGAAGTCAGTAATTCTTTTGAACCTTCCTCATCCACTAGGTCAGTAAGCAGCACAATCAAAGCGCGACGTTTACTGTTCGCGGCAATAAATTCAAACGCCCGAGCATACGAAGGCTCAATCATCTCAGGCTCGACCGAGTACAAAGCTTCGAGCGCCGACTCGATGTGATCCCGGCCGCGACCCGGCGGCAGAAAGGTCTTAATCCGGCGACCAAACACAACGAGGCCCGCGTTATCACCGGCTCTGGCCGCAGCCGAAAACATTGCGAGTGTGGCGTGCACCGCAGAATCAAGTTTGGTTTCGCTCTCGATACGCGCCGTCATTAAACGACCGGCGTCGAGGGCGATAAGAATTGTCTGGTCGCGTTCGATTTGATACTGGCGAGTGGTGAGTTTTCCGCGTCGCGCCGTGGCGGTCCAGGAAATATGTCGCAGTTCATCGCCGCGAACGTAATCGCGCATCGATTCAAACTCTCGACCCTCGCCACGCCACGATGTCTTGCGATGTGCGGAGACAAGGGAGCGCGCGCCGAGTGCTTTCAACTCCGCTTCACGCGCACGACGCATGTTGGGATATACCTTGACCGCGATCGGTGAACTCACTTTCGTGTCGCACCAGACGAGCCCTAATCGCGAGCGAAAACGAAGAGCTGTTTGACCAAACTCAAAACGTCCACGACGCGGCGGCGTCAATCCATAAATCAACATCGCCGAGGATTGGGCATCGACCGTGACTTCGCCTTCACGAAGTCCATTAAGGACCATCGCCGATGGGTACTCATCTTTTGCTACTAAACTTACTGAACGATTCGAGGCGTTTTGAAGTTGTATTCTGACTTCCGTTTCAGCTCCGACCGCGAAGCGTCCACCGAATTCTCTTGTTACGGTGAAGCCCGCCGGTAGTTTACTGGTGCGTGAGTCAATGAATGCGACGAGGAGAAGGACCGCATCGTACGTGAAAGCGATCCAACGCAGCCAGGGATACTGCCACGAAAACGATAAGGGAATAAACGCGAGGGCGACTAACCCGTAGAAGAGCTTTGTGAAGACAAAACGCACCGGCGGATTCTAGGCGAAATTTGTCAGGTTGTCAGCGAAATTGATAGCAGAAGGCAACAGGCAAAAGGCGGCAGGCAGAAAGCAGGAGGCAGGAACAGTAAGCAGGTTTGCCTGCCTTCTGCTTCTGCCTTCTGCCTAGTGGCTACTGAGTCTTCCTATTGGCCTGGATATACTCTTTAAGTTTTGCGCGATCGGAATAGTCGGGTTTCTTCTTGAGAAATTCCTCATACTCGATCGCCGCCCTGTCTTTTAATCCCGCTGCATTGTAGAGCCAACCCAAACGGAGATGAGCTTCCGGATGGCCCAGTTTCGCCGCTTCATCCAGATGCGGAATGGCGAGTGAACCTTTTTTGATTTGCAGATAACACTCACCAAGAAGCATTTGAGCGTCGCCGGAATCAGGCTGCAACTCCACCACGTGAGTCAACGGTTCAATCGCTTCGGCAAACTTCTTTTCATTTGACCACAATCGACCAAGATTCAAGGACGCACGCGCGGAGGCTGGCTTGAGTTTAATCGATTGCTGGTAGGCCTTCTCAGCGTCATTAAATTTTTCCTGCGCCACATAGACCGAGCCCAGAACAGTAAACGCTTGAAAATCACCGGGATCACTGTCGAGAATCTGTTTTAAAAAAACAGCCGCCTGATCAAACTTCTTCTTTTCAACGGCTCCTTCGGCCTTATTAAATAATTGTTGGGCGACGTCAGGACGTGGATAAACATCGGCGGCTGAAATTACTCCCGACTTGGGAGTGACTGGAGCTTTGAATTTGAATTCAAGATCATACTGAAAACCATAGGGACTATTGCTGAGTCCGCCCACAGTAATTTGCTGGAGGCGTCCAATCTCTTTCCCGTCAACTTCTACTACGATTTCGTAATCACCCGTCTTGAGATTTGAAAAGCGATAACGACCTCGACTCGAGACCATCTGTCGTCCGACCTCACCGTCGGGAACGCGCCGCAGAATCAATAACACTTCCTGAGGCACAACCACATTGCTGTTGTCAGCAGTTACGCGTACATCTCCAAATAGAATCTGAGTAGCCTGAGCAAAAGCATTGCTTGCAACGCAAAGCACAACAACTCCTAAAAGGAGTGAGCTGACGATTTTTTTCATGACAAGTCTCCGAGGAAAGTAATGCGCGTATTTTAACCTAACTGAAGAAATAAAAAAGGGGCTCACGCATTAAACGTGAGCCCCAACCCCTTAAAGGTAAAGCGACTGACTAGAACGTGTAACGAAACGCGAACTGCATTTCGCGTGGTGCGCTAGCCGAAGAGGTGATGGTGCCAAAGGTAGTTCCTGTGATGCCAACGGTCGGCGTCGAGAAACTGTTGTGGTTGAATGCGTTGAAGGACTCCCAGCGAATCTGGAACGAGTGACCTTCCCACGGCAACTTGAAGTTCTTCAACACGGCAGTGTCGAGGTTCCAGAATCCAGGTCCGCGGAAAACATTGCGGTTACCGATTTCACCGTGGTGCGGGAATCGGATCACGCCAGCGGTTGGATTAGCTGGGTCGAACACGGTCGTTGGGTTGTCAAAGAACTGAATTGTTCCGTTTG
This sequence comes from Pyrinomonadaceae bacterium, assembly GCA_036518995.1. Lineage (GTDB taxonomy): Bacteria > Acidobacteriota > Blastocatellia > Pyrinomonadales > Pyrinomonadaceae > PSRF01. The sequence goes on along the minus strand of DATDMC010000011.1, from coordinate 7,663 downwards.
ACGCATCGTGAATGTTGCCCTGCAATGCAGCCAGGTTAGTGGAGTTGAAAGCGGCAGGACTGTTGAAGTTGAAACCAATCGGGAATGCGGTAGTGGTGGTGCTGAACGGAAGACCACTGCGTGCAGTGAAGATTCCGGTAACTTCCCAACCACCAACAACCTGGTCAGCCCAGCCAGGAGCGTTCTTGAAAAATCTCTTGCCCTTACCGAATGGCAACTCATAGATGAAGTTTGCATTTACGAGGTGACGAATGTCGAAGTCTGAATCACCACGGCAAACGCGAAGGTTGGTGACGTCGCAAACGAGACCACCGGAAACGGTGTTAACAACACTGGAACCGTTGTCGATGGCATGCGACCAGGTGTAGTTGAAGTCAAACTGCAAACCGCTCGAGAAGCGTTTACGCAAGCTCATTAAGAGACCGTCGTAAGACGAAGCACCCTGGTTCGAGATGTAGATGTTTGTGCCAAACTGAGCACTCATACCTACGTTTGGATCCAGAAGGTTATTCGCATAGAGCAGTTGAATAGCATCCGAAGTATCGCCACGCAAAACGAACTGACGGAGCGTACCGTTGCTGGCCATCAATGCCGTTCCACCTGCACCAATCTGATGTTCAAAGAATGGCTGGGGTGTGATGGCGGCGCCAGTCAAACCAGCCTGGACCTGTCTCTGCAACGCATTGAAAGCGTCGAACAGGAGCTGACCGGACGTCGGGTCCTTGAAGTTCGTGACCTGGGCCAGGTCTGCCTGCGAGAACAGTTTCCGGCTCTGTCGTCCAACGTACGTGGCTTCGAGAATAAAGCTGCCAGGCAATTCGCGCTGGAAGCCGAAGCTGTACTGGATGGAGTAAGGAGTACGGAACTGTTGGTCGACGGCGTAGTTGAATTCACCAGTCTGGAGACCGAACGGGAAACCCGCGTCAACAAACGGAGTGAACGGACGCGTGATGGTCGGAGCCACGTTAGCAACAGGCAACGTGTTGATGCCGGTGAAACGTGGGTTGTTCAGTAACGCAGACGTTGGACTGGCTGCTGCGAACTGAGTTGTAGCTGAGTTGTCGAACAGGTACGAAACCTGGTCCTGAATAAAGGTGATGCCGCCGCCTGGTCGATCGTAAATGACCGAACCACCACCACGAATTGACGTCAAGCCATCGCCGAAGACTTTGTTAAGGAAGCCACTCTTGAAAGAGGGGCTATACGCAAAACCAAAGCGTGGAGCGAAATTGTTGAGGTCGGTTTCGTAGAGTGAGCGAGCGCCATTGCCCTTGCCAATCAAGTCGTAACGAAGCAGCGGTTCAGCGTCGATTCCGCTGATACCGAGAGCGGCGTTACGAATACGAGTGTTCAGCAGGTTTTTGAAATCGATATCCTGACCAGCCTGGAAACCATCTTTCTCGTACGGCGCTGGATACAAGTGATAACGAACACCAAAATTGAGGGTCAGGTTGTTGCGAACTTTCCAGTTGTCCTGAACATACAATTCGGTTTCGTTGTACTTGTAATCGCGGTGCTTACCAGTACCAGGAGCGAATGGAGTTCCACTCACGTCGTAATTGAAGTTGGTTGAGATCGAAGCATAACGGCCCAGCAGGAAAGCGAACGCTGAGTCGAAGTTACCACTACGCGCGGTACCAGTACCCAAACAGGCTGGATTGCCGGCGCAGGCGGCAGTGCCGATGGCGGCGCCACCAGGACGTAAGCTGTTGTCGAGTGAACCTAACAAACCACCCAAGCCAACGGTCGGGAAGTTAAAGTCGTTCACGATTCCCGACTTGGAATCGATTGGTTTGAAAGAGCCACCAAATTCAAAGCTGTGCGCACCTTTAATCCACGTCACATCGTCACGAATGGTCGGAACGGCCACAAAACGATCCTGATCGCTGATGCTAGCGAAAGGAGCGGTGAGTCCGGCGCCAAACGTAAAGGAGTTCGGGAACGAAGGTTTGAATTGGGTTGGGAACTGCAAGCCTGAACGTGAAACACCAACTGTCGCCTGGTTGACCAGGGTCGGGCTAATGGTCCAGGTATCACCAACTACCCATGCATAGTCTTTGACGACGATCTGAGCTGTTTCAGGATCGCCAGGGAACTGAGCGGCCACGGAGTTAACCGTATCCGTCTGCAAACGACGAGCGATGTTGAAGCGACCGAAAACTTTCTGTTTCGAGGTCGCGTTCCAATCCATACGAGTGGTGTATGTATTGTCAGCTCTCTTTGAAGGTGCGTTGAAGCGGAAACCGCCAGTATTGATACCGTCACCCGCAGTCAAGTCATTGGCGCGCGGATAGCGGCTGTTAATGAAGCTCAAGAGCGCAGGGGACGCGCCGATACCTTTTGGATCGAGAGCGGCTACTTGCGCTGGAGTAAGAATGGTGATGCAGGACGGAGTCGTGTTTAAACGGGCGCCGGTGCTGCAACCTGCATTGCCGTTGAGGAAGCCAAGGCTTCCATTACGATAATGATCGAGGGGCACGATGCGGAGATAAGAAACGCCCTGGGCATCGCGTCTTCCTTCGTAGTTGAAGAAGAAGAACAGCGAGTCTTTAATAACTGGACCACCGATGCTGCCGCCAAACTGATTACGAGTCAGCTGTGGTCTGGCAATACCGGAACGGTTGTTGAAAAAGCTGTTCGCTGCGGTCTTCGCCGTACGATTGTATTCGTACAAGTTACCGTGGAACTCGTTCGTTCCGCTCTTGGTAACGAGCTCAACCTGACCACCAGAGCTTCGACCTTCAGAAGCATTCGGGTTGGTCGAAACTGCGCGGAATTCCTGAATAGCGTCGATTGGTGCATTACCAACCGTCGCAGCAAACTGACCAGTCGCCTGATCGTTCGCATCGATACCGTCAACAGTGATATTGCCCTGGTCAGCACGTGAACCGGTCACCGAACCTACGCGGTTCGTGGTCGAGGTTCCGACGTTGTTTCCGACGACGCCGGGCTGGAGGGAAATCAATGCGGCCGGCGAGCTGCGAATCTGAATCGGCAGCTCTTTCAAGCGACGTTCGCTAATAACGTTACCAATACTGGCGTCGGTCGTGTTTAGCGTAACTTCGTTTGAAGCGGTTACAACTACGGTTCCTGAAACTGATCCCACAGTCAGCTCTGCGTTGTGGGTTTCAGTGTTGCCCACGCCGAGGGCCACGTCGTTGATGACGAGGGTTTGAAAACCGGAAGCTGTAAAAGTAAGTGTGTATCCCTGCCCGGGAGCAACTCTATTAAATAAGTAAACCCCTTGATCATTTGATTTAGTGGTCTGCTCTGTGCCGGTCTTGGTGTCAGTCAACTTAACATCGGCACCGGCCACAACCGCACCCGTGCCATCCCTGACAACACCCGTCACACCTGAGGTGCTCTGTGCTGACGCCAATGCGGCTGAGAAACACAGGGTCAGCGAGGCAAGGATGAAGCTAAAAAGAAACTTCTTCATTTGGACTCCTTCACGAAAAATTTTATGTCTGAGACGAAAGACCCAACGCATCGGCACTGATGATGAATTGGCTCCTGGCCATGATCATTTCAACGTTCTTTTGAACCAAACTTCCAGTCCAACCCGCGCGAGGTGATTGGGGCGAAGTGCCCCGCTATCTGCCACTCGGCTCTCACTTCAGGATGTGCCGTGAGAGAAACGTTAAAATTGGAGAGACAACGACCGCTGTGAAATAAGCAAGGAATGTACCCACGTGGATTTTTTGTTAAATTTTAGGAAATTGCTGAAAAGTTGGACGAAAGTTCAGATTGCGTAAAGAGGATTCGAATCCAAAAAGGGAAACTTCAATCCAAATTCTTCAACCGCTCAAATATTTGCGTGCAGATTTACGAACGAATTAGTGATTTTTTCGAACAAAGATGTCGCAAATCTGTGTCCGATTTACAAACTTGCGGAGACGTACGAGCAGTTGGACCTAAGACTAACGAGGGACCTCGGCGAGTTTCAGAATGTCGGTGATCACGGCATCACCAGTCACTCCGTCTAACTCTGCTTCGGCGCGTAAGGTAAGACGATGGCGCAACACCGGCAACGCCACATCGCGCACATCATCGGGTGTCACGAAGTCGCGGCCACGAATCGAAGCAAGGGCCTTTGAACAAAGCAACAGTGCGACTGAGGCGCGTGGACTCGCTCCATAATGGACGAACGGATGCACGCGACTGCGTCGCACAATATCGACGGCATAATGCTGCACGCCAACTTCCATGTGCGTTTTGCGCACTTCCTGCCGGCAGTTGGTAATTGCATTCGGATCCTGTAGCGGCAGGATATCAACCTGGTCCAATCGTTTCGCGTTAAAGCCTGCATCCCACCTCGCAAGAACTTCGCGCTCCTCTGCTTCGGCTGGATAGTCCAACAAGATCTTCAACTGGAAACGATCTAACTGCGCCTCGGGCAGCGGATAAGTTCCTTCGTATTCGATCGGATTTTCGGTGGCGAGCACAGTAAAGATCGGGGGTAGTTGATACGCATCTCCATCAATGGTTACCTGACGTTCTTCCATTGCTTCGAGTAGCGCCGCCTGTGTTTTAGGAGGAGTACGATTGATTTCGTCAGCGAGCAGGAGATCGGTGAAGATTGGACCACGGCGTAAATTAAAATTTGACGTCGCGATATTGAAAACATTTGTACCGGTGATGTCGGAAGGCATCAAATCCGGCGTGAACTGAATTCGACTGAACGTAGCGTTAATAATTCTGGAAAGCGTTTTTACCGTCAGCGTCTTCGCCGTTCCCGGCACACCTTCTATCAACGCGTGTCCTTCGGCGAGTATGGCGATCAGGATCTGTTCGATGGCGTCATCCTGACCAACGATGACTTTATGCAATTCGTTTTTAATGTGTGCAACAGTTGAGGAGACGTATTCGGACATGAGTTATTTTTCGAATGATGGTCTGATTTTTATAGAGCGTTGTGTTGCTGCTGGTCCTTCTTATAGCACCGGGATTACGTTAGTGCTACCTGCCTAAATATTCTCAACTGCTTGTCGCGCATCGCGTGAACGCATTCTTAATCCGAGCGTTCGCTCGACTTCGCGTAAGCGCCGCACTAGATCAAGCGCCTGGCGCGACGTGGTTGGAGCGCCATTGATCGTTTCTTCGCATTGCCGCATCAAGGTTTCCAGACTATGGGCGTCAATCGTTGAGCGCAGCGCAACCCGCGACGCCACTTCTGAGCGCGAACTGTTGTAATCCACTCCGGCATATCTTGCCAACACTCTCCGCGTTCGCGCGTATATGTTCTCTACAGCCAAATCGTATGCTCGCGAACGTTCCTGAAGCTCTGACATCGACGCGACAAATTCCAGACTGGATCTTCTGTCAACCTGGGCCAACGGAATTGGTCGCGCAAACCGGAGTGCCCCCGTCCAAATAATAAATAGGACCAGAAGTACGATCTGCGCGCCAATTGCAATCACCGGTGTACCCGAAAAGTAACTGGCAAATTCGTTTTGAGTTATTCCTCGACCTTGATGGTATTCATCAAACGCGATTAGACCATCGCCATTTGTCACCAGATTGATCGCAAGCCGGAGATTGTCTCGCAGACGAATACCGTTATTGGCAACGATGAAAGGATCGCCGAGAACGGTTATCCGCCCAGCGCCGTACTTGTAATCAACAAGTAAAGCACCATCGCGATCTTCGATATGGACCACCGGAGCATGGTCGAGATTATCGCCGTCGAGAGCCACTTCGGTTGGAGCTTTCGGATGCTTCTCAAACTTCTCTTGCGACTCCGGCGCTTCCGACGCAACGAGCTTTAACCTCGCCGCAAATCTGGAAGGCATAATTTCCTGTACTTGTTGAGTGAGTAGCGACGGCTGATCCGGCTTTAAGGCGGTGACGCGCTCCGTCATTTGATTTTGATCAGTTGCATCCAGATCGAAGGGCGGTAAGTCTAATTGGGTTGCGGCAATTCGCCATTTTCCCGAACGAGGCAGCAGCTCCTGTTGTGGATCACGATCTATCAGGACTAAATGACCACCGAGATCGATCCAGTTAAGTAAACCGCTCGTCTCCTGCATCGTAAATGGCAACTGGGTCCTACCGACAACCACCAACGTTCTTACTGAACCGCCTGACATTCCCAACAGCTTGTCAGTCGACTCGCGCCAGCGCATGACTTTGTGACCCGACTCGCTTAAGTAATCGTAAAAGGCACGCAGTCCGGTTGGACCAGTATGGTACGTCGAACGATTTGCACTGAATTCCGAGTCGCCTGTTTTCTGGTCCTTTACATAGGTCACGACATTGAGCAGCACCAGCAACCCGACAATTACCACGATGGTAAGAATGATTGTTAGTCGTTGACGCATGTTGCCTAATCAGTCGTGTTCAAGGTCGCCGAGTAACCAGTGACAAACTCCTGCCAGTCGCTGGTATTAGTTTGCTCAAAGCCATACCAATGTCGTTCAAAGCTATCGGTAAGGCCGGTCATATTTTTATATAGCGTCGGGTGGGACCTGACAGCTCGCAAATAATCTCGATTGGTTTTGTGCTGTGCGAGACTGATTACTTTCCGATCGCCAAGCTCAACCAGGAGCGCGATGTAAGCTTTTCTGATCGCGGCGCGAATTTGTCCACTTCTGGCGAGGGCTTCGGCTTCGGCCAACAGAGTTGGCGCGGACGCCTCCGGGGTAAGATGTTCGCCCAGTACGATCTTTGCTTCCTTCCTGGTTTTCTTTGCTCCCGGAGATCGCGGGCGCCGCATAAAGCGCTGGATCATTTTCCTTAACACCAACACGATCACCACCGCCGCGAGACCAAAAATAACTATCTCGACTATCCAGGTGATCGATTTTCCATTGCCACTTCTGATGGAACGCTCGGGCAGGAATTTCGCCAGCCAATGTGCAAAGCGTTCGATGTATTTAAAGACTGTGGCTAACCCGCGATTGCTCTTGTTTGTGTATTCAGCTCGACTAAGAATCTCAGCCAGCTTGCGATTGGCTTCATCCTTTGAGGCGCTGTTTACGACGCTGGCCTTTACCAGTTCATCAACCCGTTCGTCGAGTGAACGCAAACGCTCGATCAACTGGGCGCGAATTCGATCTCGTTGCGTGTTCGAAGCGACTTCAAACTCGCGCAGGCCATCGTGAAGCCATGAATTTTCAACCTCGTACACAGAGCCTTCAGCTTCAACCGATTCTTTTTCCGGGACTGTGGTCTTGATCGCCGCTACGGTTTGGGTAAGCCGTTGCTCGTAAGCCGAACCGCTCTCGTTTTCATCGATCTGCGACAGGGTATCGAGCGCAGTGATCGCGCCCTTTAACTGTTTCTGATATTCGACAACTGAAACAGCAGCCTGAGCTGACACACACAGCAACACCAATGTCACCACTATTAAAATCGTATTAGTGATTACACGTACGAAGCTGTGTTGTGATCGATTCATGGCGGACTAATCAACGCAGATTCAAAACTTTTCCCGAAGACATCGGCAGCGGCGGTGGCAGGTTGCGAACGGTCTTGGACAGGGCTGGACCAAACGGAGAAGCCACTGATTCGGTAGGCATCTCATCAAGCTGCTGCGCTGCGAGTAACTCGATATCGTAGCCCTCATGACGCACGCGTTCGTCTACATACAGAAGCGACAAACCCAACATCCAAACGGGCGCCAGCAGGATGGAACTAAGGGTGACTAAGACGCTGTAAGTAA
>DATDMC010000010.1:0-22580 GCA_036518995.1 Pyrinomonadaceae bacterium | reverse complement strand
ATTGCTAGCGGAAAGGCGTAGCCATTCCTCACAACAGGTGGCAAAGCCAAGAGAAAGATCCAAAGCCCCTAACCCTCCGCACCCGTCACCCACTCCCTTTCCCCCACTCACCCTATCACCCCTCTCCCACTCCCCCTCTCCCACTCTCCCCCTCTCCCTCTCTCCCACTCTCTCCCTCCTCACCGCTCACGCACAAATCCGGGCCATCGGTCTTTCCGAGGAAGCGCTGAGACGCTCCAACAACGCGAGAAGTTTTTGCCGTTGCAGCGGATCCAAAGCAACGAAACGTAAACCAAAACCGAGGCGCGGAAAGGTATGCACTACTTCACCCGTTAGATCGAGCCAATCTTCATTTGCCAGTTCTACTTTCAAATGAAGCATCTCTCCAGTTGCGGCTTCAGACATTGAATCGACGTAGCAGCCGCCTTCAGAAAGATCCGTGATGCGAGTGCGCGAGTTTCCCCTGGCGCCATCCCAGATGGCATCAAGACAAACTTCAAATCTTTGTTTGCTTCTCCGTTCCATTACTCGATTCAAGTAAATGCTTCTAACAACTGTGGCAGTCTGCCGTGGCGAAACGCCTCTGCCCCACCGGTCAAACGCCACACAAAATTTCAAACTAAAGTATCGGCGCCTGTTAACCGACGCTTTCGTTTTCCTAAGCAATAGCAGTGCACAAATTCGAAAAAGAAATTGTTGGACGTCGGCATGACTGTTGCCGTAACATGATTTCGACGTTCAAGAAATTTGATCGTCTCTTGAAAACCCCACCTCATAGCATCGGTAATCCAATCCCGACAGTTTTCAAATCGGCCCCGCTTAAAAAAAGTTTAGTTATCGGGCTCTGACTGTCTCACAACGGCAAGCCTAATCCCGCTCGCTTCGGTATCCGCCGAGTCGCGCCTATCTGTCTCGATCGATAGGAAAAATCATGTCTACCCGTTCGTCCTACCTTCTCAAGACTGTAGTACTCACTGTCGCCCTGGTGTTTTCGATCAACGCTAAAGAGGCAAACCGTTCTGCTGCGCCTGTTCCGGCAAACAACAACGGCGTAGCGTGGAACCTCATCGATAAGGACGAACCGTTATTAAGTGTTCCCGACAACATCCGGGCTAATCAGGACCTGAGTTTGACCTTTCCCTTCGGACAATTTGCGCTGCCGCTGACGCAGGCACTTCATTACAACGCGCAGGCACACAAATACTTGTTGATGCTCACCTCGAATAACGGGCGACAGGGAAACTTCTTTGAACTGAAACAAGTCGGCGCAACACGAACTTACTCCACGCTCCGCGCGCCGCGAGTAGAGTTGTTTGATCAGGGCAGTATCAAAGTTTTGCAGGGGTCGAACGGCAGTCTCTACAACTTCATGATGACCAACGAAGGTGAACTGCGTTGCATTCAAATTCAGGATCGGACCGGCGGTTCTATTCGCTTGAGTTACAACGCCGATGGCCTGATTAACGGTTTGTCTGACAGCGCTGGACGGACGATCTCGGTCGTTTATAACAACGACCAGGTTACGACTGTGGTCCAAACATGGAATGTTCTGGCCGTGAAAATGGTGAAGAGTTGGAACACGGGCGCGACTCACGAATTTACTAATCACGAAAACAGTTTTGAAAAAGCGCCACGCTTTGGCCTGACAAAGTCAGTGCCGACCAATGCAGTTAAGCCAAACTACACCGCTCAAATGGCTGACTGCGATCGCCTGCTGGCGCGAATTTTTGGTGGTCCAAATGCAATCGCGGCGGCGAATAGTTTTGAACCTGCCGGTCTTTCCGGACAATATCCGATCTATCGCGGAGATCTCGTCGGGGCCGATGGCCTGATGCATCCCGGACATCTTTCGTATGCGATGCATCTTTACGGCAGCGAAGACGGCACCGGAAATAGTCCGCTCTATGTGCCGGCCGGTTTTACGAGTCACACAAACACGCCGACCCCAACCGACGCCGCGATCACGTTCTACTATCCGCGTCTTGGAAATCTGACGAACGTTACCCTCGCCGTATTTCACGTAGCTGATTTCGAGATTCGTGAAGAGAACGGTCGGATCCGCATTGGCAACATCGGCGGACGTGGCGGTTCATTCGAACTCTACAAGCATTCGCACATCGAGTTTTATCACGGCAACACTGGCCTGCCCGCAAGCAATCAACGCCAGGCATTAAGAATCAATCCGGCTGAAGTATTTGGTGTTGGCTACGACAGCGTTCGCATGCGCACCGTCGCGCAACGTTAAGTCGAGCCGAAGTGGTATATTGACCTCTGTTCTCAGATAAAAACTTAGGCTTTTTGTGAAATGTAGGCTAGCACAGTTGGGAAGGGTGGTTTACCCCCGCTTACCCTGAATTAAGTTACCGTCGAGTGAATTCTAATTTGGGCTGGCGGGGTAAACCACCCTTCCCAACTGCGCTAACCAAAGTTTACTTTTTGAGTTTGCAAACCTTTTTTAGTCATCGAAAGCATGTCAACCACTTCTCCACAAACCAGCGCCGTAGTCTCTCCCGTCAACCAAATCAGATCGCACTTTCCCGCGCTTGAACGCGTTCACAACGGTTTCCCGGTGGCCTATTTCGATGGGCCAGGCGGAACTCAGGTACCGCGCTTCGTCGTGGAAAGCATGGCTGACTATCTTTACCACCACAACGCCAACACTCACTGGGAATATCCAACGAGTGCAGAAACGGATGAGGCACTCGCAAACGCCCGGGAGATTTTCGCTGAGTTTCTTAACGCTTCGCCAAATGAGATCGCGTTCGGTTCAAACATGACCACGTTGACGTTTCACTTGTCGCGAGCATTGAGTCTGCACTATTCGGCTGGGGATGAAATCGTAGTGACTGAGTTGGACCATCATGCCAACATCGATCCGTGGCGACGTCTCGCAAAGGAACGCGGCGTAGTTATCAAAACAGTTCGTCTCGATAAAGAATCGGGCCAGTTGAGGTGGGGCGATCTTGAACGGGCTGTTACTGATAAGACAAAGATCGTGGCGATCGGCGCGGCGTCGAATGCCTTAGGCACCATCAACGATATCGAAGCGGCAATCAAATTAGCCCACAGCGTTAAAGCGCTGGCGTTTGTTGACGCTGTTCATTACGCTCCACACACGCTCATTGATGTTAAGCAACTCGACTGCGATTTCCTTGCGATGTCGGCGTACAAGTTTTATGGACCACACATCGGCATTCTGTATGGCAAACGCGAGTTGTATGAACAAACCGATTTTCCGCGTTTAATGCCCGCGCCAGACTACGCGCCGGAAAATGCAGAAACAGGCACGCAAAACCAGGAAGGAATGGTTGGCGCAGGTGCAGCAGTAGAATTTTTGGCTTCGTTAAGTTCGTCAGGTACACGCCGTGAACGGTTGGCCCACGTGTTCACTGAAACACACGAACGAAATGCGCAGTTGTTTGCGCGTTTGTGGCAGGGGCTAAGTGAGATTCCGCGTGTCACGCTATATGGACCAACACCGGAACATCCCCGTACGCCAACAGTTTCATTCACGATTGCCGGTTGCCAGTCAGCCACTGCAGCTCGTGCCCTGGCGATCAAAGGACTATTTCTTTCACACGGAGACTTCTATGCAGCGACGGTGGTGGAACGACTCGGACTTGCCGAAGACGGTCTGCTGCGAGCGGGTTGTGCCTGTTACACAACCGAAGAAGAGATCGATCGTTTGCTGAATGGGGTGCGTGAGTTGGCCCAAGCGTAGTCGTTCAGGACCGCACGCGTCCTCGCCTGCAGTGATCATTGAGAAGTCACGCTGAGGAATTTTGCAGTCTCAGATCTCCTGACCTCGGGAGCCAGCAGGATCTTTCGTCAACCGGTCGCGCGCAACGACACGACATTATGATGGACGCGCATCGTTCCCTGTATACCCACCGGCGAGCCGTGCTTATAGACGAGATGACTACTCATCTGCACCTGTATCCGCTGCCAGTGTTTTGAAACGATCACCAGTTCGCGACTACATGGTCGGTGGTCCGCGAGCATCTGCTGGTATCTCTCCCTCATTAATTCCTGATACTCAGGCGCGACCAGTTGTTTAATATTCATCCCAATCACTTCATCCTGAGTGTAACCAGTAAGCCTTTCGACCATGCGATTGATCGAACTAAACGTGCCGCTAAGGTCCTGAGTAAAAATTAAGTCTTCACTGTTTTCTACCAGGCTGAGATACCAACGTTCATACTGGTCGAGTGCATTGCGATGTTGCGCCTGATCGATCGAACTGAAGATCGACTCTTCCAGTACGGCTGGAGTCAGGTGGTTTCGAATAATGCAATCGGTGGCGCCGGCACGTAACGCGCTCAACACTTCACTGCCGGAATCCCACGAGAGAACAATGATCGGGCAACTCAGCAAAGCCTTGAGGCCCTGGATCAATTGAATCGCCCGGCAACCGACTGACTCAATAATGCAGACATCTTGAATCGAGTTGAGTGCGCCATCCTGCATGATTAGATAGGCGGGCACTGACTCGAGCCGAAACTCTTCGATGTCTGAAGTGCGAAGGATTTCTTCGAGTTGACGGCGACTTTCGTCGTTGTCGTATACGAGTAGAATTTTGAGGCCGCTCTCAACCATCCCTTCCCTCCCGGCGCAGACTTCAGCAAGAAACTCCATCGGTTCAGGAAGCGATCGAAATCAGCAACCTAAAACCAACTGGGCAAGTGTCCTCGTCAATGTCTCTATGAAAACCTGGGAGGAATCAGAGACAGTGGTCCCACAATTTGTTACCGAACGCTCGAAGCGATCAGTTACCACCACTATGTCCGTTTGCAGGGAGGGTCTTCGAAGGGTTTCAGACCGCAACCGGGCCTTTAATCTGGGCCGATTCTAAAGGGCCGTTATTGTCGAGTCGATTGAAATTTTAATGGATGCGAGAAGGTTGTCTTAATCTTGCCGTAGTGTTGCGACTCCAGGTTCTCTCTGCGTCTCCGCGTCTCCGCGTCTCCGCGTCTCTGCGTCTCTGTGTTGAAAACTAGTCTCCACCTCGCGCTACTGCCTTTTGATAGATACCGCTCTAACAAAATCTGCCAACAACCCGTAAGCCGTGCTCTGCAAGTTCGGTCGATGCGACATGATCGTCAAACCCGGGATCATATCGAGTTCGAAGTGCACCGCCAGCGAAGTCCCTCTAATACTCCCCAACGGATCAGACACCGCAATCTGTTCCGGTCTCACTGTCGCACTAATCGTCCCATCATCATTGACCTTCGCGCGCGCCAGTAATTTATAAGGCCTACCGTCCATCTTCGCTGCCTGCAACGTTGCCGGATCAAGTCCACGAATCCCCTCGCGTCGAACATCACCGGGCCTCAATGAAGTTTTCAAGATCACGTTCGCAATCGCGCACACCTTCATGATTGCGTCCCAACCCTCAACATCATTGCTCGGGTCCGTTTCCGCTACGCCGAGTTCCTGGGCCGTCTTAACTCCCTCTTCAAAACTCCGTCCCGCTTCCATCGTTTCAAGAATCACATTCGTCGTGGAATTGAACACTCCGCTAAATCCGCGAACTTTTGTAACTGGCAGTGTTTCTCGAAAAAGTGAAAAGACTGGAGCACTGTCCAACACCGTCGACTCGAAAAGAAAGCGTCGGTTTACACTCGTGGCCAAAGCATCAAGTTCACGATACGCGTAAACAATCGGCGCTTTGTTTGCGGTGATCGTGTGGGCGCCGGCTTGTAACGACGCCTTCAAATAATCGATCGCCGGCTGGCCATCCTGCGGACTCAACGAGGTTGTTTCAAACACCACGTCCGGCGCCGCAGCCTTCAGCCATTCATCAACATCCTGTTTGTCTTCATAGCCATATTCCTTCGACGCTAACAGATCACCGACCTCAAACCCTTCTTCATTAACACGCCAACCGAGCCGCCGACTCGCCACGCCCGTGATCTTCCACTCAATGTCATGCTGCTCGCGCAGATCCACCGCTTTCGTCTGCAACAATCTGGCGAGCGCTCGCCCCACATTCCCAAACCCCAAAAAGCAAAGCCTCTGTTGCTTCATCCCGGCACCTTTCCGTTATTATTAGACCGCAGGCGTCCTCGCCTGCATTCTTAAAAGCAAAGCCCTGGATAATAATGCGTGCAGGCAAGAACGCGTGCGGTCCAGGGTGAAATGAAACAATATCACGATCTTCTGCGATCGATTCTGACCAACGGCAGTCGCCACGAAGAGTAGAAAGAATTTCAATTGAATTTTCAGGTCCGGCTTAAATTGTTTGTTAGGATTATGGTGTTGTTAGACGGCTGCATAACATGGTCATCATGACTTGAAATTCATGATTTGAAACGACATCGATGAAACAATATCAGGAGCTTCTCAGGGAAATTATTCAAAGCGGTTTGCCGAAGAATGACCGCACGGGAGTGGGTACTCGTTCAGTCTTTGGTCGAAGTATGCGCTTCGATTTGAGTGAAGGATTCCCACTTATCACAACCAAGAAGGTCCATCTCAAATCGATCATTTACGAACTGCTTTGGTTTCTCAAAGGTGAAACGAATATTCGCTACCTCAACGAACATGGCGTCAGAATATGGAATGAGTGGGCCAACGAGGATGGAGAACTAGGACCAGTGTACGGTCGTCAGTGGAGAGCTTGGCAGTCGGCTGACGGAAACACAATAGACCAGATCTCAAATGTTATAGATTCCATCAGGAAGGATCCCGACAGTCGACGCCTTATTGTTAGCGCCTGGAATGTCGGAGAGCTAAAGAAGATGGCGCTTCAACCTTGCCACGTTCTTTTTCAGTTTTACGTGGGCGCCGGAAAGTTGTCATGCCAGCTATATCAGAGGAGTGCTGATGTCTTTCTAGGCTTGCCATTCAACATCGCATCTTACGCTCTGTTGACCCACATGATCGCCCAACAATGCGATTTGGGTGTCGGCGATTTTCAGATCGTGACTGGTGATACTCACCTGTATGAAAATCATTTACCCCAGGCAGAGTTGCAACTCACCAGGGAACCACTCCCTTTGCCTCAACTCAACATTGCCCGAAAACCAGCAACAATATTTGATTACCGCTTCAAGGACTTCGAAATTCAGAATTATCAATCTCATCCTCATATTCCTGCGAGGGTGGCTGTTTAGAGAACCCACCTATCAAAATCCGGTCGTTGAATACGAAGTAGAGTAAAGCGTCGCTGTTCATGAGGAGAACATCCTCTCCTCGAACGGCGGACGTGATCAAAGCGAGAGTCCATTTTTATTATCGACCTTCACTTTTTACCCTATTGCTTTGCGGGCTTCGCATCGAGAAAGTCGTTAATCATCGGGACGATTGTTGTCATGCGGTTCATCAGCGTAACGTGCGTTGTGTCGGGCAAAATTGCCAGTCTTGACTCCGAGTGCGGATGCATGTCGCCATGGATCTCGCCGCCGCCCTTCAACCGGTACATTTCCGCGATATGATCGATACGTACACCGTCGGCATCGCCGTGGATGAAAAACATCGGCGCTTTGGTGGCCTTAAGTTTATCGGCGCCGAAGTCGTAGGGTTTCAATGCCGTCGCCTTGATGTGATTGACAAAATCCGGGAATTTGTCAGGAGTCGGGCTTAACCTTTTATATTCGGCCTCCATGGGAGTGCCTTTGAATATCTCCCACGTGAATGTCGGCCAAAAGTCGTTTGCTTCCTTGACCCAGCCGTCCCGAGCGTAGGGCGCTGAAATGCTGACAACCTTTCGCACTTTTTCCGGATGGCGGATCGCACACTGCATCGCAACGCCGCCGCCCAGGCTGTAACCGATGATGTCCGCGCGTTCGATCTTGAGATAATCGAGCAGCCCGGCCACATCGTCGGAGAGATTTTCGTAAGTGATATCGCGATTGATGTCGGCTGTTCGCCCGTGGCCCTGCATTTCAACAGCGATCACTTTCCGCGTTTTGGAAAGTTCGCGGATCCAGTCGTTCCAGTCGCCTGAGATCGCCATGAACGCGCCGTGAAGCAAGACTACCGGTTCGCCGCTGCCGTGGATCTCGTAATACATTTTCAGTCCGTTAACCGGTGCATAGCCCGTAGTCGGTTTTTGCTGCCCGAACACGCTCCCGGACAGAAACACCGTCAGCACGATCGATAGGAAAAAAGCTGTTGTCTTCCTGTTTGGATTCATTTTAATGACCCTTCTCACGCGGTGGAATACGTCCCTAACTAAGCCCTGCGGCGCCGAAAAAACAGAGGTCGAAAGGAAGATCGACCACACGAAAAACTTATTTCACCCGGCCGTTTTCATTTCGTAGCCTCAAACCCATATCGGATTGTTGCTTCAAGTATCTCCGTGTTTATATCTTTTAGAGTTTTGAATTTAATGCAGTACCCGGTGACGCTCGCCTTGCCTAAGTTTTTTCCATATGTTTCGGCCAGGTATTTCTTATCTTCGATACCCATGATATAGACCGAGATCCCGGTTTTGTTTGCGCTCAAACCAATTTGATAAAACTCCCGGGTCGTTCCGTCGGTATATTTCATGGTGTAAAGTCCATATCCTATATTGGGATTAGAAACGATTTTACCTTCCTCGTTTTTCCCATCCAGGAACCATAATTTACATGCCGGCATTACTCCCAGAATGAGGCCATGCAACGCTTGCATGTCGCTGCGTTTTGGTTCAGGTTGGCTGGTAATATAATCTTGGATCTGTTCTTCTACGTTCATATAAATATAAAATTACGGGTTGCTTACTTTGCCTAATTGCATTCATTGGTTCGGTTTGGCGCCTGCGTGCGTCGGCGATCCTCAATCGTCCTCTTCGATCTGAGGCACGCCGGTTCGGACATCGCCGTCGCGTTCATAAGTTGCGATGATGATCCCTTTTGGCGCTACCTGGCCGCTCGTCACCTTGAAGGCCGCGGGGATCGTGCCGTCCTGGAACAGGCGTTTTCCAGCGCCAAGCGTGACTGGAATTATCATGAGTTCCAGCGCATCGACAAGGTCTTCCTTAAAGAGCGTCTGCAGCATATCCGCGCTCCCCATTACGTGCAGGTCTGGTCCTTCCGACTGTTTTAACTGCCTGACATTTTCCCCAAGGTCTCCGCTCAAAAACACAGTGGGCTGCCAATCGCTGGAGTCGCGCGTATTCGAGGCGACGTACTTTGTCGCGGTCATCACATTCGGCCAGAAGTTCGAATGCGTGGGCCAATAGGTTTCCCAACCGTCAAAGGTTTTGCGACCTAACAGCAGATCTACCGGCTTGGCCAGCCGCTCCTGCACCACGGCCCCCGTCACCTCATCAGCATAGGGGAAAAACCATCCGCCATACTTGAAGCCGTCGCCGTCGTTTTCCTCGTTCTGTATGACGCCATCGAGGGTTATAAATTCACATACAATTATTTTTCTCATTATTCAACTCCTTCTGCCCCGGATAATTTTGCCAGCAGATCTTCCAGGTTCTCCAATTGGGCCATCGTTCCTTCCTTAAAGCCCATTTCGACCATCTTCTCCAATCGTTCGAGGGACTCGTTGTAAATAGAAATACTCACCGTTGTCGTTCCCTCATGCTCGCTGAAATTCAGGTCCCAATCTGAGCCCGGCAGTTCAGGATTCTCATCTTCGTCCGCAAAAGTATTAAAGAGCTTGAAATTGGTTTTTGGACTTATGGAAGTATATTTCTGAAGTGCCCAACGCTGCTGGCCATCCGGACTTACCATTGCATAAAACCTTCGACCACCGACTCTAAAATCCATAACTTTTGTTCTTGATGCGAACGGCTTTGGCGCCCACCACTGGTCAAGAAGTTCCTGTTTGGTATATGCGTCCCAAACCAATGAACGCTCGAACGCAAATTCTCTGGTTATGGAGACCGTCTTCGTCTTTTTGTCGACAATAAAGTCCATTTTCATTTATTTTTCCTTTGCCTGTTTTTTAATTGTGGCCAGTAGGTCGTCGAGCTGATTAAGCCGGGTTTCCCAGATCTTCCTGTACTGCTCTAACCATTTATCGATCTCTTTCATTTTTTCGATCTCCAGCGAATAGAAAATTTCCCGCCCCTTTTGCTCCTGTGTTACAAGCTCGCATTCCGTCAGTATTCGCAGGTGTTTGGAGACGGCCTGTCTCGAGGTATCAAAATGCTCGGCAAGCGCATTTGGCGTCATAGCCTGTATCGCGATCAAGGCAATGATCGCTCGCCTTGTCGGGTCGGCTATGGCTTGAAAGATGTCTCTTCTCATTGATCTAATTTGATTATGCAATGAAATGGTTGCGGATTACAAGCGCAACCGAACGGTTTCTCAAAATAAATTTAGAAAGTCGTCTTCTCGATCGTGCCGGCGCCATTCAGAAATTAGAAGTGAGGTCGTGAAATACGCGAAATCGTTTTGTGGAATAACACAACTGACTTTGCGGTAGGGTTAGTTTTCACTAGCGCTTGTCCTGAAATCTGATGAAGCTCTGGAGAAGAGGTACAAATATGACGAAAGTGTGGTTCATTACAGGCGCAGGGCGCGGGATGGGTGTCGATATTGCTAAAGCTGCTTTGGCGGTCGGCTATAAGGTTGTTGCTACTGGTCGCAACACAGACAAGATAGTAGAAGCTGTTGGAGACTCCCCGGACTTATTGGTCGTGAAGCTGGACGTTACCAAACCTTCGGACGCTGAATCCGCAGTTAAAGCTGCTGTTGACCGGTTTGGTCGCATAGACGTGCTGGTGAACAACGCGGGTAACTTCTACGCCGGGTTCTTCGAAGAGATCTCCTCCGAAGATTTCCGGGCACAGGTTGAGACCAACCTGTTCGGCCCGCTGAACGTCACGCGCTTCGTCCTGCCTGTCATGCGCGCCCAACGCTCGGGTCTCATCGTAACCATCTCCTCGACCGCCGGCATCGCCGGGCAGGAGTTTGTCTCCGCCTACGCCGCCTCAAAGTTCGGTGTCGAGGGCTGGATCGAGTCTTTAACTCCCGAGGTCGCACCGTTCGGCATCCGCACGATGCTGGTGGAGCCGGGTTTCTTCCGCACCGAACTGCTTACGGAGGAGTCAACGAACTATCCGGAGCCTTCCATCGAAGACTACGCCGAAAAAACCAGGGAGACGGTCGCCGCCTGGAAGAAGATGAGTGGCTTGCAAGGCGGTGACCCAGCCAAGCTTGCAAAAGCGTTGGTCCAACTCGCAAGCCAGGATGAGCCGCCGTTTCGCTGGGCCGCCGGAGCCGATGCGGTCGAGATTTTTGAGCGGAAAGCCAACGATCTCATGGCTCAGGCCAACGCCCATCGCGATCTTTCATCGTCGCTGGCCTTCGACTGAGGTCGGGCGCGCCGCTGTAGAAATAGGGAGGTGAGATGCTCTTGGATATTTCGAATGTCCACGATGTCCGCTCTGGATTTCGCTAGGCGTGTATGGATAGCTCAGCGACTTAGCAGATCGAAGGGTAACTACTGGAGTTCTCAACTCAGGTAGAATAAGCACCCAGTTGTCTTCATATTTTCTAACGCACTTAAGTGCAGGCTGAATAAATTCCAATCTACTTTAGTGGGCTGTCTACCTGCCCGAGAGTAAAAGATGGCGTGGCCATTTTAAATAACTCCTCCCGGACTGTTACTACTCGATACACAGTGTGCGGCAACGTGCATCGGGTGAAAATCGCAAGTAATCGCAGCGCAGTGACAACGCCGAGAATCCAATTTTGAAGGAAAAGTGCACTCGTTGCTATATGCCAAGACGCACCAAAAGTCCTTATAATCAAATGTATGACGATGATCATTGAAGAGATTCAGCTTCATCACTGGGTGCGCAGCAACGAGCGGGAGGCGCAAGGTATTATTCCGGAATTAGTCGGCAGATTGGTCGCGGCTTCCGTTCGTAAGCCTAACGACATAAGGTTTCCACGCGCTGATAGCATTGGCCAATCCGGTGAAGATGGCTATTTGGACACCGACACTGGATTCCTGCCGTTCGTCCCCGCCGGAAAGTCATTTTGGGAAATAGGTACCGGCGCCAACCCCGCCGCCAAAGCAAATTCAGATTATAGCAATCGTACCGGTGCCACGACTGAAAAGACTCGACAAGAATCTACGCTGGTCATCGTAACTCCCTCATCAGCTGTTCACGCCTGGACCAGTGATGCACAGAAGAACTGGAGGACCAAAAAGCTTAATCGAAAAGAGTGGCGGGATGTTCGAGTGTTAGACGGAACCCATCTGATTCACTGGTTAAGCGGCTTTCCCGCTGTTGAGCGATGGTTGGCGATAAAAATGCGCTTGCCAGCGGACGCGATTGAAATTCCTGAGGAGCGCTGGATTGAATTGAGCAGAATCGGCAGCCCTCCTTCTTTGACACCCAGTTTGTTCGTAGCCAACCGAGCGCAGGCCTGCGCCAAACTTGATGAAATCTTCCGTGGCACTTCTGGGTTGCTGAAAATCGACACCCACTTTCCGAGGCACATGGCTGATCTCGTCGCAGCACACCTCGCGCATATGGACGAGCCGATTCGTAACGAGATCGCTGGTCGCTGCTTAATCATAACTAGACCAGATGCTTGGAGTACGTTGACAAGCCTGCGAGATCACCATGTGTTTATCGCTGATTTTGACATTGACGACACGGATACCGCCGGCATGAGATTAATAGAGCGAGCAAAGTTGCAAGGACATGCCGTTGTTTTTGCGGGCAACGCTGGAGGGATACCTCATCCAAATCGAGTTTCGATACCAGAGCCTACTAACCAGCAAGTAATCGAAGGATTGAAGAAAGCAGGCTATAACGAAGAACGAGCACGCACTCTTGCAATGAAAAGCACCGGCAGTTTGAGTTCACTACTACGATGCCTTCGGAACCTGTCCTCAATACCAGAGTGGGCGCAAGGCAACGAATCCGCGGAACTTCGTATTGCAGAAATGCTCGGAGCGTGGGATGAAAATGTCGATGGAGATCGGCAAGTTGCAGAAGAACTCTCGGGAAAAGCTTACGAGGAGTGGATCGGAACGATTCGTGAAATCGCGCGCCGGCCGGCCTCTCCCGTTAAGCAAAAAAACGGAATCTGGGTGTTTCTCTCCCGCTATGAAGGTTGGGATTCATTAGGTCCGTTGATTTTTAATGGTGACCTGAAACGATTTCAAGACCTGGTTGTCAGAATCTTTCGCGAAAGAGATGCCGCCCTCGAGCTTGCCCCGGAAGAAAGGTACATGGCAACAATTCGAGGCAAAACCCCGGGTTACTCACATCTCTTACGCACTGGCCTAGCCGAAACCCTAGCATTGCTGGGAAGTCGACCCGAGGTGATTTCAAACTCTTCGAATGCAGAGGCAATTGCGAGGACATCTGTCTATAAGATTTTGAAAGACGCAGATTGGGAACTTTGGGTAAGTCTCAATGATGTGCTTCCTTTGTTAGCGGAAGCAGCTCCGAACGAGTTTTTGGAAGCTGTTGATCAGTCTCTACAATCGAATACGTTTCAAGCAGTGTTCGCTCAAGAACGACGTGGGTTCACGGGTAGAACTTACATGACGGGGTTGTTGTGGGCACTGGAAACACTCGCGTGGTCCGGTGATTACCTCAGTCAAGTAGTACTGGTTCTCGGTGAATTGGCTGTCATAGATCCTGGAGGGAACTGGGCCAACCGCCCCGCGAATTCTCTTGGAACAATTCTCCTGCCGTGGTTCCCGCAAACTGTGGCGAATGTAGAAAAGCGACTTGCTGCGGTCATCGCATTGATGTCAGAACAGCCGCAGGTCGCTTGGGACTTGATCCTCAGCCTGCTCCCGCATATGCATCAGACTTCCTCAATGACCCGCAAACCTGCATGGAGAAAAATGATTCCCGACGAGTGGGCCGAAGGCTCTACGGCAAAGGAATATTGGAAACAGATCAACGCATACGCAAAGCTTGCGGTAGGAGCGGCGAGCAATGATCTCCGAAGGCTTCAGACGCTGATTGATAAGATGAATATTCTGCCGATTGAGTCGCGGGGCGAGCTTCTCACACATCTGCGATCTGAAACTATTACTGCCTTGCCGGAAGATGAGCGTCTGCCCATATGGAAGGAATTAACGGATCTAATCGCGACTCATCGAAGGTTTCATAAAGCTGACTGGGCAATGAGTTCGGAAACCATTGAGACGCTTTCTGAAATTGCAAATGGAATAGCTCCTCTCTCGCCAAGCCACAGTAACCAGCGATTGTTTACCACACGTGATTTTGATTTATATGAAGAGACTGACAATTATGAGGAAGAGGCGCGTAAGCTCGACCAACGAAGGCAGCAGGCCATCAAGGAAGTCTATTCATGCGGAGGGCTGACTACTGTCCTCGACTTTTGCCAACTTGTCGAATCACCAGCCCATGTCGGGATCGCTTTCGCTGCATTTGCATCGGTCGATGACCAAAAGCAAATTCTTCCCGAGTTACTTGAGTCAACGGACGGGGCGCTGGCAAAGTTTGCCGGCGGCTTTGTATGGTCCAAGTTTAGATTGGCTGGGTGGACTTGGGTTGACGCTTTGAACAGCGCAACGTGGACCAACTCTGAACGGGCCCAATTGCTTGCCTACTTACCCTTCGCTCCGCCAACATGGAATCGCGCTGTTACGTTGCTGGGCCAAGAGGAAAGTCTTTATTGGTCGAAAGCAAACGTAAATCCGTTCGATGCTGAAGCCGAAATTGGCACGGCTGTGGATCGACTGCTGGAAATCGGCCGCGTCCGGGAAAGCATCTTTTGTATGTCCCGACAAGTATTTAAGAAGCAACCAATCAATGTCGAACAGGCCATCCGTGCACTGCGCGCGGTCGCTGAGTCATACGATCAGTTCGGCAACATAGACGCCTTCGAAATCGTTCAGATCGTTAAGGCGCTCCAAGAGAGTTCGATGGCCGACCCTTCTGCCGTCGCGAGTATGGAGTGGAGCTTATTGCCCCTTCTTGATCGGACCAATAGTGCTTCTCCAAAATTCTTAGAGCGACGGCTTGCAGATGAACCGGCGTTTTTCTGCGAAGTCATCCGCCTCATATTTCGCTCAACTAAAGCGAATGGAGCCTCCACAACCAGGACTGCGCAAGACCCCGCGATTGCAAAAAATGCGTATCGACTAGTCTCGGAATGGCGGACACCGCCGGGCTCTCGCGCGGATGGCTCGTTTGACGGGGCCACACTGAAAGCTTGGGTGGCGAAAGTCAAAGCGAGTTGCGAGGAGTCGGGACATCTAGTTGTCGCACTACAGCGCACAGGTCACGTGCTTAGATATTCTCCTCCCGATCCCGACGGGCTGTGGATCCATCATTCCGTTGCACAGATCTTAAATGCGAAAGACGCTTCTGAAATCCGAAAAGGCTTCGAAATTGAACTATTTAGTTCTCGTGGTGCCCACTTTGTCGATCCTCAGGGAGGGCCAGAACGAGAGCTCGCCAAGCTATATAGAAAACAAGCTGAAGAAGTGGAATTGCGTGGCTACGCACGATTGGCAGCTACTCTGAAACAAACCGCAGTGTCTTACGATCGAGAAGCGGAACACAATATAGTTACGGCTCATATCGAATCTGAGATCTTGCAGGATTGACCTTCACAGATTGGAATCTGCAACCTGCGTGGCGCACCGTCAATGAGTTTATCTCTTTGTGGAGCACCGGAGGACAGGGCAGAAGCGAGTAACGACAAACGGTAGCGGGTGGTTCTGCCCCCGTATACTCACTTGTTAGCAGAAACGTCACCGCAATAGGAAATCCAAGGCGAAAACAGACCGGAAAATTTTCCATATTCGCTTAGTACTGAAACTGAGAAGCTCAAATGAACAAAGGAACGCTCGGATCATATGCAGGGCCGTCAATCATGATCGGCATCTGTCTTATTTGGCCACTCCGCTTACTAAATAGTCTTCAGACCGACGGGCAGAATCCATCGCGGCCATTAAGCATTTCAAACTCACTACGAACCGATGTCGCCAAATGGGACTTATGGAACGGAGAAATAAAGCTGCGCGGCGTGAATATCTGGCAGAGACTCGTCGTGAAAAGTAAAGATGGTGACAATATGGGAAGTGGTTATATCGGTCCGCCATATGATTCAGCTGATTTTCAGAAACTGAAAGACTGGGGAGCCAATTACGTTAACATTTCGCATCCGGGAATCTATTTCGCCAAGGGAAATAAAGGCGTTTACGAACTCGATTTAAAGGCCCTCGAAAATCTTCGATCATTGGTAACGGCCTGCGGTCAGAAGGGGTTGTTCGTCGTAATCTCATATCGCACCGGCCCGGAAAGAACTGAGAAAAAGGTGTTCGAAGACAATAAGGTCTCAGAATTATGGAAAAAACCGGAAGCGCAGAAAGCCTGGGAGCTAATGTGGCGTAAAACCGCCGAAGAGTTTAGAAATTCACCTTATGTGGTGGGATACGATCTGATGGTCGAGCCCGAACTTAAAATAAGAGATCCGGACAAACCAGACGACAAGGAAAAGGGCAGGCAGTGGAGCAAGTTCGCTAACCGCTTAATCAAATCGATTCGAGACGAGCCACAACCGGATGGTAACGGTGGCGCTGGTGATAAGGATACCCCGATTTTGGTGGGCGGAATCAACATGAGCGACGTTGACGGACTATATGTGCTCGATACAGACTTGATCGACCCAGAGAATAATCAGAAGATCGTTTACGCCGTTCACCAATATGAACCGAGTAGATATACCCAGCAGACCGAAGGCAAATGGAGCTACGACTGTATATCAAAGCGTGATCTAAAGGGAATCCCTAAACCTGACCAATACAAGCAGTATGCAATTTATGAAACTGATCCCAAGTTAGAGTCTCAAACTCTATCGAGGATTTATCAGCGAATTAAAGACTGGCGCGCGAGTCAGCAAGCACAAGGCGCCCTGAGGGCGTTAACGATCAACGAGTTCGGTGTCATTCGATGGGCAGGAAGTCCTGGTAACCCGGACGGCAGGGATTTTCTGGCCAAGGAATTTGTGGAGATAAAGAACCTTAAAGCCAACTATGCGCTCTGGAAATGGGATTCCCATTTCTGCACGGGCGATGACGATTACAACTTCCGGCACGGACAGCTATTTTCTCACCACGATGACATTGATGATAATCCATTAGCCGTGCTGATCAGATCCGAATGGCGAGAGGAGCGTAATCCTTTGCGCCCTTGATTAAACGCCCGTTCCGGTTGAGAGCAAACATGTGAAGAGACGGAATGTTGCAGGTGTCGAATGAGCGCTACGTCTCAGCGTACTCTGCGTCTCTGTATTGAAATCGGGGCGCAACTAGGCGAACATCGGTTAACACAGAGACGCAGAGAGGCAAAAGAACTCGAATCAAATCATGATCATCGCTATTGTCGCTGTCAGTAAAAACAACGCCATCGGGAGGGACGGAAAACTTCCCTGGCATTACTCCGCCGACATGAAGTTCTTCCGTGAGACGACAACCGGCAACGCTATAGTGATGGGACGCAAGACGTGGCTGTCGTTGGGCAAGCCGCTGAAGAATAGACTCAACATCGTCTTGAGTCGCGAGTCCAACATTGAACCAGAGGAATCGTTGGTGGTGTTACGCGATGTGGAGTCGGTGATTTCGTTTAGCAAAAGTTTGACGACTGATTTGTTCGTGATTGGCGGAGCGCAGATCTATCAGGCGTTTATGCCGTACATCGATCGCTGGCTTGTCACTAAGGTACCGTTGGTTGTAGAAGACGCTGACGCGTTTATGCCGGAAGATTTTTTGAAGGGTTTCACCCAAACTACTTCAACGGAGCTACAAGACGATCTGAAGGTGTTTACTTACGACAAAGACCCGACTTAGGACCGCAGGCGTCCTCGCCTGCTTACATCCCATACAATAACCTTCGAGGTTATCCGTCGACGAAGTAAGCAGGCGAGGACGCCTGCGGTCCTATTAAAATAACTCCTCCAACGCTTCATCAACCGATTTAACACCCACGACTCGAACTCCCAACAATCGTTCCAAGCCGGGAACATTTGACGCAGGCATCACAATCTTCTTAAACCCGAGCGCCTGTGCCTCGCGAGCTCTAACCGAAGCTTGCATTGCGCCACGAACTTCACCAGTCAGACCAACTTCACCAAACACGGCCGTGTGCGGATCGATCGTCATGTTTCGAAAACTCGACGCAATCGCAGTCACGACCCCCAGGTCCGCTGCCGGTTCGTCGACTTCTAATCCACCCGCGATATTCACAAACACATCATCGCCAGCCAACTGAAAACCAGCACGCTTCTCCAGCATCGCAATCATCAACGCCACGCGACTGCCATCCACACCTTGCGTCATGCGTCGACCAGTTCCGTATTTCGAACCCGACACCAGCGCCTGTATTTCAACCAGCATCGGGCGAGTGCCTTCCATGCAGGCCGTCACGATCGAGCCCGCCACATTCAGCGGACGCTCCTGTAAAAACATCTGCGAAGGATTAGCAACCTGGACCAATCCGCTGCCCGTCATCTCAAACACACCAACTTCATTCGCCGCGCCAAACCTGTTCTTCGTCGCGCGCACGATTCGATGGTTGTGATGTCGTTCACCTTCAAAATACAAAACTGTATCGACGATATGCTCGAGCGCTTTTGGACCAGCTATGGCTCCTTCTTTCGTAATGTGTCCAATCAGAAAAACCGGAACAGCGCGGTTCTTCGCCAACATCAGAAATTGATGTGCGACTTCCCTCACCTGCGACACGGAACCCGGCGCCGATTCGATCATTCCGGAAAAGACTGTCTGCACCGAGTCGACGATCACCGCACCCGGCTTGATGCGCTCGATCTCATGAAAAATGTTTTCGAGATTTGTTTCCGGAAGTAAATAGACATTCTTCGCCTCGACGCGGAGTCGTTCACCACGAAGTTTGATCTGACGTTCTGACTCTTCGCCTGAAACGTAGAGGACTGTCGTATTTGACGCACTCAGCTTGTCCGCGACTTGAAGCAGGAGCGTGCTTTTACCGATTCCGGGATCGCCGCCGATGAGTACGAGTGTGCCGGGAACAATACCGCCGCCGAGCACGCGATCGAACTCCGTCACACCCGAAGGAATGCGAACGTCGTCCTGCGATTCGATCTCGTTGAACGGAACTGCGGTCACTTCGCGGAGAGTGAAGTTAGCGCGCGCAGTGCCTTTCTTGGTTGGCTGCGCGCGCTCCTCGACGAGCGAGTTCCACTCACCGCATTCCGAGCATTTGCCCAGCCATTTGCGTGACTGATGGCCGCAGTTCTGGCAGGCGTAGATTGTTTCTGTTTTTTTCAAGCTGGTCTTATTGATTGATGGCGAGATCCCACCACGAAGACCAAGGGCACAAAAAAGACTTTCAAAAGTTTCCTACTTTGTGCTTTCGTGCCTTGGTGGTTCATCTATCCTTCGGTTAAGAGCGAGTCTACGTTTTCAGTGGGACGGCCCAACACTGCTTTATCGCCGCGTTCGACAATCGGGCGCTGCATCAGATCGGGATGCTCGACCATCAATGAGATCAACTGCGCGTCACTGAAATCTCCATTTGCGAGGCCCAACTCACGATAGACCGGTTCGCTCTTGCGCAATAGCTCCCGCGGGCTGATGTTCATTTTCTTTACGAGCTCAGTCAGTTTCTTTTTTGAGAGCGGCTCGATGTAGTAATTCACTTTTGAAAAGTCGACACCTCGCGCCTTCAGAAACTTGTCCATTTCACGACACTTAGTGCAAGTCGGTTTTTCGTAAACAGTAATAGTGTCACTCATGAGATTCATCGTAGATGCTGAACGTCCGCCATTCAAGCGCAGTGAAACTTAACCAGAAGATTTCTAACCACAAAGATACCAACTCGCCTAAAAGAAATTTTTAAAAGGATGCCCTGCACTTCTTTGCGCCTTTGTGGTTCATCCCTTTTGTTTGGAACCTTTCAGAGGATCCGGCGTCTAAGTTTGCGACTGTATTCCGCGACCCCGCATGGCACCGGCGATTAGCGGACTCTCAAGACTGCGACTGGACCAGCGTGTTGCCGCTACTCAGTTTT
This sequence comes from Pyrinomonadaceae bacterium, assembly GCA_036518995.1. Lineage (GTDB taxonomy): Bacteria > Acidobacteriota > Blastocatellia > Pyrinomonadales > Pyrinomonadaceae > PSRF01. Next base: position 2,635 of record DATDMC010000010.1, on the reverse strand, counting down.
CAGTTTGGAAGTTCGCGACTGGCAATATCGACCGGAGGACACCATGTTTAATCACCTGATTGAATCGAGCTCACACACAAAAGAGCTCAAACGTCGCGGATCATTTCTACTCTTCACTACGGCCACTTACGTCGTGCTGTTTGTTGTCACTGGCGTGGTGAGCATTTACGCCTACGACGCGCATCTCGAAGAACAAACTGAACAACTCACATTGCTAACCTTTGCGCCGCCCCCTGCAGCAGAGGAGCCGCAAAGAGTGGTGAGAGACACCACTCCACGCTCAAACAACACACCAACAAATAATGGTGGTCCGGCGGTCCGACCTGCCCTGATCGACTCTCCTCTAAATCCCCATAACCCGCCGGATAATGTCGGGACGATCGCTTCTTCGATCCCTCCAGCGCCAAGAGGCGCGGTGATTGGCAATCAGATCAGCGATCCGCCAGGATCAAGCGGAACACGTGTAGCTACTGGTACCGGCACGGGCACTGGTCCAACGGTAAGCATTCCTGACGAGCCGCCACCAACACCAACTCCGAAACCAACGCCTGAGCCGGTTAAAACGATTCGCGTGTCGCAAGTGCTGAACAGCGAAGCGAGAGTGTTGCCGAGACCGCCTTACCCGCAAATGGCGAGGATTGCGAGGATACAAGGCCAGGTTGCAGTCCAGGTGCTGATTAATGAAAAGGGAGATGTGGTGTCGGCCAAGGCGCTGTCTGGTCCAACGTTGCTCATTGTCGAGTCACAACGCGCTGCGCTGCAGGCAAAGTTTTCTCCAACGATGATCAATGGACAAGCTGTGAAGGTGTCCGGAGTAATTACTTACAACTTCGTTCTCCCATAAATCCTCACCCTGCTTCTCAGTGTCTCGGCGTTCTCTGCGTCTCTGTGTTAAGGGACTGGTCCAACTAGTTGCACATCGATTTAACACAGAGACGCGGAGAGCGCTGAGACGCAGAGAAGATCAAGAATCTTTCAGTGACGCCTTCACAACTTTGGTCCGATCCACGAGCAGCAGTTCATTCTTGTCGTTGAAGATCATCCCGGAAGCGTTCCCACCATCAACTTTAAACGCGCGCACGAAACGACCGTCACTATCAAACACTTGAATGCCTTTGATGTCGCTCACGTAAACTTTTCCATGACCATCAACGGCAATCGCGTCAGGCGCTCGGAACTGTCCGGCCTTCTCACCTTCGCCACCGAACTTGTTCATATACTTTCCTTCAGGACTGAACTTGAACACGGCATTATTGAAAGTTCCCAGCGCATAAATATTTCCGGCTCCATCAATCGCCACTCTAATGTTCAGTTCCGAACGGTCTGTGATCGAACTGATTGCCGCTTTAATGCGCCGTACGACATTGCCGTTAGCATCCATTCGGACGATGTCATCGCTGCCTCTATACCAGGCCGCTACAAATCCGCCATCAGCCGCCATCGCGATGTCGTCGAAACCCCAACCATCGGCAAACTTGACTTCACCTAATGGCTTTCCAGTTGCACCTTCATATTTATCGATCTTGCCACTTTGCACTACATAGACAACGCCTTTTCGATCGGCGCCGAGTCCGCGCAACGGCATCTTGGGATTCGCGGTCCACTGCGTAACAAACTTTCCGCTGGCATCGAAAACCTGGACGCGGCCGCCGCTGTATTCACCGACATAAATGGTTCCCTGGGGATCGATCGCTACACTCCGGGCATCGGTGAACATCCCTGGTCCAATTCCTTCGCTACCAAACTTTAATAGCACTGTCGCAAATTCAGGCTCAGCCACAGTGCCACCACCGCCACCACGCGGAGTCGCTGGTGGACCAACCCGCGGAACATTCATGTTGAAGTTGCGGTTCTTCGACGCGAACAAGGGAGCGAAGCCGGCAATCATCGCGATCACTCCGGCGACCACGCCAAAAACCGGAATCAGCAGGACCAGCAATAACCACTTCGGAAGTTTGAAATTCGGGGTGTCGATCTTCAGGTGGACCACCTGGGCCGGGCGGCCCAGCGAAGGTTCATTCAAAACACTGTTGCAGTAGTTGCACCTGACAGTGAAATTTGGATCGCCAGGGTTATTGCTAAACTCGACCGGGGCGCCGCATTTCGGGCAATCAAAGGTCCGTGGCACGTTCTGTTCGACTCCTTAAAACCTGAGATAGAAAATCCTTCGCGGTAAATTTCCTGAAACCGACTTTGGTTAGCCTCGACAGTTCTTTAAAAAGCTTTTCGTCAGGCTCCTTGAAATTGAAACACGCTTTGCCCTGCATGCGCTTCTTTAGTTCCGGCGAAATGGCGTCTCGAACTTCGGCGATAGCATAAACCGGCATCAGATGATAACTCACGTAGTTTTTACCAATCTTTATCCCGCCAAAAAAGATCCGGTGATCGCCCTTGAGCACGTGCGGAGTATCAAGCGAATAGTGACTCGCCGTATCAACGGAGACGACTAACTTCGATTCATACGGCTTAAGTATTTCTTTTAGTTGCTTGAACGTATTTTCAAAGTCGGGTTGTTTAGGCATGGGGAACGACTCCCGTGTTTGAGATTCTCTCTGCGTCTCTGCGCTCCTCTGCGTCTCTGTGTTGAAATAGAACTAAATATAGCGAACGACAGGCTTAACACAGAGACGCAGAG
>DATDMC010000009.1:0-38659 GCA_036518995.1 Pyrinomonadaceae bacterium | reverse complement strand
CGATCGGATCAACAACATTACGCGAACGTTGACGCAACTCCTTCGGAGTTGGAACCGTCGCAACTTCTGACCCCAGGGTTGCCAAAGCTCAACCCTGGGCTTTGGGACATAACGCCTTCGGCGTTACCGAGCTTGGGAGATAACGCCGTTGGCGTTATTGGGCTTGAGAGATAACGCCCTTCGGCGTTATTGGGCTTTGGGACATAACGCCTTCGGCGTTAAAAGATCATAGTTGTCTCGGTATCAATGACGCTGAAAGACAATTATTGACGTTTCTCACGCCACCAAGCTAATATTCAAACCTGCGTTGTTCGCTCGAACACCGCATCGCAACGAGATTCTCAGCGCACCTTCCAGCGCTAAGTCCCCAAATCAACCTCCTGCCTGCTCAGAAAGGGCTGTAAGCTATTCATGGCCGCCAAAATTGACGACCTTTTACGTATCGCCACCGGGCTCCGCGCCTCTGATCTCCACCTGAAAGTTGGGGCGTTCCCTGTTATGCGTATCGGAGGCGAACTACACACCATCGCCGATGCTCCTCGCCTGAAACAGGAAGACACGCTGGACATGGCCTTTGCCATGATGTCCAACCGGCAGAAACAGCGCTTTAAAGAGATTTCTGAAGTCGATATCGCGTACGGTGTCCTCGGTCTAGGCCGTTTCCGCGCGAACATCTTTCAACAACGCGGCACAGTCAGCATCGTGCTCCGCGTCATCCCGGATCAAACAAAAAGTGTGGCCCAACTTGGTCTCCCGCCGGTGATCGAAAAGATTGCCGAAGAGCGACGCGGACTAATTCTGGTTACCGGAGCGACGGGTTCGGGTAAATCGACCACCCTTGCCGCGATGATTGACTACATCAACGCTTCGCGCGGCGGTCACATCGTTACGATTGAAGACCCGATTGAATTTCTGCATCGCGACAAGATGTCGTTTATTACGCAACGCGAAGTGGATGTCGACACTCGTTCATTCGCCGAAGCATTGCGAGGCGCCCTCCGACAAGATCCCGACGTGATTCTCGTCGGCGAAATGCGCGACCACGAAACGATCGAAACTGCGTTGACCGCGGCAGAAACCGGTCACCTGGTCCTTTCCACGTTGCACACGCTCGACGCGACCGAAACAATCACGCGTGTCGTTTCGTCATTCCCTTCGCATCAACAGAAGTCTGTCCGCATTCAGTTGGCGGGCATTCTGAAAGCCGTAGTTTCAATGCGATTAGTACGCGCAGCGAAAGGCGCTGGTCGTGTTCCCGCAATCGAAGTGCTGGTCTCAACCGGATTCATTCGTGACCACATCATCAACGAAGAAAAGACTTACCTGATTCGCGAAGCAATTGCCGCAGGAACTTCACAATACGGTATGCAAACGTTTGATCAGTCGTTGTTCCACCTGCTGCAATCAGGCTTGATCACTCTAGAAGAAGCACTACACAACGCGACAAATCCCGATGAGTTTAAGATGCGTGTTTCTGGTATTTACTCGGCAGACAACTCGATGCCGAACCTGACCACGCCCTCGGGTTCTTCCGAACCACCACCACAGCCCGCAAATGACCGCGAAAACATCTTCGTGAAACACTGAGAGCATTGCCGATTTGCGATTGCCGATTGCCGATTTGCTTGTAGGCGACGGTCCTGGTTGAACTAAACTCGCACTCTAGGCTGTTCGTCCCACTTGAAGTCACAAAATGTGACTTCAAAATGGAATTTGAATTGCAGACTTCTCGATCCCACATGGTCACAAGTTCGACTATTCACAACCCAATCGGCAATTGGCAATCGAAAATCGGCAATCCCCTCAGTTGGCTTTCAATCTCCTCATCACCCTCACTCCCGTTCGCCAGTCTTCATTAATATCGAAGCGATAGATCTCAATCTCCTCGTCTATCGAGTCTGCCAGGGTTTGAAAAGACGGATGCACTCGCAACGTTGGCGCGACGAGGTAGACCAACGGCGACTCATTACGAATCTCGCGATCGCCAAAAAGTTTTGCTTTGGCTATGTCGCCACGACGACGATGCGCTTCGACCCGGCGCCAGTAGTCAGCACCCTGCAACACGTGCTCGCGATCTTCAGCAACTTTCAACTCGATCACAACTAATCGTCCATCTTGTCTTAACGCCAACATATCAATTGGCCTGACTCCGAGTTTGCCGCCACGCGCGGTCCGAAATTGCGCGTGAAGTGGTGCGATGATTAGTCCCGGATCCAGTCTGGTTATGTCTTTCCTGAGCAAAGACTCGAGCCATGCTTCGGCTGCACTGCGATAAAGCGAATGACGATGGTCCATCGCGTCAGCGGCCCGATAGATCGTCAAGTCAGACAACAGATTTCGCCAGTCATCGACAGTCGAAACATCAAGCAGCTTGCGATGTTCGCGATCGGTTCCGAACCAGATCTTCTCTTCACCAAGTAGCGTCCGCACTCGCGCAAACGGCAAACCAAAGTAACGAAGCGTTTCCCCATGCCTTGCATGAACAACATCGATCGCTTCCGGTGCTTCTTCAATAATCTGTAAAATTTGTCTGGACGGATTCCCTCCCGGCACAGGCGGTAACCGGGCCACCCGCTGCTTCCAAAGTTCACCCTGTTCCAGCAACTCCACCTCTTCTAATGAGCTCAAATCATCATCAACTGTAAACAACGTGATGAGGTTACGGAGACTTGATCGCAACAACGCAATCCGCGTCATTACACCTCTGGCTGAATCCTTCGACACTACCAGCCACAGTCTTTCAATGTATGGCTGCTTAATTCGTTCCGACGTTCGTTTGAACCAAAGCAGTCCCGCAGAAAGAAACGCGTCGATTGATCCAGGATGACTCTTAACCACTGACGCCGTCACCGCAATCCGTATCTGTTTGCGACGAAGAATAATCCGCGCGTATCGACCGGGTTGACCACGACGAATTCCCGGACTTAAATCACAACGTTCGATACGCGTTTCGGGCTGTATTGCTGCTGCCACTTCAGCAAGCTTGTAACAACGAACCTGACGTGCCGCGTTGATCGTCGCCGCGATTACTTTGGCCGAAGCACGGGGCACGAGTTCAATTAACGGTTTCTCGGCGCCCATTCGTCGTGAGGCTTGCAACGTCAGCGCCTGTCCATCCCATTGCCAGCCGTGAACGCGCCACGACTTGTTTCCCTTTTCGGTCCAGCACGAAAAGATCAAGCGCTCTTGCAAAACGGCTATATCGATTTCGTTACGACGAAGTGCGTAGGCTTCCGTCTTGTTTTGCGTACAAAACCATTCGAGATATGAACTGAGCAGTTCAGTGATGCGCCGGCAAGCGGAATCGACTTCCTGAGCGGTTGTGAGGTGTATGAACATTTCTTTCGTGAGGAAACAACTTACCTCGGCGTTCTCAGCGCTTCGGCGTTAAAACTCGAGAACATGACCTATTTTAACGCAGAGACGTTAAGGACGCTGAGAGGCCGAGAATTATCTGCGCATGTCGGACATTCTTCTACCGTGTGCTACATTTTTGGTCAACTAAATTATGTGCGAGGACTAATGAAGAACGTTTATTTAACAGGAGCAGTAAGAACACCTATCGGCAAATTTGGCGGCACTTTGGCAAGTTGGACCGCGGCCGATCTGGGCGTTGCCGCAGCGAAGGAAAGTTTCAAGCGGGCCGGTTTGACGGCGGACCACATCGACGATTCGATCTGGGGTTATGCGCGCCAGGCGGGCGGTGGTCCAAACGTTGCGCGACAGATTACTTATCGCAGTGGCGTGCCGGAAAACATTCCCGCGTTTACAGTCAATCAAGCCTGTGGCTCCGGTTTGAAAGCTATTATTTTAGCGGCCCAGGAAATTATGCCCGGTCGCGCGAATGTCGTGCTGGCGGGCGGCACGGAAAGTATGTCTCGCGTTCCCTATTTCGTTGAAGGTGCACGCTGGGGAACCAGAATGGGCAACAGCCCGCTCGTTGATGGCATGTATCGCGACGGCTTTAACGATCCGCTGTCAGGTCTGGTGATGGGCGAGACGGCCGAAAACCTGGCCCGGCAGTATGAAATATCGAGGGACGAACAAGACGAATACGCGTTGCATTCACAACAGCGAGCACAAGCTGCCATCGAGTCAAATCGTTTTGCGGCTGAACTCGTTGCCCTGGAAATAAAGGGTCGCAAAAACGAGTCAACGCAGTTCACGTCAGATGAACATCCGCGTGCGAATACCACGATGCAAGACCTCGCCAAGTTATCTCCAGTCTTTTCCAAACAAGGGACGGTAACGGCAGGAAATTCATCAGGTATCACCGATGGCGCAGCGGCAATGATCGTGCTAAGTGAAGACGCGATTAATAAACATGGAGTGAAGCCCCAGGCTCGAATCGTCGATTACGAAATCACCGGGGTTGCGCCCGAGATAATGGGTATTGGACCAGTGCCGGCAATCAGGAAATTATTGGAGCGACAACAACTCAGTCTCGATAGCGTCGATCTAATAGAACTCAATGAAGCGTTCGCGGCCCAGGTAATTGCTTGTGATCGCGAACTGAACTTTGATCCGCAGAAGATTAATGTGAATGGTGGATCGATCGCATTGGGCCATCCGATTGGTTGCACTGGCGCCCGAATCACTACCACGCTCATTCACGAAATGCACAAACGCGAGGCGAAATTAGGACTGGCAACACTGTGCGTGAGTGGAGGGATGGGCTTCGCATTACTGGTGGAAAGAGTTTGAAAAATTTAGTCTCTTTTCTTTGGCCATCACTTGTTTGCGTTGCCTTACTTTGTTCGTGTCATTCAAAGTCTAATCAATCAACAACTCAACCGCCGGCCCAGGAACAGTCAGTTCCTTCTCACCCGCCGTTTGTCACGCGCGAGCCAGACAAATATCAAGCGGAACGCATTTACACCTTCACGAATACCGACGGAGAGTCAGACATTCGCAAGTCCTTGATCGCTCGTGATGGAAATTTGCGGCGCGAAGAATCTGACCAGGGTGATTACAAAATTGTACTGCTTGATAAAGATGAAACCAGAAGCGTGCTACTGCCGGACCTCAAGATCTACGCAACTGTCAATGGAACTAAGGATGCGACAGATTTGACGGAGCTGGATTTTTCACCACAACGGCTGCAGTCGATGTCCAATCTCGTTTCGACTTATCACAAGCTTGGTTCCGAAACGATTGATGGGCGGACTGCCACGAAGTACCAAATCATTGTTAACACTTCGTCTGCCAACAACGTCAGCAAAGATGAATTGTTTATATGGTTTGATGAAAGCCTCGGAATGACAATAAAAACGGAGTCGAAATCGGCAGGCGGGCACCTTGTGATTGAGTTGAAAAATATTTCGTTCAATGTCGATCGTAGTCTGTTTGAGATTCCGGAAGGTTATAAGGAAGTGGCAGCGACGGAAATCAGCAAAAGAGTCCGATGACGCTGCGCAAAGTTGTTGTGATGTAAAGAGTCAGTACCACCTTGCGACAAACGCTGAAAGCGTTTCATCCCAGAGCCCCGGGTTGAGCTTTGGCAACCCGGGGTAGCAAGGGACGTAAGCATTCAACTCCGAAGGAGTTGCGCCGGCTGTGGGGTCCAGCGAAGATCGAGCGGATAATGAATTACGGATGCGAGAATGTTCGACCAGGGGCGCAACTCCTTCGGAGTGGAGGGATTTGTTCGCATGTTTACCCAGGGTTGCCAAAGCTCAACCCTGGGCTTTGTGATAAAACGCTTTCAGCGTTTGCCCGTGAACTCAATTAAGGGACAAACGCTGAAGCGTTTGAATGAAGAAGGCTGCAACTCACCTGGAATTAACCGCATCCGACATGAGGCCCAACAACCTGCCCACAATCTCCCAGGTGAAATAGATTCCCATTTGCTCGAAAGAAAGGTTTTGTCAGTGATAAGAGAAAAGATCAACTTAGTAGCACTGAGCGCCGCTGTTGTCCTGAGTTTGAATCTGACTGCTCTGGCCCAAACAAGGACGCGCAATTCGCAGCCGGCAGCGCCAAGCCTGTTGTCGTCGCTACCTGAATCCGATGCCATTGCACAGATCAAGGTCAATCGTGTGATCAATGAAGTTATTCCACGGGTGATGGCAAACAATCCGGGAAAACTCAGTGAAGTTAATACCAACATTGAAAACTTCAAAAACCGTACCGGCCTCGATCCGCGCGCGTTTGATCAAATTGCGCTCGGAATGCGTTACACCTATCCAACCGAAGGGGTCACCAAGTTGATTACGGCTGGACTCGCCAAAGGGACCTTTAGTGCAGGAGCAATGGTCGCGGCCGGCCGGCTGGCTTCGAATGGGAAGTATCGCGAAGAGAAATACGCGGGCAAGACTGTTTACATTTTTTCGTTAGATGAAAGCATAAGATTGTTTGGCGTGATCGATTTGAAGTTGCACGAACTCGCGGCTTCACCAATCGATACAAACACGCTGGCAGTCGGCGATCCTGCCAGCATTCGCAGTGCGATTGATGCCGCTGTGGGTAAGAAACGAAACAATGCGGAGTTGATTTCACTGGCGACACGCGAGCCAAACGCGATTGCCAGTTTCGGAGGAAACATCTCGCCGCAATTGATTAAGAACCTCAATCTCGGGAATGTGTCGTTCGCAGGCGATCTTTCTGGCGTGCGTCAGGCTTACGGTTCAGTCGATACAAACGAGAAGGACGTAAACCTCTTCATCGGGGCCAAAACTGTTAATGCCGATGCCGCGAAGAATCTCGGCGATACCCTCGAAGGACTCAAACAGTTTGGCGGATTATTTATCGGCCGTTTGACCGGCGCGAAAGGTGTTCTGGCAAAGAGTGCCTTGACAAACCTGACGATTGCTACGGAAGCAAATGAACTAAGAATTCGTACTGCAGTGGCCCAGGCTGACATTGGACCACTGATGGGCAACTAACCTGGAATGCTGTAGCTCTATCCCAAGTGATGGGGAGAATAAGAGAGAGGGCGAGTTGGCGCTCTCCCCACTCACCCTTTCTCCCCGTCTCCCTATCAATAAAAAAGGCAGCGAACAATAAAAAAGGCAGCGAAAAATTCTCGCTGCCTTTTTTATTCTCAAGAGCCTCGTGTTACTCGCCCCCAGGGAAGTTCAATCCTCCCGGTAAGGCTGGTTGATCTTCATCTTCAGGCAACGTGTCGAGCACGTCCTGATAGATCTTGATCTTCCCTTCCTTCTTCATCTTTTCCTGAATCGCGGCGATGTAGTCTTCAAACACCTGGTTCTGCCGCTCGCTAATCATCGATTCCTTCAACTGGTCCCGGGTCTTGGCAAACTCCGCAAGGTCAGCATCAGTTCTCTTTGTGACTCCGGCGATGATCCAGTTGTTGTCGACTTTGATCGGCGCCTTCATCATTTCGCCCGACTTCATTGCGTAAATCAAATCGTCGAGAGCAGAACTTGAACCAGCTTTTCCTAAAGTCGAACCGAGCTTGAAAGCATCTTCAGTTCCTGCTTCAAAGCCTTCTTTTTCGCCTGCGGCCTTGAGCGCGTCCGGCGAAGTTGCTGACGCGAGTATGTCTTTCGCTTTCTGTTCGAGCTGCTCTTTGGCTTTCTGTTGTTTTACTGACGCAGTGATTTTGTCCTTCACTTCATCAAATTCAGGAATGCGCGGGTCCTTCTTATCAACCAACATCGGAATCGCAAAACCACCTTTGACACCAACCGAATCACCAATATCGTTGGGGTTGTTCAGGGGAGCGATTGCCGCTTCAAACTGCTGGTTGCTGCCGATATTTGGTACATCGTCCTGCGGCTTGATGTAGGGAGTTTCGCGGATCATGTCCGCGGCTGACATGTTTGCTTCAGCCGCCAGTTCCTGGGCCACCTTTTGCGGGTCCTTTGTTTCTTTCAACCGCGCCTGGGCTTTAGATGCAAGCTGAAATGCAGAGCCGTAGCCTTTACGATTACGCAGTGAGACTAACAACTCCGGTTTGGCTTCTTCGAAGGTTTTGGGGACCGCGTCGCCACGACGAAGGATATACCAGTTGCCGGCATATTTAATCGGTATGTCGGAAACATCACCGGGCTCCATATCAACAGCGCGATCGTAAAGTCCGTCTGGCTTGTTGGGGTTCTTCTTAACGGGACGATTCAGGAAACCACCGTTTTGAGCAGTGGCCGGATCTTCCGACTGGCCCTTCGCTGCCTGGGCAAAAGCTTCTTCAGTGGCTTTTCCATCCTGGCCGCGCAACTTCGCCAGAATCTCTCTGGCCTTTTGTTCAACGGAGGCATCGAGATCTTTGCGCGCGACTTTCAACAGGATCTGTTGGACCTTCACGCCCGCCTGTTTGAACTGCGGTTGAAGTTGATCATATTCAGCTTTGAGCTCCTGATCGGAGATCTGAAGTTTTGAACCGACTTTGTCCGTGTCGATAAAAATGTATTTGATCTTTTTCTGAGGTTCGAGGTAGCGAAGATCTGTTTTGTGGGCGTCGTAATAAGCGCGCAAGTCAGCATCACTCGGTTGAATCTTTTCAGCGAACTTGTCGGCTGAAATCACAACATAACTAACTGCAAACGAAGTGTTGCGCTTCTTATACTCTTCCTGAACTTCGTCATCTGAAACATTAACGCTCGCACTAACAAACGCCTTCAGTTTGTCCTGCGCAATTTCCGAACGCAGATCGCTTTCAAATTTTTCAATATCGCCGAAACGGGTCGTCACTGATTCTTTGTAACGATCGAAACCGATAAACGTACCTGAAGCATCCGAAAACTGTTTGGTGATCTTTTCGCGCAACTCGGCATCGCTGGCGCCCAAACCGAGCCGCTCGGCTTCCTGGGCGATGACGTGTTTGCTGATGAGGCCGTCAAGAAATCTCTTGTTGCCTCCGAGTTGGGCCAAACTGATTCGGCCACCAAACATCTGGCGGTAGTTTTCCCGGATTTGAGCAACATCGGCGACAGTGACTTCAGCCGAGCCGACCTTTGCGACAACTGAGGTGTTTCTGCTGGGATCGAGGGTGCTGGCGTTACGACCGGGAGCGTAAAAAATGATCAAGCTGACTGCCATTAAGATGGCAAAGCCGATAATGATTACGCCGCGGGTTCGTTCCAGTCTGGAAAGTTGTTTGAGCATTATATGTACCTTTCTAGCAAGCCGCGGATTGTACGAGAGACGTACGAACGTCGCAACTCCGCAAAGAGATTCAGCGGTGAGGTTCTTAATCGACTCTTAACGAAGCATTTGATGAAAATTTATTGAAAGCGTTGTTTTCGGCGTGTCAGGTGTTGGGTGACGGCTGTGCCGCCTGTTGTGAGGAATGGCTCCGCCTTTCCGTATAAAACTGCGTCGATTTTGGGCTGCGCCCTCACTTTCCGCACCCAAAATAAGAACCTTAAAAAAAGAGGGCGCAGCCCAAAATCAAAGTAGCCTTAACGGAAAGGCGGAGCCATTCCTCACAACAGGCGGCACAGCCGACACCTATTCACCCTCACCCAATCATGATATGCCTCATATAATTGACCTAAACCGGATCCATCCACAGATTACGCAGATTACGCAGAGAAACTTAAAGACCACGGCTTGATTTGATCGGAATCTGTGTAATCTGCGTAATCTGTGGACAGCCTCCCTTTGCTCGATTTGTGATGCGAATGCTATTTTAAGCTCCTACATGGACGCGATCAGCGGCTCAACTTGGCTTTGGCTAGGATTTAGTTTCTTTATTGTCTTCATGCTGAGCCTGGATCTCGGCCTTCTAAATCGAAAAGCCCACTCAATCAGATATCGCGAGGCCTGGATATGGACCGGCGTCTGGGTGACGCTTGCGCTGATCTTCGCCTACCTCGTCTTTCATTACCAGGGATCACAACGAGGACTCGAATTCCTTACCGGCTACCTGATCGAGTTGTCGCTATCGGTCGACAATCTCTTTGTTTTCATTCTTATCTTTTCGTTTTTTAAGGTCCCGGCGAAGTATCAGCACCGTGTGCTCTTTTGGGGTGTGCTCGGTGCGTTGTTCATGCGCCTGACGATGATTTTTGTCGGCGCCGCACTGCTCAACCGTTTTAGCTGGATTATGTACATCTTCGGGGCGTTTCTGGTTTACACCGGCCTCAAGATGTTCAAACAGGAAGAAGCGGAGATCCATCCCCAGGACAACCCGGTCGTTAAGTTGGTGACCAAATTTTTGCCAATCACCGACTCTTACGAAGAAGAAAATTTCTTTACAAAGATCAATGGCAAGCGCGCCGGAACGCTGTTGTTACTGGTACTAATCGTTGTGGAAGTTACAGATCTTGTCTTTGCCGTTGACTCGATACCCGCGATTTTCGCCATTACTACCAACACATTTATTGTCTACACGTCCAACGTTTTTGCGATTCTTGGGCTGCGTTCGATGTACTTCCTTCTGTCCGGAGTTATTGAGAAGTTCCAGTATTTGCGCATAGGCCTGGCAATCGTCCTGTCATTTATCGGTGTGAAGATGCTGCTGGTGGCAGTTCACATTCATATCCCAATCTGGGCTTCTCTGGTGTTTGTGGCTGCAATTTTGGCGGGATCGGTTGCCGCATCTTTGTGGTTTGCCAAAGACGGCGAGGCGAAATGAATTCCGAAATTGCGCGACAGCGGGATTTGAGCCTTCATTTTCGCATTTCCGCAATCCCGCAATTTGAATTCCGCCTTCTAGATTAAACAAGCTTGAACCGTTTCCAGCCCGTGTGTTAAATTCCAAAACAGGGTAGTTCTTACTGCCACGTTGTATCTATCGCCTCCGGTTCGTAAACGGACCTTCACACCCTTGAACGTGCGGATTCAAGAGTCCGCGCACGAGTGTCCCGAATTGTTAATCCCTCTGAGTTAGTCGATTTAAACAATGCCAAATAGGACCAGTCATTTTGCATTTGATTGGTGGATTATCCAGAAGCGCTTTGTCTATCTGATGATCGCCATTCTAATGCTGTGCGTTCTGGCTGCTGGCTCGGCTGTCTACGTCTGGAAATACGGCAACCCGCTCAAAAACGTCGCCAAGCTCAACAATCCTGCCGGCGCCCGCTTCATGTCGTTCGAAGGCGATGTGCGTGTGGTTCGCGCTGCTACTCGCGAAACGATTTCCGCAAGCAGCGATACCGAACTCTTTCCCGGCGATACGGTGCAAACCCAAGCCAGTGGTCGAGCTCGTATCGGACTCGCCGACGGTTCAACTCTCGTCGTAAAACCCAATAGCACCATCATCATTCGCGATAATGCGCGCGACGACGATGGCAAAAAGACCAACGTCCACGTCGTCGTCGACAGCGGTCAAATGTCAGTTCGTACAGATCAACTCCCCGAAGGCACTAACAACGTCGTCGAAACACCCAAGACCAAAAACAAAATGGGTGAACAAACGAATGTAAGTTTCGGAGTTAATCCGGAAGGAACAGAAGAAATTCGCGTTAACACCGGTGTGATCGAGACGACCAACCATGCAGGCGATAAAGCATCTATACATGGTGGCGAATACGTTTCGGTCAACAACTCCGGACGACTGTCAGCGCCGCAACGTTTGCTGGATGTGCCGCAACCAACTACTCCGCACGATCTCGAAAAGGTCTTTGTCACCGGAAACGGTTCGGCAAATTTGCCGTTGAAATGGCAACGACCGCAATCAGGCGCGCCTGCTTACTATCGAGTCGAAGTTGCGACTTCACCGTTCTTTGTTGCTGATGGAAAAGTTATTGAACGCGATCAGCTCGTCGCTACTGAATTCGCTGCCAGCGACCTCCGGCCGGGCGTTTATTTCTGGCGGGTCCGGGCGACCGCATCGAGTGGACAGATAAGCGACTGGAGTGAACCGCAAAAATTCATCGTCGCAACTCGAGGGACTGGTTCGCAGGTCAATGTCTCGAATCTGACGGCTGAATTTTTGGGAGGCAATATTTATCTCATCAAGGGAAAAGCCGATCCCGGCGCCACGATACAAGCTGCCGGTCGCGAAGTAATCGTTCCCGGCGATGGAAATTTTCAGTTGCAGATCACGGCCCCGGGTGGTTCGCGAACAATCGCAGTAGAAGCCCAGGACTCACAGGGAAACAGTAGTCAATACAAAGTTTCACTGACGACGCGTAGAAGTTAAGCACTAAACATGAGCCACGTCATCTTATTAACAGATGCTCATGAAGCACCTGCCTTCGAGTTGATCGAAGCCTTGCGTCTCGCCGGCGTAAAAACGCTGATCGAAGGCTTGCGTGAAGTTGAAGTTGAAGCCGCGCTAACCCGTCAACGCAAGACCGAAGGCAATCCGGGCGATCCTGGACTACCACCGCTGGCTGTTCTCTACGAAGTTGTCCCCGGCGCTGACATGGTCGAGCTGCACACTGCAATCGATCACGCGCGCGCATTTTGGCCGGGTGCGCCTCTCGTCGCTTGTCGCAGACATTCAAACGGTTACCAGAGTCTAAATTTAAGAAGTCTCGACGGCGCGACGCTCAAACGTCTTGGCTTTCGGGCCATTGCCGATAAAGCCGCTCAACTACCGGCGCTCCTGCGCGAGATCGAAGGTCACGGCGCAACTGGTGAACTACGTCTTCCTGACATCGTACAAAAACCTTCCGACTCCGGTTCGTTGTCACTGCCGGCGAGGTTGAAAGCAAACAACCTGCGCGCTGCTTTCGATCTGGTTTCATCACTTCACTTCATCGGCGATCAAAGTGGAGCTGCGCACAGCGCGCTCGCTGGTCTACAACAATTGATCAATGCCGATCGTTGGGCCATCTATCTTTTTTCTGACGCAAAAGGTTTTGAAGGCTCAACGTTGGAAGCTGTAGCTGTGCGTCGTCCACATCAACCGAGCAGTGTTCGTTCAGAAGAACACTGGCGTCGCATGCTGACCGGCGAAGCAGATTTGCCACTCGGTTCGGAAACGAAAGCAGCCAAACGGGCCGCTGCGGGAATGGGTCTCGTTAAGAAAAAAGAGAACGGGCAATTCGTAGTAGCAGTTCCACTGATCTGTGGCGAGCGGATTCTCGGAGTGATTGAAGGCGTGCGCGAAGGAAAAGACGCACGCACATTTAAGAAATCAGACGTGGCCCTACTCGATGCTCTTTCATTACCCATCGCTTCTGCTCTCGCAAATGCAGTTCGCATCGCTGAAGCTGAACGACTGTCACAAACAGACGATCTAACGAAACTTCATAACGCTCGTTACCTGCGCCAGTTTCTACTCAACGAGATTCGGCGCGCGCGTAGATATGGATCGAGTGTCGCTGCGCTGTTCCTTGATCTCGACGACTTCAAACGCATCAACGACGAGCATGGTCACTTAGTTGGATCACACGTGCTGATGGAGATGGCGTCAGTCATTCTTTCTTCTGTGCGCGATACCGACGCAGTTGCTCGTTACGGTGGCGATGAATTTGTAATTGTCTTGCCAGACACCGCAACAGAGTTAGCGGGCGCAGTGGCCGAACGAATTCGACAAAAAATTAGTAGACATCACTTCACTGGCGGACGACGTTTACAACTACAAATGACTGCAAGTTTTGGGGTCGCTGCTTTTCCACAACATGCATCATCGCCTCAACAACTGATCGCTTGCGCAGACACCGCGATGTACGAAGCAAAAGCAGCCAGCAAGAATTGCGTCCGCTTCGCTAATGGTCTAACCGTTCCGACTGTCGCCGCGTTTAGCTAAGTAGTTTCGCTTTAACAGGACGCCGAAAGCGTTTCGTCTCAAAGCCTGGGGTTGACCTCTGGCAACCCCAGGTCACCACAATCAAGAAGGCCCAACTCTGTTGGAGTTGAATCTTCCACATCACCTCTTACCCGGGGTTGCCAAAGCTCAACTCTGGGCTCTGAGACGCAACGCTTTCAGCCTTATTTCGATTTGCAATAAAGAAGGTCCGGTTTCGGGTTTACGCTACGCGCAACTAAGTGTATCTTAAGCTGTTCGGAAGTGTTTGGTGCGTCTTGGGGGGTATAGAGCATCCCGACAATTACGGATTAGGGTGGTTTCTGGAACCAGGTCCAGAAGCTTGGGGACTAGTCCGAGGGTTGTCGTGGTTTTGCTTTTTACTGACAGTTGCCGCCGATCCCACCCGAAGTTCCATACTACAACCACGGGAAGTGAATCAGTCTAGATGGCTTTTAAATCTATTTTCAGTCTGTTTTCCAGCGACCTCGCCATTGATTTAGGCACCGCAAATACGCTGGTTTATGCCAAGGGCCGCGGCATTGTCGTTTCCGAGCCTTCGATCGTCGCTATTAATAAAGTGACAAATCAGGTCGAAGCTGTGGGCCGCGATGCGAAAGATATGCTCGGCCGCACACCCGGGAATATCGTGGCTATTCGTCCTATGAAAGACGGTGTAATCGCAAACTTCGAAGTCACTGAAAAGATGTTGCAGCACTTCATTCGGAAGGCGCATAACGGAAAGACCTGGGTAAGCCCACGCGTCGTCATTGGTATCCCTTCTGAGATCACTCAAGTGGAGCGGCGCGCGGTTGAAGATTCTGCTTATCGCGCCAAAGCGTCAGAAGTTTACTTAGTTGAAGAAGCGATGGCGGCCGCAATCGGCGCTGGTCTACCCATTACTGAACCACACGGCAACATGGTCGTCGATATCGGTGGCGGTACAACTGACATCGCCGTGATCAGTTTGAGCGGTATCGTCTATTCGCGCGCGGTCCGAGTGGCCGGCAACGAAATGGACGAAGCGATAATTCAGTACATCAAACGTAAGTACAACCTGCTCATTGGTGAACGAACTGCCGAAGCAATCAAGATTGAACTTGGTTCAGCCTATCCACTTGATGAACCGCTTTCCTACGAAGTGCGTGGGCGAAATTTGATCGAGGGAATTCCCAAGACGATCACCATCAGCGACGAAGAAGTGCGCGAAGCGCTGGCGGATTCGATCTCCACGATCATCAACGCAGTGCGTGTCGCGTTGGAAAGAACGCCTCCCGAATTGTCAGCCGACATCGTCGAACGCGGTATCGTTCTGACTGGTGGTGGCGCCTTACTGAAGAACCTCGACAAGCGACTCTCAATCGAAACAGGTTTGCCGGTTTCACTTGCCGACGATCCGCTTGCTTCGGTTGTGCTGGGCACCGGCAAGATGCTTTCCGACTTCGATCTCCTGAAACGAGTGAAGTGGGAAAACACGATGACGAGCGGCATGTAGTTAGGACCGGGTTTAGGACCGCAGGCGTCCCCGCTGGGAGCGCAGGCTTCCCCGCCTGCAATTAGCATTTAGATGGCAACCGTAAGAACCCAAAGAGAAATTCGCCAACGAGCTCCCATTTGGCTCGTGGTCCTTCTCTTCGCTAATCTCGTTATTATGGCTGTTGATGCACGCGACAGCGACGGCAAACAAAAAGTCATTCGTATCTGGACCCAGACTTTTGCTTCTCCGCTACAAAGTGCTTCTTCAAAAGCAACCGGGGCAACGTCCGGCTTCTTTCGCAAGATCATTAACTTCCAAAGCATCGCGCAAGAGAATGAGGACCTGAAGCAACGTCTCGCTACGACCGAGCAGGAGCTTCACAACGCACGCCAGGAAGCCGCCGAGAATGAACGTCTACGCGCGCTGCTCAACCTGAAAGAGCAAACTCAATATCAAACCATTAACGCACGGGTGATCGCTCGCGATCCTTCCGTTTGGTTCAACACGATCACCATCAACGCCGGTAGCAGTTCCGGTGTCGCGGTCAACATGCCGGTTGTTTCTGGCACTGGCGTAGTTGGTCGAGTCATTACGGTCAGTCCATGGGCGTCGCAAGTAATGTTGTTGACTGACGAAAAGGCAGGCGCGGGCGCCGTTGTCGGTCAGGTGGGCCAATCCGGCGCACTCGGTTCAGTCCGTGGTCGTCCGGACATTGGCTTGATCGAAATGCGTTATGTTTCCGGACTCGAAAAAGTTTCAGTCGGCGACTATGTGATGACCACAGGTCAGGATGGAATTTATCCTCCCGGACTCAATATCGGTGAAGTAGTCGACGTGAAGAGCGGCACAGCGACGCAACCACATCAGATCCTGATTCGTCCCGGCGCCCGACTCGATCAACTCGAAGAAGTTGCTGTCTTGCTTTATCAAGCTCCACAGCGCACGGCTCCCGAACAAACCCTCCCGAACGCAGACAAGCCGAAGAAATGAACGTATTGCAGATTGCAGATTTCAGATTGCAGATTGAAATACCTGGCGACGCGAGAGTTCGAGGATTCGGTAGTTCTTTTTATTCAGCGCCGATTCAAGCTAATGGCGGACCGTCAATAGCGACCAATCTGAAATCGGCAATCTTAAATCTTAAATCTGTTTATGTCGCAGCTTAAGATCGCCGCAGTACTCGCCATTTCTATCTTGCTGCAGCTTTCGTTGCGTGCAGTTTGGCCGCCACTGACTTACATCGATTTTCCGCTAATTATCGTTGTCTATATCGCGTTGCAACGTGACGCATGGCAGGCCCTGGTCGTAGGAACGCTTGCCGGTTTGATTGTCGATGCTGCCAGCGGTGGACTGATCGGCGCGGGCGGATTTTCCAAGACGCTGACGGCCTTCATAATTTACTTTGCCGCTTCCCGAATTAACCTGGAAAACCCGTTGCTTCGTATTCCGGTCTTAGCGGCCGCGACGGTCCTGGATTCCGGTATCTACGTTTTTTGGCATCGCGTACTTGGCTATCCACCGCTCGCGCCGGTGATGCAAACGATCTCATACAAGCTGATCGCGACGACGACAGTCGGTACTTTGGTGCTTTACATGCTCGATTCATTTGTCGCGGAGCGGTCGGCACAGCGACGACAGTTTGCCACGCGCCGGCGAGTTGCTCGTCGCACCACCGGCTCATTAAGACGCCGTTAGCATTTTTCTTATAGATTTTGCGTGAAAATTGAAGTTTCCGCTTTGAACTTTTCGCTTTGCATGTCAAGATTTGTTCGGGGCCCCGCCTGTTAGAAAAAGTGGACAACCGAAAGCTGTTACCAGGCACTAAATAAAAGGCATTAATTAAGTCGCTGGCTTTATGAAATTCGAAGATACCTCTCAAAATCTACGCGCACGTCTCCGTTTTCTTCAGATTCTGGTGATTGTCATGTTGGGCGCACTGGGAATTCGCCTGTATGTGCTCCAGGTTGTTCGTGGCGAACGCTACGCTGAAATCGCCCAAAACCAGCGCCGCCGCCGCTTGCCGATACCTGCGCCGCGCGGAGTTGTTTTCGATCGCGAAGGAAAGATCATTGTCGATTCGCGTCCCATCTACAACGTCATCCTTTCTCGAGAAGACGTTAAAGACAAACCGTTAAGTTCATTGATTCAGCCACTCGCCGACGGACTCGCGCTCGATGGCGATCTACTAAAAGAACGCTTCGATCAGATCACTCCGGCTTTCGAGTCGATCTTGATCAAGCAGGACGCCACGTCAGCCGACATTTCCTGGGTCGAATCACACAATCTCGAATTTCCTGAACTCCGCGTCGAGCAACAACCCCAACGTCGTTATCCGGAGAATGGCGTGCTGGCCCACGTGCTTGGTTATGTCGGTGAAATTAGTCCCGAACAACTGAAGCTCCAATCGTTCAAAGACAAAGGATTTAAGCCCGGCGACATCATCGGCCAGAGTGGTATCGAACAGATCTACGACGACTACCTGCGCGGTCGCGATGGCTATCGCGAGGTGATAGTCGATAGTCGCGGCCGCATTCAGGATGAGATTGAAACCGTACCGCCAGTTCCCGGTCGCGATTTAGTAACGACTATCGATCTTGACTTGCAGTATTCAGCGGAAGAACAGTTAAGAGACTCGGTCACTCATCGCGGTGTCATTGTCGCCATGGATCCTAACAACGGCGAAATTTTGGCGCTCGCTTCCTATCCGACGTTTGATCCAAATCTCTTTTCCCAACGAATTACTACTAAACAAGGACACGCCGAATACGTCGCATTATTAAACAATCCGGAAACGCCACTGTTGAATCGCGCCATTCAAAGCCGGTACCCACCAGGTTCAACCTGGAAAATTCCAATGTCAGTTGCCGGTTTACAACAAGGCGCGATCACGCTTGAGCATTCGAATCTCGTCTGCGGCGGTGGCATCACGATCGGCAATAAATTCACCCGTTGCATGGGCAACCACGGAACGCCGGATCTTAAAACTGCGATTACGCATTCGTGCGACGGTTACTTCTATCGTCTCGGTTTGAAGATGGGGATCGATGGCATCGTGGCGATGGTTGATGAGTTTGATTTAAACAAACGCACCGGTATTGATCTTCCAAATGAAGTCGTCAGTTGGACGCCGTCGCGGGAATTCAAAAAGCGCATGCAGCCCAAAGATCCGGATTGGCGCGACATCGACACTGTCTACTCGTCCTTCGGTCAGGTCTACGACATCATCACGCCAATCTCTTTATTGCGGACGATTGCGGCCGTAAGCATGGGCGGCAAAATGTACATCCCGCATCTGCTTCGTGAAGTTAGACCAATCGGCACGCCGGGAACGCCTGACTACAAAGCTGCCAACGGTTTTCAGTCACTCGATCCGAACCGTCCCAATCCAAAAATGTTGCCTATCGACGAAGACATCCATCATCTCGTTGTAGACGGAATGTGGAATGTGGTGAATGGTGGCGGAACCGGTTCAGCGATTCGCATGGCCGGATTCGATATCGCCGGTAAGACGGGCACCGCGCAGGTTGTTGGACTCGGCAAAGATACCGGCAAGAACAAGGACCACTCGTGGTTTGTTAGTTATGCGCCGGCCTTCAAACCCGAGATCGCCCTGGTCGCCTTGATTGAAAATTCCGGTTTCGGCGGCCAGCACGCTGCCCCGGCAGTCAGACGCGTTTACGACACTTACTATCGCAAGACCCGGCACGAAGACCCGCCAGGAGCAGTTCAAATCGCAAAGAAACTAACTCCGATAGTGCCTGCCACGCCGGCAGGGCAATAGGATATTTAAGATTTCCAATTGCCAAATTCCGATTGCCGATTATCCGTTTCGAATGTTCCGCTGGAGCATTGAGAGAATGATCGGTTCAGAGTTTTAAATCGGCATTTGCCAATCGGAAATCGGCAATAACAATGGTTGCCATCATTCACAAACGCAGTTGGCGTGATTTCGATTGGATTCTCGCTTTCCTCGCGATCGCCATCGTGGCGTTCGGCACGATTCAGATTCGTTACGCCCAGCCCACTGAAAACTATTGGATCAAACAACTAATCGGTTTAAGCATCGCTTTGGTTGCGATGTTAGTTGTCGCCTTCACTGACTATCGACGACTACTAAATTGGGCGCCCGTCTTTTATGTATTCGGCTTGATGCTGCTGATCGTAGTGCTTGTGCCAGGCATCGGTCTCAAGATCAATGGACAACGAGCGTGGATCAGAGTTCCCGGCGTGGGACAGTTTCAACCTTCAGAGTTTGTAAAAGTAACGACCGCGATGATGCTCGCCCGTTATTTTGGCCGTAATCGTGTTCAGAATTTGAATGTGAAAGAGATGATCGTAGGCGGTCTGATCCTCGCGTTGCCCTGCGGTCTGATCATGCTCGAACCTGACGTCGGTTCAATCCTGACTTACATTCCAATTCTCGCCGTCGTGCTTTTTCTTTCCGCAATCAGACTTCGCCTGGTACTCATCGCGGTCGCATTGGCGATCGTGATGATTCCGGTCGCGTGGTGGGTTGGAACGAGGACCGGCGCGATCAAGAATTATCAGCAGGAGCGAATCAACGTCATTCTCGATCCGGAGAACGCAGACAAACGGCGCATCGGTTATCACACATGGCAATCGATTTTGACGGTTGGTGAAGGCGGAATCAGAGGTTCGAGATCGTCGGCGGAACATTCACAGAGTGGTTTAAAGTTTCTGCCGGAGCCACATACCGATTTCATTTACGCCGTCACTGCGGAAAACTACGGTTTTATCGGTTGTGTCTTTGTGCTGTTCGCCTACGCGATCCTGTTGTCGCGTTTGATTACCGGAGCGAGACGTTCGTCCGATCGATCAGGCATGTTGTTCATCATGGCCGTGGTGGGTGGATTTACTTTTCAGATCTTCATCAACATCGGAATGGCGCTCGGCATCTCGCCGGTGATTGGCGTTCCCTTGCCGCTAATGAGCGCGGGTCTCGCTTCGCTGATTGCGACGTTTATCGCAATCGGCTTTGCGATCAGCGTGCAGTTGCGACGGTTCGTGAATTGAAAAATGGTCAGTGGTCCGTAGTCCGTGCCATCTTCTCTGCGTCTCCGCGTTCTTTGCGTCTCAGCGTTGAAACTATTTCAGTAAATAAACCACCGAGACGCAAAGAACGCTGAGACGCCGAGGTTTAATTCAAACAACTCCGACAACTTCAATGACTCGACGACTGCGTTTCACATCCATCTTCTTCTTTCTGCTCTTTGCTAGCATCGCCGTCAATGCGCAATCACGTCGCTCGTTCCACGGCAACTGGAACTGGGCCGAATACGCCACCGACGAAAGTGAACTTCCACCCGCGTATCAAAACATGGATCTCAAGGATGTTCCTCGTTACGCTGTAGACCTGACGATCAAACAACGAGGCAACAAGATCAGCGGGGATTTCGGGATAGTTGCTCGCTATCTCGCCCGGGTTGACGAAGGAAGCTTCAGTGGCACCATCAAAGGCTCAACAGTTACTTTTCGCGTAAAGAGTAACTTCGGCGGCTCAGCAACAATCCAATTAACACTCCGCAACAACAAGCTGACCTGGAAAAACCTCAAATCTTCCGGTCAGATGTATTTCCCTGACGAGATCGAACTGCGTCGCCTCATGCGGGGCGAAAAGCCTCCCTACGTCGCCAACGACGACGAACCGTTCTAAATAGGAGCGCAGGCGTCCCCGCCTGCCTGATCGCCAGGAGGACACCAGGCAATATATTAGAACCCGCGCATTCGTCACGAAACAGGCAGGCGAGGACGCCTGCGGTCCTAAAAGAATGAAACGAAAACTAGTTCTCACTTGTCTTGTTTTGCTATTCGTCGCTGCAATAACAGCGATCTGGGTCGCTGGCTCCTCATTGTCTTCACCCGCGCCACAAACAATCGGAAACCTGCCTGACGATCTGAACGGCAGCTCGGTCCAGTTTCAGAGTAAATCGGGTTCGACTATTCACGGTTGGTATATTCCCGGCAGACGAGGCGGCGGCGCGATTGCGCTCATGCACGGCGTGCGTTCAAATCGACTAAGCATGCTGGATCGCGCGCGTTTTCTGTCGCAAGCTGGTTACTCAGTCTTGTTGTTTGATTTTCAAGCGCATGGTGAAAGCCCCGGTCAACATATCTCGTTCGGTTATTTCGAAAGCGAAGACGCACGCGCCGCGATCGACTACTTGAGAAATGTCGCTCCCGCAGAACGAATTGGCGTAATAGGTGTCTCGATGGGTGGAGCAGCCAGTGTGCTCGCCAATCCTCCGCTCGACGTGAACGCGATGATCATCGAGATGACTTATCCCACGATCAATGAGGCGATTGACGATCGGCTGGCGATGAGACTCGGAAACTGGGCCAAAGTGTTAACTCCGTTGTTACTGGTCCAACTCAAACCACGCCTCGGAATCAGTCCCTCAAGTCTGCGTCCAATCGATCACGTCGGCCAACTACAAATGCCAAAACTCTTTATCGCCGGCGCCAACGATCAGCACACCACAATCGCGGAAGCGCAAAGATTATTTGATGCTGCGAGTAATCCGAAAGAATTTTGGATCGTCCCCGGCGCCGCCCATGTTGACCTTCACCATGCAGCGCGAGTTGAATATGAACAGCGGGTACTCGATTTCTTCAATAGGACGCTCCGGTGAGCTCAAGTACGAAACCAAAATATCCATTTCCTTTTGTGATTGATGAGTTGGCGAGCATTCGCCCAACCGTCAAACAGGCGTTTGGTTTTACTTATATTTATCTCGACGAGCGTCTGTTGTGCGGGCTTCGCGACAGCAAAAATAAACCCAACACGAATGGCATCTGGCTGTTTACCACAACTGAACACATCGACAGCCTGGCGCAAGAATTTCCCGAACTGTCGCGTCGCTATCTTTGGCGTTCTGGCAAAAATGGCTGGATCGTTTTGCCTTCGCGACTGAGCGAGTTTGAAGAGTATGCTTTTAAAGCGTGCGAACTAATGCTGAATAACGATACCCGCATCGGCCGTTTGAAGAGATTGTAGGGGTGGCCCGCCGTGGCCGCCCTTCTAAAATAAATGAGACCAGGGTGGCCACGGAGTGCCGCCCTTACAAACATGCTCAGTCCTAAGCCGTACCTACAGTCGATTTCGTTGCCCCCATTCACCAGCGAAGAAGACGTCTATCCGTTCAACATTCCTGCAATTAACAAACTTCGCACTTTAACCTTCCATCCGGACGTTACTTTTTTTGTTGGTGAAAACGGCTCGGGCAAGTCCACTTTACTCGAGGCGATTGCGTTGGCGATGGGATTTGGCGCCGAGGGAGGAACCAGGAACGTACGCTTCCAAACCGCCGACACCGTTTCAAATCTTTATCAGTCTATTAAGACTACCCGTGGTTTTCAGGCGCCTCGCGATGGATACTTCCTGCGCGCCGAGAGTTTCTACAACGTCGCAACTTACATGGACAGCGTTGGCGGTCTCGAGAGCTACGGCCTCACGTCACTCCATGAAAAATCTCATGGCGAAGCGTTCATGACTTTGCTAACAAACAAACTTCGTGGCGACGGTCTTTATTTGATGGACGAACCTGAAGCGGCGCTGTCACCGAGCCGTCAACTGGCTGCTTTGACAGCGATTGATATGCTCGTGCAAGACACGTCGCAATTCATAATCGCCACTCACTCGCCAATTTTGTTAGCTTATCCGCGGGCGAAAATTATTCTGTTTGACGAAAACGGTTTGTCGGAAGTTGAGTATGAAGACACTGAGCACTTCTACATAACGCGCGACTTTCTAAACAACTACCCGCGCAGAATTGAAGCGCTGTTGAAAGACGAAGACTGAGAAATGAAGTCAACACCACCTGCGATAGATACTGTGTCAATAATAATTTCTCATTCACGAATCAAGATCAATTCGTCAGTGACTGTTTGCCTCGAAGGGCAACGACCAAAGCCCAGAATTGCCGCTTCGGCTATTCTGGGACGGCGGTGCAGAGGTTATCAACCGCAACGCGGGGGTAAATTGTATAACCATAGTCGCAGATATTACGGAGCACTTATGACAATTCAAATATCGATCCAAGCGTTGAGAGAACCATTACTCAAATGTCTCGACGAAACCTTCTCCAATAACCACGGCATCTTTCTCGACAAAGGAACAACTCTATTTCAGACACTCGAGACCGTAACTGCTGCCGAGGCGTCGGAAAAGATCAGTCCTAACTCGGCAACGATAGCGGCCCAGGTCGAACACCTGCGCTTTTATCTCGACGTGCTCGACAACTACATCCATAAGCGTGAAGACACTAAAGTGAATTGGCGCGAGATCTGGGACACTGTCTCAACCGTAAATGACGAAGAGTGGAAAGCGGTGAAACAGCGATTGCGTGAGAGTCACGAGAGAGTGATGACTACCATAAACTCATTTGAGCAGTGGGACAGTGACTTCGAGATTGGCGCTGCGTTAGCAATACTTACCCACACTGCCTATCATCTGGGTGGAATCCGAACGACACTCGGAACTATCCGCGGAAAGAGTGAGCTCAAATCTCAGATTTAAGATCTGATTATCCGCAGAGTTATCGATTGAGGTTTCAAGGGGGAAGTTATTTTTTAATGAGAACCGGGTTCTACATTTTTACCATCTCTGCGTAATCTGTGGATAAACCACATCGGACATAAGGAGAACATCATGGCAGCTCCAACGCTCTTCAGAGTGGCTTTGCAGGTCGATGATCTCGACAAAGCCGTGGCCTTTTACAGTAAGTTGCTCGGTGACAGTGGCCGGCGGATTCCGCGCGGATCACGTCACTATTTCGACTGTGGTCCAATCATCATGGCACTCGTCGACGTGACTGCCGGCGGCGCCCTTGCCACTAAACCTGAGCCACTCCCCGACTATGCCTACTTCTCGGTCAGCGACATCGGAAGTTTTCATGCTCGCGCAACCGAGTTAGATTGTCTCGCGAAGGAAGATGTGCACGGCGAAAACGCAGGCGAAGTAGTTAAACGTCCGTGGGGTGAACTCTCGTTTTATGCGACGGATCCGTGGGGCAATGGTCTCTGCTTCGTCGATGAAAATACGTTGTTTACCGGTAAGTAATTCAGCATTTGGTCCATCCAAGTAATGACGACTCCAACCTATCAAGCAGCAGCAACAGTCGCCCCGATCGTTGAAGCGCATTTTGTTCGCCACCTCGGCGATGCGCAAAGACGTGGCGAAAAACATCTGGCATCCACACCAAACGCCCAAACCATCGAGGCGATCATCGACGCAACTTTTTGGGCCAGCTTTCGACCCGAAGAAGGCCGCTTTCCCAAGATTTCACTCGCGTATCTTTCGCCGGCAGAATCAGAACAACCTCTGCTGTTTGAACGACCGCTACCATTGACGCGTTCCGTTTTGACGAAGCTGGCGCCGGCAGTTGAGCGTCCCGAGATACATCTCGGCGTTTGGTCCATCGACGGACAACTTAATGTTTGGGGGGCGACCAGAAGTATTCCGAGTTTCTGTTTTGTACTTGAAGATGTCGAACCCGGGTTACTCGTGATCAAACATCGTCGGCTCGAAGGTTTTGGTAAGTATGCCAACGTCGCCGTGTTGAAGGGTGAACAAGTTAAAGTGATCGATGAAAAGGGGACAAGTCTGCCCGACTGTCCTTCGCTCCTGAAATCCTTACTTGCTTTCAGTGCTTCCGCGTCCAACAACAAACATCCCGCGATGAACGTGCTGGTCCAATTAGCCACGTCGATGCGCGCGCATGGACATGGTGGCGCATTGCTGGTCGTCCCGAGTGGATCAGACTCGTGGCGCGACTCCATTGCTCAACCGATTCTCTATTCAACGGCGCCTTCGTTTGCTCCGTTGGCAGAGTTGATGAACCAGGATGTATGCGAGGAGGATGAGCGACGATGGGAAGCTGCGTTGCGCCGAAGCGTAGACACAATCGGCGGGTTAACGGCGGTCGACGGCGCGACGGTCATCACCGATCAATATGAACTCCTGGCGTTTGGCGCCAAGATCAGAAGACCAAACGGGACTTCGCCGGTCGAGCGGTGGGTCATTACCGAACCAATCATGGGCAATGAGTCGATGGTGGTCCAGCCTACCGAGCACGGCGGCACCCGGCATTTATCTGCCGCGCAGTTTGTTTACAACCAGCGCGACTCACTTGCATTAGTTGCGTCACAGGATGGTCGCTTCACCATCTTCGCCTGGTCACCATGCGAAGACATGGTCCACGCCCACCGCGTCGACGTGTTGCTGATGTAGGGATTGATGGGGCTTTGAACTGTGGACTTGGAACTTTGAACTTTGAACTCGTCCCGGCTTTGCCACCTGTTGTGAGGAATGGCTATGCCTGTCCGTCAGCCGCCCCTCAAGTTTTTGGGCTGCGCCCTTTCCGGGTTTAGGCAGAAGGCATAGCCAATTATAAAGGAGCCGCT
The DNA here is from genome assembly GCA_036518995.1 of Pyrinomonadaceae bacterium. Lineage (GTDB taxonomy): Bacteria > Acidobacteriota > Blastocatellia > Pyrinomonadales > Pyrinomonadaceae > PSRF01. The sequence continues at coordinate 13,157 of DATDMC010000009.1, read as the reverse complement.
AACGGAAAGGCATAGCCATTCCTCACAACAGGTGGCAAAGCCAAACGAGGACACCTGCTCCAAAGACGAGCGCAATAAAAATGGCAAAAGTTCGTTCTTTGATCAGACTGGGCCTAACCGTTTATGGTCATGGTCATTGACTAGGAGGAATGACATGCTTAAACCGTCAACCATTACCGCGTTGCTTTTTGTTTTATTGTTTGGCGCGCTGGCGTTAGTGCCCTCGTCAATACAGTCTCACGTCGTTGACGTTTCAACTGCGCCCACGGTGATTGAAGCCGTCGAGGACAACGCAACGTTCTACACAATCCGTGCCGACATGAGGAAGTGCGCGTCGCCGATGTGCGGTGGCTACTTCATCAAACGCGTTAATCAAGCCCTGACCACCTGCGCGGATGGTCGCAGCATCGCGGAGTGCTATGTCGCGAGTATCGACTGGAATGGCGCAAACGAAGTCGAGCCTGCGCGAGCTTTGATTCGTGGCACTTTAGAAACCAAAGGCGATCGCAGGGGCAAATACGGCGTTTTGAAAGTGGCGGAGACATGGCAATCTTTCAACGATAAACCGGCAGAAGGAGACTTCTATCGCGTTCGTGATCTTGGTCTGCGTTGCATTGCGGCGCCATGTGAAACGCATTACGAAGCAAAACTAAACACCACGATCTCGCGCAATATCGCGGGCGTCAGCTTACCAACCGGGGCCGCTTCTAAAGATGAAATGGTCCAGGTGTCTCGCGCGATGACGAGCGAAGAAGGCATACTCGTAGCCGGCTCGTTATCTGATGTAAGTGGACCAGCAGGAAAAAGTAAGACGCTGAACGCCAGTCAATTTTATCTGCGTAGTGCTTCGGCAACCGCAACGGCAACGACTACTGCATTGAAGCCTTGTATCAGAACTGGTTGTTCGGGCGAAATCTGCGCCGACGAAGAGATGATGTCGACGTGCGAATATCGCGCCGAATACGCATGCTATAAGAAAGCAAAGTGTGAACGTCAGGCTGAGGGAAATTGCGGCTTCACTAAGACCGCGGAGTTGACAAGTTGTCTGGCACGCACCCGACGTCACTAATCGTCTATGTCATTGAGTCAGGATCTACAGTCCGAGTTCGGCAGTATCGATATCTACTTGTTCGACCAGTTGCTGAAGGGTCGTTTACAGCCGGGGATGTCGTTGCTGGATGCCGGCTGCGGCGGCGGCAGAAATCTCGTCTACTTTTTGCGACATGGTTTTAGAGTTTTTGGCGTCGACCAATCCACTGAAGCAATCGCGCAAATACGCGCGCTCGCCAGCCAGTTGACTCGCGATCATCTCAGTGACATGTTTCGGATTGAAGCGGTTGAGCAGATGTCGTTTGCCGATCATAGTTTCGATGTTGTGATCAGTAGTGCGGTACTACACTTCGCCCGCGACGAAGAACATTGGCATTCGATGGTCGACGAAATGTGGCGCGTTTTAAAGCCGGGTGGAATCTTTTTTGCGCGGTTATCGTCGACAGTCGGGATCGAGGAGCAACTAAGTCCGGTGGGCCAACGACGCTATCGCATGCCGGGCGGGCACGACTGGTTCCTCGTGGATTTTGAAATGTTGGATCAGAAAACCAGATCGTTAAGAGGCGACTGGATTGAACCGTTCAAGACTGTCGTAGTCCACAATTTGCGCTCGATGTCGATCTGGTGTTTACGGAAACATGCGTCATGATTCAAATACCGGATTCAGATGAAGCGTTACTGCGGGAATGCGAAGTCGATACATTCCGTTCGAGTGGACCAGGCGGGCAACACGTTAATACGACTGAAAGCGCCGTCCGTCTCACGCATCTGCCCTCCGGCATCGTTGTCACTTCGAGAGCAGAACGGAGTCAGCATAAAAACAAGGACCGCGCCTTAGCGGAATTGCGCAGACGCATCGAACGCCTGAACTATCGACCAGCTAAACGGATTCCCACGAGAGTTTCAGCGGCAACAAAGAGGCGCGCCCGAGAAGCAAAAGAGCGACGAGCGCAAATTAAAAAGCTCCGCACCAAAACAATCGAAGACTAACCTCTACGTCTCAGCTTTGAAATTTGAGTCCCCTGTAAGTCACCACCGGTTTTTAACACAGAGACGCAGAGAGCGCTGAGACGCCGAGAAGAACCTAAAAACATGAAGACCTTTCTAATTCTTTTCACCCTGCTCTTCTCTGCACCGCAATGGACCACACAATCAAGTGGCGTAACTGCGCGACTCCGCGGCGTCAGTGCAATCAATGAACGCGTCGCGTGGGCCAGCGGCTCCGGTAGCACCGTCTTGCGTACAACTGACGGCGGAGCTACCTGGCAAAAACTTACGGTCACAGCGGAAGCGCTCGACTTCCGCGACATCGACGCGATCGACGGAAAGACCGCTTACATCCTCAGCATCGGCAATGGCCCAGCGTCACGCATCTACAAAACAACCGATGCGGGCGCGACCTGGACGCTGCAGTTTAAGAACGACGAACCAAAAGGCTTCTTCGATGCGATGACTTTCTGGGACGCCGATCACGGTATCGTTTTTGGTGACTCAATCGACGGCAAGCTCGACATCCTCACAACCGAGAATGGTGGCGCCACGTGGTCACGCCTGGCGACTAACAATCTTCCCGCAGCCCTGCCCAACGAAGGCGCGTTTGCCGCGAGTGGGACCAACATCGCGGTGTTTGGCAAAACTAATGCATGGATTGGCACAGGCGCAGGAACAAAAGCGCGGGTGTTAAGAACTGCGAATCGTGGTCGCACGTGGCAACTTGCTGAAACTCCACTTGCGGCGGGCCAATCAAGTGGGATCTTCTCCATCGCCTTTCGCGATGCCAAACACGGGGTCGTAGTCGGCGGGGATTACACGCAAGAAAAAGAAGCGGTAAACAACCTGGCGTTCACGAAAGATGGAGGCGCAACCTGGACACTCGCACAAGGCTTGACGGGTTTTCGTTCGGTTGTTGCTTACGTTCCCGGGAGTTCGACACTGATCGCAATTGGACCAGCAGGGGGTGACTATTCAACTGATGACGGGCAAACGTGGAAACCGATTGAAGGCCCGGGGTTTGACACGTTTAGCTTCGCAAAGAACAAAGCACTCGGATGGGGCGCCGGCGCTAAAGGCAGTTTAGGACAGCTAATGTTTCGTTAATTCCCCGCACTGCCGTGCGGGAGATTACCATTGACTAATCCCACCACTTACGCGTAAAAGCTAGTCCACTCAAAGCAAACGAAACCGATACCTGGCCTCGCCTGTACTCAACGTTGGTCCACCACAAAATTGGTGACGAGCACAAAGGAGAACTGTAATGTCTATCGGAAAGAAAGTTGCAGTGATTTTGGTCTTGATTTCGTCTTTGGTCCTCTCGCCGGTCCTTGCTTCGGCCCAGGGAACTTCAAGTAGTGATTGGTCTTCAGTGCGGAATCTCGCGGTTGACACCAAAGTCTCAGTCAAACTCAAAACCGGAAAGACAGTTGAGGGTAAGGTTAAGAGTGTTTCGGAATCCTCGTTGACGCTGACCCGCAAAAATTCGCCCGTCGAAGTGAAGCGCGACGATATTGCGTCCGTTTACCAGGTCATCAAGAAGTCGGCCACGAAGGCGACCTTAATTGGACTTGGTTTAGGCGCCGGCGCTGGAGCGGGAATTGGAGCAATAGCCGATGCCAGCGACGACAGCGGCTTCGAGAAAGTCGATCATGTCGCAACCGCTGGACTCGCCGTAGCTGGAGCTGCTGCAGGAGCAATAGCGGGATATTTTATTGGCAAAGGTTCTGGCAAGAAAATCCTGGTTTACGAAAATAAGTAAATCAAGCGCATAGCTTTACATCGATCGACTGCAAAGCGTTTTCGAGCATGCGACGGTGCGCCGCGTTTGTCGCATTTTCCAATTGCGCGAGTACTCTCGAGCGGGAAAGTCGAAGCGATTCCAATTCGTCGTTTCGTGCCCGCTGCTCTTTTGTGAAATGCGGCCTATTCGAGCGTGCTTCAAGCATAGCCTGTTGACGTTCAATGGCATCTTCAGCCTGTCCGGCTAGATCATCTCCATCCCAACCCATTTTTTTGTTCCTCCGAGCTAATCATAACAGACGGAGGAGCAGAAGGCAGAAGGCAGGAGCAGAAAGCAGGACAGGCGGATCTTTTATTGGTCATTTTCTATGTCCCTCTGCTTCCGCTGCCCCTGCCTTCTGCCTACTGCTTTCTGCCCTCGCTTGACAACCCTCGTATGATCTAAGCAGCAAGGAGAAGTTTATGATCAGCGAAATTGGATTTGAAAACGAGCAAACACAGTCAGCAACGCAGTTGACAGCGCCGCCAACGGACGATGCCTTACTCGATGCTTATTCGCGTGCGGTAATTGAAGCGGCCGAAAGGGTCAGCCCTTCAGTTGTTTTTATCCAGGTATCAACAAGCAAAGCAGATCGACGTCGCGCACAAAACGAAGCAACCGGCAGCGGTTCGGGTTTCGTATTCACGCCTGACGGGTTCATTCTTACGAACAGTCACGTCGTGCACAAAGCCACAAAAATTGATGTGGCATTGATGGACGGGCGCCGGTTTCAAGCGCAACTAATCGGCGATGATCCGGATACGGATCTGGCGGTGATAAGAATCAACGCTCCGAATTTAGTGCCGGTGAGTCTTGGCAGTTCAAGTGCAATTCGGGTTGGTCAGCTCGTAATCGCCATCGGCAATCCGTATGGCTTTCAGTATTCAGTGACCGCCGGAGTGGTGAGCGCACTCGGACGTTCGCTGCGGGCCCAATCAGGTCGCTTGATGGATGGCGTGATTCAAACAGATGCCGCATTGAACCCGGGAAACTCTGGTGGTCCACTCGTAAACACTCGCGGCGAAGTCATCGGGGTAAACACGGCGACCATTTTGCCGGCGCAGGGAATTTGCTTTGCCACGTCGATCGATACAGCAAAGTTTGTCGCGGGCCGTCTGATTAGAGATGGACGAATTAGCCGGAGCTATATAGGGTTTGCCGGTCAGAACGTTCCGCTTCCGCGTCGGATCGTTCGTTACTATCAACTGGCAGTCGAGTCGGGCGTGCTGGTGGTGTCGTTTGAAAACAAGACGACGGCGAGTCCGGCAAAAGAAGGCGGCGTCTTAACCGGAGACGTTATTGTCGAATTTGATGAAGTTCCGATTCAAGGCATCGACGATCTGCACAAGCTGCTGACAGATGAGCGGATCGGAAAGAAAACGCCAATGACCGTGATTCGCGGAACGCAGAAGCTAACGCTGACTGTAGTCCCAAAAGAATCCCAACGTTAGGACCGCAGGCGTCCCGCCTGCCGTTGTAGGTTTCAGGTTACTTCGGGTTGAGCGGGCACTGCCGCTTTATAAATCTCAGGTACTTCCAGTTGAGAAGGGCAGGCGGGGACGCCTGCGGTCCTGTTTTATTCATCCCTGACGCGGTCGAAGGGCGTGCGGCCGCTTTCGTCGAAACCAACTGGTGGTCCATCGTTTAATCCGATCCGAAATTCCTGCGTCTCGGCATTCAACATCCGGCTTCCCGCCTGCTTCGCATAGACCACCAGCACACCCAGACCGCCAATCATCATCAACATATTGCCAACCTGGTTGACGTGCACCTCCGGCACCAGCACGCGCAGGAACAATCCAACCAGCAAACTGATCAGAAACAGACTATTCAGCAACCAGATCAAAACACTTCGTCGCGAACTTATCTGAATACATTCGCTTCTGATCTTCTCAACATTTCCGAAACGCGTCTGCGCCATCGCTTCAGACTTCTCGGGCGATAGTCCCTGATCTTCAAAAGCGTCGACTTGCATCTCGAGATGAAAGCGCAACTCGTCGTCAACATCGTTTGCGATAGTCCGTTTAGTCCGGCTGATTCGTTTGAAAAAGTTGTTCACGACACACCTCTCAAGTTGCTTCCAACACACGCATTACGGCGCGCGATACACGTTCCCAGTTTGAGGATTGACTCTGAAGTTGCCGGCGACCAGTTTTGGTTAACTTGTAATACTTCGCGCGCCGATTATTTTCGGATGTTCCCCATTCCGAACTAATCCAGCCTCGTTCCTCCATGCGATAAAGCGCCGGATAGAGTGAACCATCTTCGACTTTTAGTAGATCGTCGACAGCCTGATGAATTTGCTGGGCAATACCATAACCATGCATGGCCTGGCGCGAGAGCGTCTTGAGTATGAGGAGTTCCAATGTGCCTTGCATTAGGTCGGTGCGAGTAGTCTTCATTAAACTGTTTCCTCTAGACTGTCTGGAGGAGCGTAATAGCGACTCCCCTGGACTGTCAAGGGGATTGCAGATTTCAGATTGCAGATTAAAAGACGCTACCGCGAGGTGGTGCTGACTGTCACGACACCGGAGCGTCTTTCAATCTGAATCTGCAATCTGAAATCTGCAATTGACCGGGGTTCATTTGGTCTTAAACACCGTTCTGTGTAATCTGTCGCTCACGAATGAGCGCAGTACCGGCAAAAACCAAGAAACGTATTTCACCAGCGGCTGCCTGGCGTGATGCACGCGAGTTGATCTGGCAACATCGCTTTCGCCTCGGGCTGGGCATGGTCCTGATGATCGTCAACCGGCTGGTCGGACTGGTACTGCCAACTACGTCGAAATATCTCATCGACGATGTCGTACTAAAACATCGCCATGAACTACTCATACCACTGGCGTTAGCAGCCGGCGGGGCCACACTTGTTCAGGCCGTCACTTCCTTTTCGCTGGCCCAGATCCTCGGCGTCGCAGCCCAACGCGCAATCACCGAGATGCGCAAAAGCGTGCAGGAACACGTCGAACGTCTGCCAATTCGCTACTTCGATTCCACGCAAACCGGCGTACTGATTTCGCGGATTATGTCCGACGCGGAAGGCATTCGTAACCTGGTTGGTACGGGACTGGTCCAACTCGTCGGCGGACTTGTCACTGCCATCATCGCTTTGTGTGTGCTCTTCTATCTGAACTGGCGGCTGACTTCGGTGATCGTTCTGGCCCTGGCCGCATTTGGTGGGGCAATGGCCACAGCCTTCAAGCGACTGCGACCGCTATTTCGAGAACGAGGTCAGATCAACGCCGAAGTTACCGGTCGCTTAACGGAATCACTGGGCGGCATTCGCATCGTCAAAGCTTACGCGGCGGAAAAGCGCGAAGAAATAGTCTTTGCTCGCGGTGCTCATCGCCTGTTCCGAAATGTAAAACGCTCGATGATGGGCGTCTCGGCAGTGACTTCTTTTTCCACTCTAATCGTCGGTCTGATTGGTGTGCTACTCACCCTCGTCGGCGGTCGCGACATTCTCAACGGCAGCATGACGCTCGGCGATTTTTTCATGTACATCTTCTTCACGGCCCTCGTCGCTGCGCCACTCGTCGAAATAGCTTCGATTGGCACACAAATAACCGAAGCATTCGCCGGGCTCGATCGCATTCGCGAAATTAAGTGGATGGCTACGGAAGATGACGAAGACGAAACTCGTGCACCGCTCGGCTCAATTCGCGGGGATATAACTTTTGAAGACGTGAGCTTTGAATACAACGAAGATGCGCCGGTGTTGAAGAATGTCTCTTTCGACGCGCCGGCTGGCTCGACTACGGCACTCGTTGGTTCAAGTGGATCGGGTAAGTCCACCCTGATCAGTCTGGTGATGGCTTTCAATCGGCCGCTATCCGGAAGAGTGAAAATCGATGGTCGCGACCTGGAAGGAATTCGACTGAGAGACTATCGACAGGAACTCGGCGTGGTTCTGCAAGACAACTTTTTGTTTGACGGAACGATTGCCGAGAACATCGGCTTCTCCCATCCACGCGCTACTCGCGAAGAGATCATCCGCGCGAGTCGCGTGGCCCACTGTGAAGAATTCATCAACGGCTTTGCTGATGGCTACGACACAGTTGTCGGGGAGCGTGGGGTGAAACTGTCTGGCGGCCAACGACAAAGAGTCGCAATCGCCCGCGCGATACTGGCCGAACCCAAAATTCTGATTCTTGATGAAGCTACTTCAAGTCTCGACAGTGAAAGCGAGGCGCTCATCCAGGATGGACTTCAGACTCTGCGCCGGGGCCGCACAACTTTTGTAATCGCCCATCGCCTGTCGACAATTCGTAGTGCTGATCTGATCCTCGTTTTAGAGGCAGGGGAAATTGTCGAACGCGGAACTCACGAAGAACTACTCATGAAGGGTGGTCGTTATAAACAGCTCTACGACAAGCAGTACCACTTCGAAAGAAATCAGTTCATCAATCCGGGCGAAGACTTCACGCCCGAGCTGCCCAAAGTAAATCCCCAACGCCGCGAAACTTCAGGCGTACCGAACCTGTGAAAGATTCAGCTTGTCGGGACGTTGGGGCTGGTACTTTGGACCTTGGACTTTGAACTTTGGACAACTTCTCAGTTGAACGCCGAGCTCAAACGACCGAGCGCGAGGGCTCCTAACATCAGGCCCACATCGCGCAGAGCCACGTCGAAATAGCCCGGGATCATCAACAAATTCAAGATGATCAGTAACAACCACGCCGCCACCACATAAGCAAAAATCTTCGGCTTAACTGCGACGCCTATACCCGCAACTATTTCAATAACGCCAACCACCAGCATCAACTGATGACCATGGCCACCAGTCATGTTGTTAACAACTGACGGTAAATACTTGTCCCAATCGACGAGTAAATGTAAGAACTTGTCCAATCCGGCGACTATCGGCGCTACCACAAAACCGAGTTGTAGAATGCGATACGCCTGATAACTCACGTCCCTTACTGCACTATTTTCTCGGGTCGCAGGAATTTCTCCATTAAACGATGCGCTTGCCTGTGCCATCCCAATACTCCTCCATTCATTTCTTTGACTTCTGATTGAGCGCACCATACAGTATTCGGAAATAATAAGTCAAATAACTTATTGACTTATTATCTTTCCGGCAGATTATTGCTATAATCCGGGCGTTGGCGAAACAGAAATGAAATCAGCAAAACTCAGTAAACGTTTTTTTGAAAGCACGCGGGGACGTATTGTCTCGTATTTGCGCGGCTCGCAAGGTACGGTTAACGACCTGGCCGCCCATCTCGATCTGACCGACAACGCTGTCCGCGCTCATCTCGCCACCCTCGAACGAGATGGTCTAATCAAACAATCGGGCTTGAAAAAGGGATCGCGTAAGCCACACTTCGCTTACGAACTAACGGCGGAAGGCGAACATCTTTTTCCGAAGGCTTACGATGCGCTGCTGAACCAGTTCATCAGTGTGCTCAAAGAGCGACTTTCACCAAAAGTACTTGCCGAAGCACTGCGCGCTGTGGGTCGTTCGCTGGCTGCCAATAAGAAAAAAGAAGGTAAACAAAAACTCGAACAACGTGTCCAAACTGCGATCCGCACGCTGGAAGAACTCGGCGGTAGTCCGAGAGTGGAAGAGCACGACCGGCAATTAAGTATCACCAGTCGTAACTGTCCACTGGCCGCTGTCGTCGCCGAACATCCGGAGACGTGTCAGATGGTGGAAACACTGATCTCCGAATTGGTCGACGTGAAAGTAGTTGAGGAATGCGATCGAAACGAAACGCCAAAGTGCCGTTTTGTTTTGCCGGCCCATTAGTGAAGGAAGCCGGTGCATGTATAATCCTCACGCTTCATGCTGCAACTCCTGAATATTTCCAATATTGCCTTAATTGATGAACTCAAGGTCGAGTTCGACAACGGTCTCAATCTGCTTACGGGCGAGACTGGTTCAGGGAAGTCGATTATCGTCGACGCGCTCGGCGTTTTGATCGGTGGCAGATTTAGCAATGAGTTGTTGAAGTCTGGCACTGATCGCGGTTATATCGAAGGTCTGTTTGTCGTAAAGAATAACGAACTACTCGAACAGATCCTCACCGACGCCGGCTTACTCCTGGAAAGCGATGAAGAGTTTGAGTTGATCATTCGGCGCGAGATATCAGCAACTGGCAGAAACAAGATCTTCATCAACAATCAACTCGCCACTCAAACTGTATTACGCGAGTTGCGTGAGTTTCTGGTTGATATTCACGGTCAGGGCGATCAGCAAACGTTATTCGATACGGACACTCATCTGGAATTACTCGACTCGTTTGCCGGCAATTCAGCTCTGCGTCATGAAGTAGCAGATGCTTACACGCGTTTTAATGAATTGCACCACGAGCTTGAATCACTGAATCGCGATGAAGCGGAAAAGTTTCAACTCGCCGATACGCTCAACTATCAGATCGAAGAACTTGAACGATCGCAGTTAACGCTCGGTGAAGATGAAGAGCTCGACGAAGAGAAGCGACGCCTGGGAAACGTTGAAAAAATAACTTCGCTTTGCCAGTCGAGTTATGCGCGTATTTACGAAGACGACGAATCGGCGCTCGCCCGTTTGCGACAAGCAACGGGGGAACTAACTGAACTCGCCGGCTTTGAACCACGCTTTGGCGAATATCTTGAAGGATTGGAATCTGCGCGGGCGCTGCTCGAAGATCTTTCGTTCTCGTTGCGCGACTACGCAGACAAACTCGAATTTTCGCCATCGCGGCTCGCCGAAATCGAAGATCGCCTCGCCGAGTTGTCGCGACTAAAACGAAAGTACGGCGGGTCGATCGAGACCGCACTCGAACATCTTGCTCGTTCGCAGGATCGGCTCAGACAAATAGAAACCTCCGACGAGCGAGAAAAAGCGTTGCAGGCATCACTGCAAGGCGCACTCGATAGCTACCTTTCTCTGGCCGGGAAACTTCATAAAGAGAGATTGCGCGCGGCGAAGAAGTTTGAGCAGGCGGTTGAAAAAGGGATTAAGGAACTCGCGATGGAGAACGCGCGGTTTCAGGTACAGGTGACGGACCGGAATGAAGGCGCCGAATTGGAGAGTAGCGACAAGCTAAAGCATGTCGGACAAAAGGGCACTGACTCGGTGGAGTTTTACTTTTCGGCAAATCCGGGTGAAGAGTTGAAGCCCCTCGCGAAAGTTGCATCCGGAGGCGAGGCTTCGCGTTTGATGCTCGTTTTGAAAACTGTCGCGAACGCTGCTGAGTTTCCCCGCACGATCGTGTTTGATGAGATCGATACGGGAATTGGTGGACGAGTAAGTGAAGCTGTTGGCGTGAAACTCAGAAAGCTGGCGCAAACAAACCAGGTTTTGTGTGTAACGCATCAGGCACAGATCGCGCGTTTCGCTAACAATCATTTGACCGTGCAGAAAGATGTTTTGAAAAAACGCACGCAGGTTTCCGTTGCCCGACTCGATCGTAACGGCCGCGTGGAAGAAATCGCGCGCATGCTCACCGGCGCCGAAATAACGGAAAGCGCCCGCAAACACGCAAGAGAATTATTGAAGTAGGGGTGGCCCTCCGTGGCGACCCTTGATCAAATTAAGAAGAAAGACGGGTGGCCACGGAGGGCCACCTCTACTAATTATGAGTACTGAACCAAATAAAATTATTTATTCGATGGTCGGCGTCAGCAAGTTTTACGACAAGAAGCCGATCCTTAAAGACATCTATCTCTCTTATTTCTACGGCGCAAAGATTGGCGTCATCGGCTTGAACGGCTCGGGTAAGTCTTCCCTGCTTCGCATCCTCGCGGGTGTCGATAAAGACTTCAATGGCGAAACGGTCATCTCGCCCGGATTCACGGTCGGCTATCTCGAACAGGAACCTTTGATCGACGACTCCCGGACCGTTCGTGAAGTTGTCGAAGAGGCCGTGCAGGAAACTGTCAACCTGCTGAAAGAGTATGAAGAGATCAACGCCAAGTTTGGCGAAGAGATGAGCGACGATGAAATGTCGGCGCTGCTGGAACGACAAGGCGAAGTGCAGGAGAAGCTCGACGCTCAGGATGCGTGGGACCTTGATTCCCGGCTCGAGATGGCGATGGATGCGTTGCGTTGTCCGCCACCCGACAGTCCAGTCAAAATCTTATCGGGTGGTGAACGACGTCGCGTTGCGTTGTGTCGTTTGCTGCTGCAAAAGCCTGACATCCTTCTGCTCGACGAACCGACAAACCATCTCGATGCCGAGTCAGTAGCATGGCTCGAACACCATCTGCAGGGTTATGCGGGAACGATCATCGCGGTCACACACGATCGCTATTTTCTCGACAACGTTGCCGGTTGGATTCTCGAACTCGATCGCGGCGCCGGTATTCCGTGGAAGGGCAACTACACTTCGTGGCTCGAGCAGAAGCAGGAGCGTTTGCGTCGCGAAGAAAAGTCGGAAAGCGATCGGCAGAAGATACTGCAACGTGAACTCGACTGGATTCGCATGTCGCCCAAGGCGCGCCACGCTAAAGGTAAAGCGAGAATCAATTCCTACGAAGATCTGTTACGCGAGGAGACTGAAAAGCGGCGCGAGGATCTGGAGATCCACATCCCGCCTGGTCCACGTTTGGGCAATGTTGTGATTCAAGCGGAAGGGATCGACAAGGGTTACGGTCAGAAACTTCTGGTTGAAGACATGACCTTCTCGTTGCCGCCCGGAGGAATTGTCGGCGTCATTGGACCAAACGGCGCCGGTAAGACGACTTTGTTTCGCATGATTACTGGTCAGGAAGAACCTGATAAGGGAACGATCCGTACTGGCGAAACAGTTTCGCTTGCTTATGTGGACCAGAGCCGCACGCTTGATGCTAACAAGTCGATTTGGGAAGAGATTAGTGGTGGCGAAGACACGTTGAAGCTCGGCACACGTGAAGTAAATTCGCGGGCCTATGTCGCGCGTTTCAACTTTTCGGGATCGGACCAGCAGAAAAAGGTGGGCATGTTGTCGGGCGGCGAGCGCAATCGCGTTCATCTCGCAAAGATGTTGAAGGAAGGCGCGAACGTGATCCTCCTCGACGAGCCGACCAATGATTTGGACGTAAACACGTTGCGCGCGCTTGAAGAAGCGTTGGAGAGTTTTGCTGGTTGTGCAGTGGTGATTTCGCACGACCGATGGTTTCTCGATCGCATCGCGACGCATATTCTGGCGTTTGAAGGTGACAGTAAAGTGGTGTGGTTCGAAGGAAACTATTCCGATTACGAGGTGGATCGAAAAGAGCGACTGGGTTCCGCCGCCGAAACGCCACACCGGATCAAGTATCGCCAACTCACGCGATAATCCACGAAACGCTAACAGCGTTTTGTCTCAAAGCCCAGGGTTGAGCTTTGGCAACCCTGGGTACCGTGAGCGCAACTCCTTCGGAG
>DATDMC010000008.1:0-30840 GCA_036518995.1 Pyrinomonadaceae bacterium | reverse complement strand
CAGGCGTCCTCGCCTGCTGAACATTTACAAGCTATCTGATGCTCAGGTCGTCTTACAACTAGAAGTTCTTCTCTCGACCAGGCAGGCGAGGACGCCTGCGCTCCCAAGCTGCAAAAAATTTTACGCAACATTGTATTAACTTCAGCTTCACTCGCACTGTTCAAGTGCAACCGCGTTCACATAGCTATCGAATTACACCCGGCCTGCAATCGATAGTTCCCCTTGACACGGTTAGTACAGATCGAGGTGGGACACAGTGCAAGCCAGGAAAAACGTAGCGAGGCCGTTATCATTCCCTGCGGAGGCAACGACAGATCTTCCTCTAACTCAACTTCCGAGCGTCGAACAATTTCAGCAGAAAAGTTTCCGAAGTTTGCGGAGCGCAATAGCTCCCAAAATACTTCTCTATTCGCACGACACTTTCGGTCTCGGCAATATTCGCCGCACGTTGCTCCTCGCACAAGAATTAATCGATCAATATCCAAACGCCGCCATCCTGCTGATTACAGGTTCACAAATGATCCATTCCTTCCGCATTCCCGAAGGAATCGACTACATCAAACTTCCCTGTCTTGATCGCGTAGACGCGGAACATTACGAGTCGCGCTTTCTCACCAAATGCTCGAACGAAATCAAGCGCACGCGCAGCGCAATCATCGAACATTCGGTTTTAGGCTTTGCTCCCGATGTGATGATCGTCGATAAGCGACCCGCCGGTGTTGATGGCGAACTCATCTCAACTCTTGAAGCTTTACGACAACACGGCATGCCTACGAAGTTGATTCTTGGCGTCAGAGACATTCTCGACGAACCAGAAAAAACGCGTCGTACACTTCGTCAGAACCAGAGTTTCGAAACAATCGAACGCTACTACGACGAAGTTTGGATCTACGGATCAAAGGCGATCTTCGACACGGTCAAGGAATACGATTTCCCGGCAAGCGTCGCGGCAATTACTCAGTTTTGCGGTTATCTAAAACGACCGACCCGGACCCAGGTACCAACTGGTGGACCACCGCAGGTGCTCGTTACCACTGGCGGCGGCGGTGACGGCGGCGAAATGATCGAAGCTTATCTCGACGGACTGTCACGCCTGCCACGCAACGTTGCGATCAATTCCACCGTCGTGTTTGGACCACAGATGTCCGACACGCGCAGAAACAGCCTGTTGGAACGCTACGGATATCTCGCCGACGTAACCTTTCTCGACTTCGCTCCCGACCTGACTCCGTTATACGCGCAGTCCGACATCGTCGTGTCTATGGCCGGCTACAACACGGTCTGCGAACTGTTGTCGTTCGGACGTCACGCGATTCTTTGTCCACGCGCCACGCCGGTTTCGGAACAATTGATTCGAGCTCGTTTGCTGGCGGCTGAAGGACTCTTCGATCTCATAGAACCTGAAAACCTGAACGGCGACGTCTTAATGCAGAAGGTGTTGGCTGCGTTGAAGCCAGTCGAAGTTCGATCGAGTCACTTGGATCTGGAGGGACTACCACGAATTCGTGAACGACTCCGCTTGATGCTCGAGGAGACGAATTCATGAAACACGGTATCGCGATGATCGTGAGTGGTTTTCCGCGGTATTCCGAGACGTTTCTACTCGGAGAGCTACTTGCACTCGAAGAACAGAATCTCCTGGCAGCTCTCTTTGCGACCAAGCCCGGTGAAAACGGTAACGTCCAACCGGAAATCGATCGACTGCTGCGTAAGGTCCAAATGGTTCCCTCCGGAACCGCTGCTGAACAAGCTGCTTTCGTGTCCGCGCATCTCGCGGGTAAGAACGTCGCCGGCATTCATGGATATTTCGCACACCGGCCGGCCGAAGTGGCCCAACTCACTGCCAGCGCGTTGAACGTTCCTTTCGGTTTCAGTACTCACGCACGCGATGCACGCAAAGTGGAACCGTCTGTTCTGGCGAATAGATCGAAGCACGCATCATGTGTTGTTGCCTGTAACTCCGACGTTGCGAAAGACATTGCAAGAGTCGGAGGCAATGTCCATTTAATGCCGCACGGAGTCGATCTCAAACGCTTTTCGCCCCAATCGAAAAAGTCTTCCGGTGTTACGCGAATTCTCGCGGTAGGACGTCTCGTTGAGAAGAAAGGCTTCGATGTTCTGATCGCAGCCGCCAATCACGTGCAGACGCCATTCACGTTGACGATCGTCGGCGATGGTCCGGAACGCACGCGGCTCGAAAATCTCGTGAACATAAACGGACTCGCACACGCGGTGCAGTTTCATGAGGTTGTCACTCACGAACACCTGCCTTCGCTATATGCCGCTGCGGACATCGTGGTTGTTCCGTCTGTGCAGGATTCACAAGGTGATCGTGATGGTTTGCCAAACGTTGTGTTGGAAGCGATGGCGTGTGGTCGACCCATCATCGCGAGTGATATCAGCGCGATCGGCTCCGCGATAACTCACGGTTCAACTGGTCTGCTGGTTGCCCCGGGAGATCCGGCAGCGCTTGCAGAGTCAATCGACTTGCTGGCTACGCACGACGAACTTCGTGCCGCGTTGTCAAAAAATGCGCGCGCAAAAATCGAGCAGGAGTTCGATGTCCAACATTGTGCGACACGCTTCCAGAGACTAATGCGCGAGGTGTATGCGCGATGAAGCAAAACACTGTCGCATATGTACTGAAAGGCTTTCCGCGACTCTCGGAAACATTCATTGCGAGTGAAATATTCCGGCTCGAACAACTCGGTCTTAACTTGCGTTTGCTCGTCATCAAACCTGCAGACGAAGATAACCAGCACGAGATCGTCGGAAAGATAAACGCTCCGATTCAGTATTTACCCGCAACGTCGTCACTCTCAAACACCACGTTGCGAAGTTGGCTTGGTCTACATCTCAACGACTTTGCCCTGCCTCTCAAATGGCTGATCAAAACTCGACCGCTTCGATTTGCTCACGCAGCCAGCGCGGCTGCTGCTCAAGCAGTTCGTGCTCGCAAAGGATTCTTTCCCAGAAAGATTTACACCAAGGAGTTTTTGCAGGCTGCGTGGATCGCTTACGAACTTCGCGACTGCCCTGACGTCAAACACTTACACGCGCACTTCTGTCACGGCGCAACCACGGTGACGTGGCTCGCGTCGCTGCTTACGGGCCTGCCCTTTTCTTTCACCGCACATGCGAAAGACATCTATTGCGAAGCCCTGAATCCAGCAGGTTTACTGAAACGCAAAATGCGCGCGGCAGAATTTGTAGTCACCTGCACTGACGCCAATCGCCAACATCTGCAAACCGTCCTTACGGAAACTCCGATTCACTGTCTCTATCACGGGCTCAATGCAGAGTTTGCCAATCTGCTGAATCAAATAAAACAACCACCACCGGCGCCAACATCGCTGCGAGCTCTCGGCGTTGGTCGACTCGTTCCCAAGAAAGGCTTCGACGTTTTGATCGAGGCTTGTCGCATTCTTCATGACCGCGGCGTGCCGGTTGAGGCTGTCATCATCGGAGAACACGGCGAGCACGAAAAGGACCTGCGTGCGCAGATCCAGACACTCCAACTCCAGGACCATGTCCAACTCACTGGTCCAATGGACCAGCGTGGCCTGTTTCGCGAGTATCAAAAGGCAGGTGTGTTTTGTCTTCCCTGTCGCGTACTGGAGAACGGTGATCGCGATGGACTGCCGAATGTGCTGATGGAAGCGATGGCGTGTGGACTGCCGGTGATAACCACCTCGATTTCCGGTATTCCCGAAATCATCAAGAACGATATTAACGGTCAACTGATACCAACCGATGATCCACAGGCGTTGGCAAATGCCATTCAACGCATCAGCGTCGACCGGCAATTCTCAAACAAGCTGGCCGAAGCCGGCAGGAAAACAGTTTCGCGCAAATTCGACGGCGACAGCTCGGCAGCAAAACTCGCGGCGCTATTTCGATCGAGTATGGAGGAAGCATGAGCACACACAAAGACTTCCTGTCAGATTCGACTCAAGTAGCGCTTTTGCACACGTCGCGAATTCGACCCGTGTTCTGTGTCATCGAACATGCCTATCGAAACCGACAAATTGCCGACGACGCGTGCGCGGGAATATTCACCAGCACCGGGCTGACGATCGATCTGGGAACTGAAATCGATTGGGAGTCGCCGCGATTACCTGTTGACCCGGAATGGGCCATTGAGTGGTACAAATTTTATTACGGCCTCGACCTTGCACACGCGTTCAAATCAACTCGCGAAGAGATCTACCTGAGCACCTGGAGAAGCCTCGTGCGTTCCTGGATTAAACAGAGACGAGTCAATTCCGATAGCAGCGATGTGGTTGCCAGGCGAATCACGAATTGGATCTACGCGTGGAACATCTTTGCCCGGGAGTCATATTCAGATGCGTTCGAAGATGAACTGATTGCGAGTATTCGCAGTCAGACGAAATATCTTTATTTGAATCTCACGGCCGAACGAAATCATCGCACCCTCGAACTCTACGCGCTCTTGATCGTCGCTCTGGCCATTCCGGAAATCGATGAAGAGTTAGGTCTACTTGATTTCGCCACGCACAACCTGTTCGAGAATCTGTTAAGCGACGTCTTGCCTGACGGCGTGCATCGTGAACAGTCAACTCACTATCACATGACTGCGCTGCGTTCATTTCTTGGCGCGCGTGAAAATGCGCGGTTGTTTGGTTTCGACTTCCCGAACGGTTATGACGAGCGACTGCTCAAAGCGTGTGAGTTTGCACTTCATGTCCATCGACCTGACGGTCTAATTCCAGCTCTCTCAGACAGCGATACCGGCAGTTACTTCGATCTACTTCAGTTGGCGGCCGATCTATTCGACCGTGAAGACTTTCGTTACGTCGCGACACAAGGACTGCAAGGAACTGCGCCAACCACAACGTGTTCGAGTTTCAGCGACGGTGGTTACTACATTCAACGCAGCGGTTGGAGCAACTCGGAAAACTTTCAAGCCGAAAGGTATCTGGTTTTTGATTGTGGTCCACTCGGCGACGGTGGTCATGGTCATTACGATCTGCTCAACGTTGAAATTTACGCTAACGGTAAACCGCTGATAGTTGATCCCGGGAGGTTCACCTATTTCGCGGAAGGCGACGCAAAACTTCGCCGGGCTTTCAAAGGAACAGCCGCACACAACACTGTATGTGTTGACGGGTTGGACCAAACTGCTTTTTATCCAGGCAAGCCAAAGCAATCTGCCGCGAAAGGCAAACTACTCTCGCGACTAACCAGAGCGTGCTTCGACATGCTCTGCGGGGAAGTGATCAGCAACTGTTATGACGCGCTGCACACTCGCCGGATTTTCTTCGTTGCCAATGAATACTGGGTAATTGTTGACAATCTGCGGAGCGATCAAAAGCGCACGTTTGATCTGCGCTTTCATTTGACTCCCGAAGCGTGGAACCACACCGCGATGTGCGTCTCGGAAACGAACGTTACGGTGCGCACGCCCGATGTAGCGCTCGTCTTCGACTCAACATTTCAGCCGCGTATTGAACCCGGCTGGGTTTCGCCAAAGTATGGCGTTAAACATCTTGCTCCGGTCGTGAGCGTCAAATCAGAAAATACGGCTACTGATTTTGTCTCATTGATCTATCCAACGAAACTGCACGAAACAGCGCCGAGTTTTCGAGTCATTTCGGACGCCGCAAATCTTCGTGACAGCGGCGTGCTCGAAGTCGTAACGAGCTGCGGAGTCGAATACATCGAGTGGGAGACTGGGTGAGTGAAGGTTTTTTGTTTTGGCTTTGCCACCTGTTATGAGGATTGGCTCCGCCTTTCCGTAAGTTGCTACTAATTTTTTGGCTGCGCCCTTTTACCGAAGATGAACACCTTGGACCACAACTGGATGCTGGCTGAGGACGCGTTTCTTCCGCAACGCGATCTGTTGCTGGATGAATGTCGAATGACGCGCCGGTTCAATCAACTACTCGCCAAACACACGACTCTTTCCGTTAACAGTTGTACGCGATTGAGAACAAAATATCGGGTTGGCGTCAGCTTGCGAGTTCTTTATCGAGTAGAGATCGCAAACCGATCTCATTTCATTGCGGCGCGGGCTTTTCCGACAAATCGTGAGACCCAGTGCCTTGACTTTGCCTCAGGTGATGGCGAAGTCCCGTCAGTCTTTCAGGATGGCCGGACCAGAACGGTCTTCTGGAGGTTTCCCAACGATCGCAAGATCAAACATCTCGATTCGTTAATCAATATTCCGTCGGAGTTGTCAAAAATCGGAAACGAAACATGGGTCACTAGTCGCGTTGTGGCCCACGCGCCAGAAAAGTCCGTGACCGCGCAATGCTTGAATCCTCAAGGCAATGTGGTGGCTTATGCAAAGATTTACTCGACGAGTGAAAACCAGCGAATCCGCGCGACTTACGATTCGATTCGCAAAGGGCTCGAACAGAACGAATTGAATCCTGCGGTCCCGTCAGTGCTTGCTCATGCGGAAGACAAGAACCTGCTTCTATTGGAAGCGATTGAAGGTCGTCCGCTAAATACAGCGGCAAGCGAAACGATTTACAGTGAACTCGGATCAGCGCTCGCTCGTCTTCATCAGATCGAACTGAACGCTTCGCTACCAACGTTTAATCGACTCACTCCAAAACATTTGAATGACGCAGCCTGGACCATCGCCCGGGCGCGACCGGATGTTGGTTGGAATGTTTCGGAGTTGGCCCGAATTCTCAATTCGACTTACACAATTAATGAAGCCGCTGTTGTTTTACACGGCGACGTCCACGCTAAGAATTTTCTAGTCAAAGATTTCAAAGTTGCATTGATTGATCTCGATCAAGCAGGACTTGGACCAGCCGCAGCAGACCTCGGTAGTTTTCTGGCTTCACTTCATTACGACGAGTGCATCGGACAACTTAACACCGCGCAGAGATCGGCGTTTGAGCGCGCCTTTCTTTGCGGCTACGAACGAGTTAGACCACTTCCCGAGCATCAATCGTTAACGTGGCACACAGCCGCGGCACTTGTCGCCGAACGGGCGTACCGCTCGGTAAATCGAATTCGCGTGGAAGGACTACTCCACTTATCAGATGTGTTGAAAAGGGCGGCCGAGATTTTAAATCTGAGGCCAATCTAGCGCAGTTGGGAAGGGCGGTTTACCCCCGCTTCCTGTGAATTAAGTTGTCATCGTGGAAATTCTAATTGGGGCTAGCGGGGTAAACCATCCTTCCCAACTGCGCTGACTAAAGGGTTGCTTTTGGTTAAGACGATGATGTCGTTCAAGCACAACAGATTCAAAGCCGTTATCTCCGGTCAGCTAGCAGCGGACAAGTGGAACTTTGTGCTGGCCTTTCTATGCACGTTCAGCGTTGCCATCGCAGACTTGCTGAAACCCTGGCCCTTAAAACTGATCGTCGATCATGTGCTGTTAACCAGGCCGCTGCCTACTACGCTTTCATTCCTTAATCCGTCTGTTCATAACAACCGGTCGGTAGCTATTGTCGGAATTGCTTCCCTGCTCATTCTCTTAAGTCTGATCAAAGGCTTTTCAATTTATTCCCAAATTTTCATAACCTCGAGAATAGGCTACCGCCTCGCTCATACTCTGCGGCGCGAACTCTTTGCCCATCTGCAACGACTCTCGCTCGCCTTTCATAAACGATCACAAGCTGGTGAGTTGTTGACCAAACTCACCAGCGATACCAACACAATTCGCGACACGTTTTCTGAGTTTGCTTTAACACTCGTGACCGAAGTGCTCACGCTCGTAGGCATGGTCGTAATCATGCTGTTCGTGAATGTGAAGCTAAGTCTCGTGGTTATCGCGACATTTCCCGTGCTCGGCGCGATCTCCGTTTTTCGCTTTCGCAGTATTCGCGATTCGGCGCGGCGGCAACGAACGGCGGAAGGCAGGATCGCTTCACGAGTAAGTGAAATTTTGAATTCGATCACGATCGTTCAGGCTTTTGGTCGAGAACGATATGAAACGGAACGCTTTGAAAACGAAAGCGCGCAAACTCTTACGCAAAGCATCAGCACGGCGCGACTCGAAGCTGCATCTTCGCGAGCGGCAGACATTGTCAGTTCGTTCGGAACGTTTGCGGTGCTTGTCTTTGGATCTTTACAGGCTTTGTCTGGTCACATCACGCCCGGCAGTTTGCTCGTGTTCGTTTCATATATGAGCAGTATTTATGGGCCGATTCGCACCCTGGCAAAACTGTCGGCCAAGATTTCGCGCGCGAGCGTTTGCGCCGGAAGAATTGAAGAGATCTTTTCCACTGAACCTGAAATACAAGATCTGCCTTCGGCGATTGCCGCGCCTCAACTACACGGAAGCTTGAGTTTCAACAACGTCTCTTTCGCCTATGAGAAAGACAAACGCATTCTGAATAACGTCTCGTTTGAAATAACTCCGGGCCAGTGCGTCGCGTTACTCGGCGCATCGGGCGCGGGCAAGTCGACAATCATTAGTTTGATACTTCGTCTTTATGATTTTCACGACGGTGAAATTCTGGTTGACGGCATCGATATTAGACAGTTCAAACGCGAGTCACTCCGTCAACAACTCGGCATTGTTCTGCAGGACACGCTTCTGTTTGGCACTTCGATAAAAGAGAACATCGCCTATGGGAAAGTCGATGCGACGTTTGAAGAGATCGTAGCTGCCGCAAAAGCAGCCAACGCGCACGACTTCATCATGCGACTCCACGATGGTTACGACACGATCGTTGGCGAACGTGGCGGCACGCTTTCTGGCGGCCAACGTCAACGACTCGCGATCGCCCGGGCATTCATTCGCAACGTTCCAATTCTGATTCTTGATGAACCAATGACGGGTCTGGATGTTGAGAGCGAACAGGCAGTTCGCGAAGCTCTGGATCGATTAATTGCAGGCTCGACTTGTCTATTGATCACTCATGATCTCGCTGCGGCGTCGGTTGCCGATCACGTGATCGTGCTCGAACAGGGACAGATAGTTGAACAAGGAACACCGGCAGAACTGGGCGCGCAGCGGAGTCGATATCGAGAACTCTGCGACAAGAAAGGCGGGCTCACAATGTCCGATATGCCTCAGAGCCGACTGCAAACACCAGAATTAACGCGGTCAAAGAGTCAGTACCAATCAAGGGGCTTTATCGCGTAGCGATATTTGAGTTTAGCCGGCCATTTTAATGGCTGGAATGACGCGATAAATATTTCGCGTCGCGTAGCGACGGGCTGACTTTAGCCAGCCGTTTCAACGGCTGGAAATGACGCGATGAATGTTTCGCGTCGCGTAGCGACGCATGACTTTAGCCAGCCATTTCAATGGCTGGGAAATGACGGATCTTCTTATGACCAGGCGACCAACATTGATGTTCTATTGCCAGCACTCAGTCGGCATGGGTCACTTTGTGCGCTCGCTCGCGCTCGCTCGTGGACTCGCAAAAGAATTTCGCGTCGTGCTCTTGAATGGTGGTCGCTTACCTAAAGAAACTGTCGTCACTGACGAAATCGAAATAATAAATCTGCCTCCGCTCGGATTGAACGAACACAACGAACTCGTCAGTCATGATCGAAGACGAACTACCGCACGCGCGCAGGAGTTACGAAAACAGATACTTCTCAACACATTCGCTGAACTGCAACCCGACGTTTTGTTCATTGAATTATTTCCCTTTGGCCGAAAGAAGTTTGCGGAAGAGTTGCTGCCATTGCTAAACGCGGCCCGAAACACGAACGAGTCACAACCGCTCGTAGTTTGCAGCCTGCGCGACATCCTCGTTGGTCGAGATGATCAGGCCAAACACGACGATCGCGCCGCAACTATTGCCAACCAATATTTCGATCTCATCATGGTCCATTCCGATCCTGACTTTGCTCGTCTGGATGAGTCGTTTAAGCCAAACATCAAATTAACCACGCCGGTTAAGTACACCGGCTTTGCAGCTTCTCTGTCTGATCCTGCGACGAAAAAAAGCGGATCCACGCGTTCGATCGTTGTTTCGGCCGGCGGGGGAATGGTTGGCGAACAACTGTTGAATACAGCAATAAAGGCTCACGAACTGCTCGTGCGTGAAGGTCCTGTCGAAACCGAGATCATTACTGGTCTATTTCTACCCCAGGATGCCAGACGTTCACTTCGCTCATTGGTCCATGGCAAACAAGGTCTGAAGCTTACGCGTTTTGTTTCAGATCTCTCGGCGCACATGCGTAACGCCGATGTTTCGATCAGTCAGGGAGGCTACAACACGACCCTCGACATCCTGCGCGCAAATGTGCCGGCGCTCGTAGTTCCTTTTGGTTCGGGTCACGAAGATGAACAACTCAAACGCGCGCGCAGGTTGGAGTCGCTCGGCGCGCTTCGCGTTTTAGAAGAAAAAGATATGCAGCCGGAGCGACTCGCTGCCGAGATTCGGAAACTGTTCAAGTTTGAGGCGCGCCCGCCAAAGTTGGATCTCAATGGCGTCTGCAATTCCACGCTGATCGTTTTGCATGCTGTTCGCGAACGAACGAAGGTCAGTAATACCTCGCAGCAGAGGAAAGGCTAAAGTTCAATGAGTTGGTTACTACCAATCAAACGGGCCCTGGACATGGCCTCCGCACCAGTCAACTTCTTCTTCCGCAACGACGATGCGGGCTGGAGTAACGACGAGTTAAGCACGCTGCTGGACTTGTTCGAAAGTCAGCAAGTGGCAATCGACGTGGCTGTCATTCCCCAGTCGATCAGTCCGGAACTCCTGGATCTGCTTCGCCCGAGACTCAAACGATCACCGCATCTTCTGGATATACATCAACACGGTTACGCACACACAAATCATGAGCTGACTGGCAGAAAGTGCGAGTTTGGAAATTCACGATCTGCTGTCGAACAACTGACGGACATTCGGGCCGGCAAGTTGCTGATCGAGCAGGCGTTCGGAGGCTCGCCTGTTTCAATTTTCACTCCGCCCTGGAACCGCTGCACAGCGACGACTGCCAACTGTTTGCGAGAAGCTGGCTTTCAAGTCTTGTCGCGCGATTCAACGGCGACGCCACTGCGCGTGCCGGGCTTGTTTGAATTACCGATTTCGATCGATTGGTTTGCAAAGAACAAAGGCGAGCGAGTTACGTTTGCCGAACTGGGCACGCGGATAGTCGTAGGAGCGCAGGCGTCCTCGCCTGCCCCGGTCGGAATCATGCTTCATCACGAGCTGCTGAAGGAGTCTGATTTCAATGAACTCAACGACTTGTTATCGCTGCTCTCCGCCCATCAAAACGCAACGTGTCAGCTCATGAAAGATATTTCTTTGCGCGGTTGCGGGTCGAACGTATTAGCGGTCGCGGGTTGAATTTATCAAAGGGGTTAGAAGTATGTTCAAAGCAATTTCACTAAACATTATTTTCCTGGTTGCGTGCAGTGTTCAGGTGCTGGGCCAAACCAGCGCAACAGAAAGTAGTAAAAAGAAAGCGGCGAAAGCCAAAGTGGCCAAACAGGAATTGGCGGAAATTACTAAACGTCGCTTTTGGTTTTCGATGTCGCTCGGGACTTTCTTCGATACCAACATCACCCACGACGAACAGGAAGTGCGATCGTTTGGTGTCGTCCCCAGTTTCGGAGTGCACTTTCGCGACAACGTCGAAAAACCTTCGTTTGAAGCGAACTATGAAGTCGGCTTTCATCGCTACACCGGCACCAATGAGTATGACCGCGTAAGTCACAACTTCGACGCGTCTTATCGACGTCAATTCGGGAAGAAAATTTATGCTCGAACTACGGGTGAAGTGTCGTTGAAAGGTTCTTCTGAAGATCGTGAGGTCAACAACAATTACGTCCTCGAACAACAACTGCAATATCGCATCGCGCCGTCGTTTCGCGTGGCAGCACTCGCGGCCTACCGC
The DNA here is from genome assembly GCA_036518995.1 of Pyrinomonadaceae bacterium. Classification (GTDB taxonomy): domain Bacteria; phylum Acidobacteriota; class Blastocatellia; order Pyrinomonadales; family Pyrinomonadaceae; genus PSRF01. Next base: position 19,047 of record DATDMC010000008.1, on the reverse strand, counting down.
GTGAAGCGCTACGACCTGATCGAGCAGGACTCAAATGCGATCGATTCTTACGCCGGCGCAAAAATAGAAAAACGATTTGCGCATGAGCGGCGTTTCGAATTTGAGTATCGCTATGATCACAATCGCACACAGGGTCCACGCAATCGTTACCTGCGCCGAACCTACACCGCTGAGTTCAGCACGCCCTTATCGTTTCGTCGCCAGGATGCGTTGTTGTTTGAACTTCGCTACAGTCCGCGAGCTTATACACGCAGATTAATTTCAGTTAATGGCGAACGCGTAGCCAGGCGTGACCAGCGCTGGGTTTTTGATGTGACTTACGAGCGCTTGCTGCGACCAAATGTTCTGATGGCCGCGAGCTATTCCTTTGAGAAACGAAACTCGAATGACGAAGATAAGAGGTTTAATTCAAACCTCTTCGGCCTGACGTTTACGTTCGATTGGTGGAAGTAAGGCGTTCGCGCCTTCATGCCAGCGTGAACATTCTTGACACATGAGTTGTCGTAGGTTGGACTTGAACGAACCACAAGCTTCCGTTTGTGGTATCACTAAAGATCGAACTTACTTCTAAAATCTGCAATCTGAAATCTGCAATCTCTTCACTTTCCCTGCCGATTTCCCGGTCGGACCGGAGCGGGCTGATCGGGTCCCAGATTCTCCGGTGTAATGGCTGCGTAAATAAAGTTCTCCGATCGCACAGGAGAACCGGCGAGTCCTCGCAAAATAGCGAGTTGTCCCGCGTGTGTCATCGCATCGGAGAATGGACCTTGCAGCAACTGCTCCGGTGTGAGTTCCAACGGTCTACCACTTTCAAGCAAACTGGCGAGTTCTTCGATGGTGTCATGGAAGCGCCCGAATCTCGGCGCGATAATCTGGCAATGGCTCCTGATTATATTCGCCGCCAATAAAGAAAGTTCGCGCGTAACCGAGCACACTTTCCATGTGTCGGAGGAGTTCGAGCGGCGTTCGCGTCTTAGGGGCCGCACGAAAAGAATAGAAAGATTCTGGAGCATCACGCAAAGCTTTTTGGGTGCGATAAGCAAGTGCGGCAAGGAAGTGTCGTAACAATTCTCGTTTTTGGTCCATACATCACATTCTAGTTAGCGGTGACCAATCTTTCAAAATAACTGACACCGCGCAGCTTGACCGAACGCTCTGTCAAAAAGACTTCCACTCTTCCAACGTCTCACCGAAACCTATCAATTCACAGGCTTTTTCCGATCTGACCTTCGGCACAAGGTTCGCTTATACGTTCTTCGCTCGTAGTTGCGTTGTCTATTGCGAGCCGTCACCGAAAAAAAGTCACTTGTAGCGAAAGCGCAAATGGGCAAGCACTTACCAGCCTAAGTCGACAGATAAGGCAGTGGGAGTTACCGAAGAGACACCGCTCCTCCTTAACGAGCGGAGAACGAACAGGGATCCGGCCGAAAGGAGAGGCCCGAGATGGGAACAAGATTCAAGACTATTAAGGCTTTTGCGGCACTAACTCTTACAGGTAGCTTTTGCCTCGGCGGCATCGGCCAAACATTGGCGACCGTCAGGAACCTACCAGCGCGACCTGGCACGTTAGCGACTGAATCCGCGACATCAATTCTCTCAAAATACGCAACCGACCTGACGAACCTCGCGGAGTTGGGCCAACTTGAAAAAGTCTCAGGACACGATCGTGAGATCAATCTCGTCCTCGAGTCGTTACAGCACAACAGTAAAAGTCCGGTCTTTATTGAGAAGCTGGACACTGTTAAGTCGCTCGAAATCGTAAACGGAGTTGCGCAACGCCTGGTAAGCGATTCACCATCAGGCAAGCACATCTTCGTCTTAAACATTTCCAACTTATCGCTGGGAGTAACTTCACCAGTTGAGTTTGCCGCTCGCGTGAACCAGGTCATCGACGCTGTCGCTGCCTCAAACGGTCAGTACATTCTATTCCTGACCGACCTTCATCAGATGGTCGGCTCTTATGCGAACTTCCAGGTCTCTGACGCATTTCGTAACGCTTTAACAAACAAACAAATCAAGATTATCGGCGCCGCCACTGAACAAACCTACGCCGAAAACGTCTCTCCTGACTCCACGCTCGCCAATCTCTTTCAACCAATTCATCTGAAAGATGATGAATCGAAAACCGACAACAGTTCCACCGACGAAGCCTATGAATTCACCGGGGAAAAAATTTCTTCAGACCTGCAGGAGTTGATTCGTAACTCAAGCGCCAACCAGAAAGTTGACGTTATCCTTCAGGCAAGTGATGTCCAGAATCCGCAACTACTCGCCGAACTGAAACGCGGTGGCGCCGACGTCAAGGAAAGTCTTTCCGAACTAAACGCTTTCCGAGTTAGCGTGCCCGTATCATTGATTAGCAAACTCGCCGACAACAATCTGACGAAACACATTTCACCTGATCGTGAGTTGGTTTCGTTTGGCCACATCACAACTACCACCGGAACAGACCAGATTCGAAACTCTACTATCACCACGACAGTCAACGGTGTCACCACCAGTAAACCTGTTGTTCTGGATGGCTCAGGTATCGGCGTGGCTGTTCTCGATTCGGGTGTCGACATCAAACACGTGACACTCGCGGGTGCGACCAAATTCAAAAAAGACTTCACCAGTGAAAACGATCCTGATAAGGATGCGTATGGTCATGGGACCCACGTGGCGTCTGCGGCGGTCGGCAACAGCCCGAACCCGGACAAAAAATATGAAGGCATTGCTCCCAATGCTAATTTGATCAACTTGAAAGTTCTCAACTCGAGAGGTGTAGGCAGCACGTCTGCAGTGTTGAGCGCACTCAACTGGATTCTTACTCTTGAGGATCCAACTAAACCGGCCGGCGCCAAAAACCAGCTCAATAAAGATAAGTATGGTATCCGGGTCGTAAACCTGAGTCTTGGAGCGCCTGCGATCGATTCGTACAAAGACGATCCGCTTTGTCGCGCAGCTCGTAAATTGGTTGACGCGGGAATCGTTGTTGTTGCCGCCGCCGGCAACAATGGCAAAGATGAGAATGGGGCAAAAATCTATGGACAAATTCACGCGCCCGGCAATGAACCGTCTGTGATCACTGTTGGCGCGGTAAACTCGTTTGGCACCGACGCGCGAAACGACGACGGCGTCACTTCCTACAGCTCTCGTGGTCCAACACGCAGCGGTTATCGCGATGCGAACAACGTCAAGCACTACGACAACTTGATGAAGCCCGACTTAGTCGCACCTGGTAACAAAGTGATCTTTGCGGAGTCTGACGACGGCGGCAATCGACCTAATTGGCTAGTGACTCAAAATCCGCAACTCGACTCCGGTGTCAGCTCTTCCGACAACAAAAGGCTGATGTACTTGAGTGGTACTTCAATGGCTACTCCCATTGTGTCTGGCACTGCCGCGCTTCTGTTGCAAGCCAATCCGAGTCTGACACCAAACATGGTGAAGGCGTTGTTGATGTATACGGCGCAACCACTGGCGGGCTTCAATATGCTCGAACAAGGCGCCGGTGAGTTGAACGTCGAAGGTGCGATGCGTGTGGCTAAACTCGTGCGCACAGATCTTGGCACGGCGCCAGCAACTGGTACTCCCCTGCTTAACCCAAACTCCTCTCTTGTTCCCCAAAGCACTATCGCAGGTCAAACGGTCACCTGGTCACAGGGTTTGATCATGAACCATAGTTATGTGACTGGTCCAAACCTGCTGTTACAGTATCAACCTATCTATTCACTCGGCGTGATTTTCGGAAATGGCTTTGCAATGGGTGATGGGTTTGCACTCGGTGATGGGTTCGCAATGGGCGATGGGTTTGCGATGGGTGATGGCGTCGCGATGAGCACCAACATCATGACCAGCGCAGGCTATGTTATGGGTGACGGTGTCGTGTTCCTACCCGGCTCGATGTTGACTGGTGACGGAATGACAATGGGCGACGGCTTTGCGCTTGGTGATGGCTTCGCAATCGGCGATGGTTTTGCAATGGGCGACACTGTCGTTCAAGGCGAGTCTTCCATCCAGGCCATGTCCGCCCGCGCCCTGATCAACGGCGACGACACACCAGGCATGCGGTAATTTTCTAACCGAACTCGGAGGTCTTAGCGATACCTCCGAGTTCATCAGTTTCTGACTTACCTTGACTCCCGGCGCTCTGCGCCTTCGTTAAGTTGACGAATAAGTTTCCACAAGGGCTGCGCCAACTCGGCCACCGTTAGAGATTTCTTGTAGTAACGGGAGATTCTACTAATCAGTTCTTCGGCGGTCGACATCGATACATCCCAAATAGTTGCCTCGTCGCTAATAAAGAGAGGCTCCTCGTCGTAGAGTACATGCTCAAAGAATTCCTCCGTCAATTCAGGAATCTTTTGTATTTCAGAATCGGAGCTAAATGGGATCATAGTTCAATGGCATTGCCTGTTTCGACCGAGACTCCTGGTCCTTTTATTTTCAGGCGGGACGATTCTCGGAGATCCTTAACAGGTCTTTAAGGGATTCTAAATACTGCTGAACTGTAACTGGGTCTCCATAAGATTGTTCTGTAATGCCGGATTCAACCCTTCCTGAAAGGATGTCTGTGGCTAGATTGATAATCGCATTTCTCAGCGTCCGCAAGAGACGGTTCTAGCATATAGAGAATGAGACCACTATGTAGCCTCGCTTGCTCAACTTGGTCAACTATCTCAGTATCGCTGCCGCGCTCTTTTATCAGATCGTCAAGTATCTGATCGAAAGCCCATCCGGCAACATGCCAAGTTCCCTCAGGGCTGTCTGAGAATCTTATGACGCCCACGTAATCCCTCCGTTTCAAGGAATCGCCACTAGTCCCTTTTTGCAATTTCTTTAAGCGCGATTTGAGCATCCTTATGATTTTGGTCAGCAGCCTTCTGATACCAAAAAACTGACCGATTCCTGTTTCGGGTTACTCCCTTTCCCAACTCATAGCCATACGCCAACCCGTATTGCGCATCCGGCTTGCCGGCCCTTGCAGCTTTGCGATACCACTTCATGGCCTCAACATAATCGGGCTTTAGTCCGATTCCGTAGAAGTAACAACGTGCCAATTCTGATTGAGCATCTCGATCACCCTGGTTGGCGGCTTCCCTATACCACTCGACTGCTTGACGAAAGTTCTTCCTGGTTCCTTCGCCTCGCTCCAAGGCATCAGCAAGCTCATATTGCGCAAGAGGATGTCCTTGCACAGCTGCACTACGGAGATATTGGAAGGCCTTTTTGTGATTCTTTCGAACGCCAATGCCCCGACCATACCAATTTCCGAGTGCGTATTGAGCTGAGGAGTTACCCTGTCGAGAAGCGGCCCGGAGGAGTTCTAAGCACTCCTTTCTGTTCGCTTCAGCATTCGACCCGGACGATAACTGATGGGCCAGTTGATATTGCGCCTTAGCGTCCCCCATATTTGCTCTGGCCCGTAGCCTGGAAATTTCAGTGATCTTCATAATTGACGGCCATGACGTAGACCATTATTCGGTAGTCGTTGTCTTCGCGCACGTTCTATTTGAGATGAAAGTCTCTTGCGAAAACTACTATTTCCCCCCCAGGATTTATCATTTCGATAAGGAATCCCAAGCACTGTTCTAACGGATTGTAGCTTTCGGGAAAGTCAAACTGCTCAACCTTGTCTCTCATCTTTCTTTCAAGGTCCACCGCATCTTCGTAACAAATGGCGCTAGCGATGGCGCCATCACACATTAATACTCCAAGTAGATCTAAGTCCGCTTGAATGATCCGACACCCTTCGAAGAGCGCGCTCTTCGTGCTCCTTTCAGTCCGCCCTTGGGAAAAGCCAATACTCAGGTCGAGATCCAATTTCAGGTCGTACTGCTTTCTGTCTGCGTGTTTGACGAGCTGTAAATCTAGTAGCTTTGAGTCATGCCACTGGACCTGAGAAAACTTCTCACGTGCATCACGATTTTTAACGGTTTCAGACACTACTGATTTCTCCAGAAAATAGTTAGCTACGGCACCAGGACCGGCCGCAACGGTACAGTCGGCCTTAATGGCACGACTGGCCTTATAGGAACTCCTATGGGTGCATCCATTGGCGTCATCGGAATACCAAGAGGTGAAGGTGACTGCCTCCTGCGATTCGGATTAACTCCTGTACTTCCATCATCCCACTGGAATAAATCCCACCCCTCTGGAACTGGTTGCCCTTCACTTCTGTCAGGCCAGATTCCGGTCCAGTCCCACCAATGAACGTGCGGATCTCCAGCTCCGTGATCGTGTCCGTAGTCTATATCAACCCAAGCCCGTCCATTGTTATCGTACCACCGCTCGGTGTGGCCTCCACCTTTGTTATGAAAGTTAATGTTCCCGTTCTTTGGCCCACCCTCCAGTTCCTTGAATATGACGGTTCCGGTTCCCACTACTGGAAAAGGATGGCTGATTTCATCGTCGGAATACTCGGCATAGATGTAGGTTGTTGGATTGGGAACACCTGTTATGGTTCCGTCAGCATTAAGTTGTAGCCATTGCCCCGGGGAAACATTCGCGCATTGTGGGCAGTTCATTGAAGTTCGATAGTTTATTACTGCTCCATTGGCTACCGAATAATCTTTGTATTGTTTCTGATTCTTTTCGTAATCATCGTCCTCTATCCAAATGAAGTTCTGATTATCGGTCGTTAACCAGATCTGACCACTGGGGTCTGTGAACACGAAAGGCCGATTGAGGCAATACGTGTATTTATTCCATGATTGCGGCACACTGACAAAACCACTTCCTCCAAATGTATCAGGACTGATGAATCGACCTTGATCCGATGAGTGATAGCGAGCAAGGAAGTAATCCAGATCCGTTTCGATATCCCGTTCCTTCTGAGTGAACTGCTGCCGAGCACCGTCACCGCCACCATATCCGTAACCACTACGTCCCGAGATTGAGGATGCTACTTCCTCGCCGAACGGCAAGTAATCATGTCGCTTAACGTTCGCAAGGCTACCACTTTGATCCAGGATCATTCGCGGAGTGCCGAGTTGATCGGCGACCAACCAGTGCACTGTGCCTGGTCCACCAGTCGTTAAGGCGCCGGAGATCTTTACGTTGTTGATCGTCGACGTGTTTGAATAAAGCGCAGCATCAGCGTTCAAAGGATAGGTTGGTGAAACACTGCTGGTGTAGAACGTCGTCCCGTTCTTCTTATAGACCACGACGCCGCTTTCAACCCCGATGCGAATGACGTCTCCGGTAGTAAAACTGCCAGGACATCCATGTCCGACTCCAGCTTCATAGATACATAGCGTTCCAGTTCCACCGCCAGCCAAATACACAGCGAAATCGATGTCGGTATAGTCTTGATTGGAATCGCCGTGGCTTAGACCAATCATGCGATAGTCGTTGTCTTCACTCGCGGTGAATTCAACATAACCATCGCCACTGAATGACTGCTGTGACGCGCCGCCTGAATTTCCCCAGCCGTCGGTCGTGTTCTTAGTCAGACTGTTACTACTAACAACCACACTGGCCGTATTAATCCACGTGACATTCTGCGTGCCTGACGTAACCGCGGCTGGTTCCGCGGTGACTAAGAGTTGTCCATTACGATAGCCATACTCCTTCTGCGGATCTGTGGCTGGACCATTAGCGGGATACTCTGCGACAACTTCTCCGTCGAGTCCGTAGATCTGCCAGGTCTCAACGTTATTAATCTTGCGACGCACACGCTGTCCATCCGCGTTGTAGGTGTAATAGCTCCAGTTGGCGGCGCTATCTTTGGCCGCCACCATATGGTTTTCAGCATCGTACGTTCCCTGTCGAAATTCTCCATAGCTATTGACCGTCAGATTGCCGGCATCGTCATAGGTCATGGGACCTGTTTGGCCAGTGGGTTTATCCAGGCGATTTGTCAGTTGGTCAACGGTAAAGACTGTGTTGTTTATCGAACCGAAGGTTACGCCCGAGTCAATGGTGCGATTGCCATAGCGATCATAGTGATAGCCTTGTTTCCACTGCTCGGTGTCGTTGTAAACCTCTCTGGACCAATCAAGTCGATTAAGGGAATCGTAGTGATAATCCTGCCAACGCATATTGTAGGAAGTGATCGAATCGTCGCCGGGAATGTAGATTTCCTGCTTTAGCAAGTTGCCATTGTTATAAGGCATGGCCGTGGTACTGTTATTCCCGCCACACATTCCCCAACAACTATCGCTGTAGTGATTAATAATCGCGCCCCGATTCCAACCGGTGTCAGACGCTCCGGTCCAGGTCGTGCCCTCGCGAATTTCTGACAGTTGACCACGGCTGTTGTAAAAGCGCTTGTCGTAAACCGCTGTCGAAGTCCCAAACTTCTCTTTGGTTGAACCACCAAAGGGTGAATAAAGAATCTCCGTCGCGTAGTCGCGATTAGTGTCGTCACCCAAATAGCCGGTGAAGCCCGAGACGCGGCCAGCATCGTCGTAGGTGTAACTAACGGTCCGGCTCGAAGAATAGGTTTGTCCTGTCACACCACCAGCGAGGTTGTAACTACGCGTTGTGGTATAGGAAGTCCCCCAGGTTGTGCCGTAGAACTGTTGGCTGATACTCGATGGACGGCCCAATTCATCATAGGCGGGAATCGTGGACTTGGATGCGCCGGCGCCAGTGGTGTAAGACTGATAGAGTTTACCGACGCCGTTGGTAGCAGAATCATAGACCCGTGTGACAGGCAATGTGCCGGCCGGATCACTTGAATAAGCGACGCTCGTATTGCGACTCAGCGCGTCATATCCGTAAGTGGTGACAACACCTCGAGCATCTGTTTTTTGCGTGAGGTTGCCGGCATTGTCGTATTGGTAATTCACCGTACCACTTTCCGGATTTTTGGCCGACGTCAAACGCTTCAGCGAATCGTAGTTAAACTCACGCGCTGGTTGTACTGGACTGGATGGTGTGTTGTCCTGAATTACCTTAATCAGGTCATCGAGCACGTCGTATTCATAGGTAGTCAGATAATTAAAGTGTGTGCCGGTTCCGGGATCCTCATAGATTTGAATCAGCCGACCTAAACCATCGGTCACACTTTTCCTTTCCTTACCAGTTTGATCAGTAACAATAACGGCATTTCCTGGATAGCTCGTGGAGATTACCGCGCTATTGGGAGTGGTTGCATGCTTCACTCGACCAAGCGCATCAAACTCAAGCGTGGTCCAAAGAGCGCTTTCACTTTGCCACGGCCGGTAGGGATTAGACGTCTTGTAAGTACGACCAAGATCGTCGTACTCCGTCTTTACTGCTATATAGTTCGAACTATTTTCATATTGGCGAGTCTCGGTCGTCCTCCCCATCTGATCGTAAATTAACTTCGAGACGAGTAATCCGTCTGTATCGATATCGCGATCACTGGTCGTTGTAATCTCTCGAGCAGTGTCATCGTAATTGAATGTGGTTTGATTTTGCAGAGTTGTGCCGACAGCCCGCTGGACCTTTTTAGGGCGATCAAGTGAGTCGTTGTAGAAACCGCTAGCCACGTTGCCGTTAGCATCTTCGCCATCCACCGGCTTGCCGAGGTAGTAATCAAACTGAGTGTAGCTGGTATGCCCCAACGCGTTAATTATTTTGGTCGGGAAAGCATAAGTAATTGTCCCACTTGATAAATCAGTTGGACCAGGATTCAGGCGAGCATTTCCGTTTGGCGTACCGAACCGGTCGTCGTAGTCGAAAGTCGTTGCAATAAAGTGACCCGTAGTACTCCGCGGATCAATTGCTCTAACAACATTTCCTAAAACGTCGTAATGCGAGTAGGAACTAACTGAACCCGTTACCGTGCCACCGGAGAGGAAGTATTGAGTTGGGGCCGTCAGGTTGCCACGAGTTGTGTAGCTCGTACTAAACGAAGTGTCGAAACCGCTAACACTGCTGCGCGCGACCAACGGGCAATGGAAATCTAAAGTGATTACACAATCAATCCCTGAACCAGCCGTGTAGTTGTCATACTCGAACGTGGTGCGAGTTTTTTCCACATTCGGACTGCCGCTCTTGAAGACAGAGACTTGCGACGGTAAGTTCAAAATATGAACTGTGTTGCCGGTATACGTAGAACTGGTTACGTAAGTGGTTTGTGTTTCGCGAATTAATGAACCTGGAGAACCATTTCCAAAATCATATTCCTTGACACTGTTTCGATTGTTGAAAGGAACAGAGTCGTCATAGCCAAAGACTTGTTTAGAAACATGTTCCGTAAATGGCGATACGGTCTCTCGCAGAGTAGTAATCGTCTCGGTCGAACGAACATCGTTGGGAGGCGCGTCAGCGGCCGAACCTGTCCACCAACTCACCGCCGCGCGCTGCTCGAAGTTGGTTTCAATTTTCTTAAGCAGCGTCGAACCATTTGAATCGTAAAACTCAGTCTTATACTCACGGCCATCCAGGTACGCCGGATAATGAGCTGGATCGATTGAGAACGAGTCACGAGGACTGCCATAAAAGTAGTGAATCTGCCTGTTCACCAGAGTGTTCGTACTATCAAGCTGATCGACCGTGACATAACCCGCGTTGCTGGTAGTAGTTTCGGGTCGACTGTACGTCGTCTTTGACGTGTAGCTGGCGCCGGTACCACCGGCGTCGTAAACCCTCCGCTCGGTAACGCGGCGGTAGCAATAGTAGTCGCCCGAGACGCTAAACACTCCGCTCGAACCTGAATTAGTTAAACCTTGCGCGTAGTCGTATTCGATCGCGCCTCCCGTAGGCAAAACGACCCGGGCCAACTCTCCATAGGGGTTGTACTTGAACTCATATTGTTTACCGTTCGGCAATTCGACCGCCGATACGACGCCAATCGGGTTCGCGTAGAGAGAACCGTCCACTTCGGGGAAGAGGGCAGCTTGTGTTTGCGCGGTGAAACCGCTTCGCAAGTCCGTTGAGACGGTAGCATAGTAGATTTTCGTGCTTCTGCTGGCGCCCCCGAATCCCTTCGCAATAATTTCAGTGTAGGCGCCGCCACCTGCTCCATAAGTAATCGTCACTTCGCGATTCAACGAATCCTTAACGCTCGTCAACCGACCATAAATATCGTGGCTGAACGTAAATTTATTGCCATTACGATCTGTCATCCAATCAACATCGCCGCTGTTAGCTACTATGTGATAGCGCGACCCGTCGCGCAGCATTAAGTAGCCTTCCGGCACGTAATTGCCAGGGTTGTCGGCCAGATAATCATGGATATCAGTGTTTGAGATAAAGGTCGCGCTTGTGCCGTCGGCTGTCACAAACGTCTTGCCCCGGTTAAACCCGCCAGTCGAACAGTCGCTTCCGTTGGGTTCACCATTAGTTGCCTGGTCTATAAGTTCGTATTCAGTTCCGTCAGGAGCAGTGAAAGTCAGCCGAGTTAGCGTGGATTGGTGAACGTAGTAACCTAAGCTCGGACACCGCAGCGTAAACGTTTTACTGCCGCCTTGACGCATACTCAGATGACCCACATCGTAGATCCCCTGAATACCGGTATCGTGGTCCCACCAATTCGGAGTTGGGTAGTAATAGAATCGCGGATGAGGATCTGTAAACAACTCTTTCGCAATGATCCATTTTTGATTAATGCGCAAATTGATGGGAAAAGTAGTTCCGCCACGACCCGTTATCGTGACTAATGGAAGCGAGAAGTTGAGATTACCGTTATAGATATTTACGTTATCAAAACCGCTCAACTGATATGAACCAACCGGGGAGCCGGGCTTTAGACCGAGGGGCGTAGCACCATCGGTGGCCGCGGTTGATTGGGCATAGGAAATAACTGGACCAATAAGAAGGAGACTTACAAACAAAGCTATGACTGGGAGTCGTCGTGCTATTGAACTCATGATAGATCCTCGAGGATGGATGGTTTATTAAATGACTGGCTTAAGTATTAGCGTTCCGTGACCGTAATTACGCATTGCCATTCGGGGTGATCGATTTCCGAAAGTATGTAGCGACCTGGTTGAAAAGTTATTGCCTTCTTCCATTTGCGAATGAAGGGTTCGAGCCTTACCTCCTGCAATCGCTCTCCGTCTTCCTTCTCGATTACGAGGCCAAAGCGATCCAACCCGGTAGCGTTTTGGACCAGTAGAAAATACTGACTTGCGGGTAAGGTCACTTTAGTAGGTTCAAAGCCGGTCGGTTTAAGAGTTAACCAGAGTGCTTTTCCAGCTTCCCCTCGCTCCGCGCCGTCAAATGGGGTGCTGGTTTCTTTTTGAGCTTGTGCAGTTTGCGTAAGGCTTTTAGGTGTGTGGGATGCCTTCGGGGAAGCAGAGTTTCGTAACCTGATTATTGCGGCTGTACCCGCAGTGGCCGCAATCAAGAGGGTTAGACATAACAGTGCAATTCTTCTCATGGTATGAGCCTCAATGCGGAACTTAGAGTTCCATTAAATGATTGACGGAGTGTGAGCGAGACCTTAAAGGCCCAGGTCACACGTTAACCGGACGTTTGGCTGAACAAGCAGAACCTCACTCGTCCCTTAACGCAGAAAATCTTCGTTTCAGGTTTTTGATCGCTGGAGAAAAAGCGGACGGCTTTTAGTTGAAAAGATGAGAGTCGAGAGTTCTAAAAAGGAACGTAGCATGGGAGTGCTCCTTATTCCGATACGAGGTTAATTTTTGGTTCGCAACGTCCTTTGGGTTGGTCGTTCGCGAACGGGGAGAACTTTGTCCGCACTCTACTCCTCACTTAAACGGTCGTCAATAAATTTTGTTCCAATCTTTGGACCTGCATCAACCTAGCCAGAGCATACGATCGCATTCAGCGAACACCATTACATCCACTCCATTCAAATGCTAGAAGAAAATTTTTTGTTCGGGATCGTGAACGACGCAAGATGCGAAGAATGGTTAGGTAGGAGTCAGTAGGGCGATCTGTGGACCAACAGACCCACCCGCTACCTGACTGATGAGGACGTCCAAGTCAGCTTAGATTCTTCTGATCATGAAGTAGACCGTCGGCGTTATGACCAACGACAACAACAACGCCACCGCTAATCCGCCGATCACGGCGATCGCTAATGGCTGTAGCAACTCCGCGCCGGCGCCCCACGCTAAAGCTAACGGCAACATTCCCAGTATCGCGGCTAACGACGTCATCAAAACTGGTCTGAATCTTCTGCGACCGGAGGCGAGTAGCGCTGCCCGTAACGACTCGCCTTCAGCAAGATGTTCTTCGACGGCATCGAGCATCAATATTCCATTTTTGGCCACGATACCGACGACCATGATCATGCCCATCAACGAAACTACATTGAGCGAAGTGCCGGTGATGAATAGACCAAGAAGTACGCCTCCCAATGCCAGCACTGCGCCAACTACGATCGCAACCGGATGCGCAAAAGATCGAAACTCGATTAACAACGTGATGAAAACCAGCACCACCGCCAGCAATAACGAACGTAGTAGTTCACGAAAACTTGATTGCTGTTCTTTGTAAACCCCACCGTACTCAATTGTCATTCCGGCGGGCAGTTTCACCTCCTTGGTGATTGCTTGTTGAATTTCAGCGATGCCCGTGCCGAGATCTTTTCCTTCCAGACGACCGGTAACCGCAACTGTTTGTCGTAAACCGTCGCGCGCGATTTCCGTTTGGCCTTTTTCATACTCGATATCGGCAACCTGGTCCAACCGGAAAAACGCTCCATTCGCTGCCTGCATTTGCAGCGCGCGGACCTTGTCGAGCGACGTGCGAACGTCCTGGGAAAAGATCACCCGAACAGTAATTAATCGATCTTGCTGGAGGATCGCAGAAGCAGCCTCTCCTGTCATTGCAGTGCTCGCCGTTTCCGCAACGTCGGTGGCATTAACACCAAACTGCGCCGCCTTCATTGGATCGATCCTAAACGTGAACGCTGGACCGCTAACAACAACGCCGCTGAACGTATCGACCACACCAGAGACCTTCTTGATCACGCCTTCGACTTCTTCGGCCTTCGCTTCGAGTGCCTTCGCATCTTCACTAAAAAGTTTTATCTCGATCGGTTCAGGCGAACTCGTTAAGTCGCCAATCATGTCGGGTAGAATTCCAACAAACTCCACTTCCAACGCCGGTTCAGCTTCGGCAAGCTTCTCACGCAGTTCAGCCTCAACTTCTTCAGTCGAACGCTTATGACCGGGTTTGAGTTTGACGGCGAAGTCGCCCGTGTTCGGTTCGGTTATAAACAACCCGAGTTCGAGTCCTGTTCGTCTTGAATAACTTTCGACTTCTGGAGTTTCCTTTAAGAAGTCTTCGACATGACGCAACATACGATCTGTTTCTTCAAGCGAAGCTCCCGGCGGCGCAAGATAGTCGAGCACGAAAGCGCTCTCATCGAATGCGGGTAGAAACTCTGAACCAAGTTGCGTGTAGAGCAAATAGGATCCGGCGAGCACCATTACCATAATCGCAACCACAATCCAGCGATTGTCGAGCGCGTGTCCGAGCACCCATTCGTAACGGCGAATAATTGCTCCGAGAAAACGTCCCGGCTTTTCTTCGTGATCGTCACCGTCGATCTGTTTAGCCCTCACCAACCGCTCAGCCAACACCGGAGTGAAAACGAGAGCGAGAACCAATGAAGTCAAAAGAGCAACCGCCATCGTCAGTGCCAGCGAACGAAAGAAGACGCCCGTAACACCGGTCAGCAAAGTTAAGGGAAGAAAAACTACGACGGGAGTAATCGTCGAACCGATAATCGGGACCGTGATTTCCGAAATCGCATTTTGTACTGCCTCGCGCCGCGACTGCCCGCGCGCCATGTGTGTGTAAATATTCTCGACGACGACAATTGCATCATCGATAACCAGTCCGATAGCAGCAGCCACACCTCCGAGAGTCATCAGGTCAAAGCTAAGTCGCGCCAGCCACATCGCCAGAAATGTGATGAGTACAGTGACTGGAATCACCAGGATCGCGACGAAGGTTGTTCCCCAGTTGCGCAGGAACACGTAAAGAATAACCACTGAAAGCAGCAGGCCGATGATGATTGAATCGCGAACAGATTTGATCGACTCACGGACCAATAGAGACTGATCGTAATAAGCAGCGACTTTTACATCTGCCGGAATTTGATTGCGAATCGCCTTGAGTTCGGCGTTCACTTCATCAACAACGGCGACCGTGTTCGCATCGGGTTGCCGGTTGATATTAACGAGCGCGGCCAGGTGCGAAGGTGGACCAGCGGTAACGATCGTGTACTGAGGCTCGACGCCTGGTCCAACAGTCGCAACATCTCCGACGGTCACGGGTGCATTGTTGACAGTCGCCACGACGATGTTTATCAAATCATTCGAATCTTTTGCCTGCCCGCTAACCAAAGCGAGTTCAAGTTGATGGTTCTCCTCTATTAATCCCGGCGAGATAACGACATTCGAATTCTTAACGGCATCAACAACTTGTTTGGCAGAAACGTTATGCGCGATCAGTTTGTCCTGATCGATCGTGACGTGAAACTCGCGCGCCTTACCTCCGGCCACACCGACGATTGCGACTCCGGACAAACGCGCGAGCCGGGGACGAATCGTGTAAAGCGCGATGTCGCGTAGACTCGCAACGTCGCGCTTGTCTGAAGTCAGGCTATAGCCGGTGACCGGAAACACCGCGAACGTGAGTCGTTCAACATTTCTTATTGAAGCAGTTGGTGGCAGTGTTGAGGACAGTTGCGATAATCGCGCCTGGACCAATTGCAATTCTTGAATGATGTCGACGTTCCAATTAAAGAAGAGATTGATTTCCGCCGAGCCTCGCGCCGTCTTCGAACGAATGTTAGCAATGCCGGGAATTCCATTCATCGCCTCTTCAATCGGACGCGTTACCGAAACGAGCGTCTGGTCAGCAGGCGCTACTCCGTTATCGACAATGATGACGATGCGAGGAAAATCCGTTTGCGGAAAAACGGCGATCGGAAGTTGCCAGGCAGCATATAGACCAGCCACGCACAGCAGGCCCACGATTACCAGAACAGCGCGTGATTGATTTGAAACGAAGCGAGCAATTCTCACGGCTTATCTTCTTCGTCCTTCTTCTCTTCTTCCGGCGCCGCGACTTCGACCTTTGTTCCATCCGCAAGAGCGAAGTTGCCTTCTATTACGACTGTGTCGCCTTCGTTCAATCCGGAAACAATTTCGACTTTGTCTTTAGTTTTTGTTCCTACTGTTACTTTCGTTTCGTGTGCGACAGACTGCGCATCCACCACCATCACAGTCCCCTCGTCCGAATTGCTCGCTTCGAGACTGACGGCTGAAGTTGGAACCACAATCGCATCGCGTTTCGCATTGGCGAGGACCTTCACCTGCGCGGCGCCGTTCGCTCGCAGAGTTCCTGCGCCGTTGGCCAGCGTTACCCAAACTTCCACAGTGCGATTGGTTGGATCGCTTGAGCGACTCAATAACTTCACTTGCCCGTTCATTTCTTCCGCTGAAGTGTCCGTAGGAGTGACTGAAGCAGAGTCGCCAACTTTCAGTTCGGCAACAGCCGTATCTGAAAACGGTACCTTCACAATCACCTGACTGATATCGGCGATGGTCACGAGTTTGCCACCCGCCGCAGCAAACTCACCTTCATACTGAAATTGGTCGGTGACAATTCCCGTAATTGGCGCGCGAATCGTTGCGTAACTAAGTTGAGCATCGAGCGTGGCGAGATGTTGGACCGCTTGCGCCGTCTTCGCGGCGGCCAGGGCACGATCGTTGGGATTGAGTGATTTAGTTCGCAGGGCAATTCTTTCCTGCGCGAGTCGCAGTTCGTTTTGCGCAGTTTCGTATTCGAGTTGTGAGGCTTCCAGATCCTTTTGCGAGATTCCGCCTTTTTCGAATAATGCTTTACGTCTTTCATAAGTCGCGCGAGTGTTTGCGACTTTCGCCGCTGCGTCTCTGAGTGCTCTTTGATCTTCAGCGTCGTTCTGAGGAATCGTTCCTGTCACCACCTGACGTTCATTTGCCTTCGCTTCGTTTACGGCAGCCAGCGCCTCGGCGCGTTGCGTCTGAAGATCTCTCGCTTCGAGTACAGCGATAACTTCGCCGGCCTTCACGAGCTTGTTTTTCAATTGGCCCATCGACTTGATCTGCGCGCTAATCTTCGCGGCGACTTCAGCCTTGTCTCTGGGCCATACCGTACCAACTGCGACAACTTCCGCCGCGATTTCGGATTTTTCAGCCTTCGCAACTTTTACGCTGACAACTGGGGTCACTTCCGACTCTGCTTCCGGCTTGTGCCGCAAACGCAAAACAAGAATGACGATCAAAGAAACGATAAGGAGTGCAACCAAACCGGTAACGATCAGAATTCGCTTTTGTCGCGGCGTCATTGGTCGCTGTCGATCGGTCGTGGTTTCACTCATCGGTTGTTACTTTCCGGTCGCTTGTCGTAGCCGGCCCAGCGCAGTTTGATAGTCAAACAAAGCCTGATAGTAAGCAGAACGTTGGGCCACCAGTGTTGTTTGCGCGTCAGTTACTTCGACGATCTGCGCTTCACCAGCTCTGTATCGCGCGATCGACGCGTTGAGGTTCGACTCTGCCTTTGTAATTCCATCTCGCGTTAAACGGATGCGGGCAGCAGCGGAAGCAGCTTCGGCCTTGGCGGCGTAAAACTGTTGCGTAAATCCGCGCAACGCGATGGTCCTTTCGTTCTCTGCGGCTTGAAGATTCAAGCGGGCCTGCGTCTCCTTACTCTTGCGAACTCCCCAATCGAAGATCGGAATATTCAAACTGATCGCGGCCGAAACTCCACTGTGTTCTTTCAATGCCGGGCCTCGCAACGAATCCGTATCGAAGCCTCCAAAAAGTTCGTAAGTAAGTGACGGCAGGCGATCAGCCCGGGCAATCTTTATGTCTTGCTGAGCGGCGCGGAGTTGCGAATCAAACTGCAAAAATTCCGGGCGACGAGTTACATCGGCAACATTCGGGCTTAGAAAATCCGCCTCGACTGGTCCTGACAAAGAAAGTTCTGACGTTCCGATCGGAGCCGTGAAATCGTAACCAACGAAAACGCGCAATGATCCGCCGGCAACAAGTTCGGCTGCTCGCGCCTTTTCCAATTCGTCGCGACGAGCAATGGTCTGCAATTCGGCGCGCGTGAGATCAACTGAAGCAACTTCACCGGCATTTAAAAGGAGCGAGGTTATTCTTTCGAAATCTTCAGCGGCGGCGAGGTTTCCCTCTGCTGCTTGTCGTTGGGCAACCGCCAGCGACAGTCCGTAATACGCTTCGATCACGGCTTGGGCCAATGCGCGTCTTGCTACTTCAGTGCCGGCGTGGGCCGCAGCCAGAAGCGCCCGGTTCTTAGCTAACGTTGCTCGTAGTTTTCCTGATAGATCGAAGTCGCCGGAGACCTGCAGATAGGCTTGATACGCACTGATGGCGTCAGCCGCGATGAAACTGGGAACTCGTGGTTCACCTGGTTGCAGACCGTGTGCCGGAGACGTGTAGATATAACTGAGTGGCGCACTGATGCTCGGCAAGAGTGCGCTCTTCGCCTGGCGTAAATCTTCTTCAGCGATTTTTTCCTGAAGTGTTGCCTGTTGGAATCCTGATGCTTGAGCGTTGGCGAGTCGTAACGCGTCGTCGAGCGTGAGTGTTGTTGGACCTTGCGTGGTTGAAAGTGAAGGTGAAACTATTGTCGGGGGCGTTGGTTGTGATTCTGGTTTAGTGACAGTCTCTGGCGTTTTCGGAATTTCGAATGGTGTCGCCTGGGGAGACGCTGCGGGAATTGGCTTCGTGCTTTGTTGCGCCTTCAATGACGCAGTCCACCAGACACAAAGGAAGATCAGTAACCAAATTCGAATGCCCTTGTTGACCGACACTTCCCCGTCTCAGAATCACCTTCCTGAAGACACTGCTCCAATATTTTGCGTGATTGAACTTTACCGTAGGAAAGATGACGAGAGAATTAACGATGAAAATACTCAGAGAGCCACCTTGCAAAAGTCACTCTGTAGTGGCGATGAGTCAGTACCGTAACGCGGTAGCGTCGGGTCAGGTCGATTTGTTGGCTTGAATCTAAGGCACGACCCGCCGCTACCGCGTTACGGTACTGACCTCATTGCTACGACAATTGTGAACTTAGTTTAGCGCAGTTGGGAAGGGCGGTTTACCCCCGCATGCTGAGAACTTAAGTTGCCGCCAACAGCTTCTAATCTGTGGG
>DATDMC010000007.1:0-6310 GCA_036518995.1 Pyrinomonadaceae bacterium | reverse complement strand
AGAAGGTTCCACGTGTTAATCGCGTTCTATGATCACGCAAATAGGATCTGTGAATTTCAGCGGGCCGATCTTCTGTCGGAGCGCGTCCGTCCTCGGACGCCACCTACGAATAGAGGCTCCTTGATTGTGTCCCCGGCACAGGCGGGGCGCCTGCGGCACGTCATCCATGGGCCAATTGAAGCACCGGTTCCGGAAGTAAAACAGGTTGTTGTAATTGGCCGTAGTCCAGCTTGACGATCCGATCTGCGAGGTGAAAATATTTTTCGTCGTGAGTGATGACGATCAGAGTTTTGCCACGGCTCTTCAGTTCAGGCAGCAGTTCCGTGTAGAAGATTTCTTTAAAGACCGGATCCTGATCCGAAGCCCATTCATCAAAAACATAGAACGGCCTGTCTTCGAGGTAAGCGGTCAGTAACGCCAAACGTTTCCGCTGCCCTCGCGACAATTCGATGGTGGAAAGTCTGCCGTCCTTAATAGTGACTTTCCGATCCAGTCCCAACTTGATTAGGTAATGGCTGGCCTGAGCATCGAGTTCCATCCGTTCCAGTCCGAGCAGACTTTCAAACAGAAAGAAATCCGAAAATATCACTGAGAAATGTTGCCGGTAATATTCATTCAGAGCGCCGCTGATAGGTTCGCCATTCAGTCGCACCACTCCCCCTTCCGGAGAATAAAGACCGGTAATTAACTTCGCTAACGTAGTCTTGCCGCTGCCGTTACCTCCGATCACGAAGGTCATTTCGCCGGGAGTGAAAGTGAGGTCGATTGGTCCAAGAATGAAACTACTATCGTCGAGCTCCTGCCGGTAGGTGTGCGTGACGTTTACCAGTTCCAGAACGCGTGGAACAGAGCCGGGCAAGCGCTCGATTATCCTCGCGCTTTCATCTCCAGCCGACTCCAACGAAAGGCCCAGCGTTTCGACCTGTTGCAACGCGACGCGCGCCCGGCCCAACGCCGGCAGAAAAGCCAGGATGACCTGCAATGGACCAGTGACATAAAGCATGGTCAACGTGTACGCCGCGAGGGTCGCCGGATTCACGTTACGGATCATCGGCATGATGAATATCAACAGACCGATAAAAAGAAAGAACAGAAATTGACCCCAGCTTTCGGCCGCGGCGTAATAGGTCAGGCCTTTCATGTTCTCGCGACGCATCGATTCGCCAGTGGCTTCCAAAGCGGTATAAAGAAAAACTTCGCGCCGCCGGCGATGAATCTTCAACTCCTTGATGCCCTCGGTCAGCGCGCGATAGTGACGAAACAACGCCGTCTGCCCTTCACGCCCGGCGCGCAAATACTTCATCGCCTTCAGTACAAGAGCGTGGTAACTGCCTACACCGACAACCATCACGACCAGGAAAGCCATCAGCACAAGGGGAGACAACCAACCGAGATAGATAAGACAGAGAGCAACAATCGATATGCAGATACAAAGTTGCGGAATGCCCAGCAACGCGTTCGTGATCATGACGATGTCGTCAGTCAAACTCGCCAGCAACCGCGCAGCGCCCAGGGTCTCGAGATGGTCCAACGAAGCGACGAGGATCTTTCGACTCAGATGCATGCGCATGTCATAGATCGCGCGCTGTGAGAGTTGGACCAACAACATCCTGGAGACGAGGTTCGAGACCAGCATCACCACGCCCAAACCGGCAAACGACAAAATCAGAGTCCGCGTCGAGCCGCTACTGTAAGTCGTGTTAATAACGACGATTAGACCAGCACTGCTCAGGCCGGCAATCATGCCAATCAACATTGACAGGACCAGCGCGCGGCGCGAAATGCGAAAGAGAAAAGCAAAGAGCTTCATGGTTAGGGCCGATCAGAACTGTGGGGTTAGCGTAATCACTTACTTAACGAACCAACACAATTTTTCAGAGACTGTTTGCCCCAAAGGGGCAACGAATCAAAGCCCAGGGTTGCCGCTTCAATCCCAGGGTTGCCGAGAGGGCAACCCTGGGCTTCGTTGCGTAGCCCCTTCGGGACACTTTGATTAGTCAGGTACATGATTACTGGAATTAGGAAATTATTTTCGGCGCATTCCGACCGCCGATTTGAATTCCTTCACCGCCGCCAACTGGTCGTTGCCGGCGCCGTTCGGGCGCGGCAGTTGATCCACTCGGGCGGCTTCTGCAGCACGGCTTTTTAGTTCCTCGACGTCCGCCAATGGATGATCTTCCTGACCATTCGGCAATGGTTGAATTACAGGCAGATCATCAACCTGATCGGCGCCCCTGAAGAACGATCTGATTACCTTTTCTCCATAGATGCATCCGGCGAGGGTGCCCAAAGCAACATCGAGACCCATCAGTTGACCGCGGCGGCACTGGCGCTTGTATTGGTCCAGAGCATCCGCATAGGGAATATTTGTGTGCGCAATCAGGGTGTAAAGAGGCATCCATGAATCACCCAATAACTTATGCAGAACGGAATCGAGTTGCTTGCGGGCGAGCAACATCGGCGACCGCACCTTGTCCCTCAATTCCAGAAAATTCTGAACGGAAAGATCGGCGAGCGCGTCCGTGTTTCGCTTCCGAAGGGCCTGGAAACTGGAGAAGGCGGCCTCAAAGTCGTCGCCATTTTGGTCAAGACATTCGTCGAGTACGGCACAATCCTCGAAGGCGGCGTTCATGCCCTGACCGTAGAACGGAGTTACGGTGTGACAGGCATCGCCAATTAATAAGACTTGTCCTCGATAGTGCCAGGGCGCAACTTTCGTTGTGGGAAACATTGCCGGCTGGGCGCTGAGGAATCCGCTTGCGAAAGGCCCTATCAGCGGCACCACATCGCGAAATTGAGAATTGAAGTAGGCCATCACTTCGGCTTCAGTCGTCAGCGAGTCGAAGCCGGGACGACCCGAAAACGGCATGATGCAGGTAAGCGCAAACGAACTATCAAGGTTGGGAATTCCCATCAACATACAACCACCACGCGGCCAAACGTGGAGCACATGCTGGTCGAGCTGGTAAGTTTTGTTTGGACCAGGGGGAAGAGTTATCTCCTTGTAACCGCAATCGAGAAATTCCTGCTGGTAGTTAGCGCGCTCACCGCGATGCATCTGCTGACGGACAGTGGAAAACGTTCCGTCGGCTCCGATTATGAAGTCAGCCTGGCGAAATTGATGGGCCCCGGTTTTTTCGTTTACCAGGTGAATTCGACCGTTGGTCTTGTCCATCTCGCTGCAGCGTTCATCGAAATGGATCTTTACGTTGTGGGTCGACTCGGCGACGTCCATCAGTACCCGGTTCAAATCTTTTCTTTTGATCGCATAGATCACTTCGTTTTCCCGGGTGCCGTAAGGAATGAATTTTGTAGAGCCGTCCAGGTTATGGACCACTCGACCTTTAAGAGGAATCGTGACATCGAAGATGAGATCCAGATCCATGACCTGCTTGAGTGCTGCCAGTCCCCGGGCCGCCAACGTCATGTTGATTGAACGGGCGCCGGTTAACTGGTGGCCGCGCATGTCTGGTCGGCGCTCAAAGATCTCTACCTCGCAGCCACGGCGGGCCAAATAAATTGACGCCAGGCTGCCGCTCAGGCCGGCCCCGATGATGATGACTTTTTTCCCTGATAATGAACCTCTCATAGAAATCAATCTCACTGAGTTAGCAGGTTGCAGAACACCGACCACAATCCCCAGCACGGCGGTCGATCCACCGCACTTGAAGTCATGCTCTTTTTCTGCAGCCTGTTAGGATTTTTTACTTAGACAAAAATATTTGCCGTGAAAAGGTGCTGCTTAGAATCGCCGGGGATTGCTTTGTCTTCCTCTGCGTCTCCGCGTCTCTCTGCGTCTCTGTGTTGAAATTGGTGTCCACTAACTTGAGCGATATTTTCAACGCAGAGGCGTAGAGACGCGGAGACGCAGAGTAGAACTGATACGTGATGATGAACGGGTTAACTGATGGCGCTTGCAACGGCGACTGTCTCGGCTTCAGAGATCGCAACCTTGAGTTGCCCGGCGAGCGTTTGTAACTGGGGAAGACGAAACATGCTGTAGTGATTACCCGGCACGCTGATTGTGTTAACACCTCCACGAGCGAGTGCACGCCAGATAGCTTCAGGATCAGCAGCAGATGCGAGACGTTCCTGGGCCAGCAAAAGCGTGAGCTTTCCTGGATAGCTCGCCGGTTGGTAACTCATGGCAGCGTTGAAATTGTTCCGGAATACGCGAAACAGATTACGGAGGTACGTTAAATCACTACCATCCGGAACTATCTTCGCCGACTTTGCCAGATCCAGCAGGCAAGTCATCTGCTCCTCAAAATCGAGACTTAAAATTTCGTCCAGCGGCCGCGTCAGACTTTCCCTCGTCAGTCCCAACTCGGTGGCGAAATGGACCAGTAACCGCTGATCGTAGTTTTCATCCGGCATTGCAGTGGCGCTTGGGATGGTCGAGTCGATCAAGCCGAGGAAGCTGACCTCCTCACCCTGGAGATCCAGTTGCCGGGCCATTTCGAAAGCAATCATTCCGCCCATGGACCAGCCCGCCAGAGAGTAAGGACCATGGGGCTGAACATTGCGAAGCGACTCCAGATAATAGGACGCCATCTCGTCGATCTGCGTTTGCGCCGCCTGGTTCGGATCAAGTCCGCGCGCTTGCAACCCGTAGACTGTATATTCAGGACCGAGTTGCCGGGCCAGGTTCAGGTAACAGAAAACGTTCCCACCTACCGGGTGAACGAAGAAGAGTGGCGATCTTTTTCCCTGCTGAATCTCAACTAGCGGCGACCATATTTTTGCGTTACGCGGCTGGTCCAGAAACCCGGGTTGCGACACAACGCCAGCGACCTGTGCAGTTTTCCCAATCAATCGTTCAACCGAGTCCGGGTATTCCTGCCGCAGGAAATCAGCCAATCGTTCAATAGTTGAAGCTTTGAAGATCGCCGCCACCTTGACCGGTTCACCCAACTTTTCGCGGAGCTGATTTATAAAGATTGCTCCCTTGATTGAGTCGCCGCCGAGTTCAAAGAAATCATCGCTTGATCCAATCTGATTGGCGCCGAGCACTCCTTTCCACATCGCCGCCAGCAACCGCTGCAATGGACCATCCGGCGGTACGTATCTACGCGGCAATACTGCATCTTCGGGAAGCGGCAAGGCGCGCCGATCGACTTTGCCGTTCGATGTTAACGGCAGTTCTGGTAACACGATCAGTAACGCGGGCAGCATGTATTCGGGCAAACGATCTCTAAGAAAGCCCAGCATCTCATCACGATTTGGAGTTCGTCCTGAACTCGCAACCACATACGCGATTAACCGCTTGTCCCGCTGATCTTGCTCATGGACCACGACTGCGCTTTCCGCGATCGCAGGATGCTGATTAAGAGCGGCCTCGATCTCGCCCAACTCGATGCGGAACCCCCTGATCTTTACCTGTTCGTCCATGCGTCCCAGATATTCCAACTCACCCGCCGCCCGCCAGCGCGCCTGATCTCCCGTCCGGTACAATCTTCCGCCACGCGCTCCACTCACTCCGTCAGGCACAAACCTCTCGCCCGTCAACTCCGCTCGCCCAAGATATCCGCGCCCGACTCCCACTCCTCCCAAGTACAACTCACCCACCACTCCCTGCGGCGCCAGTTGCTGTTCCTCGTCCAGCACGTACACTTCCACATTCGCTATCGGACCACCAATATCCGGTAACTCGCCTGCTTCCCGCGCCCGCCGCTCCACCACTCCGCTCGTTCCCAGCACCGTCGCTTCCGTCGGCCCGTAGTGGTTCACTACCTCGAACTTCGCTTCGCCTCGATACCCATGCAGTTGGTCTCCGCCCGTCAATAACACTCGCAACTTCGCCTGCTCGGCCCATTCGCTTCTTAATAACAACTCCGCCAGCGGTGTCGGCACAAAACTCACCGTGATCTCTTTCTCTGTCAGCCACTCCTGCAACCGTTCCACGTCGCCGCGTACTCCCTCCGGCGTCAGATACAATCGCGCGCCGCCACTCAAGCCTGACCAGATCTCCCACACCGCCGCATCAAACGCCGGCGACGCCATCTGCGTCACTCGCTCTCCTACTCTGATCCCATACTCCTGCACGTGCCACTGCATCAGGTTCACTAAGCTCCCGTGCTCGATCATTACTCCCTTTGGTTCACCTGTTGACCCTGACGTGTAGATCACATAAGCCAGGTTCTCGCGTCCGATCTCTACCTCCGGATTATCTTCACTCTCCTGCCGTAATACTTCCTGCAGTTCCTCCACGCACAACACCTTCGTCCCGTCGGCGACACTCAACTCGCTTAACAGTTTCCGCCTCGTCAACAACACACTCACCTGCTCTTCCAACAGATGACTGATGCGC
>DATDMC010000006.1:0-37507 GCA_036518995.1 Pyrinomonadaceae bacterium | reverse complement strand
ACCTTGCTGACCCGACGCTACCGCGTTACGGTACTGACCTCATCGCCACACGTATGAACTGCTGCTAAGTCTTAATTCAATCTTCAATCTGCAATCTTCACTCACTGTTTCATCCAGTTGATACAGCGCTCCAGATGTTCTTTCATCTTCTCAACGCTGTCGTGATGCATGTCGCCGTGACCAGGCAACACCCACTCAAAATCATAGGCCAACAACTTCTCCATCGAACGAATCTGATCAGGCCACGAATACCACGCCACGCTACGAAAAGCCGTCAAAGTCTGGCGGCGCGGTGTCCAGGCCAGATGGTCGCCGGTGAAAAGAAACTTCTTCTTATACAGGAAAACTACGTGACCGCGCGTATGTCCCGGCGTAGGAATCGCAATTAGATCGTCGCCAAGTTCTACCGGATCTTCCCCTTCGAGTACACGTTCAACGCCCCGCCGGACAGCGCCATCGTCTCGATGCATGGTGCGTTTAG
Organism: Pyrinomonadaceae bacterium; assembly: GCA_036518995.1. Classification (GTDB taxonomy): domain Bacteria; phylum Acidobacteriota; class Blastocatellia; order Pyrinomonadales; family Pyrinomonadaceae; genus PSRF01. The sequence goes on along the minus strand of DATDMC010000006.1, from coordinate 37,026 downwards.
TCCCAAAACGCTCGCGAAATGACTGGTGCGCAGCGACGTCGTCTTTGTGCGTCAACAACATCGTTTCTACGCCACCCATTCCTGTAATTCGCTTTACCAGTTGTGAAGCAAAGCGGGGCGAATCGATCAAAACGTTACCATTCGGTCGTTGGATCAAATAACTCCAACCACCAAAACTGTCTTCTGAAGTGAAGCCGCAAAAATAGACATCTTCACACAAGTGCAGCGGGAAAGCATCGATGCCGAGATGTGCGTCATGTTTTTCAGTTGCGCCGATCGAACCAGTCGGACAAGCCACGAGGGCCATCATCGCGAGCTTTGTTTCCGCTTCAGTTTCAGGTTGATGATGTACGCTGCATTGCTCGCCATGATCGTGAAAGATGCCGGGCGCGAGTTGGCTGCAGGTGTCGCAGTCGATGCATGAGGAATCGACAAAGAAATCCCCGGGCACGTTCTCAGGTAAGCGGTGTTGAATGCTAGCCATGACTTAGTTCGAGTTTCGAGTTTCAAGTTTCGAGTTTAGAGTTTCGAGTTTTTAGTTTCGACCCTCGAAACCCGAAACTTGGAACTCGAAACTTAAAACTTGAAACTTGAAACTCGAAACTCGAAACTCGCTCTCCCCCTACAACCCAAACTCGTTAATCAACCGGTGCAGATACGATCTGCTGATGCCCAGCTTCTTCGCCGCCGCGACCTTATTTCCACCTTCAGCCTGCAACGCACTAACAATCATTCGCCGTTTCACTGCTTCGACTGCACCTTCCAAAGTCGACTCATCCTGCGGACTCGCGCCGGGCAGTATCTTCAACATCTTCTCCGGTACAAACTCGAGACCCAGCGAGTCGCCATTACTCAGCACAACCAGTCGTTCCATCAAATTTTCCAGCTCACGCACATTTCCCGGCCAATCGTAATCCTGCAATACATCGATCAGTCTGGGCGTAAGCTCCGGCATCGAATGACCGTATTTCTGGGCCGACTTCGCTGCAAAATGCGCGGCCAGAATAGGAATATCATCGCCACGTTCTCGCAGCGGCGGCAACGTAAGCGGCACAACATTCAAACGAAAGAAAAGGTCCTGGCGAAACCGGCCGGCTTCAACTTCTGCTTCCAGATCACGATTGGTCGCCGCGATTAAACGAATGTCGACCGTGATCGTCTTCGTTCCACCAACTCGCTCAAACGATCTTTCCTGCAACACGCGTAACAGTTTGACCTGGACCGTCGGACTTAAATCACCTATCTCGTCGAGCAGCAACGTACCGCCGTTAGCTAATTCAAAACGACCTTTGCGCGCTTGAGTGGCGTTCGTAAACGAGCCTTTTTCGTGTCCAAATAATTCCGACTCGATCAGTGTCTCAGGCAAGGCCGCACAACTGACCGGCACGAATGGACCAGACGCGCGCGGACTCTCCTCATGAATAGCGCGAGCGAGCATCTCTTTTCCGGTCCCGTTCTCGCCGCTCAACAAAACCGTTGCGGTGGCTGCTGCCGCCACTGATCTCGCCTGCTTCAAAACTTTTTCCAGCGCCGGACTCGCGCCGAGCAGATGAACAAAACCGGGCGCTCGCGAGAGTTCGTCGCGCAGTCGTCGATTTTCAAGTTCCAGCAAACGCATCCGCGCCGCCTGGCTGACGATGTGCAACAACTCGGCAGCATCAAGCGGTTTTTCAAAGAACCCATAAGCGCCGCGACGGACTGCTTCGAGTGCCGCGCGTTTCGAATTGCTGCCCGTAATAACCACCACTTGCAACGGCGGATCCTGAGCACGCGCAACATCGATCAGCGCAAGTCCTTCTCCAATGTCGTCGACATTTGGTGGCAGATGAAGATCGCTGACCACGACTTCGATGTCCTCGTCAGCAATCAGGGCGCACGCTTGTTCACGCGATGAGGCTTGCAGCACGTTGTAGTCTGAATTGAGCGCCCAGTAGATACCGCTCCGCACAGCATCGTCATCATCGACGATAAGAATCGTCCCCTTAGCTGGTGCTGCCGTACTCATTATTCGAAATCAATCACTCAACAGAACAAAATTTAGGACGCTCACGGAATTAATACTGGGCAGGAATTAAGAGGAACCGGCTTGACTTCAGGGGCTAAAGAAGCTGGCCGCACCTGCTTAAAATTGCGAGTCATGTGAGGCTGATGGTAGCACGACGCGAAAGGTCGTACCAGCACCTTCAACTGACTCCGGAGTGATTGAGCCGGCGCTGGCCTGAATAACTTCACGACAGGTATACAACCCCAGTCCGACGCCCTGGCGTTTCGTGGTTGAGAAAGGGCGAAACAACTTCTGTTCGATAAACTCCGGACTCATGCCTGGTCCAGTATCAGAGATGGAAAACGTAGCAGCGCCGCGATCAGTAAATCCGGCAGTGATAGTCAGTTTTCCATTTCTGTCGGCCATCGCTTCAAGCGCATTGATGATGAGGTTTTCGAGCACCTTCTCGATGCGATCGGGATCGGTGTAAACAAGCAGGTGGTCGGGAAGGTTGACTTCGATCTGATGTTTCTCGCGTAGCGGTTCAGCCGTAAGCGAGAGCACTTTCCTGAAGAGTGGGACCAGGTCAACACTCTTAGGTCTTGGATGTTCTCCACTCAAACTCGAAAGCGGACGCGTGAGTCGAGCAACGATGCCTTTCAACTTGTCAGTAGCGCTCGTAAGCGAACGCAATGCGTCTTTGCGAAACTGCTCATTGTCGAAATGACGTTCCATGTTTCCCACGATCAACGACAACGCTTCGATTGCGTTCTTCAGATCGTGCGTCAACATGGCTGAGAGTCGGACGAAAGTTTGGAACTGGCGCGCCTCTTCCTCGCGCGCGATTTGGGCACGCATTTGTTCAGCCAGCGCATTGATGTTGTCAGCGATAATCCGCACATCATCACTCGATCTCAACTCGATACGACGGTCCAGGTCGCCTTTAGCCATCGCCGTCAGACCTTCTTCCACTCGTTCAATGCCAGTCGATTTCTTTCGAGTTGCGTAGTTGAGCGCCTGCGCAGCAATGAAACCCGCAAACAAAGCGAGCACGAGTCCGGCTATTCCGTAGCGATGAGCACTGGCAGCCAGCGCCGAACGATCGTGTCCCACGGCCAGGCCGATTTTCCAATGCGGCAAAGGAGCAAAAGCGGTGACATAGTCCTGGCCGCTGCTGAGTTGAAAACGCTTCACCTCGGATTTGTTGTCGGTAAGTTCCGTCGCAATTGCCTGAAAAGCCGGGAGCGAACTGCTTACCAAAGAACCCTGAAGCTTGCGAGTGGAATCAAAAATGAAATGCCCGGAAGGATCGACGGCCGCAACAAACGTGCTTGAAGACTGTGAACTGTCGTTGCTCGATAACGTGCTGGCAGCGTCGGAGATCGTTTCGTTTAGATTTAACTCAGCAACGAGCACTCCTCGTTCCGCGCCCGAGGTACGATCGACGATTGGAATTGAATACTGAAGTGTAGAATCCTTTAGACCAACAGACTCCGAGTTGGTGGTTAATCCGACCGGAGAAAAAATCGACATACCTTTGCGCTTCACGACAAACGTCTCTGCAGCTTGACTACTTCGTTCTCGTTCAACCTGGAGAAGTTCAGTGCGCTTCTGATCAAACAGAGCGACTCTTTCAAACTTCCCTTCACCTCTCAACAACGCCATCAGAGTCGGCAAAGGTCCGGATGCCGGCGCTATCGCGGCCGGATCGGCAGTCTCGCTACTGTTGTCAGTGATGAACTTGCCGAGACCATCCATTGAAGTGACCTTGTTGAGTTCAGTCTCTTCGTTCTGCAGCCGGCGGTCCACTTCACCAGCCAGCGCGTTGAGATGGGTCTGGGCTTCGGAACTGAGAGTTGAATCAACCGTGCGGAGACCGTTCCAGTAGCTGAACGCCGCCAGCAGTAAAACCGGCAACAAGCAGTGAGGCAGATAGGTGAGAGAAGGCTTTGACATAACTTAGGGATCGGAGGTCAGGAGTTGGGGGTTAGCTCAGGCGAAATTCAGTCCGGCCTCTGTCCCCGGTCCCTAACCCCTATCCGGCTTCCTTCCAAATTCTTGCAACAAGGGTGCGAGCGTGTCGATTATTTGATCGTGGGCCACCCCATTACTCGCTACCAGGCCATTCTTATTTTGTATTTCAGCGACGTTGTAATTTAGCGGTCCGCCAAACAAGTCAGTGAGTTTTCCACCCGCTTCAGTCAATATTATTTGCGGCGCGCAAGTGTCCCATTGCTTGGTGCGAGACGACAAGTGAATGTACACATCGCATTGCTGCTCAACCAACAATCCGATCTTGATTCCAACTGAGCCACGCTGAACTTCTTCGCTAAAACCAAGCGTGGTTACAACTTTATTCATGCGTGGACTGCGATGGGAACGACTCGCGGCCAGTCGCATTGTGGACAATTCATGTTTGGTTGAAACTGATACTTTCTCTGGTTCGAACTCGGGACGCTCAAGCCAACAACCATCGTTGATAACGGCGCGATAAAGCACGCCAGTCAATGGCTGATAGACCACGCCGAGTACGCAAACGCCATCATGGGCCAGGCCGATCTGGACCGCAAAGTCGCCGTTGCCATCGATGAAGCCGTTCGTCCCATCGAGTGGATCGACCATCCAAACGCGCGACTTGTCTAAACGTCGTTTGGTATCGATCGACTCTTCAGCAAGAATGCCATCCTTGGGAAATTCACGAGCAAGACGATCGACGATTAACTGGTTTGCAATTCGATCGGCTTGAGTTACCGGCTCAATGTCGTCAGCCGAATACTTCTGCTCGACCTCGAGTGGACCATTGTAAAGTTCGAGAATGGCCGCGCCAGCTTCACGGGCCAACTCAATCGCCACACTCAATTCACGTTCGTACATATATTAAGAGCTTTAGGACCTTTTTTAGGACCGCAGGCGTCCTCGCCTGCTTCTTCTCTGCGTCTCTGCGTTCTCGGCGTCTCTGTGTTTGAATAATGGTTTGTTTTAGATACGCCCTGATTTAACACAGAGACGCCGAGAACGCAGAGACGCCGAGAAGAAAGCCTGTTTTATCCTTCCAATCCTTTCGCTCAACCTCGGCAGGCGAGGACGCCTGCGGTCCTGATTACTTCCAGCGTCAGATCAATATCATCTTTCGTCGTGCGAAAGTTCGTGATACACGCACGCAAGGCAAACTTTCCGTTTACCATTGCATTAGAAACATAAGCACGGCCACCCTTCTGCACGAGCGGGAGAATCTGCTCGTTCAACCGGCTCAATTCTGCGTCGTCAGAAACACCTTCAGGCACATAACGAAAACAACAAATACTCAGCTCTACCGGGGCCAGCAATTCAAAATCGGCCGCCTGCGTTACCTGTTCAGCCAGGTACGCTGCGAGTCCAATGTCGCCACTAATCGCCTCGGCTATCTTTCGCACGCCGTAGTAACGCAGCGTCAGCCACACTTTCAACGCGCGAAACCGGCGCGACAGTTCTACACTGTAATCCCAGTAGGCAAACGTTTCATCATCGGTCAAACCGTGGACTTTTATGTAACTTGCCTCTTCTGTGTTGAACATCTTCGCCGTTGCCGGATCGCGAAACAATAAACACCCGACATCAATGGGTACGTATAACCACTTGTGCGGATCGAGTGAAACCGAGTCAGCTTCCGCGAGTCCGGCAAACAGGTCCTTCTTTAATGGATCCAATGCGCCCGGCGCGCCATAAGCGCCATCAATGTGAAACCAGAGATCAAACTCGCGCGCAACTGCAGCAACCTCCGGTAATGGATCCACTGCCCCCGTGTTGGTCGTCCCGGCACTCGCCACCACGCAAAACGGTCGCAGTCCATTTTGTAAATCTTCTTCGATTCGCTCTCGCAGCGCATGCACATCAATGCGGAAACGTTCATCACAACGAACGGCCCGCACATGGTCGCGTCCGAAACCAAGAATGTCTGCGCCTTTCGCAACTGACATGTGCACTTCTTCAGACGCATAGACTGTCATTGGTGGTCCGGAATTCCACAAGCCGGTCCGTGAAATATCAGTGCCTGCTTTGCGTCGATGCGCAATTAGCAACGCGATCAAATTGGCCATCGAGCCACCGCTCGTTAATAGACCATGAGCGTTGTCGTCGTAACCAATCAACGAACCCAACCACTTCACGACGACTTTTTCGATCTCAGTTCCGGCTGGATCAGAACGCCAACACGTAATGTTTGCGTTGACCGCGGAAGCAATCAGATCACCATACGCGCCGATCGGAGTCGATGGCGACGCAACATAGCCGAAAAATCGCGGGTGACCGTTGTGCCGGCTCAGTTCGATCATGGTCTGACACTCGGCGATTAGCTTTTCAACCGGGACCGGATCCAGTTCGAGCGACGGGTCGATCTCGGAAATTGTTTTACCGGCGTAGTTATTTTCAATGACGCTGCGATCTGAAATGTTGGCGAAGTAATCGGTGACGAGTTGCGAGACTTGTTGAGAGATCTCGTGCAGCGCTTCAGGTGAAACGTCGAGAGCTGATTCGATTCGGAGTGGTCTCGCGGTCATGTTGAAGTCAGCACCACCTCGCGGTAGCGGGTGGGTCTCACTGTGATAGAGCGCCTGATGATCTGAGCACCCGACCCGTTTGCAAGCAATTACTAACACATCGCACCTGAATTGCGCAGCGCACTCACTATTCAACCAAATCCAGTGCTAACATCCGCGCAATCATGACAATCACTGGACACGCCACTGCGGAAGCCACTTCCCACTACCGTGATCGCTTCCCGAACGCTGCGCTCGATCATTTTCGTCCCCAACAACATCTGACCCTGTCTTCAATCGGTATTGGCACTTACCTGGGCAGCCCCAACGATGCTACCGATCAAAGCTATACAGACGCAGTGATCAAAGCGGTCCACCTCGGCGTAAATGTGATCGACTCTGCAGCCAACTATCGTTTTCAACGAAGCGAACGCTCCATCGGTAAAGCACTCGAAAAACTTACTGGCAGCGGCTTCAACCGGGACGAACTAATCATCTGTACTAAAGGTGGTTATCTGCCTTTCGATTCCGCGCCACCAACGAATGTTCGGCAGTACATCGAAGAAACTTTCGTGAAACCAGGTATCGCTTCGTTCGACGATTTTGTCGGTGGCAGTCACTGCATGACGCCGGCTTACCTGCAACACCAGTTGGACCAGTCACTCACAAATCTCGGTCTCGAATGCATTGACGTCTACTATATTCACAATCCGGAGTCGCAGCTTAGTCACATTTCTCAGTCGGAGTTTTATTACCGTTTGGAAAAAGCTTTTGAGCGACTCGAAACCAATCGTCAGGAAGGAAAGTTAAGAAACTACGGCGTAGCGACGTGGAACGGCTTCCGCGTCGACAAGGATGCGCGCGGGTTTCATTCACTAGTGCAAATGGTCGAACTCGCGCAAAAGGTCGGTGGCGAAGAACACGGATTCAAGTTCATTCAACTGCCGTTCAATCTCGGGATGCCCGAAGCGCTAACGTTACTTAATCACGAAGTCGCCGGTCAGCCAGTGACTTTGCTCGAAGCTGCTGCAGCACTGGAAGTGACTGTTGTGGCGAGTGCGTCAATGTTGCAGGGACGCGTTGCAAAAGATCTGCCGGCGACAGTGCGCGAACCGCTCGGCTCACTTGAATCTGATGCGCAAACCGCGATTCAATTTGTGCGCTCGACACCCGGAATTACGACGGCACTGATCGGCATGAGCCGGGTTGAACATGTCGAAGAAAATTTGCAACTAGTGAATGTTGCCCCGGTCGGCGCTGAGGCTTTCGCGAAGTTGTTTTCATAAAGAGAGCTAACCACCAAGACACAAAGTCACAAATTTATTTGATATTTTGTGTCTTTGGGTCTTCGTCGTTGGGCAGTTCCAATGAATCAAGAGCGCTACAAATCATTTTCCGAGTTCTGGCCGTTCTACGTTTCTGAACACAGCCGGCCCGGAACTCGTTTGCTGCATTTGCTCGGCACGCTCAGTGGGCTATCAGTGATGGTTTACTTCATTGCGGTCGGTCGCTGGTATCTGTTTCTGCTCGGTCTGGTTCCCGGTTACGCGTTTGCCTGGTTTGCTCATTTCGTGATCGAGAAAAACAGACCGGCGACGTTCAAGTATCCGCTCTGGTCGTTTATGGGCGACTACAAAATGATTGCGATGATGTTGACAGGACAAATTGGCCGAGAGCTCGAGAAGACACGGAGAACATCTTAAAGATGTTATCGACCGTATATACCGCGAAGCGGTTAAGTCCCAAAGCCCAGGGTTGCTTCAACCCTGGGTAAGACGATGAATGAATTTCAACCGCAACGCGGTTGCGCCCGCCGCCGGGCCTTACGATCACGTGGACGCAACCCGTTCCGGGTTGATTGTCGTTCCGTAACGTCCTGGGGTTGAAACAACCCCAGGCTTTGGGACATAACCGCTTCGCGGTATAAATATTCACCGACGACTACGCACCGACGACTACTGACCAACGACTACGCACCGACAACTACCCTATTTGAATGCGCGGCAACATTCCCATTTCTGAAATCCCGCAAGGCGAAGACATCTGGTTGATGGTCCTCGTCAATGCGGTCCGTTCACGACGCACTCAACAAGGTCGTCTCTTCTACGACGCAATCGCCAGGAACGCGACCGGGACCGTTCCACTGAAGATCTGGGGCGAAGTACTCGACACGCAAGGCGAACTCAAACCAGGTCTTTGGGGTATCACGGGTCGACTCGAAATATTTCAGGATCGTCCTCAATTCGTCGTCGCTGAATATCGACCAATAACAATCGAACAGTATCGAGAACATCTTGAGTCAGATCCAATACTGCCGCGCGCCTTCACGCTCGATATCGAAACGCTCACCTTACCGGATTTTCGCGAGCGCGTTGGTCCACAGCTTGAACGAATGCTGCGCCTCGGCAACATGCGACTCGAACAGCAACAACGTTATCTCGACGACATCGCCGCCGAAGAAGAACGTTGTTATTCGCTTGGCTCACTCAATGCCTTCTCCGGACGCGTGCTCTCGATTGCTGTTCACGTCGGACCTATTCCCGGAGTTGATTTCGGGGGAATGAAACAAGCTGAAGCCGAATACGTATTTGGTATCGACGCCGATGGATTCGAGCAAGGTGAGCGGCGGGCGCTGTTTGATTTCCTCGAATTAATGAAAGATTTCGATTGTGAATCCGACGAGCTTGTTGGTCACAACATCATCGGCTTCGACTTACCTTTCATCTTTCAGCGTTGTTTAGTTCAGGGAATGCAGGTACGGCCGTTTATAAATCTGGGCGAGTACACCGTGCGCGGAGTTTTTGACACGATGCATCGCTGGTGGCTCGGAGCAAAACGCTTCGTAAGTCTCGACGACATTGCCTGGGCGTTAGGAATCGAGTCGAGCAAAACTTCAGAAGTTGAAGGAAGTAAAGTTTTTGATTTGTACCAGGCCGGCCGGCTCGAACTGATCCGCGAATACAATCTCAACGACGTGCGGGTTACGCGAAAGGTCTATGATCGAATGGTTGCGAGTTTCGGAAGATAGTCAGTAATCCGTCGTCAGTAGTTTTTTTATCCCGGCCCCTGACACCTGGTCCCCGACCCTAATCTCTTATGCATTGTCCAACTTGCGGAAATACTGCCACTCCCGATCAGCAATTCTGTCGCACTTGTGGAATGAATCTCGAAGCAGTGGGTAGGCTTGTAACGCGTCACACTTCCTCGCCTGAAGAAATTCAACAACGCCTCGATAGATCTCAACGAGAACGCGAAGCCGTTCGTCGCATGTTCTGCTGGATGACGTGGGGATTGATAATCCTGGGCATCGGGGTCGTGATGTTAGTTGCTAATAAGACATTCGATCTTGGGAAGTTGTTCAAGTTCATCTCAACATTGACAACGCTCGGTGGCGTTGGCGTGACAATGGCCGGATTGTTGGGTGGAATGAAACGCGGCGCTGAACTCTCAGGACGATCCGCTCCACGTGAATTAGGCGCTCAACGCGAAGTTGCGATCTCTCAAACTCCAAAATCACTACCAACAAATCCGTTTCCGGAAGCACTTCCCAGCATCACCGAACGCACGACGCAATTGATCGAACAAAAGAAGTAATCCCATCCGACGGCAGTCGATGGAATTAACTGCTCGTCTGTCGAATTAAAACCTCAAAGCACTCGATCCATCGTTGGCATTTGCAGTCTCTGTTAGAATCCATCGCATGGAGATTTTGTTCCCCGCGTCGATGCTTGTCATCGGCTTCATCGTCGGCGGTCTTTTTGTCTGGCTCACAAAACGCTCGCAACTAAAACACGAATACGAACGCGGTCGCGCTGAGGTCGCCACAGAACGCGCTACACTCACTGAACGCCTCACCGGCAAAGAAGCGCAACTACGCGAGCTGCGCGAATCACTCGATCGTGAGACCGCACAAAGCAAAGGTCTGCGCGCGGAGAACGCCCAGGCGCTCGCTGAACTCTCTTCATTAGCAACTCGACTCGAAGAAGAACGCAAAACGAGTCAGGAAAAGATCGAACTACTCAGCAACGCGGAAGAAAAACTGGCCGACGCGTTCAAAGCACTTTCCGCCGACGCTCTGCGCAATAACAATCAATCATTTCTCCAACTCGCCAAAGAGAACCTGCAGAAGTTTCAGGAAACCGCGAAGGGCGATCTCGAACAACGACAGCAGGCAATCGATCAAATTGTTCGCCCGCTCAAAGATTCGCTGCAAAAGGTCGACGACAAAATAGGCGAACTGGAAAAAAACCGCGCCGGCGCTTATTCAGAACTGCGCGAACAGATCAAAAACCTGACCTTCTCGCAATCACAACTGCAGGCTGAGACTGGGAATCTTGTTAAAGCTTTGCGCGTCCCACACGTTCGCGGACGCTGGGGAGAGATTCAGCTTCGTCGCGTCGTCGAGCTTGCGGGCATGCTCGAATACTGCGACTTCGTTGAACAGGAAACTGTGGCCACGGAAGAGAGTCGGATTCGACCCGACCTGATAGTCAAACTTCCCGGCAATCGCACGATCGTCGTCGATTCAAAAGTCCCCTTTGATGCGTTCTACGAATCGATCGCGACCACTGACGACGAAGTACGCGCCGCGCGTCTAAAAGATCACGCACGTCTGGTCCGCACGCACATTCAGAACCTGAGTCGTAAATCCTATTGGGAGACGGTGCAACCAACTCCCGAATTTGTCCTCTTGTTTCTGCCGGGTGAGACGTTTTACAGTGCGGCCCTAGAACAAGATCCAAAGTTAATCGAAGACGGTATCAGCCAGCGCGTCATCATCGCGACTCCAACCACGCTCATCGCTCTGTTACGCGCGGTTTCCTACGGTTGGCGTCAGGAACACATGGCGGAGAACGCGCAGGAAGTCAGCAAGCTCGGCAAAGATCTTTACGATCGACTCCGCACCTTCACCAATCACTTTTCGGACATTGGCAAAAATCTCGATCGCGCGCTTGAGTCGTACAATCGTGGCGTTGGTTCACTTGAAGGAAGAGTCTTGCGGACGGCGCGCAAGTTTAAAGAGCGAGGTGCATTGGCCGGCGAAGACATCGAAGCCCTTGAACCAATTGATAAAGCGACGCGCGTGTTGGCACTCGATGAAGGTGGATTATTTCCTGAGATCGTCGCGGCTACTTCGGATGAGGCGGAAGAACTCGAGGAGGATCTCCCTCTCCTCCGTTCCCAAACCGCCGGCGGCGAAGGCTGAATCATTGCCAATTTCCAATTGCCGAATGCCGATTTGCCCCGCCAAGCCAAAGGGCCGAAAATGTACTTAGCAATCGGAATATGACGAACAGTGATTTTACTCAATTAGCGCAAATCGGCATTTGGCAATCGGCAATCGGAAATGGCTCCAATGAATCAAATCCTCCTCGGTCCTCTCCTGGGCGACAATCGCAGACACCTCATCGAGCGTTGCGCCGAACTCGTCGCCAATAACGAGAGTCACAAATTTCTCTATCTCGCGGCGTCGTATCCACTCCTCGAAGTTGTCACCGAAAAAATTCTCGACGGAACCACGAATCGCGGTATCTGGGGCGAGCTTCCGGTCTTTCTCTTCCGCGGTTTTGTGAGACGCATACTCTCTTCGGCAATCGATGCTGACGGTCATAATCTCTCGTTGCGATTGCCAATCGACCGGGAAGAACTTCCGCTCAAACGCAGTCTGATCTCACAAATACTCGCGCGACTGAAAGCTGCTGGAAAACTAAACGCCATCGCGCCACTCGCCGGCCGCGAAGGTTGTGTCAACACATTTGCTACGCTTCTCGGTGAACTTCAACGTGCCGCGCGAACGCCCACCGAAGTTGCTGCGATCATTGCGGCACGCGCTGAAGACCTGGGCCACAAAACGAGTGACACGATTTCTCAGATCGACTTCGACAAAGAAGTTGCACTGATCTACGAAACCTATTCCACGCTGCTCGATCAGCACAACTTCACTGAAAACGATGCGGATCAGTTACGAGCACTCACGGTCCTGCGCGGCAATGAGGGCATGCGGGTCCCCTGGCTCGCCAATGTCGAGTTGCTAATCCTCGATGGCTTCTTCGATTTCACTCCGGTGCAGGGACAGATTGTCCGCGAGTTACTGCCCCGCATTCCGGAAACAATAGTAAGCCTGAACTTTGATCCCGAAAATCCCGAGATCTTTGTTCCCTTCGGCGAAACTGTGGACCAACTCCGCAGCATCACGCCATTCGAAACGCATCAATCCGACGAACGACTCGAAACCTCCGGCGCCCTTTCCGAACTGCGCACAAAACTTTTCAACCCCACCTTGACCGGTCAACCTGCCGGCGAACCGAATGAAGGTGAACCCGAGAACACGCAGGCTGAAATTCGCTATTTCGAATGCGGCGATCGCGATTCGGAGATGCGCGCGATTGCTAAAGAGATCAAACGACTCGTGCTCCTTGAAAATTACGACCTCGGCGACATCGCGGTAGTTGTTCGCGAACGTGAGGCCTACGCAAAAACCATTTCGCGGGTGATGTACGAAGAGTCGATTCCCTGCAAATTGGAGTTGCGTGTTGACGTAGTCGATGTGCCGGCGACTCGTGCTGGTCTAAAACTTTTCGAGCTACTCGAACAACCAACCAGTGGCGACGTCCCTGCTTTTCGCACTGCCGAACTCGCCGACCTGATCAAGTCTGAATACTTTCGCCTGACCGACGATGAACTGAGCAAACTCTTTGCCCAGTTTGATTCAACGTATCTGCACCTGCTGAGCGACGACGACAGGCCGCTAACTCCGGAAGCGGCGTTTAAAGCCAAGTCACGATACCGCATTGGTATTTGGGACGCCGATGCACTCGAAAATGCTTTTGCTTATGTGGGCGGCGATCTGCCCGTAAACAATTGGCTCGCCCGCGCGCAGAAGTTGATAAAGGAACTGCCTTCAGCGACCGCCACGAAAGAACTGCTCAACATTGATCCGGGCGCGCAGGACCGTGACGCCGATATCGCCGATCAAGTTGAGAACGCCGAAACTGCCAGGCTTGAAGAAAAAGTCGAGAAGAAACGACGACCATCGCGCGATATTCATCCAGCCGCGCTCGCCTGGACCGCTCTGGTAATTCAGCGCTTTGCTGAACTGATCTTTGCAGTGCCGCGCGAAGGAACTCCGCTTGAGCTGCGGGTCGCATTGATGAAGCTGCTCGAACAGTTTGGCTTCCGCGATCAAATAACCAGGCCAACACGCACCACGAAAAACGACGACGAGCTGCCGCAAGTGATGCTCAACTTCAATGCGCTCGAATCGACTCGACGCGCGTTAGTCGCCGCGATCAAAAGTATCGAGATGACCATGTCCGATATGCTTGTGGAGTCAGTACCACCTCGCGGTAGCGGGTGGGTCGCTGACTCTCCCAAGGCGACCCACCCGCAACCGCGAGGTGGTACTGACTAATTGACCACTGACAGCGAGGAGGCCTCTGATCCTAATCCCGACAACCCAAAGCATCTCGGACCGACGACACTTTCAACTTTCATTAATGAAGTGCGGCGTTCGCTCAGCTCTCAATCTCAACTTCTTGGACCAGCCGATCGCAGTGGTTTGCGAGTGATCGAAGCAACCGACGTTCGCGGCCTCCATTTCAAAGCTATCTTCATTGCCGGTTTGATCGAAGGCGGTTTCCCACTCCGCGTTTCGCGCGATTGGATTTACCCACACGAAGAACGCGAACGACTCAAAAAGTACGGGTTGACGTTGGAAGACATCTCACCCGCAACACTGCTGAAAGAAGAACACTACTTCTACCAGTCGGCTTGTCGCGCCACCGAACGTCTTTACTTAACACGTCCTTTATTATTGGAAGACGATTCCGAGACTGTCGCGTCTTATTACATCGACGAATTGCGCCGGGCGATCAGTCCGTTACCACTTGTCACTGAAACAATTCGGCGTGACTACGACGGCAAGGAACTCGACGCTGCTTCGAGTGTTACTGAACTAAATATCGCACTCGTCCGCCAGCAAGAACGACATCTTCATCGCGGTGAAAAGCAGAAACTCAAGCCGCAGCCCCGTATCAGGCGATTATTAACGTTAGCGCGAAACGATGGTTTGCTCAGCGACGCGGCGCTGGGTCGCATTGAGATCGAACGCGAACGGGCAAGCGATCTGTTTGGACCATACGACGGCACGATTACGGATCCGCAGTTGTTGAGTTTGCTCCAACAGAAGTTCGGGTCAGACTACGTTCACAGTGCCAGCGGACTCAGCGTGTTTGGGAACTGTCCGTATCGCTTCTTTGCGCAACGTGTTTTGAAGCTTGAACCGCGTGGTGAAGCTGCTCTCGATCTGCAGGCAATCGATGCGGGCAAGTTGTTACACGACATCCTGCGGCGCTTCTTTGAACGCCATCGTCGCGAGCCGTTGTATACCAAAGATCAAGCCGAGCTTCGCGCTGAGTTACTCGAAATTGCGGACAGTGTTTTCGATGAACACGAGCGCGTCGTGCCGCCCTTGAATCGGCAAATCTGGAAGATCGATCGCGAGATTCGCAAGATCCTGCTCGAGCAAGTGCTCCTTTATGAGTTGGACATCGAACGCGAAACGGCGGCCAATGATGTTCGTCCCGCTTTCTTTGAAATTTCGTTTGGAGGCACGAGATCGGCAGCGAAGGATCCGGGCTCGACTGATACGCCGCTTGAATTAACGCGTTCTACTTTTGTGGGCGAGGAGTCGATCAAGATCAGCGGCCAAATCGATCGCGTGGATCTCGCAGAAGACAACACCCTGATCGCCTACGACTACAAACTCTCGGTCGGTTCAACTAAAGAAGACATTCGCGCGGGACGAAGTCTGCAAATTCCGATCTATCTCGAAGCACTCGAGCGCTTGATTCTGCCCGGACATGAAGTGGCGGGTGGTGGTTATTACATCATTCGCGGCGCCAACGATCGACGTAATCGTGGTCTATATCGAGCAAGCAAGCTCGACTATTACAAACTGCATCCAAAAGCGCTGGCAGTGATGACGGACGACGAGTGGCAATACATACGCAAGAGTGTGATCGCGGAGATTTGGAAATTTTTGGACCGGATGCGCGGGGGGCAATTCATAGTGAATCCATCAGAGCGAAACAAGACATGTCGCTTTTGTGACTACGGCGCCGTCTGTCGCTACAACCGCGCCCGGATCGAGATCAAGCGCCGACGAGCGAGAAACAAAGGATAGCAGCTTCTTCTCTGCGTCTCAGCGTTCTCTGCGTCTCTGTGGTGAAATCCATCGATCGAATAGCGACACAATTTTCAACACAGAGACGCAGAGAACGCTGAGACGCCGAGAACCACCAAGTTAAAATGAAACGCGAACTACTTCCAGCACAGGCAGCCGCCGCTTACGAGATCTCCAAACACATCTCGGTGACGGCTGGACCAGGCTCTGGCAAGACGACGGTCCTCGTCGAGCGTTACCTCCACATTCTCCGCGAGCGCAAACCGCAGATCGATGAAATCGTCGCCATTACCTTCACCAATCGCGCCGCCAACGAAATGCGCGCCCGCCTGCGCGACGATCTAAATCACATTCTGGCGGAAGCCTCGACCACGGAACGGCCCCGTTGGTTGAACTACAAACGAACGCTCGATGGCGCAGTCATCACCACCATCCACGGCTTCTGTGCGCGACTACTTCGCGAGTTCCCTGTCGAAGCCGGTGTCGATCCACAGTTCCTCTTGCTAGACGAACATCGCGCGTCCATGTTGCTGGAATCCGTAGTTGAAGAAGTCTTATCGCAGTTCATCAGCGACGGTCACATCGAAGTTTCTCGCCTAACGCTTGGGGTCGGTCGCGCGAAACTGGCAGATGCTCTTGCGCAGGTCTATCGCGAAGTTCGTGGCCAGGGACTCGCGCTTGAAGAGCTCAACACCGCTACTGCTAACAGTCACAAGAACGAAGAGCACCACACCGAAACACTCAACGAGCTCGACGAGGCGATGGAAAATTTTCTCGCCGTCCCGCGCACCACTCCGGCAGCGCGCGCCAGTCAAAACAAAGTTCTTGAGAACTGGTCCAGCGTGCGAAGTTTTTTGGACCACATTCCGGAAGCTGAAAAGCTGGCCGAGTTTTGTCAACTCGTTGAAATGTTTCGCGATCTTCGCCCGCAGGCCCGCGGCGCTCTAGTCGATCACGTTCATGCGCTCGACGAGTTGATCTGGGGTCGCGACTTGTCCGGAAGACTGCCGCAAGTTTGTCTCGACGTTTTTGCGCGTGGTTATGCGTTGGAGATGATCAATCTACTAACAGTCATCGACGCGCGACTGATCGAAGAAAAACAAAAAATTTCGGCGCTCGACTTTGACGACCTTGAAATAAGAACGCTCGAACTTTTGAACAATGAAACCGTCTTAACGCGCACGGCCGAACGTTACAAGTTTTTCCTCGTGGATGAATTTCAGGACACAAACGGTTTACAGCGTCAGTTACTGGAACGCCTTGCCTTGTCGCAGGGGCGCCGCGGCGCGAACCTCTTTATCGTCGGCGATCGTAAACAATCGATTTACGGTTTTCGCGGCGCAGATGTCGATGTCTTTCGCGAAATGACGAAGACGTTGTTGACTGCCGGCGGCGAATCACGTCCGTTGCAGTTAAACTTTCGCAGCCAGCCGCCACTGATCAACTTTTTCAACTACCTTTTCAAGCGTCTGTTTCAAACTTCACTTGATGTACCGCCACTTTCTGATGAAGAACTTTCGAAACTTGGTTTTGTCGCGCACGAACCAAGCGAAGCCAAACGTGAACTGGAAACTGAAGGTCCACTCGTCGAGTTATTAATCGCCACGCGGCCGAGAACGGACGACTACGCGCCACCCGATCGCGATTTTCGTGAGCTCGATGCGCTTCAACTCGCCAACCGCATCCTCGCGCTCAAACAGGAAAATCCGGATCTCAAGTACAGCGACATCGCCTTGTTATTTCGCGCGATGACGTTGGCCCACTTCTACGAAATCGCGTTTCGCCAGGCAAACATTCCTTATCAAACAGTGCTTGGCCGCGGCTTTTATGAACGTGAAGAAGTGACCGATCTAATTCAGTTGCTGCGGTTCCTCGACAATCGAACTGACGAACTCGCACTCGCTGCCGTCCTTCGTTCACCACTCTGCGGCATCTCCGACAATGCCTTGTTCGCTTTGCGCGCCGCTCCGCGCATCGACGAAGGCGAAGCAACGAGAACGTTACACGGCACGCGTCATTTGTATACCGCTTTGCGCCAGCATAAAGAGATCGACTTCATCAACGAGCACGAACATGAACTGCTTGAACGCGCCTCAACTCTGATCAGCCAACTCGTTTCTCGCCGTCATCATTACTCGATCGAAGATCTGTTGCGCTTTGCGGCGGCTGAATCTGAATACCTCACCGTTGTTGCTGCCAATTTTGACGGTGCACAACGACTCGCCAACGTGCAACGACTCTTCACGCTTGCGGCCCGCTTTGAACGTTCCGGAAATCATCTGATCCGGGACTTTGTTCGCTACGTCGAAGAGTTTGAAGCGATTGGCGCGCGTGAGAGTGAAGGACAGATCGACGCGGCGGCAAACGTAGTTAAGTTGATGACGATTCACCAGTCGAAGGGTCTCGAGTTTCCGATAGTGATCATTCCTGAACTTCATCGTTCGAGAAATCCACCCGAATTTTCTTTCCTGCTCGATCGACATCAGGGGTTGACGTTGAAAGTTCCTGATGGTCGCGGCAATCGAGTGGCGGGCAGCAGCTTCACGGATTTTGAGCAACGCAACTCGTGGCGCGAACAGTTTGAAAGTATGCGCCTGCTTTATGTGGCGGCGACGCGCGCTGAAGATCGTTTGATTCTCTCCGGTTCAACTGAAGAGCTGAGCAAACTCGATAGCGGTCGCGACTCGTGGTTGAAGTGGATTTGGCAAGCGCTGGAAATGAGCGAGCGGTCGCACGACAGCGTTATCGATATCGATGAAGGCGTGCAGATCAAATTCGCGCTCAACTATGAGGCGCAAATCGAACCAGCTTCCGAAATAATCGAAGTAGCGGAAGACGATCAGACGAAGAGTGACTCGCTCGAGATGGCTTTCCCGTTGCTGAAACCGGTCGGACGAATTCTGTCACACGGCATTCACCGTTTGAGTGTCACGCAATTGCTCAACTATGAACGGTGCCCGCGCCAGTATTACTTCGATCGCGTTTTGCAATTGCCGTCGCCTGACGAGTTGGCTGTTTGGAACAATGCCGAAGCGCCTGAGCCGCCTGCTAATTTAACCGCCACAGTGAAAGGCGCGGTGATCCATCGTTTCTGCGAACGCTATCGTTTGGACCAAAGCGTTGACGAATGTTTGCGCCAAAGTCTGGCTGAAGTTATTCGATTCCGCCAGGCAGAACTCGCAGATCGTTTGGTTGAGTTTGACACTGAAGCAGCGATCAAAGATCTACTGCCACTCGCGCAAAATTATTTAAAGAGCGATGTGTTCGCGCGGGTCGAGCAAGCGCGTGCAGGCGCAACTGAATTTGGTTTTCGGCCGGGTGGTGAAGCCGGCTTGTGGAGTGAACTGCCGTTTCGCATGCGTCGCCCGTTTGGTGTAGTGAGCGGCGCAATTGACAAACTGCTGATCACAAAAACTGATTCCGGTTACAACGTTGAACTCATCGACTTCAAGACCAACCGCATCCCCAAGCCTCCGGCTGAAGAGACAGAAGCAGCTTTAGGACGGCAGGCGTCTCGCCTGCCCACCTCTACCAATAAGAACCCCAAGCATCAATCACAATTCGCCTTTGACTTCGACCCGCAACCAGTCGAACCCAAACCAAAATCATTCGCCGAATCGCTACAATCAATCGCCTCGGACTATCGACTCCAAATGCAAGCCTATGCGCTCGCCATTCGTGAGTTGATGCCGTCGCTCGAGTTGGACCAGATCAAAGTCACGCTCCACTTCCTCGATCCGAACATCGAAGTTCATATCGACGAAACTCAACTCGCAGCGCCTGTTTGCGCCGAAGCTATCGACAAAGCAATCCTCGACATCATCTCCTCCAGCGAACCACACGAATATCCCGTCAAACCAGCGACCCACTGTCGCATGTGCAACTTCCTCAACGTCTGCAGCGCCGGCCGAGAGTATGTAACCGAAGACTAACCCTCTCTGTGCTCTGCTTTGCCACCTGTCGTGAGGCATGGCTCCGCCTTGCCCTAAGGTTCCGCCTCAAAAATTCCGGCTGCGCCCTATTCTCTTTTCTTAGGTTTTTGATCTTTCGAGCAAAGGGCGCAGCCCGGAATTTTTGGGAGCTTACGGCAAGGCGGAGCCATGCCTCACAACAGGCGGCGAAGCCGATTGTTAGGTTAGAACTTCCGAACAGCTCTTAAGGAGTCAGTATATGATCCCCCCTAAAATCGAGACGGCTGTGAAAGTTCCTTTGCCGGTGGGCTCGAAGGTGTCGCGCTAATCAGATCGTTGATGAAATTCGCGCGCGGGAATTGCGTTTAGAACTAAAGTTTCTTTTTTTGCCGGTGCGATGCTTAGGGCCTCAAAAAAACTAAGCCGCAAATGACGCCAATCCAGATCTCACTTCCCTGCGGCGCGCCACGTAGTGGCGAATGAATTTAGCCCGGCCCTTCAGGGCCGAGAATAGTGGCGCGAAGAGTGTGCGTCGCGTAGCGACGCGTGAATTGGATCATCACGCTGCATCCCATTACTGTTTTTTGATCCCAACCTCAATTTTTCCTTAATCTACCTTCGTCACCTGTCGCTGCGATTGGCTGAAAAGATCGATAGCTAATTCCCCACTTCCGAATTAATATCAGCCCGCCATGATCACGATTAACTCCTTCGACGGAAATGAGTTTGACGCTTACCTCGCGCTTCCCGCCAGCGGTTATGGACCAGGCATTGTCGTCCTACAGGAAATTTTTGGCATCAATCAAGTCGTCCGTGACCTTGCTGATTGGTACGCCGCGCACGGTTTCGTCGCCATCTGTCCGGATCTATTTTGGCGGCAGGAACGCAATGTCGAGTTGACTGACAAGGGCGACGACTGGAACAAAGCGTTTCAACTCTACAAGGGACTCGATGAAGGAAAAGCGACAGAAGACGCTGCTGCCGCGTTGGAGTTTCTCCGCAAACACCCCGCGTGTAACGGGCACGTCGGAGCCGTCGGTCATTGTCTCGGCGGCAAACTCGCGTTCCTGCTGGCAGTCAGATTCCATCCGGATTGCGCTGTCGGTTATTACGGGGTCGGAATCGAAAAAGCACTCGACGAAATCGGAAATCTCAATACACCTTTAATGCTTCACATCGCCGGAAAGGACCAGTCCTGCCCACCCGAAGCGCAACAAGCGATTCACGCCGCCACAGATGCGAATCCACTAGTCACGGTCCATACTTACCCGGATCGGGACCATGCTTTTGGACGAATCGGCGGTGATCATTACGACAAAGATGATGCAGAACTGGCCAACCTTCGCTCGCTTGAATTCTTCGTTAGCAATCTGGCAGGTTCAGGAATCGCTAGTGGTCATCAAACTCTCTCATCAAAATGGGACGACCACGTTAAGTATGAATTTGCCACGCGCAACACCGACGACACGTTGGAAACGATGATTTCCGACGCTTACGTCAATCACGTTCCGGTGATGACGGGCGGAGTCGGGCATGATGAGTTGCGCGAGTTCTATTCAAAACGATTCATTCCGCAGATGCCGCCTGATACTGCGATGACTCCGGTATCGCGGACTATTGGCGTTGATCGCGTGGTTGATGAGATGGTGTTCGAGTTCACGCACACGATCAAAATGGACTGGATGCTGCCGGGTGTCGAACCAATCGGCAAACCTGTGAAGGTTGCGTTGGTTGTGATTGTTCACTTCCGCGACGGCAAGTTGGCCCACGAACATATTTATTGGGACCAGGCTTCAGTACTCGCGCAGTTGGGATTGATTGATACGACGTCGCTGCCGGTTGCCGGAGTTGAAAGCGCGGAAAAAGTTCTCGATCCGCAGTTGCCTTCGAACACACTGATGAAATAGAACCGCAGATTACACAGATTTTTGAGGGAATGAAGAGGAAGCCCGTTCAAACCACCAAGACTCAAAGGCACAAAGTATTAAAAAAGATTCAATAGAGCCCTTTACAACACTCAAAAACCGGCCGTTTTACAAGTTAGTTAGGAATGGTCGTCTCTTTACATTTCTTTCTGGTTTAGAAATCTGCGTAAGCTATGTAATCTGCGGAGGACTCTAATGAAAATCACTAAGCTACGTCGCGATCTTGGAACCCTCGAATCGTATGCCGTCCTGATCGGCATTTTGATCGGCGCTGGACTTTTTCAGGTCACTAGTACAGCGTGGGCCATGACTGGTCCGAGTGTGATCCTCGGTTATGTGTTGCTTACTCCAGCAATCCTCGCCACGTCGATTCCTTATGCGGCTTACCTGTCAACTCCGCTGGGTCGCGAACCGGGCGGCGAGTATCTACACATCTCCCGCACCTTAAAAGGTTATAAACTCGCTTATGTCGGTTCCTGGTTAAAAATCATCTCTTACATTGGCGCCGGCGCTTATCTCGCAAACGCGCTCTCCGGTTACGTGATTGCACTGCTTGGTGATTGGCTGAAGCCTTATCAATTACCCATAGCCCTCGCTTGTCTTGTGCTCTTTTATGTAATTCATGTGATCGGTATTTTGTGGTTTGGCCGAATGCAGATAATCATGTCGGCGCTGAAATTACTCGCGTTGATGGTGCTGATTCTGCCAGGTCTCTTCGTTTTGAAACCCGCCAATTACACACCGTTTTTCACGCATGGCTGGCAGGGCTTCGGCGCGAGTTTGTTACCGCTCTTTTTTGCTTATGCCGGCTTCGAATCGCTCGCGCAAACAGCAGGTGAAACTAAAGACAGCACCCGGCGTTTACCAAAGATTTTACTGATCGGCATCGCGATCACGGCGTTGATCTACGTCTTCGCTTCAATTGTTTCGTTTGGAGTTTTGCCGGGCGCGCAACTGCAAGCGAGCCCCGCGCCGATGGCCGCAGTCGCTTCAATCTACTTACCGGCCGGCGCAGCAGCATTCGTGATATTCGGGGCAATTGCCGCAATCATGACCGCACTCAACGGAACGATGTTAGTGCCGTCACGCCTCGCAATCATGTTTGCTAAAGATGGACTTGCACCGAATTGGGTCGGCTTTGTGAACTCAAAAACGGCAACTCCAATTCGTGGGCTCACCTTAACGCTGATCGCGTGCGCCTTGCTGTTGATTAGTGGACAACTATCACTGGCTTTGAACGTAGCGGTCGCGGCGCTTATCTGTTTGTACTTCATTCACAGTCTCGTGTTTTTGCTGTTGCCAACCCTGAATCCGGCACTCAATGCGGAGATCACCCTGGGAATACCGCGATGGTTAATGCAACTCTCCGCCATATTCTCGGTAATCTCGATGGGTATCATGATCTTCATTCAGTTCCTCGGCGACATCGATACGCTGAAGACCCAAACGCTGTGGCAAAGGATCTCCGGTCATTCGTTGACCAGCATTGAACTGATCGTCGCCTGGGGAATCGTCGGGTTCGTGCTTTATCTATTCGCTCGCTTGAAAGCCGGAAATGCTAAGCCGGAATTTTCGACCGAGGAGTCTTTTGTGAAAGTCGGAGTGGTCAAGTAGTCAGCACTAGCGCGGGGTAAAGTGATTTCAGATTGCAGATTTCAGATTGCAGATTAAACCCACCCGCTACCGCGAGGTGGTACTGACAGAAGGTCCACCGCTACCGCGAGGTGGTACTGACAGAAGGTCCATCTGCTACCGCAAGTGAAATGACTATTTTGATCACTGAGAACAAAAACCACCGATAACCTATGTCCATCGACCGCCATCGCTACGCCTTCCCTACCCTGGCTTCGGGCATTCATCTGCTCAGTCACAGCCTTGGGCCAGTTCCACGCTCTGCTCGCGAGTCGATGTTGGCTTATTGCGATGCGTGGGAGAACCACACCAGCGAAGACGCATGGGCTACGAGTTGGTGGGAACTGTCGCAACAAGTCGGCGATCGCATCGCGCGCCTCCTGGGTGGCGACTCCGGCTCAGTCCAAATTCAACCGAACGCTTCGATTGCTCTCGCTGCCGTCGCTTCGTGTTTTGATTTCAAGGAGTCGAAACGCAACAAAGTCGTGACCACGACGCTCGATTTCCCTTCGATGGAATACATCTGGGACGGGCAAAGAGAGATCGGCGCGCGCGTTGAAGTGGTTGACTCGCCCGACGGTATTTCAACTCCAACTGAAGACATCCTGCGCGCAATCGACGAAGAGACCGCACTCGTGGCCCTTGCCCACACTTCGTATCGCAGCTCATATCGGATCGACGCCAAAGCCATCATCGATCACGCCCACGCGAAAGGCGCGTTAGTTTTGTTCGATGTCTACCAATCGGCAGGAATAGTCGAACTCAAAGCCCGCGAATGGGAGGTAGACTTTCTAATCGGTGGAACGATCAAATGGCTTTGCGGTGGTCCAGCCTGCGGATATTTATATGTTCGTCCTGAAATTCAACGCGACTTAAAACCGCGACTCACGGGTTGGGTGGCCCATGCGTCGCCGTTTGATTTCGCGCATGCGCCGATGAAGTACGCGCGCTCAGTTCGCCGATTCGCGCAGGGAACACCGAGTATTCCTGCACTTTATTCAGCGATTCCCGGTTTAGAGCTGATCGAAGCCGTGGAACTTCCGCAAGTTGTTAGCGAGTCACAACGACGAACAAAACGAATTATTGAATTCGCACAGGAACAAGGATGGCAGTTGAATACGCCGTTGGAGCTCGAACGACGCGGTGGCTCGGTGATGATTGGCGTTCCCGATGGTCCACAGATGGTTGAACGACTCGCCGAGAAAAGAGTTTTTGTTGACTGTCGACCAGGCGCGGGCCTGCGCGTGTCGCCCCACTTCTTTAATAACGACGATGAAGTAGAGGAAGCGCTGACCATCATGGCGCGCTTGATTTCAGTGCCGGCCGCTTTGGTGAATAGTTAATGGGAAGGTAAATAGTTAATAGTGAATCGTGAATAGTGAATCGTTGTAAATAGCTATTCACGATTAACTATTAACCATTCACCATTCACTATTTACTATTCCCTATCAACCATTTATGGCGAAAAACTCTGAAGCGAGTCTCAATTCTCCGGCGCCCGATTTCGTTTTGCCCGATGGCGACGGCAATCAGTGGCAACTTTCTGATCAGCGTGGAAAAGTTGTCGTGCTGCTTTTTTATCCGGGTGACGAAACCCCGGTCTGCACGGCGCAGATGTGTTCGGTGCGCGATCGTTGGGAAGACTATGTGGCGACCGGAGCAGAAGTGGTGGGGATTTCGACTGATTCAGTTGAGTCGCACCGCAAGTTTTCCGAGCATCACAACTTGCCGTTGCGGTTGTTATCAGACAGCGGAGCCAAAGTCGCTGATCTTTATGGCGCCCGTTCGTTAATTCCCGGAAGAGTCGCGCGATCAGTTTTTGTTATCGATGCCGGCGGCCTTCTGCGCTACTCAGACATCCGGCCGATTGGGATCTTTAAACCCAAAGACGACAAAACCCTCGAAGCCATCAAAGCCGCGCAGCATTGATGTCTGCAAGAGGTTTTTAACCACAAAGGCCCGAAGCACAAAACAGAAAAGTAAGGAATGAGATCCTTTCAATTCTCTTTTGTGCCTTTGTTGCTTTCGTGTCTTTGTGTTAAAAATCCCCTCAAACAAGCTGGAGATAACAATGGCTGACACTATCAAATGCACACATTGCGGTGAGAAACGTCCCGTGATTGGTTTTGCCCCTTTTCCAAATGAATTGGGCCAACGAATAGCTAAGGAAATTTGCCAACCTTGTTGGATGGGCTGGCTACAAAAGCAAACTCAAATCATCAACCACTACGGCCTCGATCTCACGAACCCCGACGCCCAAACTTTTCTTTTCGACAATCTCAAAGGCTACCTCTTCGGCGACTCGCCCCAACTCGCCCAGATCGACACGACCAAAGAAGGAAGCGTGAAGTGGTGAAAAGTCAGGTCAGTAGTCAGTGGTGTCGTGCTACTGACTACTAATCACTAACTACTAACTACTGACTCTCTTCGGCCTACCTCTTGCACTAATTCCCATCCTCCCCAGGTTGATCCCCCTGAAAGCTCAAACTTTCCGCTGAACCATCATGGTTCACTGGTATGTTTTGATGCGTACGTATGTTTTCCGAACTCATCAGGAGGGTTCAAAATGCGATCGAAAATCATTGCTCCACTCGTCATCCTTGCAACTGCATTCGTAATTTCTGCTTGCAATCAAACTGAAAACAGCAACAGCAACACGGCCAGGACCAACGCCAACTCAAACGCCAACGCGAACGGGCCTATCGCGTCCACCACGCCGGTTCCCAATACGAACGACAACAGCCGGCGCGCTCCGACTCGCGAGGATTATGAACGCGACAAAGATAAATATTCGAAACAAGCGAAAGACACAGGACGAAAGGTCGGCACGGGTGTCAACGACGGCTGGCTTTGGGTCAAGACCCGCTTTGATCTGGCTGCTGTAGATGACCTGCGCGACTCAACAATTAACGTCGATGTTGATAATGCCGTGGTCACACTCACAGGCACCGTCGCCACTCAGCCGCAAATAGCGAAAGCTGATGAAACAGCCAAGGCGGTGGAAGGCGTGAAGGGCGTGAAAAATATGTTGAAGGTGGCGCCGAATGTAAATGCGAACACCAACACTGCGCCAAACACGAATAAGGCAAAGACGAAATAAGTTCAAAGTTCAAAGTCCAAAGTTCCAAGTTCCAAGTCCCAAGTCCAAGGTCCCAAAGTCCAAGGTTGAAGATCCAAGTCTTTGACCTTGGACTTTTGACTTTGGACTTTGGACTCGGAACTTTGGACTCGGAACTTTGGAGGACTCGCCTTTCCCGTTCCAACTTTTTACGTTAAGCTCTCGACACTCTTTTCGAATCTCGAGTGTTGAGCGGCGCATGAGTAATTATCTATAAACTCCCGCCTGTCTCTGCCTGCAGTTCGAATTTCTTCTTTAGCTTTCGCAACTCAATAGATGGGGATTTGGTACTTATGCCAAGAGTCCGCCTGCGACTTTTAGTCGCACTACTCGTAGTTCTTCTTCTGCCTGCGCTTGCTCTGCGTTTCGCGAAGGCACAACACACCGGCACCGACACTTACGCTGTCACTAACGCGCGCATCGTCACCGTTTCCGGGACGACGCTCGACAAAGGAACCATCGTTGTTCGTAACGGGTTGATTGCCGCGGTTGGCGCAAATGCAACCGTGCCTTCTGACGCTCGCGTGATCGATGGAACGGGACTGACCGTATATCCCGGTTTGATCGATTCATACACCAATCTCGCTTTGCCTGAAGCGTCACCGGCTCCCGCAGGTGGTGGGGGCGGCGGTGGCGGAGGACTCGCGTTTCTCCTCGCCCAGGCAAATGCGCCGCGTGCCACTGGTCCAAACTCGACTCAGCCCGCCGGTCTTCAACCCGAAACAATGGTTGAAGATGTAATCAGAACTGGTGGCGCCGATGTCGAGTCAGCCCGAAATGCCGGTTTCACGACCGCGCTAACGTTGCCGCGCACCGGAATCTGGATGGGCCAATCGGCGCTGATCAATCTCAACGGAGAAACTCCGCAACAGATGATCGTGCGTTCGCCGGTAGCGATGCACGTTGGGTTCACTCCACTGCGCGGCAGTTATCCAGGTTCTTTGATGGGCGTGTTCGCAACACTTCGTCAGATGATGCTCGACGCCCAGCGTTATCGCGATTGGCTGGCAACTTATGAACGCGCGCCGAAAGGAGTTCGCCGGCCTGATACCGATCGTTCACTCGCTGCGCTTGTGCCGGTGATCGAAGGTCGAATGCCCGTCGTGATGTTTGCCAACAGTGAACGCGAAATCACGCGCGCGCTTGATCTCGCTATTGAATTTAAGTTGAAACTGATCATCGCCGGTGGTCGCGAGGCAGAACGAGTAACCGATCGTCTGGTCAAACAGAACGTTCCGGTTCTCTTGTCACTGAATCTTCCGCGTCGCACCACCGCAGCAATGCCTGAAGCTGAGCCGGAAACGATGAGCGTGTTGCGCGAACGCGTGGCTGCCCAACAGACCGCGGGAAAACTCGCGCGCGCAAAAGTCCGGTTCGCCTTCGAGTCGGGCTCATTACCAAATGCGACAGATATTCTGGTCAACGCGGGAAGAACGATTGAGAACGGGTTGTCGACAGAAGACGCATTACGCGCCTTCACGATCTGGCCCGCCGAAATTCTTGGCGTCAGTAACCAACTCGGCTCAATCGAAGTCGGCAAGATTGCCAACCTGACTATCACGCGCGGCGATATCTTCGATCGCGCCAGTCGTGTCACCAACGTTTTCATTGACGGCAAGCCAGTTGACTTGCGGCCGGCGCCGGTCGGACCAAGTGGGCCGGGTGGTCCAGGTCAGGGTGGGTTCGGACGAAATCTGACGGGAAACTGGACGCTCAATGTAAATCTGGGTGAGGAAATCACAACCAGGCTGTTGCTTCGTCAGGAAGGCGATCGTTTGAGTGGTTCGATTCAGGGTCCACTCGGTTCAGGTGACATCGCGAATGCCTCTACCGGTAATGAAGTGAAGTTTACTGTCGTCGTAAATGTCGGCGGCCAAACAAAAGAAGCGACGTTTGCTGGGGCTTTGGCTCCGTCGGGAAACGAAATTCGCGGTGCGGTAACTGTTGAAGGACGTGCACCCGGAACGTTTACCGCGACTCGCAACGTACCGAATTAGCATAGGACCGCAGGCGTCCTCGCCTGCTCGCTTCAATTAACGGAGCTAATAAAAATGAGACGATTCATATCAAGGCTACTCCTTCTATCATTCATCAGTTCTCTGCCGCTCAGTGTCACCCGTGCCCAAACAACGGCGAACCCAACTGAAACTTTGATCCGCAATGGGACAGTGTTGACGATCACACACGGTGTCTTGCCCAACACCGACGTGCTGATTAAAAACGGCAAAATTGCCGGCGTTGGCAAAGGTCTGAAAGCTTCAGCCAACGCGCGCGTGATCGACGCCACTAACAAATACGTCATGCCCGGCATCATCGACTGCCATTCACACTCGATGCTCGACACCATCAACGAAGGCACACTCGCTGTCACTTCGATGGTCCGTACTCGCGACGTGATCAATACAACTGATCCGGATCTCTATCGTGAGTTAGCGGGCGGCGTTACGACGTTGAACCTGTTGCACGGGTCCGCAAATCCAATCGGTGGATTGAACACCGTCGTAAAGATCAAGTATGGACGACCGGCCGACGAGTTCATCTTTCCGGGTGCGATGCCGGGAATTAAGTTTGCGCTTGGCGAGAACGTAAAGCGATCGAGCAATCCGAATTTACCGGGTGTTACTCGTCGTTATCCAAACACGCGCATGGGCGTGGAAGAAACGATTCGCGAGGCGTTTACCCGGGCACGCGATTACAAAAAGACCGGGGACGAATATCGCGCGGCAGTTAATAAAGGCGAGAAGAACCTGGTGGCGCCACGTCGCGATCTGCAACTTGAGCCACTCGTTGAAGTGCTCGAAGGCAAACGCTATGTTCACGCGCATTCATATATCGCGAGTGAGATCCTGATGCTCATCAGCATCGCTGACGACTTTGGCTTCAAGATTAAAACATTTCAGCACGTGCTTGAAGGCTACAAAGTCGCGAAAGAAATCGCGGCCCACGGCGCCGGCGCTTCAACCTTCGCGGATTCATGGGCCTACAAAATCGAGGCGTATGACGCAATTCCCTATAACACAGCGATCATGACGCGCGCAGGTGTCGTCGTTTCCGTCAACTCCGACTCTGATGAACGTGCTCGTCGTCTAAACATCGAAGCCGCCAAAGCAATGCATTGGGGTGATCTAACTGAAGAACAAGCTCTCAAACTCATTACTATTAATCCCGCGATTCAACTCGGTATTCAGGACCGCGTGGGTTCCATCGAAGTTGGTAAAGACGGCGACATCGCGATCTGGAACGGCCATCCATTCAGCGTTTACTCGCGTGTCGATACTACTTTGATCGACGGCGACATCTTCTTCGATCGTGAACAGGACCTTGCTCGTCGCGCAGACCTAGCAAAAGAGCGCGCCCTGCTCGAACAAGCCGATCCCAATAAACCGGCCGCTCAGGGACAGATTCCGGGAGCGCCTCGACGCCGTCCTCGCGCACAGAGTGACGACGAAGATGTGTGGGAAGGAGAACGCCCATGAAGAATGAAAAGACGGTGAGAGGAAGAAGGGGCGATGGGGAGAAGATGGCGATGAGAGTGATCAAAATCAATTTAGTGTTGCTGGGGCTTGCCGTGACGGTGATGGCCCAACAGATTGGTAATCCAACCTATCAACAAGGCGTCATGCCACCACGCGGGATTTTTGTGATTCGCAACGCGCGCATTGTGACGGTGAGTGGTCCAGACATTGAAAACGGTAGCGTGGTAATTCGCGACGGCAAGATTGAAGCAGTCGGCGCGACCGTTAACGCACCGGCCGGTGCGCAAACAATCGATGGACGCGGCTTGTCAGTCTATCCGGGAATGATCGACGCGGGCACAAACATGGGCCTCGTTGAAGTTCCGCAAGGTGCTAACGGAACAGTCGACACGAGCGAAGTTGGCGACATCAATCCAAACTCGCGCGCCATCATCGCAGTCAATCCGCACAGCGCGCACATTGCAGTCACTCGCGTTGAAGGAATCACCAATGTAGTTAGTTCACCAACTGGGGGACTGATCTCGGGTCAGTCGACTTTGATCAATTTGCTCGGCACATCACCAAAAGAGATGGCTGTCGTTCCCAATGCAGCGTTAGTAATTAACTTTCCAAACATTGGTGGCGGCGGTCGGGGCGAAGGCTTTGGCGGTTTTCGTCCACCGTTCAATCTTGCCGATGCCCTGACGCAGAGCGAACGGCAGTTGGAAGAGATCAGAAAAGTCTTGCGCGACGCCGAAGCTTATGGACGCGCGAAAGACGCTTACGCGAAAGACAATTCACTCCCGCGACCTGATGTGAATGTTGTCCTAGAATCCCTCGTGCCTTACGTACGCGGTTTGCAGCCAGTCATCTTCCGGGCCGACACGGAAGCGGAAATCCGCGGCTCGATCAGGTTTGCGGAAGAGATGAAACTGAAACCGATAATTCAGGGTGGCGATGATGCGTGGAAAGTCGCCAGCCTGTTGAAGGAGAAAAATGTTCCGGTGATCGTCACGGGCATTTATGGCTTGCCCAATCGTGACGACGACAATTACGACGTGGAATACGAAAACACGGCGAAACTTCAAGCAGCCGGTGTGCGGTTCTGTATCTCGAGTGGCGATCCGGGAATGGAAGTCAGAAATCTTCCGCAACGAGCGGGTCTCGCCGCGGCCTTTGGCTTGTCGAAATTAGACGCGCTGAAATCTGTGACTTTGTATCCAGCTCAGATCATGAACGTCGCCGACAAACTTGGTTCAATCGAAGTTGGCAAGATGGCCAACCTGGTTGTAACTGACGGGGACTTGCTGGAGATACGTACGCATATCAAGTATCTGTTTATCGACGGTCGTGAAGTTCCATTGACGAGTCGACACACGGAACTGAATGATGCGTTCAAAAACCGGAAATGAAATAGGGTCAGGGGTCAGGGAGCAGAGGTCGGTAGCCCGTCGTCAGTAGTCCGTAGCGATGAGGTCAGTACCGTCACGCCGTAGCGTCGGGTAACGCTGAGCTATGAGCCCGCCCAATGTAACGTGACCCGACGCAACGCTTCGCGGTTGAAACTCTCTCGCTATCTCCCCGGGGTTGAACAACCCCGGGCTTTGCGACGTAACTGCCTTCGCGGTTGAATCCATCCTGTTATTTTGAAAATCTTGTCGCAACCGCCTTCGCTTCGCGGTAAACTTCGTAACGCAATTAACCGTAATATCAAACTGTATCCATTCTGCCTGCTCACAACTAACGTCTCCCCAGACGCCAACATCGATCTGTCTTAACGGAGGTACTCCTTGTTTAGCAAACTCGTTGCTCGTGCCGGCCTCATTTTGGCCGCGGCACTCATCTCGACCACCGCTTATGCGCAAACCAAATTACTGCGCTTTCCTGACATCCACGGCGATCGCGTCGTGTTCACTTACGGCGGTGACTTATGGACTGCTTCTTCAAGCGGCGGCAGTGCAACTCACTTAACTTCACATCCTGGCGTTGAACTGTTTGGCAAGTTTTCGCCGGACGGAAAGTGGATCGCGTTCACCGGACAATACGACGGCGACGAACAGGTCTTCGTAATTCCCACCACTGGCGGCGAGCCGCGGCAGTTAACTTTCTATCCGGCCAAAGGTCCTTTGCCGCCACGTTGGGGTTGGGACAATCAAGTCTACGGTTGGAGCAACGACGGCAAACGCATCTTCTTTCGTTCACTTCGTGATTCGTGGGCCACGCCCATCGCGCGCCTCTATTCAGTCTCGATCGATGGTGGGCCAACGGAGCCTTTGCCCATGCCGACAGCCGGTTCGGGTGATTACTCGCCAACTGGAAACGAGATCGCTTACTCACCACAGTCGCGCGACTTCCGCTCCGAAAAACGTTACGGCGGCGGACAGGCAAACGCGCTCTACATCTTCGACTTGAAATCAAACGCCGCTAAGCGCATCACTGAAGGTCCACGCGCTACTCGCGATCCAATGTGGATTGGCGACACGATCTTCTTCGACTCCGATCGTGATGGTCACTTCAACATCTACGCCTATAACGTACCCAGCGGAAAAACCACGCAGATAACAACCAATCACACTTACGATGTACGTTGGCCCAGTTCGGATGAACAGAGTCAGATCATTTATGAGTTGAATGGTGAACTTCAACTACTCGATGTTAAGACCCGCAAAAGCACTCCTATCTCGATCACTGTTCCTGATGAAGGAATCGCGCGGCGACCGAGTCGAGTGTTTGCCGGAAACTTAATTGAGTCGGTTGGTCTAAGTCCAAAGGGTGAACGTGTGGTGGTTTCCGCGCGGGGCGATATCTTCACCGTGCCGATTGAAAAGGGACCAACGCGCAATCTGACGGACTCGTCCGGCGCACATGATAAGTGGCCCAGTTGGTCACCCGATGGTTCGCGTATCGCTTACATCTCCGACAGATCAGGCGAAGAAGAGCTCTACATCGAACCACAAGATGGATCGAAGCCGGCCGAACAGATCACCCAGGGCGGAAGCGCAATGCGTTTCGGACCCGAATGGGCGCCTGACGGACAACGCATCGCGTTCAGTGATAAAGACGGCAAGCTTTATGTCGTCACGCTGAATGACAAAAAGATGACTGAGATTGCCGACTCGAGTCGCGGTCAAATTCGCGATTATGTCTGGTCGCCGAGAGGCAACTTTCTCGCGTTCAGTATGCCCGGCACAACTCCTTTCGCGTCTGTTTATGTTTGGAGCGCAGCGGACAAACAGGTGCGACGCATCACTGACGATACGTTTAATTCCTACACGCCGGTTTGGGATCCGCAGGGCAATTACCTTTATTTTCTGAGCGATCGCGAGTTCAGTCCGCAGTTGTCATCAATCGAATTCAACTACGCACTCAATCGTCCAACCTACATCTATGCGATGACACTTCGCAAAGATGTTAAGCATCCGTTTCCGCCAGAGAGCGACGAAGTGACAGTCGGCGATGCACCGAAACCCGTTACGGAGAAACCAGCAGAGACGGCTGCAGCCCCGGAGGCAAAACCACCCGCCAACTTGGCGCTCGACTTCGATGGTATTTCCAGTCGTGTTGCTCGTTTCCCGTTGCCTGCGGACAACTACGGCAACCTCGCCGCGAGAACAGGTTCTATTCTTTATGGAGTTGGTGGCGCCGGCTACTACGGTCGTGGTCCAGATCGGCCCACGGCGCTCCGCATGTACTCATTAAAGGACCGTAAGGAGACCACCATCGCTGACGACGCGCGTGGTTATGTGCTTTCCGATGATGGTTCAAAAGTGCTCGTCTTTCAGGGACCTGCCGTAAACCTTTACGACATCACCACCGCCGCGCTAATTGAACGTTCTCGCAAGACCGTGTCGATGGCGAATCTTTATGTCGACCGCGTTCCCGCCGAAGAGTGGAACCAAATCTTCAATGAGGTGTGGCGTCGTTATCGCGATTGGTTCTATGTTCCAAACATGCACGGCTTTGATTGGGTAGCGTTGCGTGAACAATACAAGCCGTTACTGAAGTACGTGGCCCATCGTTCGGATCTCAACTACGTTATTCAGGAAATGATTTCTGAGTTGACCATTCAACACGCGTATATCGATGGCGGCGACTTCAACATTCCACCCCGCCCGCGTTCAGGACTTCCGGGCGCGCGCTTCGAACTTGATAAGCAAGCCGGACGTTATCGCATCTCCAGGATCTTCACCGGAGAGAACGAAGAAGATATTTATCGTTCACCGTTAACTGAAGTGGGAGTTAATGCGAGCGTTGGCGACTACGTGTTGGCGATCGATGGCCAGGAGTTGAAAGCGACCGACGATCCCTATCGCCTGTTGAGAAATAAAGCGGACAATCCGGTGTCGTTGACCCTCAACAAGACGCCGTCGATGCAGGGCGCGCGGATCGTTTCGTATCGCCCGGTAACTGACGAAAGCAATCTGATCTATCTCGATTGGACCAACACCAATCGCGAACGCGTGAACAAGGAAACAAATGGTCGAGTCGGTTACCTGCACATTCCCGACATGGGAGCGGCTGGCATTCGTGAGTTCATCAAGTGGTACTACCCGCAGCTTAAGAAAGAAGCGTTGATTGTCGACGTGCGCGCCAACGGCGGTGGCAACATTTCACGAATGCTGATTGAGCGACTGCGGCGCAAAGTGCTCGCGCTTAACTACTCGCGTACCAGCGATGAAGCGGCCACCTATCCCGATGGCGCGTTTATTGGACCAATGGTCGCGATCCTTGACGGCAATTCGGCGTCAGACGGCGACATTTTCCCCGCCATGTTCCGCGAAGCCGGACTTGGACCACTAATCGGTAAACGATCGTGGGGTGGAGTGGTTGGCATAACCAATCGCGGTCAGTTGATCGACGGCGGCACAGTGAACGTTCCTGAATCCGGTTTAGCCAACAAGAATGGCGAGTGGATCATTGAGGGTTACGGTGTCGACCCGGATATTGAAGTCGACAACGATCCGCAGTCAGTCATCAATGGTAAGGATCCGCAACTGGAGCGGGCGATCACGGAGATCATGGCGAAGATCAAGACGCCGGTTAAACTCCCGCCGCGACCGGCAGCACCAGTGAAAACGCCGAATTCAAGTTCAACAAGCCGATCGAACTGAGGACGGCTTAACCACTAAGACGCGAAGGCACGAAAAGAAAGAGAGAGCAACAGTTCTTTTTCTAATTCGTGCTTTTGTGTCTTTGTGCCTTAGTGGTTAAGACTTCTTTCACTCTTTAATCTTCAACTTCTCCAATGGCACCATCGCCGGCAATCCCTTGTGTTGCCAACATCGTACTGGCCCATGAACGCGTCGCGAACACGGCGTGCCTTTCTTGGTCCTGGCGCCGCAGATATACGCATCGTCAACTAAAGTCGATGGCTGGTTCTCTTTCTCGGCAGGCGTGGGGGCTACGACATTTCGTTGAATCACGAGCGGTGGCGCAGGTCGGCGGATCGCCCGGCCAACCACGAATCCCAACGCCAGAACACCAGCTACGGCGAGGAGCTTTCGCGTCCAGTGGACGCGCCGAAATTTCGGGCTACAGTCCTCACAAAACCTTCGATTCGTCCAGATAGGCCAACGCAAGCGAAAGATCTTGTCGCCACACTCGGCACAAAAATTTGGGCGGTAAAGAGCGAGGAATGACACGAAGTGAGGTTCCTTTCAATTGAGATTAATAGCCCTCTAAATTCAAGGGAATCTTCGACTAGTGCAGTTAGGAAGGGTGGTTTACCCCCGCTCTTTTTCAATTTCAGCAATACCTTTTTCTGAAGAGCGGGGGTAAACCGCCCTTCCTAACTGCACTTGTCCACAATCATTATGAAATCAAGCGAATTATATAACGACCTCACTCAAGTCGAACAAGCAACTCTCGCCACCTTCCAAGCGTCCGACCGTTTGACCATTTTCCGACAGGCGGGCATACTCGCCGGACTATTTTTCGCATGCATTTCACAACCTTTTTTCGCCGTCCAATCATGTGGATTTTTCTCTGTTTGCTTGTACTAGGCACACAGTCGGTGTCGCGCGCTCAGGATCCTGACGACGATGTCATTCGCACCGAAACTTCGCTCGTACAACTGAACATTGGCGTCGTCGACAAACAGGGACATCCGATCACGTCGTTAACGCGAAATGATTTCGCTGTCTACGAGGACGGCGTCAAACAAACCATTCAGCGCTTTGAACCGGTCGAAGCGCCGTTTAGTTTGGTCCTGTTGTTGGACATGTCAGGCTCAACGATCAACTTCCGGCAACAACTGAAACTTGCGAGTCAACGTTTTCTTGATGCGCTCGCGCCGGACGATCGGGTTTCGGTGGTTCAGTTCGACACCAAAGTTAAAACCCTGATTGGCTTCAGCACCGATCGCCAAAAGATTGCTTATGCGATCGATATCGCCAACGGTAAAGGCGAGACACGTTTTTATGAAGCGTTGCGATACGCGCTGCGTGAGTTAGACAAAGAAGGAAAACGGCGCAAGGCGATCGTGGTCCTGACTGATGGTCTCGATACGGAAATGCGCGGGGTGGACCGCCGTAATCTCGTGAATGTACAAACAGACGAGCAAGCGATTGCGACCGTCAAAGAAAAAGGTACTCCTGAGTTAAATCAAATCCTTGCGTTTGCCGACCGCTTGGGAGTGTCGATCTTTCCACTTGCACTGCCATCAGGCGATCCGAAACGTTTGCCCCTACAGGATCCAAATATTACCGGCATCTACACCGCGGCGCGTTTGCGTCTGCAAGCACTCTCCGATCGCACCGGCGGTCGACTCAACGAGATCAATAAGCTCGAACAAATGGCATTGCTCTATCGCGAAGTAGCCGCCAGCATCCGCACCCTCTACACCCTCTCTTACCAGGCCAACAACGATCGCACCCGTGGCAAATGGCACGAGATCCGGATCGAAGTTCCAAATCAGGATCTAACAGCCCGCACCAAGCCCGGGTATTTTGGACGGTAGGACAACTTCGCAGTCGATAGAGTCAGTACCACCTCGCGGTAGCGGGTGGGTCGATCAACGTTGACCACGAGATTACAGACACAATCGCCTGTGCGTGTTTGCTGGTTTCTCAACTCTTGTGGTACAAAAACGTTCCACGCACCCGTAGCTCAGTTGGATAGAGTACCTGACTACGAATCAGGGGGTCGCATGTTCGAATCATGCCGGGTGCACCATTACGATTCAATAAGAAAGGACTTCCGATTTGGAAGCCCTTTCTTATTAGCGGCGGAGTTGATGATGCTGATAGGTCTCCTCTACTCGATCGGGGCGACCGAGACGGGCGCGCTCCGACAGAAAAGGGCG
>DATDMC010000005.1:0-93620 GCA_036518995.1 Pyrinomonadaceae bacterium | reverse complement strand
TAGCAGGGGGACCGCGAGGTGGTACTGACTCTGTCACCACTAACGCGCCTCTTGCAAAGAGGCTCTAATGTATATCGGCGATTTGGCGTCGTTCTCGGAATCTTGCGATCCGTCCTTCAACAAAGCCCACCGTTAAGATCCAGATCAACGCTGCGGTAAACCCTGCCAACACGTCCGTCGTGTAATGCACTCCGAGATAGATCCGCGAAAGACCAATTGAGAAAACCAGAATGGACGCGATGATCCAAACAGTGAAGTGGATCGTTCGGTTGTGAATGCGCGCAGCAAGTATCGTGGCGAGCGCGCCAAAGAAGCAGAAACTTGCGAGCGAGTGTCCGCTCGGAAAACTAAACGATTCTGGTGGGAGTAGATTGAAGAATGGAACCGGTCGCGGGCGTTTGAAGGTAAGTTTCAGCGTTGTATTTAGAATCGCAGCGCCCAGCATGGTGATGCCAAAGAGATAGGCGTCACGCCGCCCGTGTCGCGACATGAACCAGATGAACATCGCGATCGATGCGGTGGTTAGGAAAAGACTGGAACCGATGAACGAGATACCACGCATGGTGGCGGTGAGAGTTGGAGAGGCAAATTGATGAATGAAGTCGCGCGTGATTGCATCGAAGTGGGCCGTTTCACCGGCGAGCATTTCATTGCTGAGCCACGCAAAAAATAGTAGCGCGCCGACGGCAGCGATGAGACCGAGCAGCAGTGAGAGACTCAGGAATTCGAGGAAGCGCCGGTTGTTGCGATCGTCGTTCACGCGCGCATGATAACGAATCCAGTGCTGCGCAGTCAGTGGATTCCTGGCTTACAAATTCCATAGACGGCAGTCGATGGAATTGGTCCACAAATCCGGCTCATCCAAATCTCACTCCAGCCCGTGCTTCTTCATATACTCCCGAAACCGCGGATCACCACGGAGCGGATCAAACTGTGGATCATACTTCACGCCTGCCAGCATGAATGGTCCGGCATTCATCTGATCGAGTTCGGCAAACGCCTTGTCTTTTTCACCCATCGCCCCATAGACCAGCGCGTAGTTGTAGTGCATGCGGTAGCCGTCTGAACTTCGCTTTTCGTATTCGGCCAACATCCGGTCGGCCTCCGCGCGTTTTCCGGCAAGCGCATACGAGTAGGCCATCTCCCAGCAATAATAATCAGGTGATGTATAGCGTACGTTTTCAAATGCCGCCTGCGCTTCATTGAACATACGCTTTTGCACGTATGCTTCGCCCAGATTCAATTGCGGGGCTAACGTCGTGGGTTCAAGCTCCAAAGCTTTTTTCGAATAGCGAATCGACTCATCGTAATCACGCGCGCTATAGAGCATTCCAGCCAGGGCGCCGTTGGTGACAGACGAAACCGGATCGAGTTGTTGGGCGCGCCGCATATGAAATAGCGCCTGGTCCAACAGTCGTGAAGAATATAAGAAGTAGGCGTAACGAACATGCGCCACTGCGTAATTCGGGTTCAACTCCAACGCGCGCTGAAACTCGCGTCCCGCTCCCTCAAAGTTTCGATCGGAAAGTCTTAGACCAGCGTTCACGGTGTGCGCTTCAGCCAGCGAATCATCCAACTCGAGCGCTTTCGCCGCCGATATCCTCGCCTGTTTCAACGACTCCTCAGGCGAACCACCGGCGGCATACTCGTCGGTCAAACGCAGGTAGTGACAATCAGCGAGAATCGCATGCGCCTCGGCAAAATTGGGGTCCTGGGCAACTGCCTGTTCCAGATAGCTGATGGCCTTGCTCAGATTGTCTTTTGTTCGCCGGTTCCAAAAATAGAGGCCGGTTATGTAATTCTGGTAGGCCTGCGTATTGTCCGTCAGATGGGCCTTCTTTTTTTGCTCTCCAGCAACCTGAGGATAAAGAGAGCTCAACAGTTGATCCGAAATCGAATCCTGCAAAGTGAAGATGCTGTTGTAACGCTCGTCAAACTTTCCGGACCACACAGTTTTGCCATCACTTAAGCGAATCAACTGGGCCGTAACGCGGACCCAATCACCGTCACGTTGTACGGTCCCGTCCAACACCCCTTCGACTCCCAATTCTTTTCCAATTGCAACCGGATTGCGATCGCGATTGGTGAATCGATAAATGGAACTGGTCGGCAAAACTGTCAGTTGATCGAGTCGACTCAACTTAATGATCATTGCGTCGGCCATTCCCAGACCTAACAGATCGTTTTCACTGTTGGTCCCGATCGTCTTGAACGGCAACACTGCCACCGAACGCGGCGCAAAGTTGGCAGCGCGTAGATGATTTCGATACCAATAAAAAGCGGCGATCAAAGTTCCAACTACAACTACGGCCGATAGCGCGACGGCATACTTCTTTGCGAACGGTGTTGGGGGTGAAGTTGCCGGAACAGAGCTAACGTGAATGGTGTTGTCTGGTCCAGTTTCTACTTTTTCAACCGCATGGCCGTTGCCGTTGCTGATTTCACTACGTTCCTGCACTGACCCGACGAACCGGTAACCACGCTTCGGAATCGTTTCGATGTAGTTCTCTTCCACGCCAGGATCGGAAAGCGCGCGTCTGAGCAGTGAAATGTTCTGCGTCAAGCTGCTTTCTTCGACGAAGCTGTCAGGCCACAGTTGTTGCATCAATTCGTTCTTCTCGAGAACGTGTCCGCTGTTTTCGACCAGCACTAACAGCGTGTCGAAAACTTTTGGCGTGAGTGGAACTGGATCGCTGCCACGTTGCAACAAACGTTCGGTAGCGTTGAGTCGGAAAGGACCAAATTCGTAGTAGTGGAGAGCGCGTTGGTTCATAACTTCCGGGCCTTGAAGAAGAAAAATCGCTAAGGACGAAGAGCTGTGGGCTTCGTACTTAGCTTCTTATCAGAACTTTATCAGGACGCTTTTAGGACTCTTGTCAGAGTTCAGGCGTAGACTCGAGATCGAGGTGGGTGAAGGCTTTGCTTGTCGACGGTCGCGCAACCGATCGTTAGACGTGCAGGCTCAAAACTCGCCTCGCATTTCAACTCTTTGCCTGGTCGAAACCGTCGCTCTCGTGCAATTCCCGTCGACCTATTGCAACCGAAGAGCGGACTATAGAGACAAAATCCCGAGAGCAACCTGCTATGGAAAACGAACTTTAGATGGCGGCAGTTCGACTGCGGTTTGCTGGACTAAACTCTAAATAATTCAATTCAAAATTTAAATAGTGCAGAGGTTGCAAGAGTTCGTGTGTTTGTACGAAACGGTGGAAGACAGGGGTTAGGGATCAGGGGTCAGTTGTCAGGCTTAGTGATTAGTGGTGAATGATGGGCAGCGGTGGTTCGTGGATCGGTGATTTTGCGATTGGTTGAGCGTACGGGTGGCATTGTGTTGGTTGTGTGTGGGGGTTTGGTTTTCACCGCAACGCGGTGACGTCCCAAAGCCCAGGGTTGCCTCAACCCTGGGGAACAGCGTGCGTGTTTTCACCGCAACGCGGTGACAGCCCAAAGCCCAGGGTTGCCTCAACCCTGGGGAACGGCGTGCGTGTTTGACCAACCCGGAACGGGTTGCGCCCGGCGATGCATCGGAGATTGTTGTAAACAGACAGACGCAACCACGTTGTGGTTGAACCTTTTTGACGCGGCTTACCTATGGTTGAAACAACCCTAGGCTTTGGGACGTCACCGCTTCGCGGTGAAACCGGTTGTGTCACCCCATCGCTGAGCTGTGACCTCTAACTCTCCTGCGCCCTCTGCCTTCTGCCTTCTGCCTTCTGTCCCGTTTTAGAAATCTATCAGCAAATTATCAAAGATCTTCTAGGACAATTTTTCACCCAAAAACTTAGATTTTGGCTTCGATAATTTTGAAGAATTCGAGGTCAAGACAATGCAAACTGAATCCTTAATCATAATTCCTGCCACTCCCCAACCCGCCTCCGAAGGCCAGTTGCTCAACACCAAACTTGCCAATATCAACAGTCTCGTTTCGTCGCTGAACGCCGCCGTTGAAGATCTCAGCGCCATCGAGCTGCCGCCGATTGATGACCATTTCGACTTCTATCACGAGGTTGAACAGTTTGAGATCAATCTCATTCAGAGCGCTTTGCGTATTACCGGCGGCTCGCAAGTCAAAGCCGCCAGGCTGCTCAAGCTGAATACAACAACGCTCAACGCCAAATTGAAACTCTTCAAGATCTCAACCAGGCAGGGGGAATCATGCTAAGCCAAATATCAATCGATACACTCAACAGCGGTAACGGTCACATCCACCTGGCGAAAGTCAGTTCCCCCAGTGTTGAAGAAGTGCGCATCGCGTCGTTGAAGGTGCTGGCGATGACATTGCTCAGCCAGGTTGAATCGCTGGAACGCGAGTTGGCCGCAAACGAAGTATCTGAACTCAACTTGCAAAAGGAAGTTCACAGTTTTGAGGCGGCGATCATTCGCAGCGCGCTGGCTAAAACAGGCGGTCGCCAGCGTAAAGCAGCGCGTTTACTGGGCGTGAAAGTGACCACACTCAACACCAAGATTAAACGCCACAAATTAGGACCGCAGGCGTCCTCGCCTGCCGACGTGGCTTAATATAAAACTGGGGAATTGTAATCGATCGGCAGGCGAGGACGCCTGCGGTCCTAAACTCTGTTGCGGGAGAAGTCGATGTTCATTCGTCTGCTGGTTTTGTTTACGTTTCTGTTTGTCCTTTCCAGTCTCACGTTTGCGCAAGCTGATAAAGACGCGCGCTACTACGAAGCGGCGGCGCGCAAGGCTTACCAGGAGAAAAACTACGAGGCATTTCTCGACAACATAAAACTCGCCGCCGAGTTGCGACCAAACCACCCGAGACTCATGTACAACCTCGCCGTCGCTTACGCTTTGAACGGCAAGTCGAGCGACGCGATAGCGGTGCTGCGCAAACAAGCAGAAATGGGTTTACTGCCACCGGTTGCTGCTAATCCGGATCTTCGCTTACTCCAAACATCACCGGAGTTTGGCGCGCTCATCAGTCGGATCGCACAAAACAAAGAACCGAAAATCAGTAGTACGCCGGCATTCACTCTCAAGGAGAAAGGACTCGTTCCGGAAAGCGTCGCTTACGATGAAGACACCGGCGTCTTCTATTTGAGCAGCGTTTACAAACGAAGAATTCTCAGCGTCGCGAAAAATGGCGAGTCGAAAGTTTTCGCGGACGAGACGGTCGGTCTATGGAGTGTGCTGGGAATGAAAGTGGATCGCGCACGACGTGCTTTGTGGGTTTGCACGTCGGCGCATCCGCAAATGTCAAACTTCGATCCGGCTGACAAAGGCAAGACCGCCATCATTAAGTTTGATCTAAAGACCGGCAAGCTGCTGGCGAGGTATCAACCAGCGGATACAACGAAACCCCACTTCTTTGGAGATCTCGTCATCAACTCAGCGGGCGATGTATTTACGACTGACAGCGCGACGCCAATCATTTATGTGATTAAACACGACTCGAGTCAGATCGAAACTTTTCTCGAAGGACCACCTTTTGTTTCTTTACAAGGTCTCGACTTCACACCCGATCAGAAACAGATGTTCGTCGCCGATTATTCAATGGGCGTCTTTCTAATCGATTTGACTACGAAGAAGGTACGGGAAATCAAGTCTGACTTTACTCAACTCGGTATCGACGGTCTCTACTACTACAAAGGCTCACTCATCGGCGTGCAAAATGGAGTCGATCCACAACGCGTTATCAAAATGACGCTGAGTAAAGATCTGGGTCGCTTCAATCGCTTCGAAATAATTGAAGTCAACAATCCCGTCTTTGATGAACCGACGCTCGGCGTGTTGGTGAAAGATGAGTTTTATTTCGTGGCGAATAGTCAGTGGGGAATGGTTGACGAAACCGGCAAGCTTGCGCCTGAAGAGAAGTTGAAAGATCCGGTGGTGTTGAAAGTGAAGTTGTCAGTACCGTCGGGTACGCGTTAAGAATCAGACCGATCCCACGCTACCGCGTTACGGTACTGACTTTCCGATACTCGTAATAACTCGGAAGCACGAGATTCAGGATTACCACCGCTTGCTTGATCTGGGCCTGCGTCGGCATTCCGCCCGCTGCCGGCTTCAATGAAGCCTGGGCCATCTGCGCGAAAAGCGCCGCGATGCTATGGTCCACTTTTCCAGTCGGCGGCGGCCGTTCTGCCTCATCAGCCCTTCCTTGCAGGTGTTCGAGATCTTCCTTCTCCGCCGAGGTAATGATCAGTCCAAAATACAATTCCGACTCCAGATACTTCAGCAATGCTCCTTCATACAACGACGCGCTGTTCAATTCATTTGCACTTTTCAAACTCGCTTTCAGTCGTTCGAACTGTGGCTGACTGTTCTTGTCAGCGGATTTAAAAGTGCGTAGTGCCGCTGCTTCGAGCTTAGTTAGTTCCGGCGCCAATGATCTGAAGGTCGCTGCTGTTTTCGGCGCCGGCAAATGAAGACTGCGCGCGAAGGTCGCAAAGTCAAGATTTGCCGGGACATGGCCCAGCAGATAGAGACCTTCCGCGATGTTGTTGTTGGCCACGGCCTGCCGGCTCGTTTGCTGAAATTCCCTGATTTCGATTTGTGACAACTGAGTGAGCGCCGTCAGAATAGCGGGAACAGGTTTCCGAGTTGGTTGAAAAAGCAGTTTTTCTCGTTCGGCTAATTGGGCGTTGAGTTGTTGCCACTGCTGCTCGAATTCGTTGTTCGTTTTTAT
This sequence comes from Pyrinomonadaceae bacterium, assembly GCA_036518995.1. Classification (GTDB taxonomy): domain Bacteria; phylum Acidobacteriota; class Blastocatellia; order Pyrinomonadales; family Pyrinomonadaceae; genus PSRF01. The sequence continues at coordinate 86,974 of DATDMC010000005.1, read as the reverse complement.
GTTCGTCCTCGCCGCGGCGAAGGCACGTGAAGCTAGTTCAAGTTGGCAGGTCCGTAAGTTGTAAAGACTTAGCAAAACGAAATCACGTTTGAGGTTCGCCCGAGCTTCAGCGATATCGTTAGCGCATTGTTGTTTTAGTTCAGTTGAGATGCTTGCTTTCAGAAGTTGCTTTTCGAGATCGGTAGTAGCGGCGGCGATCTGTTTCGCCGGATCTTGCGCGTAACAGATCGCCGCGAAAAGCAGAACAACCAATGTGCTTAGAAAGAATTTCATTGTCCGATATGCTTTAGCTTGTCGGGAGTTAGGAAAAGACTAACCACAAAGGCACTAAGACTCAAATAGATCCAGAACAGAACTTTTCTTAACTTGTGGCTTAGTGCCTTCGTGGTTAGTCTTTTCCTAACTCCCGACGAGCCTAAAGCATATCGGACATTCTTTCGACTTAGAAGTCGAAGCGTAAAGCCAACTGAATCACGCGCGGATTGCTAAGGAACACGCGATCGGCGCGATTGAAGGTGGCCGCATTTGGATTCCCCAAGCTGATCGTCTGCGCAGTGATCGTATTGACCTGACCAACTGTAATGGTCGTTACGGGCTGCACGTCGTTTGGCGAACCAGGAATGTACTGCGGGTGATTAAACGCATTGAAGAAGTCAGCGCGGACCTGAATGCGTCGCGTTTCTCCCATGCGGAAGTTTTTGAACACCGAGAAGTCGAGATTATTAATTCCCGGCAACTGCAGTGTATTGCGCGCGGAATTGGAAACTGCGCCCAGGCCCGCGCGAATGTACTCAGCATTCGGATTGTCGGCCACGTATGCGACGATTGGACCAGCGCCTGGTGTGCCGCAAGCAGCAAACCGACAAAGTGCCGTCACTGTGCTGCCTGTTCCACGAACACCATTTGTATTTCTGATCGTGCGGTCGCCCGCTGCGTCGCTATTCAGGTTTGAATCGATACCGGAAAGCACAGTCGCCTTCTCGCCTGCTTCAGCCGTGTACGTTCCTGCAAAAGTCCAACCGCCAACGAGCGAACGCACATAACCGTTGCTGCTGTTCCTGAAGAATGGCACTTCATAAAGGAACGAAGTGACAAAGCGATGACGGCGATCGAGCGCTGAGTCGGCCCGGTCAGTCCGCAGGTTCTGGAAATCTTCGACACGACGCGGACTGAGCACCGTGGTGTTCACTTCCGCAGTAGTATCGTCGATCAAATGACTTAAGGTATAAGCAGCAGTCAATTGCACACCTTGTGAGAAGCGCCGAACCAACTGCGCGGAAGCAGCGTGATACGTTGAGTTGCCGTTGGAGAGATAACCAACGAGGCTGCCCGGATTTGTAAAGCCGGCCGCCTCGAAACGCGGCTCAAAGTTAGAACGCGCCTGAATCTGGTCCAGATCCAGAGTCAAGGCGTTGAGTTGAGCTTGCGTAGGAGCGGTAAGAAATGTCGGCAAGCCCGAGAAAGCGCCGCCGGCTTTGTTCTGACGATTGATTCGATTCTGCGTTAACAGGTGAACACCACGTGTTCCGAGGTAACGCAATTCGATCGAATAGTTGTTGGAAAACTGGCGTTGAAAGCTTCCCGTGTAAGTCAACGAATATGGAACATCCTGATCGGCGATCCACGCACTCGTCGCAGCACGAGCGGCGGTCGCGTTGTTACCGGTCGGCGCCAGAATATTTCTGATTCCGCCATTGCCCAGATAATTTGGCGCGTAGGGTGGACCAGTTTGATCGATCGTCTGTTGCGCCTGGGGCGGCAATGAAAGAATGTAGAGATTGTCGAAGATGTAGTCGTAAGCGAGTGAAACACCGGCCCGAATCGAGGTTGTGCCTTCGCTGCCGAGGATGCGACCGAGCATTCCGCCCTTAAAGTTTGGCGAATAAGCAAAGCCTAACTTTGGACCAAAGTTGCCCGTTTGCGCTTTGGGAGCATTGAATTCAATCAAGCCCGGAACCGAAGCAATCGAATTCAAAGCCTGCAACTTCGTACCCTGCGGCAACTGTTGATAGGAATAGTTAACGCCAAGATTGAGTGTAACGTTGGGACGAAACCTCCAGTCGTCCTGCACAAACGCATAGAAGACTTTCTGATCGCCGTAGTAAACGACGTCGCCAACACTGCGTTGCGCAACTACGTCGGGAGTTACGTCGTAGAAATAGAACTGCGACTCAGAATAATCATAGTCACCACGCGATCGTTGCGTGAAAGTTTGTGGTGAAATGATCTTGCGGAAGTCGCCACCCCACTTCAACGAATGAGAACCCGCGATGTAAGTCATGTTGTTAACAATCTGATAGTTGTTCTCAACGCCGGTCTGCGGATAGTTTCCCGGTGGTCCAATTATCACTCCGAGATCTTCCAGGGTGATGTTGGGAAAGGTCGTATCCAAACCAGGAAAATTAAAAGGCGTAGTCACCGGAAAAGAGCTATCCGAGCGCCGATAAGCAAGCCGCATTTCGTTGGTTAACTTCGCCGTGAACTGGTGCAGCAAGGTGTATGAGAACAAGCGCTGCTTGTTTGGCACGGGCTCGTTGAAGATTGGCAGGCCGGCAAGACCGACACCGTAATTGTCGGTTTGGTTCCAACGACCGTGATGTTGCGTTTTGCTGCTTTGCGTGAAGTCGATATTGAGAACGAAGTTGTTCTGCTTGTTGAACTGCGGTTGCGGTGGCAACTCGACTGTGCCAACCGGCAAGGCCAATGTATTGGCAGCCGAACAAACACCATTCGCGTCTGGTCTCACGCGGCAGAAGTTGATCGTACCCGCGTTGTTAGTTGCAGCGACGGGTACAAACTGGCGATAGATGCTCAGGTTTGTAGCAGACACGCCGCCGGTTCCCGCCACGGTTGCCAAGCCTGCTGCCGTCAGAGCAGTGAGGCCAGCCGGAGCAGCACCAAATCCGACGTGCAGGCGTTCATAAGAAGTGAAGAAGAAAAGCTTGTCTTTACCACTCCAAAGTTTTGGTCCACCTTCACCAAAATGAGGAGCGTATATCGGGCCGCCGAGGTTAGCCCCGCCACGAAATAAGTCGAAGCGAGGTAAGAACTGCGTGCCCGGAACGTCTCGCTCGCGCACAAATCCATCTTCAATCTGGCGCGTGTCGAGCGCGTTCAAAAAACGATTGCGAACGAAGGCATAAGTCGAACCGTGAAAATCGTTCGTTCCCGTCTTGGTTACAGTCAGGAATTGTCCACCATTGGACCGCGCAAACTCTGCTGAGAATTGGTTCTGCAACAAAGAAAACTCGGCAACCACTTCGGGCGAAACATAGATTTGTGGTCCAGTTACAGACTTGTCGTTGTTGTCCACGCCATCAACCATGAAGTTGTTGTTGCGCGGACGTTGGCCACCAATCGATCCACCTGAACCAGCGCCAACACCGCCGGAACTCGAAACATTGGGCGCGATCAAGGCAAGATTATTAACGCCACCGCCAAACGCGCCGCCAACATTCGTTTGCGCAAGTTCGACTACCTGTCGTTCGCTAAAATTTTTAGACAAGTTTGCGGTCGTGGTGTCGACGAGTTCGCCACTAGCGGAAGTTACGGTGACCGTTTCACCGATCGCGCCGATGGTGAGTTGCGCTGAAACGTCGTTAATTTTGTTTAGCTGCACTTTCACGTCGGAGAGTGTCAACGTTTTGAAGTTAGCGGCTTCGACAGTTACTACGTAGTCGTCGCCAATGAGGAGGTTATTGAATTCAAACTGTCCGGCGCCGGAGGTTTGAGTAGTTGTCGATACGTTTGTCGACTTCTTGGTGATTGTCACCTTTGCGTCTGCGACGGCCGCGCCGTTCGGGTCATTGATAACACCACGGACCACGCCGGTCGTGACTTGGGCATGCGCAGTAAACAGACAACTGAGCACAAACAAGAAGACGCTCAAGGTCTGGGTCAATTTTCGAAAACTCTGCATAACAAAATCTCCCATCTTTGATCTTAAGAATTGTTGGGGAGGTAAGTGTTCCATTAAGGGAACAAGCTGATTCGTTAGCTCGATCCCCGATGGTTGATGTGCAATGAATGTGCCCACTGATCAGAAAAGTAGGACCACTCTCTTAGGACCGCAGGCGTCTCCGCCTGCCCTGGTCGTTTCAAGACCTCTTTGATTTTTAAATTGTTGTTTCCAGGCGAGCAGGCGGGGACGCCTGCGGTCCTAATGGTGGCCCGGAGGTTAAAACTTGCGCGATTTGGATTCTCTTAAGAGTGCGTTGTGAGATTTGGATGAGAACGAAGAGCCACTTGTTCCACTTTTGGAACGAATGGATTGCGGGGGCGACTGGGACGGACGCGCTCCGACGGAAGAGGATTCGCGTGTTAATAGCATTCCGTGATTACCGCAAAATAGGATCTAAGAATTTCAGAGGACGATCTTCTGTCGGAGCGCGTCCGTCCACGGACGCCCCCTTCGAATAGAGCCTCCGCGATTGTGTTAGACAATAACTTGCTGCTTCCTTATAATCCGTCCCTCCTCTGACTCCCTATACCCTTTTCAATTAAGTTTGCGGACGTATGTCCGCTCGCGAACTTACTATCCATCGTTCGAACCCGGGGGAGGACTATATGCGTAAGCCCAGCACCACACTCGTTAGAGCAGCTCTCTGCCTCAAAGCTTTTCTCATCATTGCTTTGATTTCGTTCTATTGTCTCAACTTGACTCGTCCGGTCGACTCTCACGGTCTCCGCCACGAACTTACCTACAACGATCGCGTCCAGCAGCAACAAGCAGTCGATCAGGTTTACTGGCAACACACGTTGTGGCCCGAGGCAAATGGACCAAAGCCAGCGTTTGTTTCCCAGACGGCGGCGCTGAAAGTTGATGATTCGTTACGCAAGTCGAATGCGCTAACCACACTCTGGCGACAGAATATTTCCGGCGACATGTTGCAGTCGGAACTCAATCGCATAGTTAGTCACTCAAAAGATCCGCAACTGCTCGGCGAGTTGTTTTCCAGTTTGGGAAATGATCCAAAGGCCATCGCCGAGGTGATTGCGCGTCCGATTCTTGTCGATCGAATGGTCCGTAGTTTTTATGAGCATGATAAGAAGTTGGACCACGCGAGTCCTTTTGATCAATGGTGGCAAAACTCACGAGATCAATTCAGTAATAATATTTCCACTCCCAACTTCAATTACTACTTACCCGGTTTGCTGCAAACTTCAGGTGGCGATGGAACGTGGCGGCCCATGTCCGCTTTGCCAATTTCAACCGGCACAGTCGTCTGGACCGGCGCCGAAATGATCGTCTGGGGTAATGGCACCGATTCCGGCTCTCGCTATAACCCCGCTACCGACACCTGGTCACCCACCTCAACAATCAACGCGCCAAGTGTTCGTCGCGGACAAACTGCGATTTGGACTGGCAGCGAGATGATTATCTGGGGCGGTTGTAATACGTCGACCGACTTTTGCGGCGAGAACACTGGCGGTCGTTATAACCCGGTGACGGATACATGGACCGCCACTTCAACTACGAATGCACCACTCGCGCGCAAAGAACACACTGCCGTCTGGACCGGCACAGAGATGATCATTTGGGGTGGCTGCAAGCCGGGCCCAAACAATTTCTGCAACACGATCGGCAACGGATCGCCCGGAGCATACAACCCGGCGTCAGACACGTGGCGCGTTGTTCCCGACGGTGGCATTGAAGGCCGCACCAAACACACGGCGATCTGGACGGGCTCCGAAATGATCATCTGGGGTGGCATTCGTCTTGGCGTTCTAAACACCGGCGCGCGCTACAACCCAACCACAAATACCTGGACGCCAACGTCTGTTATTAATGCGCCAGCCGCCCGTGAAGAACACACCGCTGTCTGGACTGGTTCTGAAATGATCGTGTGGGGCGGACGTGAACCGAGTAGCACTTCGTCCTTTAATACAGGCGGACGCTACAACCCGCTAAGCGACGCATGGACCGCGACTTCAACCACGAATGCACCCGCGCCTCGTATCGGACACACTGCGGTTTGGACCGGAACCGAGATGATCGTGTGGGGCGGCGATCTACGTATGAGTCTGGGCTTCACCAACACTGGCGGCCGTTATCGACCCGACACTGACACGTGGACGGCAACCAATCTCGCAAATGCGCCGAGCGCTCGTGCCAACCACATTGCGGTCTGGACTGGATCGCTGATGATCGTCTGGTCCACGGACAACAACAAAACCGGTGGACGCTATAACCCCGTCAGCGATTCATGGACGCCCACAAACAACAACGATTCGTCGCCAACTGTTTACAACGGCGTCTGGACGGGAACTGAGATGCTTGTTTGGGGGACCAATCCGGGTTGTTTGAGCGGTTGTCCCAGCGTGGACGGCAGATATAACCCGGCGACCGACGAGTGGCGACCAATTAATCTGGTCGGGGCGCCTCGAGCGCCTAATCGTGATCGAACAATTGCGATCGTGTGGACCGGCAGCGAAATGCTCGTATGGGGAATGGGTAGCAGTGTAACTGGTTCACCCGGCGAAGGTGGTCGATATAATCCGGTTAGCGACACCTGGACCACAATAACGACGACGAACGCTCCGATTGCCCGAAGTTTTCATACAGGTGTCTGGTCAGGATCGGAACTGATCGTGTGGGGCGGTCAGGATTTTCAGGGAACTGTCCGCAACGATGGTGGACGCTACAATCCCGTCGCCAACAGTTGGCAATCAATCACTACTACGAATGCGCCCGAGGCTCGTTATCTTCACACGGCGATTTGGAGTGGCTCGGAAATGATCGTTTGGGGCGGTGTTTCGTCGAGTGTTCACTTCAATAGCGGTGGTCGCTATAACCCGACGACAAATACATGGACCGCAACATCGACAACAAATGCTCCGCTTCCACGTCGTTATCACACGGCGATTTGGACCGGCAGCGAAATGATCATTTGGGGCGGACGCGATCTGGATTTCAATAACACTACCGCGATTTATGAAACTGGTGGTCGCTATAGTCCAGCGACTGATTCGTGGCAACCGACGAGTCTTGCAAATGTTCCGGTCGCTCGCTTCAAACACTCGGCCATTTGGACGGGCTCAAACATGATTGTTTGGGGCGGTATTTCAAAGACAGACTCCAATCGAAAAGAGACATCGACCGGCGGACTTTACGATCCAGCCAGCGACACGTGGACGGCCACCTCGCTATTGCGTGCGCCGAGCGCAAGGTCTGCACACGTCGCACTTTGGACTGGATCAGAAATGATTATCTGGGGTGGAGATGCATCAGGTTATACCGGCGCCGCTACACATGGCGCGTTGTTTACTCCATCAGCCGCTGATCCAACACCGACTCCAACCCCGACGCCTATGTTGGTTGAGTTTGCCCAGGCGTCGTATTCAACCAAGGAGAACCAGCACGGCGTATCAATAGTCGTATCGCGTTCTGGCGATGCCTCGGCAGCCGCACAAGTCAATTACGCGACGGAAGACTCCGCAGGTTGGGACGATTGCAGTCACACAGTGGGAACCGCTTCATCACGCTGCGACTACTCGCGTGTGTTTGGCACAATCAATTTTGCTGCTGGTGAGACTTCAAAAACCATTGCTATTCCGATCGTTGAAGATGCTTATCCCGAGGGTGAAGAGACATTCATGGTTCGTCTCACTAACGCTTCAGGAGCACTTGTCGGAACGCAAAACACAACTACGATCACTATCGACGATGACGGAATTTCTTCAACGACAAACCCGATCGACGAAACGAGGTTCTTTGTCAGACAACACTATCTCGATTTTCTGAACCGCGAACCCGACGCCGCCGGGCTGGATTTCTGGTCCAACGAGATCGAATCGTGTGGCAGCGATCTGCAGTGTCGAGAGGAGAAACGAATAAACGTTTCGGCAGCTTTCTTTTTGTCGATCGAGTATCAGGAAGTTGGTTACTTCGCGTATCGCGTTCATAAAGTTGCTTACGGTGATGCGAGTTCACCAAACGTTACGACTTCGATACCGGCTATTCGGTTGCTGGAGTTTTTAACTGACGCACAAAAGATCGGGCATGGAGTTCAAGTTGGTGTTGGTGATTGGCAAAATCAATTGGCCGCGAATCGTGAAGCTTACGCTCGCGAGTTTGTCGGTAGCAGTCAATTCCAAAGCCAGTTTCCCATAACACTGACGTCGACCCAGTTTGTCGATCAACTGAACCAACGTGCCGGTAACGTGCTGACTGACAGTCAACGTCAACAGTTAATAAACGAACTCGATTCCACTGCCGATGCGACAACAGGTCGTGCCAATGTATTAACTAAGATTGCCGACCACGAAACTTTGCGCTCGCGCGAGTCGAACCGGGCCTTTGTGTTGATGGAATACTTTGGCTACCTCCGCCGCAATCCAAACGATCCGCAAGATGTCGACTATCGCGGCTGGGAGTTTTGGCTCAACAAGTTGGACCAGTTTCACGGCAACTATGTGGAAGCAGAGATGGTCAAATCATTCCTGCGTTCCGGCGAATACCGCCACCGCTTCGGAATGTAGTCAACACCTTGACTCAAAGAGCGATCTTTTCGAAGGTCGCTCTTTGAAATCAGGTGCAGAAGAAGGAGTGATTGCAAAAAGCCCGGTCATTTAGTTGCCGAACCAATGTCGTTCGTAGTATATAGACCGCCACGAAATCGTAGTTTCAGCATCCTCAATTAATGAGTGCGGTTCTTCGATGGCCTTAAGGCCCCTTGCAAAAGTCACCTCAGATGATCGTCGCGCTGAATCCAGCGCAGTTGGGGAGGGCGGTTTACCTCGCTGGCCCAAATCAAAATCCTCGGTGGCGACTTATTCACAGTTAGCGTGGTAAATCGCCTTTCAACTGCGCTAACCATAGTTTCGCTTCGGGTTTTGCAAAAGGCTCTTAAGTCTTTCTCAGTTTCACCTGCTTCCGGAATTTTATGAAACCTAACGATCAAGACGACCCTCAACAAACACTTACGCCAGGTCAAGCCGGGGCGCGCCGGCGCATTACCGTCACTGATGCGACAGCGGAAGAATCTTCTGGCGGCAATAACAGACGGGTAAAGTTTGGCACGCCTAAAGGTCCGACAGTGACGGTCCGCAACGATCCCAATAGTCCTGAAGTATCAGCTTCGGTACAGCGTGGTTTCACTTTGGGCCCGGAACGAAAGACTGGACTACAAGCGAAGTCGAGTTCAAAAAGCGGCGTGCAGCCCTGGATCTTAATTGTGGCCGGCGGTGCGCTCATCCTGTTGGTCGTGGCGCTTTTGTTTAGACCAGCTTCGGCCAGTAATGCTGAAGCAGCAGCTCAACAAAAGCTGATAACTCAGTACACGAAGTATCTGGAAGCGAAGGGACCAACTCCGGGCCTTGATATCAACGAGCGAAAGAAAGAAGTTCTCGTCCGGCTTAAGGCAATCTCGTGGGCGAAGGCGATAGGCGACAAAGCAGTTCTCGAAAATGAGTTAAGTGGCCTGTTATTTTTAGATGACGACAAGAACAGTCCGCTGTATCAGTATTCGATGAGTCAAATGAAGCAATTAGGCACAACGAATCGCCGGCCCGGTTAGTCAATTCTCGCAACGATCTTAGCAGTTCAATCGGTTCGCCAGTCGCTGATCAAACCGCCTCATGAAAGAATGCCCCCGATGCCATTCGTGTTTTGTGGACTCGATTAGCAACTGCGAACATGACGGCGAACCGACTAAGTCTACTCTCCCGATAAATGTCATTATTAATGACCGCTACCGGCTCATTAAGCGACTGGGCCAACGAAGCGTAAGCGCTGTTTACCTGGCTCGCGATCAATCGCAACAAACAAATTGTGCGATCAAGATCATCCTGCCGGAGCTAATGGGAAACGACCAGGCGTTAGCTAAACGCTTTCTTATTGAAGCAACCGCTACTGCAAATATTCCTCATCCAAACATCGTAAGCATTACCGATTCGGGGCTCGTCGACGGCCACCTGCCGTTCCTCGTAATGGAGTTGGTCTCCGGAACAACTCTACATACCGAACTAGCAGGCAGCGGCGCCATCACACCATTACGTGCTCATAATTACATGCTGCCAATCTGCTCCGGTCTCGCGATCGCTCACCGGCGCGATATCGTTCACGGCGATCTGAAGCCCCGAAGTATTTTGCTTGGCACGGATCCGCGCGTCATTAAAGTCAGCGACTTTGGTATGTCATCCTTAAAATCCGGCACGCTCGATGGACCACATGCGGAGGCCAAAGCGTCAGGGATGCTTCGTTCACCAGTCTACCTGGCTCCTGAAGACTGGTCTGAAGAAAGGACCGACTCGCGATCTGATATCTATAGTCTCGGCGTGATTCTCTACCAGATGTTGGCGGGTCGGGTCCCCTTCAACGGCAAATCGAGTGCGGCCATCATGAAACAACACTTGATGACTACGCCGCCGCCGATCGCCGGTACCAACGGAATCTCGAAAGAACTTGAAGAAGTCGTGTTTCACGCGTTGGCCAAAGATCCCGATGATCGCCCGCCCACAGTTGAAGAGTTTATGAATGAGCTTCAGTTTGTGCTGAATGATGCGGGAGTCGCGACGATAGTGCAGCCGAACAATAAGTTTGTCGCAAACGAAGTAGTCCTGGCGGCCGCGAGCGATCCGCCGTTTAGCGGTGAAATGACTCTCGTGAATAGTCACGCCGAAATGTTAGCGGAGTTGCCGGTTGTCGAACTTGATTCAACGATTGTTCTTACGAAAAAAGAGCTTGAATCCGCGCGAGCCGAAGTATTCAAGACTTCAACTCTACCTGTAGAAGATTCTGACGTGTCGATCAATTCGATGAGTGTGGATCACACGGTACGAGATGAAGGTACAGCTCCCACGACAACAACAGAAAACTACGATGTAAACGATGAAGAGATAGACGAAGTCATTCTTCCTCCCTCACGAACACTGGCTCCAATCCTGCTCGCCGTAGGAGTACTTTTAGTGGTGGTCCTAATCGGTATCGGAGTTTACTACTCACGCGTAGGCGAATGAGATTTCCGCGTTCTACTGCTCTTCCCTGAAAATAGCTGCGCCGTCAGATTCACCTGGTTCGATAGTCCCTTCTCGCGCAATGCCTTTTCAAAGGACGATTTCTCACCTGTCCACACAAGTGAAAACTCTTCGCTCTTCAAGTCGCGTCCTTCATCAAGACCGAAGATAGGGGTCACGTCATAACTACCGTCGGTTTTAAGTGTTTGCACTTCGGCAATCTCCGTCACCATTCTTCGACCATCGCTCATTCGATTCAACTGCACGATGACATCAACCGCCGAAGCGACTTGTGCTCTCAAAGCGGTCAAAGGCATTTCAACGCCTGACATCAAAGCCATCGTCTCCAAACGATGAAGCGCATCTTTTGCCGTGTTTGCATGGAGCGTCGACATCGAGCCGCCATGTCCCGAAGTCATGGCCTGGATCAGATCGAGTGCTTCGCCACCACGACATTCCCCGATGATGATTCGATCCGGGCGCATACGCAAAGCAGAATGAAAGAGATCCCGAATGCTGACGGCGCCTTGTCCGTGTCGATCGGCTGAAGCAGTTTCAAAAGGCAAGACGTGCGGTTGTTGAAGCTGAAGTTCAGACGAATCTTCGATCACGAGGATTCGTTCGGTAGAGGGAATTTTTCCGGAGATGGCATTCAGAAATGAGGTTTTACCGGTGCCAGTACCGCCTGAGACGATTAGATTTTTTTCGAGTGCGACAACCAGCTCGACATACTCCTTCGCTAATGGTGTCAACGATTTCCGTTCGACAAAACCTTCGAGCGTAAAACTCGTCTTTGAGAATTTTCTGATAGCGATGCACAACCCCTTGCGGGAACATCTGGGCATCACAACGTGCACGCGTGAACCGTCAGGCAAACGAGAGTCGAAGCGAGCGGTTAACTCGTCAACGCGCTTGTTCGTATATTGGGCAATATTGCGAGCGGCTGCGTGTAAGAGCGCTTCATCGTCGAAGGAGATGTTAGTTTTAGTAATCATACCTTCCTGTTCGATGTAGACCTCACCTGGACCATTGATCATGATCTCCGAGATGGAGGGATCATCGAGAAAGGGTTCTACTGGCAGAAGAAACTTTCTTAGCGTTACGCTAAAAATCGCATCTCGATCCACGTTGTGTACTCCTGGAAGATTTAGTTAAACGCTTTCATTGAATTGGTGGACGCGGCATGGTAGAGGAACCATGGCACTCACAACTGACTAAGCTGGCTAATGAGAACTGTTCGGATACGATCAAGCCGAGGACGAGTTGTCTTGTCAGGTTCCAGCTTGCGCGGCCGATTTAAGCAAACGATCAATCGATTGCGCAACCCAGTTTAACTGAAACCTGAACAGAGCATTCAAAAAACCGTGTTGCGCCGTTGACAAACTAAAGTGCTCGATGTAACAGTATCGCCCTCGTTGCAACGGCTCAAAAGCCAACCACCGGTTCGCACTGTCCATTGCGCCGTGGTTCCTTTCCTCAGCACACAGCGACGAGTCGTTTCCTTTTTAAGCGTCTTAATTTCTCGTAAATTAGCTTTTCCATCCATTGGATCGGTTTCATGCTAAACAGCTGTGGAAAGTGTAAACGGATATTTCCAGCAATACTACTCGTTCTATTTCTGTCCATCCCGTTAAGTACTCTTGCTCATAACAATCAACTGAGATCGAGCTCTGATTTGCGGACCCGGAGAGACCGTTCTCACGTCATCATGAGTTTTGATGAGTTCTCAGACTCGACTCGTGTAACCGATCAATATCCGGGTATCGTTTTTGAGCATGCGACAACGCTCAGCTCGGGAGTCTCCCTAAATGAGTATGACGCTCATCCTCGTTCAGGTAGCAACGTAATTTTTGATGATGGTGGACCAATCACAATCACTTTCCGCTCGATGACCAAATCCTGTTCAGCTTATCTCACCTATTCGCACCAAATAACGGTCATGAGTTACGACGAGAAAGGGAACGTGACAGGCACCGTGAAATCGAAATTTGGCAACAATCTCGCTGTCGCCACCAGCGAGAATTACGCAGCAGAGCTTCTTAGCATTAAATATGAACAAGGCATTAAGCAGATCCGAATAATTGGCGCAGATTTAGGCAGTTCATTTACCCTCGATGATTTAACAGTGGAGCGGCCCTTTGTGAAGGCTCGGCTTGTTTTGCATGATCACGGACAATCAAGGGAATTAACGCAGCCAACTGAAGTTCTTCAGCGAATCGAAGCAAGTGCTAACTCTCTCTGGAAATCGACTGACTCTGGCAAGCTGTTAAGACTCATCATAGGGGCCTCGGATATCGAAAAAATAAAGCATGACCAGAAGAGCCTTGAGTTCTTGTTTGATGAAGTCATGCCTTTCGAAACAGGTTCTGCGCGCGGAAGTGTAACCACCGTTCGGATGGATCGTCTTTTGATTCCAATCTCGGGAAAGCATGCCCAAACTCAGGGACCCGATCAATTCTTAACTCTCTTTTACGGCGCGCAACATTATGGTTCGGGCCCATACATTGCAACTGGCGAAGGCGTTCAAGCGTTTCTAAATCTTCTAAGGGAGGCCGATCTTTTGAAGTAATCAGACGGTAACCGCCCACCGCTACCATGAAAACTCTCCTCTCAACCTCTCGTCACACTCGTTGGATTCTTGCGGTTCTTTTGTTGTTTTTGTTGTGCGGTTCAGTTTGGAGTGCTCCGGAAATTAGCTATTCACAGGCGGTGCCTGATGTAATTTTCACCGGCAGTTCTAACCAAATATTAATCACGGCGCTAGTCAAACCCGATTCTAACTTGATACCAAACAGCATTACGGTTATTCGAATCGATGAGGCGTCGAATACGCTTATGAACCATCTTTACGACGACGGCTCTCATGGAGACGAATTAGCCGGGGATAACATTTACACCAGTCAATTGGCCCTTAAAGGCCCAGCCAATTCGATTGAAATAAAATTTGCCGTGACGGCAGCTTATAAAGGGAGCTTAAGACGGATATGGTCGGATGCGTTCAGTATAAGAGTCATAAAACAGCCTTCGAATAGAGAACTTGAGCAGCTAATCCAAACACAACACAATGGTGCCCAGGACTTTCTCGCCAAGCAACGAATGTTAGGCGATAAAGCAGCCAGAACAAGTGTCGTTACTAATCTCCGCCAGCAATCAAATGTTAGCGACGCCGGCATTTCCTCCGACGGACAAACGATTTGGATTCGTTATAAGAACGGGTTGGAGGCAAACATTCTTACGGGTCCACCAAATACTAAAGGCGGTGGCAGAAAATCTACGCTATTAAACAACCTGCCTTTTAGTCCAATTTCTTCCGGAAGTCCCTGCGAGTGTAATGGAAATACGAGTCAGACCAAGTCCAAGCCGCTAGTTTTAGCTCCTTTTTTTGAGCATTTCACTCCTTACGACGAGTCTGACGAAATCTCGAAACTGCTTTCAACTACTTGCTTAGAGTCAACCTACGGAGGACAAGTACGAACAATTAAAAATTCCGCTGCCAACGTTGATACGATGAAGAATCTTTATCAATACAACGTCATATATATATCAACACATGGCGGAGTTGATAGTCACGACCAGGTTGAAATTGCTACAGGGGAAAAAGCCACTATCATCAGTCAGATTAAACGTTTTCCTGATTGGCTCATGGGTCGCATTACTGCAGTGCAAACCTCTGATGGCGGCAGCTATTGGGCTATTAATCCAAAATTCGTTAACTACTATGCGAAGGGACGTTTCAATAATTCGGTGGTGTATTTGAGCGCGTGTTTGACTTTCGGAAGCGATGGTCGTAATCAAACGCTGGCCGATACATTTAAAAACAATGGGGCGTCGGTGTATATGGGATGGCAAGAATCTGTCGGCTCGGATTTCGCATACTCAACCGGCATAGCATTTTTCAATAAACTCACAAACTCCAAGCTTGTCAACACTGAAAGAACTACCGGACGCGCTTTCGATGGAATTAATCCGAAGACCGAACCTAAAGGAAATTATGCAACGCTGATGATGTCGGGCTCACGAGATATATCGTTGAGCTTGCCACAACCATGCGCGCATGTCGTTGTCTCGACCAGCTTACAACTTTCACCAACAAGCCCCTACCTTGTTGGTCAGAGCATCAGGACCACTTTTACGATTGCCAACCGCGGTTCAGCCAGTATTAAACTGAGCACTGTCGTGACCGGGGGACGATTAGCTGGTTCATGTCCAAGCGGCGTCTGCCCGGATTTTACTCCTCAACAGAATATTGATCTGTCTCCGGGGGCGACTTACTCGTACGCGGGCACACTCACGCCCACCCGTCCAGGCTCTTATACATTTTCCGTTGCTTATCAAAAATCCAACGGCGAGTGGGTCGTTCCTGTCGATCCGGAAAACGGCGCGGTTAATAAACTTACGATCAATGTAACTGAGTCGAAAGCCAATGTCGTCGTCTCGAACAGCCTTAAGATCTCACCCGCTAATGGTCCATACAGCCTGGGCCAGGTTGTGAATGGCTCGTTTACGATCACGAACCGCGGCAATGGTCCAATCACGATGCGCCAGGTGCTCATCGCCGGACGAGTAGGAGAAACGTGTCCCAACAACGTCTGTCCGGATTTCAACCCGATCAATTCAAACGTGACGTTAAATCAGGGTCAGTCATATAACTATTCGGGCAGGATTACGCTGGGCCAACCCGGTACTTACACTTTTTACGTCGCCTATCAGGCTGCCGACGGCAAGTGGGAGATGCCTGTCAAGATTGAAAATGGAGCGGTGAATAAGGTCTCACTGATCGTGCTGGGGCCTATGCCCACGCTTAGCCGTAGAAGTCCGGACGTAGTGGTCGCCGGTCCGAACGCGCAAACAGTAAATCTCTATGGTTCGAAGTTGTCGACCATTAACTATTGCTCGCTAAGGTATCAGGATGGAACGCAGGTATTTCTCTATATCCCGTTGCACCAGGTCACCAAGATTAGTGATACACAAATACAGCTCAAGTACGCATTTCTAAAGCGTGGCCAGTATTGGCTCACAGCCTGGACTTCGGATGGCAAGTCCAACGAATTCCCGTTTTCGGTCAATTAGTTCTTTACTTAAACAAAGTTAGTTCGGCAATCGAGGTAAACATTTCTTCGGTGCTTCACAAACTTATAAAACTCAAAGCGTGGTGGGCCAATCAGAACGGTCTGGAAACGGCCGAATGGGCGTTACTCCTGGGTGCGGTGATCGTTCCTGTTGCTTACTTCATTTTGGAAATCGCGAAGTACGTAGCTAGTTTTTACCAGATTACAAGCTGGGTGACGACGTTACCCTTTCCATGAAACATCGACGAGCACTGAAGAAGTCGCCCGTCATTCGCGTGTCAGCCCTCAGATTGAGAGACGCATAAAACAGGAGAAGCCATGTTAGCAATAGCCCCTACTGGACCACTCGTACGCTCCACCTCGAAGTTCAGAGACCTCATGCAAAAGACCAGGGTTGCATTACAAAACTTTAATAAGTGCGAACAAGGGATGAATACGGTCGAAGCCATCATCCTCCTGTTCGTCGCCGCCATTGTGCTACTCGTTTTCTTTGCCTTGATCTGGCCTCTAATCAGAGAAAGCGTGATGGATCAGCTTAATAATCTGTTCGGACAAACCGGCCAATAGCTGACCAACCAGACCGAGTCACAAATCACTCGCCGCGAGTAGTTCGAGCTGCATTCGAACTGCTCGCGCGAGCGTGCTTCAACCGGCGGTTTCGATATATGCCTTTGCAATCAGCGATTCTGCTTCTGGTTACAGCCGTCTGTGCTGTGACTGACGCTCGCTCCGGTAAGGTCTACAACGTGGTGACCTATCCGACTGCGTTACTGGGTATTGGCCTGAGTTTTTACGCCACGCCGCCGACGCCGGTCATGAGTTTTCTCGGCCTTTTGGTTGGACTGGCTTTCTTCGGATTTCTCCGCCGGCTAAGCGGCATGGGAGCGGGCGACGTCAAGCTGATGGCCGCGCTCGGGGCTCTCAAAGGACTGCCATTTCTCGCGTACAGCACCTTCTATATTCTTTGTGCTGCAGCAGCTACAGGGTTGGTCCTGATCGCGTGGCAGGGACGTCTCATTCCCGTGCTGCGGTGGGTCGCACAAACCCTGGCTTCAACCATGCGGCCAAAATATGCACAACAAAACTCGACCCATGAGATGACGCCGATGCCATTTGCGCCGGCAATTTTCATTGGTTCGGTCGTGAGTATCTATCTCGAACATGTTCATGGACCATTTACTTTCTAATTATAAAAAGTTAGGTCGAGCACTCCGAACCTGGCAAGCGGGACTGCTGGCGCTCCTCGTCCTGGTGGCCGCAATTGTCTATCGAGTATTGAGTCTTTCGGCGCCCCTTAACGTTGACTCAGCAGAACTATATGACGCGCGTCTGCCACATTACTCGACCTTTACGTCATCATTTGTTCGATCGCTGATTCCTTTTCTGGTAGGCGCAGTCATACTTACATTCCTGACGTATCGACTGGCCAACGCGCTCTCACTCAACACTCGTCAGCAGATAAAGACAGCTCCAGTAGACAGTCAAAGCGGTTCGAGTGCGGTTGAATTTGTGTTGATACTGCCCGCGCTCGCTGTGTTGCTGTTGATGATTCTTCAAATTGCTTTGGTCGTTCAGGCAAAGTTTGTCGTCAACTACGCGGCATTCTGCGCGGCGCGCTCTGCAATCGTAATTATTCCGCAGAACGTTTCGGGGGATGGTCCAACTGAACCGCGCAACTATCTCGGCGTTCCCGAGTCGTCAAACAAAGTTGAGATTATTCAGCGCGCCGCAGCTCTGCCGCTAACGGCAATTTCGCCCATGCCCGGCGCGTCTGTCAGCCGTGGGTTACCGATTCTGACAAACCCTGATTCAGTCGGTGAACTCATCAAGCTGGCGCCCTTTGATGTCACGCCCCGCTCGATGATGGGTCAGGTGATGTTGCGTGCGCCCTATGCTTACCTCGTTGATAACACCGCTGTGAAAGTCATGACCACGGGTGGCGAGGAAACGGGAAATTTTGCGGAGCACGACTGGGTGACTGTAAAGGTCCAATACCGCTATTACCTCGCCGTGCCGTTTGCGAAGAAACTCTTTGGCACTTCTTACTCCGGCAACCCAATAGTCAATCTTATTTTCGGCACTGATTATTACTACCCGATCGTTGAGCAATACACGTTGCCAATGGACGGCGAACCCGCGGAACCAACAACTTGATGAACAACTCGGACTCTCCCAATCAGAGAACTGAGGTAGAGCTGCAGCCGGAGCCGCTCGCCGAGAATCCTGCTTTTGTTCAGGATGAACGCGGGCAAATCTCAATTCTCGTGGTGCTTTCGATCATTCCCTTTGTTCTTCTTTTGGCTTTCATATTCAACTCGGCCAATCAAACGAGCCGCAAAATTCAAATGCAAGGAGCGGCCGATGCTACGGCTGTGGCGAGTGCGGTAACTGTCGCACGCGGGATGAACTTCATGGTGTTGAATAACAACGCCATGGCGGAAGTTTTATCGCTTATGGTGGCGATTCGCTGCCTGCGCAACACCGCTCGAATTATGGCGGTCTATCTCACCATTCGCGCGGCCATCACCTGCGCAGCAGCCGCAGCCTGTAATGTCTTTTGTGCAAATTTAATAGCGGAGTGTGCGGAACTTACCGCTGCCGCCATCAGGTGGGGAGAAGAAAGTTCTCGTTGGTCGTCTATCGATAGTTACGTAAACAACGAGTCAGGAGGATTTGGCTGGCGCGTCCTGGGAATACTTGACGGCCTGAATCAAATTAGTAAGACGGCGTTCGCTTTCTGGTCCGCCTATCAGGCCCGGGAATATGCGCGTAAGAACAGCGCTAACTACGATCCCATCTACGGTCTAGTATTTGGTGGCAAGTCCAACGGCCTATCGATTGGTGAGTTCTCTCTCCCCTTGCCGATTCCAACTTTTCCCGTCGCTCGTGGTCCGGAAGAAGCGATCGCCTTCAGGGCGGACGATTGTCAATACAAGTTATCCGGCAAACTGAATATCGCAGTCTCCCTCTATCTGATGGCATTCGATCCCAAACGCTCAGTAGAGAGCGTGGGTATTTACCTGGTCTTGCGTTGGGCCAACCTTAATCATCTCGAGGGTGAATGGGGCGCACTCGGTAGCGTTTTCAATTTCATTCTTGACGCGCTACCCGGAGCGATTACCGGCTTACTCGGAAGAATCACCTCGGTGTTGGGTAGTTTCCTCGGCATTGAGTTTCTCGACTGGAAAAGCGATCCGCCCAAACCAATGTTGTTGACGAACCATCCCGATCGAAACGAAACAGATGAACGTGAACTCGACGACGATGCTTTGCAGGACTTGCGTCCGTATCTGCAATACCTGGGTGTTGCTTTAGGTCGAGTTCCCCCAGGAAGTCCGATCGGGGGCGAGTTGTTTCTCAACAAACCGAATGAGCTGGTCCAGGTCCAATTTACCTACGCGCAGGCTGATGTTTACAACCCGAAGAAGTGGGACATGTGGACGCAGGATTGGCGGGCGCAGCTAAGCCGCTCGACTGTCTTCGATCGCAAAGTAGACGATCTGCTCCAACTCTTTTCCCTTCCATCGATGGAACTTAATTGGGAGTTTGTGAACACGCATTAAAGACAACATGCTTAGTGAACGACAAAAACGAAACCAACGAGGCAGCGTAACGACCGAGTTCGTGCTCGTCGTTCCCTTGTTGGCCCTGGCGATGCTGCTCTTACTCGGTCTGGGGTACACGATGATGACGAGACAAAACGCAATCGTTGGCGCACGGGCCGCGGTTTTCTATCAGGCGCCGCGAGAACAGACGGTTCCGGTAAGTTCCATGAATACCATCATTAAAGACGCCGTCTCGCCGGGACGTGAGGAATGGCACCTGGAATTTACTGACGGCAACATGGATAGCCCCAATTCCGGACAAGTGGACATAATTTCCGGTGTGATCAGTGGAATTTATCAGCAGTTCAATAAGGAAATTTCCTACAAGGTCAGCGCCACACCGACCCTCGGATTTATTCCTCGAATCATGGATATACGTCCCGCTGAGTGGCACTATTTTTTACCGCGGGGAACCTGGACCTGTGCGCAAATGGGAGGCGGAAGTTATACGTCCGTGGTGCTTGGCGGCATGGGTCTTCCTTCTCCTATTAATGGTCTGTTCGATTTATCGTGCTGCGAAACCTACTAATTTCGTTTTATGAGACCGAAGTGGCGAACAAAACTCGAAAGCTTATTGGTGGTTTTGCCATTAATTGGTGGACTGATCGCAGCCGTCTACAAGTTTGGCCCTCATCCGCCGCCGAAGGCTGACGAGCAACCAGTTGCCACCGAACTCGCTGGAGCAACTACGGCTGCAACTCAACCGACCGCTGATGGCGGGCAAGTGTTTGCCCTCTTCGGGCTAAACCAGACAGCGACCGGTAAAGGAAGAATTCAATCAACTCCGGACGAATACTTGAATGCGCTTGAGGCCCGTTACCTGCAGCGCGGTTATCGAAAAGTTGAAAAATTTGACCCGACCCAGGTCAAACAAAAAGCTGGCAAAGCTAAACCACAGGCCAGTGATCCTAAGTTCTTTCAGCGGGATGAGAGTGATGGATTAGCCAGCATTTCAGCGACCGGAACAGACGCCGACTACAACTCGTCTGAAGTTTCAATGGCGCCATACACATTCACTACCGTAGTGACGCGCGTTGATAACAACACTTCGGATTGGGCCACTTACAAAATGATCTTCGATCGCAGCAAGTTGGCCCAACTTGACAACGTGATCGCGGGAGATTTCCCGGGCAATGATCCCTCGTTGATTCCGCGACTGCCCGGTCTCCAACGAATTTACGCATTGTCGGCGGCTAATGCGTCAGTAGTTATTTACAAGAGTAAAGAACTCGCTCACGACGCACTAATGATGAAGTATTTGGAAGAAATGCCGCGCTATGGCTGGCAGTTGGATTCAGCCGCCAGCGCAGAGTCAAACAAAATCGCCTCCGGCGTTATGTGTTTCACGCGCGGCGGTCGCTCAAGTTTGATCTGGATAACTCCGGGAAAGAATAACGAGCCGTGTAACGTCACTATCAGCTCGCATTGAATATTGACCGAGTTTGCAAAAAGGAGTCCCTCAACTATGTCAGCCATCGCGCCCCCAACAGCGCAACCGAAAGGCAGCAAGAAGCTTTTATTCATTGCACTCGGTCTCGGATTAATTGCTGCTGCCATGAACTGGCTTTATTTGTCGCGGCTGGAAGCGTCGACCATTACCGTGTTGAAAGTTAAGAACCAGCCAGTGCCGGCTGGCACGCTCGCCACCAGGAACATGTTCGAGCCCATACGGATCTCGGGAAACTTAAAACAACTTCAAAGTTTCGTCCTTACTGAAAGCGAATTTTCCGCGTTTGAACAAAAACCAGTTGCCGAAACTTTACAGCCGGGTCAGCTACTGTTGCTTCGCTCATTTGAACTTTCCGGCGCTAATCCCGTTCGCGACAGCATTCGACCGGGCGAGCGGGCGCTGTCGTTCAATGTGGCCGCAGAGGCTGGTGCAGTTGCATATTTTGTTCGACCCGGTGACAGCGTTGATATCTGGGGACGCGTCGGGGGCAACGCTTACAAATTAAAAGAACGCACCTGCGTAAAGGCAGTCGGTGAACAACACATTACCGCCGAACCATCCAGAGCAGGAAGCTCAAAGACTGGCGTGTCGTACAACACGGTTACGGTCCTGGTCGCCGAAAACGATGTCCCAAACTTAATTCAGAATGTAGCGGTCGCCGGGCAGGAGGTGACGCTGAGCCTCGTTGGTCCATGTGATTCAAACGCCCCGAATATTCCCGCGTTGGCGCCGCTAATGGATCCGAAAGTAAAACCGTCACCCAGCCCTGCGCCCCAGAAGACGGAACCAGGTCCAACCCCAACTCATTAATCATGTTCCTGATCGTTAACGACAATTCGATTCATCGCTTCAATACGCCGAGAGTTTCGATCGGCAGTTCGAAGCAGTGCGATCTTTTTATTGACGACCCCCGCGTCGCTTCAATTCAGTGTCGCTTAACGCGCCAACCTGAAGGCATGTGGCGTGTCGAGAATGTCGGCGAGGGGATAGTGACTGTGAATCGCGTTCCGTTGCAGTCCACCGCTACGTCGAAATTCAACTCATCCGATCATTTAAAGATGGGCGACTACTTGATCGAGTTGAGAGATATCGAACGTGGTGGCGCCGTAGCGCGAGCGTTGCGCGAGAAGTTATTCAAGATTGAAGTGCAGTTGCATTCAAAAGTGCTGGACACAATCAGAAACAACGCCGGCGCCCTCGGTGAACGCGATCATCGAAAGAGAATTGAGGCCGAACTGGATCGTTCGCTGGAAACGGTAGAGTTGGTTCCCGAATTGGAAGCATATCTTGCCACCCAGGCCGCTCAGGAAATCATTTCCGATTATGTTCAGGGTTTTGGAATGAAACCGGATGGACAGGCGCGGCGCGATGATACCGCGCGTAACATCACTCGCTTTGCGGCGATGATACCGCGCGTCCTCGATCTAATTCAGTTTGATCAGTCTGAAACAACAGCCCAAAAAGCAGAGCGAGTCGCCATTCTCCTACCGTGGGGAATAAAAACGAAGAACATCATTAAGCCATCTGAACGACTGGAATTGTCGTTAGGCTTGATTCGTGAACAACTGCTGGACGTCATATTTGGTCTGGGCCCGCTTGAAGGATTGATGACGGCGGTCGACGCCAACGACATCATGGTGCTCCCGGACGGTCATATCTTTATCGAGCGCGATGGACAGATGCAGGACACCGGACGGCGCATGTTGTCGCCTGAAGTTTCGCGCAATATCGTCGAACGAATTGTGGCGCGCGAAGGCCGGCGAATAGACCAGACCTCGCCGATGGTCGATGCACGCATGACCGATGGTTCACGCTTAAACGCGATCGTGGAACCAGTCGCAGTAAAGGGACCAACACTTACGATCCGAAAGTTTTCAACCAGGCGGTTGACTATCAACGACCTGGTTGAAAAAGGTTCTCTTACTGAACAGGCCGCAGTCTTTTTACGGGCGTGCGTATTGTCACGCAAAAACATTGTGCTCGCGGGAGGGACCGGTTCAGGCAAGACGACCCTACTCAACGCACTCGCTTCGTTTATTCCGTCCAGCGAACGAATAGTCACAGTCGAAGATACAGCCGAAATACAATTGACCCAGACACACGTTGTCACGCTGCAAGCAAGGCCGCCAAATCTCGAAGGCTTCTACGGTATAACTATTCGACAACTCGTACGTAACACGCTGCGCATGCGACCCGATCGAATCATTGTTGGTGAATGTCGAGGAGGCGAAACTCTCGATATGTTGCAAGCGATGAATACCGGTCACGACGGCTCATTAACCACAATTCACGCCAATTCTCCGGATGATGCAGTTCGTCGTCTCGAGGTCATGGCGATGGAAGCGGAAGGCATTGATCTTCCGAGCCGTGTGCTGCGCGAACAAATTGCTTCGGCCGTGGATGTGTTGATCCAGGTATCGAGATTTCCGGGCGGAGCACGGCGAGTTGCTTCAATCTGTGAAGTCGTTGGCCTCGATGAAGAAAGTGGAACGGTGATCGTCGAGGAGGTTTACCGGCTCAGGCGTCATAAGAAACAGGGACGACTCACGCAAACGAAACTGGCGTTCACGGGTTACGTGCCGACCTTTATTGATGAGCTACTGAAAAGCGGAATCGCGACGATGGAAAAACTATTTTAAGACGATCATGCTCCTGCTACTTTTACTGGCAACTATTCTGGTGTTTGTCGCTGTCACCCTGGGCATCGCGGGCGGCTATCCAATCATACGTGGTTGGTTTGACTCCCGCGCGGCGAAAGACATGGCCCGGTTCGAGGCCTGGTCCAACGAACTCTTTCTGGCCTGGCCACCGCAGAAACTCCGTCAGGCAGCTTACGCCGCCAATCTCGGAATCGTTTTTGTTTTTCTCTTTGTAGTCGTGATTTCGGGAAGAGTCGTGTTTGCGCTGGCGGCTGCCGCAACTGCTTACTTCGTCCCTACGTTTCTCTATAAGCGCTATCGTCACTCGCGTCTTGAACGACTTGAAAGTCAGTTGCCCGACGCATTGAACATCATGGTGTCCTCGGTCCGGTCCGGGCGCGCGCTGGCCCAGGCGCTGGCTTCAGTCGGCGAAAAAATGAGTGGTCCAATCGAAGAAGAATTCAGGTTGATGGCTCGCGAATACAACGAGGGCGGCATGAGTTTGGATGGTGTGCTGGAACGCGCGAAGGCCCGGGTTCCGGTCGAGAGTTTTCGCATGGTTTGTAGCGCGCTCATTATCAACTCACACCGCGGCGGCGATGTTCTGCACATTCTGGAACGAATGTCCGACTCGATTCGGGAGTTACAAAAACTCAAAAAGAAACTGAAAACTGAAACCGCTGAAGTGCGCGCGCAGGAAAAGATCATACTCATTATCACACCGGCTTTCGGACTTCTGATTTGCGCGTTTGATGCCGATATACCACGGTTGTTGTTTGGCACGGTGCCCGGAAACATCCTGCTCGTCATTGTTGCGTCACTGCAAACACTGGCGGTCTGGTGGGTACACAGAATTGTAAAAGCTACCGTTTAGTAAACAAATGATCATTATCAAACTCCTGTCATCACTTTGCATGCTCGCCTCGTTGGTCCTGTTCGTATTGTGGATGATCAGGACGAGCACGGCGCTCTACGAGATGGGCCAGGAGGTTTTACTCGAGCCTACTTTTTCACCTCCGAAGGAGATGAAGGATTTACCGTTGGTTTCAACTGCAGCGAAACACGGTATTACGTTTCTTCCCCTGGTACGGAAGTTGGAGGCAAAAGATAAGCTGGGCATCAGGGAGACGCTGGACGATTTTGAAAAGACCCTGATTCGTGGTGGTATTCGTCACCTTATTACTCCCGAACAGCTTTATGCCGCGACGTTGCTAACGGCCACTTTCTTTGCCGTGATGTTCGGACTGGCCGGCATGGTCCTATTTGGTCCAATTGGCGGACTCATTTTTGGCGTACCTGCCGGCTTTATCAGTGGCTTCTTTTTGCTTCGCGTACTGGTAAACGGTCACGTCGCGAATCGCATTGCGCTGATCGAAAAGCGCTTGCCTTATGCGATCGAATTCATGTTGTTGACGATGGAAGCCAATGCCACGTTTGGCATGGCCCTCGAAGTTTATTGTGCGCAAATGGATGAGGACGATCCGCTGGCACAGGAGTTTAGCCTGGTACTAAACGACATTAATGCCGGCCTGGGATTGCAGACCGCTTTTGTTAACCTCGGTAAGCGAGTGGAATCGGATCAACTCTCAGCGCTTATTCTGGCCATCACTTCCGGTCTGGAGACCGGACAACCAATCGCGGCTCTTTTGGCCACGGAAGCAGATGCAGCCCGTTTGCGGCGTTACCAAAACGCCGAAGAGATGGCGAAAACCGCCGGCACGCGCGCCATCTTTCCGCTTTTTTTGGCAGTAATCGCAATCATTCTTTTATTGATTGGACCAATGGTGTTGAAGTTTGCCGACACGCCTGTGGTCTTTTGAGCTATCCGGATTAAAGAAGATCAAAGGAAACTTAAGCTATGTCTTTAGCGCCTGAAAGTCGACAACTTATCGATTTTCGAAACGATCGAGATGCGACTTTGAAGCTGATCGATTGGTTTGATATCGAACGGGTACATTCGGCAAAGGTGCTGGTAGTCGGGGCTGGCGCTATCGGAAATGAAGTGTTGAAGAATTTGGCGCTCCTGGGTTTTGGTCACATCTTTATCATCGATCGCGACACGATCGAGATGTCGAACCTGTCTCGTTCAGTGCTTTATCGCGCCACCGACAATGGTAAAGAGAAAGCGTCGAGTGCAGCGCGAGCAATGCACGATCTTAATCCGAACATCAAGACAACCTATCAAAAAGGTGACGTGACGCTGGATCTTGGTTTAGGACTACTACGGCGGATGGATGTAGTAATCGGATGCCTCGATAACAATCAAGCCCGTCTTTATATCAACCGCGCGTGTTGGAAAGTTGGTCGCCCGTGGATTGACGCTGGCATCGGTCAACTAAATGGACAGGTGCGGGTCTTCAGTCCGGGAAACGGCGCCTGTTATGAATGTTCGCTCTCTGAGGCTCAATACGAAGAGATGCGAGTTCCCTGTAACCTGCTTGCCAGTAAATACGAGAGTGAGGGAAAGATTCCCACTACCCCTACTATCGCTTCAATCATGGGTGCGGTCCAGGTGCAGGAAGCTTTGAAGCTACTCGATGAAGAGCATTGGCAGGGTCGAACGCTGAGCGGCCGCGAGTTCATGTTCAACGGGACAGTTGGCGAATCGAGCGTAGTGAGTTTACCGGTTAAGGAAAATTGTTTTTCACATTCCAAGATGGACCTCACGAAGCTTGTCGAGCTGACTGAAGCTGGTAGCACAACTACCGCGGCTGAACTCTTGCGGATGGCGCGTCAACGCCTCGATGAAGGAACTGTAATCGATCTCAATTTCGAATTGTGTGTCGAGTTGCGTTGTCCAAACTGCCACACAGCAACCCGCATGTTGTGTCCGGAAAGAAGGATTTTCCGTGAGCAACTGCCCTGCGAGCGATGTGAACGTGATCGTTACCTGGTGACTACTCATACGCTCGGAGGCACGCCTTCCGATTACGAAGAAGATTTTCTTGATTCAACGCTTGGTGATTTAGGGGTGCCGGCACTTGAAATTATTGAGGCCCGCGGAAATGGTGTTTCCGCTTACTTCGAGTTAACTGGCGATCTAGCCATGACCATGAAACCAAGCGAGCTTGATTAGGAACGGAGACTGAGAATGGCAGATCTTACTATCAACATCCAAACTCCCGGCAATATGACTTTAGAGAATACAGTCATCCCGGGAGACTACCTGAATGATCAGGTCATCAGTGAACTCATAGACGAATTAAATCTTCCGCGCATGACTGAAGACGGTCAGCCCGTAGAGTACGTTCTCTATTCGCCTAGTCTTGAAAACACGCTGCCGCCGGGAAAAACTCTGGTAGCCAGCGGTGTCCAAACCGGCGACACCATCAGGCTCGTTTCTTCCCACAACGTAGTCACCGATTCGACGGATGGATTTCGTCAGGAGACCGGCGCTGACGAAGGTTTTATCGATGTGATCCTGTCTGTGCTCGACATTAACAAGAGTGAACGCGTGGCGCTGGAATTGGACCGCGAAATCGGAGATGTCATTCGCCAGATCGCCCACACTTACAGTCTTCCGGCACGCGGAAAATTTGACGAACTACTCACCTACCATGTGATGAGCAAGGCCATGGGAACAAAATTGGATCGTGCGAAGACCCTGAGACAGGAAGGAATCCCTCATCTTGATCGATTAACAGTGACCAGGGAAGAAGTTGCCGGGGCTTAATATGGCACACAACGCAAGATACGCCAGACTGGCGATTGAATATACGAAGTTGATGAATCTGGCTGCGCGTAGCAACTTCATCGAAATTCAGCCCGTGGAGGTCCAACCTGGCTGGCCGCCGGAGAAGTACATCATCACCTACCGCTGCAGAGGAATCGCTTCAATCAACAAGGACGCCACACCACTCTTTTCAGACTTTCACCAGGTTTCGATGTATATGGGTAGCGACTACCCGTTAAAGGAACCTTATCTTAAGTGGCTTACACCAATCTGGCATCCAAACATCGATCATCTTGAGCCACATCACGTTTGTACTAACAACGTCCAAAACTGGTTTGCAGCGAAGCCACTCGCGGAATTAGTTCTCGCCATGGGCGAGATGGTCCAGTACAAACACTACCATGCCAAATGGGTCAGTCCGTTTCCACTCGATCGCGCCGCCGCCGAGTGGGTACTGGATGTGGCTGAGCCTCGTGGGCTTCTTGGTCCAGGTAGACCACTCGACGAACGTCCATTGCTGAAGCCGCAACGCATCCGAAATCAAAGCCCGCGGACTAACGGCAATGAGGCTGACACTGCTCAAAAACGCATTGCGCGGGGGAGTGCTCAACGATCATTAACGATTAGCCAGGCGCCGGTGGCTGTAGCTCAAAAACCGAAGCGCGCTGAAACCATCGTCTTACCACCCAAGACAATCAAATTCGGCAATCGGACCAAAGCTACTGAAGACACCAAAAAGTTGGTGAACACGATCGAGCCAACCAGCCCGGCAAATAGTTCACCACTTTACACACTCGAGATTCTTAAAGACGGTCAAATGCAAAGGCTCGAACCAGTCACCAGGCAGGTGCTGACTATCGGGCGAGGCGCCATGGGTCGTCCGGTTGATCTCGTGTTGGAGGGTGATTTGACGATGAGCCGGTTGCACTTAATTATCGAGCGCGACGATTCAGGCTCGTTCTGGATCACGGCTAAAGGCCAAAACCCCGTGCTCGTCAATGGTCGAGTTATTCCTCGTGAAAGAAGTATCGGAATTGAACCAGGGCAAACGATCGAGCTCTGTAGTTACAGCGTCAAGATTCGTTAGTTACGTTCTCACAAATAATTTAGCAGTGAGCAGCCGGAGTGATCTGAATGGCTGATGTGTCCGATCCGCTTCAGGAGTCGTGCGAACAAATAGAACGCTCGATTCCGCCGGATAAAAAAATAATTTTCGGGGCGCGTAAGCCGACCGATGAGCCTGTCGGGTGGTCCGGCATACCTCCGATCATTGAAGCTCCGTTTCCTTCAGAGAGAACGTTACAGTGGTTTCCCGATTCCGGGCCAGACAAATCAGACGATGATGATGGATCGATCATTGAAGTCGAGCATAGTGGCGATACTGCGATTATTGTTAGTCAGGAAGTACTCTTAAAAGTAAACGAGCACGTTTCCCAAACTCTTGATCACGAACTGGGCGGGTTCCTGTTGGGCAATCGTTATCGTTGTCCGACCAGCGCCCGCGACTATGTCATCATCGATCAATACTCGCCTGCAAAGTTCACCGAGGCGAACGAGATTAGCCTCTCGCTGACTCATGAAGCATGGGCCCAATTGTCGGACGAACTGAGCGGCAAGTTTTTGGGCAAGCTGCTCGTCGGCTGGTATCACTCACATCCACGGATGGACGTCTTTCTTTCCAGTCACGATATGGAGATTCAGACCCAGCGTTTTCCGGAACCATGGATGATGGCGCTGGTCCTGGAACCGGAAAAACACCGGGGTGGATTTTTCATCTCACGTGCTGGACGAGTGAAGCCAAATTCGCCCGTTGAGTTTTATGAATTACTCGAACGCAACACGCGCGATTCCGTGTTGGCGTGGGAGGGCTACCGGGCCGTAGATCCTTCAACCAGTTCGATACCGAATCTCAATGCCAACAACACTGCCACCAATGCAGCTACTTCCTCCGCAGAAATAAAAATAGCGCGATCGCAATTGGGCAAAAGAGTTACCCGCGAACCGAACAGAAGAAGACGCTGGTTGTTGTTCGCGGCGCTGGTTGTTATCGCCCTCGGCGCCGGGTTGGGAGTGGTCAAACGAAAACAACTCAGACCCTGGGTTGAACGAAAATTGGGAAGGACGCCTGGTCCACAATCAAGTGTCGCTCCCCAGTCATTACCATCACAAGCGGCGACGAGTAAAACTCACGACATCGTGGAGCCAAAGGCTTCGCCGTCACCTGCACCTGCGCCGTCTCCCGAGCAGCAGTCAACATCAACCGGGCAGGCGGCTGCTTCTGAAACACCCAGGGGCGTGCAACCTAAGCGACGCCAGGGTCCAAATACAAACAAAAAGCCTCGTCCTAAAGGTTCAGGCCCCAAAGCAAACAAGACCTGACGTTCTACATCAATGAACTATTCCAAACATACATTTCGGCGCGTCACTTTACTGCTTTGTATGTTGTTGTCTGCGTATTCGAGCGTGCCTTTAACAGGTACGATCGCCCAAAACTCAACCGGGACTCCGTCACTTGCTGAAACAGCCGCAGAAGTTAACCGCGCCGGTTATTTACTCAAGCCAATCGGGCTGGCCACGGGTGAGTGGCCCAAAGTGCGCTTAGATTTTTCTATCGAACGTTCAGATCATTCAATCTTTCGAAATCTAAATCTTGCCGACGTTCAACCGAAACTGGACGGAGAAATAGTTGCCCCTCAGGAGGGCGACCTCAAGTTAACCGATAGCCAGGGATCGGCAGTGTTTGTGCTGTTGGATGCGAGTGGCAGTATGTCGGGACACGGCGTGGATAAATTGCGCGCCGCGAAGGAAGGGTTGTCGACACTCATTGATAATTTGCGTCCTAACGATCGCGTGGGCCTTATCGTTTTTGATGAAGAACCACGCACCATCCTGCCAGTCACAGCGGACAAGGAGCTGATTAAGCGGGAGATTGCGAACTTTCAATTACGAAAGGACAAATCCAAATTCACGCGTCTTTACGACGCGGTGGACCATGGCTTGAAGGAAGCTATAGCGAATGGCGTCCAGAATTTGCTGTTGATCTCCGACGGTTGGGAAGACACGCCTGAAAGTCGCCAACTGCTTGCAAATCCAACCGCACTCGAAGCCTATAAGCGAGGACGAGAAGAACAAATTACTCAGCTCTCCAGAGTAAAAAATGTTCGAGTGTTCACGGTCGCCATTGGTGATGAACAGGGAAGGAATTTGAGCTATGTCGATCGCGCGGCCTTGCAGAACATTTCAAAAGGCACAAACGGCGGCGTCGGGGATTATATTGAATTGAAAGAAACCGCCGGCGCCGAACAATTTCAACAACAGAATCTATTAGGTAAGCTTCAACAAACTCTTAACGAACTACGTAAATCATTTGGTTACACGTATTCATTGACGCTCAATCTCAACGATAGGCCACGCGATTTACAGCGACACAAACTTTGGGTCGGTTTTACTGTTGGGGACAACCCGCGCATTCAGTTGCCGGTTGAATATGGTTACTCATGGCCGGCAACGGGACCACCAAAAGTCGAAACGGTTATCGTCGCACCGCCGATCTTTATCCAGTCAGCCTCGCGGAATGTGAAGTGGCAACAACTCTTGATGATCTACGTCCCGTTATTGGCAATTCTACTGGTGCTGACGTCGATCCCTTCTGTGGTACGTCGTGTTGTTGGTAGCGGACAGAGTTCGCGGCTCCACAAATCAATCGTAGTGGTTGGTGACCGGTCGCCATTGATTGGAAGTGTTTGTCCAAATGAGGGGAGCGAATTGGGTCGTACCTATCTTATTAAGGAAGGCGATGTCGTTTTGATTTGTCCTAATCCCGGCTGCAAAACACCGCACCATCTTAGTTGTTGGCGTTTTAATGAGCACCACTGTATGAAGCGAACCTGTGAATTGGAAATGGTTATTCCAACAAACCTCCTGGAAAAATACGGGTTGAGTTAGATTGATGAATGAAAAATTAAGGATCTATCTCTACTTTGTCTTCGGTTCGATCGGAGGATTGACGGGCTGGTTCCTGTCTGCATCGTTGCTGTTCAGCACGACCAAACCACTTCAGCAGGCGATCTTTGGCGCGATAGTCGGCGCCATGATCGGGGTTGCCATAGCTGCGTACGAGGGAATCTCTACGGGCTCGATGTTACGACTCTTCAAGTTTGGCAGTATCGGATTAATACTCGGCACAGTGGCGGGACTGATCGCGTTGCCCCTGTCGCAATGGCTCTACAGCCGGCTGATCACTTCCACCGGCGCGCAGGCTAACGCCTTTCTAAATTGGAAAGCGATGATCGTAGGTATTGCTTGTTGGATCCTGTTTGGTGGTTTCATCGGTTTTGTCGAAGGACTAAATAAAGGAACACAAAGTATCAAAGGATTCGCAGGCGGAGTTTTGGGAGGAATCATTGGCGGGGGTATTTACGAACTCGCGCGTGGTTTGGGCCAGGCGCAAGGTGCTTCATTAAAACAACAACTCGTGCTGGCAGTGTCGCTGTCGATTCTCGGCGGAGCGATTGGGGCATCAATCGCGCTTGTTACAGTCGCTTTGAAACGCGCCTGGATTGAAGTGACTGATGGAAAACTAACGGGACGAATTTACGACGTGACTAAGTACGTCGATGCACGACTTGGTTCACAGAAGCCAGGGATCATCGGCAGTGACGAGTGGCGCGCTAATATTTATTTGCCTGGAGATCATAAGGTACAACCTGTTCACGCGAAGATCGGGTTTGCCAACGGCGCGCCTTACCTGAGTGTTTTCCCGGCTGCTCAAAACCGTGCTAACACCCTGGTCAATGGAGACCCTATTACAACCCGGCCGTTGAAGGACGGTGACAAATTACTAATTGGTAGAACTCAACTGATCTACAGGCAGAAACGAAAATAGTTTATGGCGCAATCGGACGATGGCCCCAAAAAGGAGAGCGGTCGGACCTCCGGCGAAGTACGCCGGATCGTGGTCCAGGATCTGCCGCCCGAAGAGTTACCGGAAGTTCGTGGTCGCAAATTGGCAACGCCGGCTGATCTTGATAAATCAAGGTCAACGTCCTCTCCGCGTAACAGTCGCCGAGTAGTTTCCACCTCCCCCACCGCCCCGCCACCACGGCTGACTGTTCAAGATACATATCGTCCAGCAGCTAAACCCGTTGCGCGGCAAAAATCTGAGGCAGTGAATGTGAAACGGCTGCTGATATTGTTAGGAGCAGTTGTCTTCGTTCCCGCTCTGTTGGTCACGATTGTGCTTCTGTTGCCTAAGCCCAAAAGGAAAGTGCCGGGCGGCAAGCTGGAAACTATCGCGTTCTCGGCGCCATCTCCAGTTGCCGGGTCTCCGCTGGTGACGCCGACCCCGGAAACGTCTCCTTCTGAACCGGTGGCGCATGATCCGAATGTAAGCGCACAAGACGTTCGGACGATGACGATCCAACTCGCCTCGCAGATTTCACAAAAGAGCGGCTTCGAGTTTTCGCCTGAATTCATCGACTTAATTCGGCTGCGGACCGTCGAGTACAGCGATCAGAAAGCTCTGTCGGGAGCTCGCCAGTATAGACGCGAGATCAACAAATCGTTCCGCGACGAAGGACTATTTCCCCTGGTTGGTTATGCACTGGCGTTGAGTCGGAGCAAATTCGATCCGAACATGAACGATAAAGGCATTGGTATCTGGCAACTGCCGCTTTCGGTTGCGCGGTCGCAAGGCTACCTGGGCGCAAATGAGAATGGCACGAAACTCAAACAACCTGACACGTCGGCCCAGTTCGCTGCCTCTTACACCAAACAACTGCTCTCCGCGTTTGACACTGAAGACTTCATGTACGCAATTGCCTGCTTCGGAATGAGTCTGCAAGATGCGGGACGACTTCAGGGACAATTGGTAAGGGCCGCGCCAGATCCTAAAGAGAGGCGCGATATCATGAACATGATTCGAGCGGGTGTGCTTAACCAAAATCAAGTTGACAACATCGCTAGATTTTTCGCTGCCGGAATCGTGGGCGAGAATCCGACAAAATTTGGCTTAAATAATTCTGACTCCTTCTCTTCACTGATTTAAAGAGCCTGGCCGTTATGAAGCTGCGACCAATATTTATTCTTATCATCGCTGTTCTGATCACGCTCTCGTTGGTGTGTTCGGGCTGTTCGTCTGATTCCGGTAGTGGTCGATTTGTAGTCGACAACCAAAGCCAGCCAACGCCTTCCGCGAACTCAAATGTGGTCGCTGAAACATCGCCTTCTCCCTCACCAACTCAAGCTTCAACGTCGCCGATGGACGAAGTAATGAAGCAGGCTGGACAAGCGCCGCCGGGATCATTCGGAACAAATAAACTTTATCTACAAATGCCCGAAGAGGAGCGCTACGATTTCATCGAACAGCGTGCGCGGCATATCTCATCAATGATCGGCAGCGGCACTTATGAATTTAGTAGACCTTCAATAAATCTGATCAAGCAATATGTAGATGCTTATGCGCGGCGCGTCGGCAATGGATCGAAAGCGACCTGGGGTGAGGACCTGAACCTGGTATTTGGGCGTGGACAACGTTATGCGCCTACGATTATCCGCGCTTTTAATCGACGCGGTATTCCCCCGGCGATTGGTCTCTATCTCGTCGCAATCGAAACTGAGTACACAAACTTCGAGCAGGAAAATAGCGCCGGAGCTGCCGGACTATTTCAGTTTATTCCCGCGACTGCTGAAGGTTATGGAGTCGCTCCAAACGAACGAACCAACGTCAATAAGATGTCCGACGCAGCGGCCCACTATATCGCGGACCGCATCTCTGAGTTTGGTACCGATCCGATGAGTGTTGCGCTGTGTATCGCTGGATACAATCGCAGCCCTGATTCGGTCCGCAGCGATCTCCAGAGTGTGATGAACAGTGCCAACAAAGAGCGAAGTTTTTGGACGCTCGTTACAAACTCGGACAAACTCGATCACTGGTTCCAGGGAGAGAACATCAAATACGTGCCGAAGTATTTCGCCGCCGCTATCGTTGGCGAAACTCCCTGGGCCTTCGGTTTAAACATGAAGCAGGCGTTATCGACTTGTACAGACACTCCACCGGCCGATCAACGGATTGCAGCAAAGCCCTAGTTGTTATGAATGAACGGGAACAAAGGGATCAAAAGGTTCGCCGAATTGTAGTAACAGATGAAGCTCCTTCGCTGAAGCCTGAGATACGCGGACGAAAGTTGGAAAGTCCTCCGGCCCAGGTTCCCACGGTCAACAAGCCAAAGAACCAGACAAAGTCGCCGCCCGTACGCAGAGAATTTTTATTCGCCGGATTGGGTGCGGTGCTGGTCCTGACAGTGCTGGTCGTTGCCGTGGGGTTGCGACGCAATAGCAATGTGTTGAAAGCAAACAAAGTAGTAGTTGCGGCGACACCGGAACCGGTGGTGATTCCCACGACTCCGGCGCAGTCACCAGCGATACAACGTAACGAAGAAGACGCGAAACAAGTTGTGCGGCGGATATCGCGCGATAACAAGCCGTACAGTTTTAGTGAGAATGCGCTAGAAGAGATTGAGAGCCGGGCGACAGCGTTGAGTCAGGCCTCTTCCTTGTCAAACTCGATCGCCAGCTTGCACGAAAAGGCAGCAACTTTAGGATCTCAAGCGAGCAAAGCAGGGCTACAACCAACTTTGGTTATTTTGGTTGGACTCGCTTTATCGAAAGGTGGCGAACAAGCCGACGTTGTCAACACGGCACTTCGCGCGCTGCCACAACTCGCTTCGTTGAATAAAACATTTGGTAGCAGTGAAGCTGAAAGTTGTTTGATTCTGATAGCAGCTTTGCCTGAAGGAGTCGGAACGGCCCGTTCACATCCGCTGCTTCGGCGGATAAATAAAGTAGTCAATAATCCGCTTACCGAACGAAATATTTGGTATCTGCACGATCAAAAAGTAGTCAGTGATGAAGCTTATCAATTAGTCGTCGATACGATCGCCTATGGAGTAATTGCCGCCAATCCACAGCGGTTTGGTCTGACAAATGATCCTTTGAGTTTTTGAATGACTTGTCTAGTGAGGAGATAAACTGATGAGAAGTGGCCCACCTGAAAAGTCTGTACTCGCAGGCTTACACTTACTCTTAATTTTGCTGGCATTCACCACAGTGAAAGCGCAGACCCCGGCGTACACTCGATCAGATCCACCCAAACCTGAAGGAACAGTTCGGATCGGACTTGTCACGCCGAAAGTCACATTACTTGGTGGCACAGGGTCGGCTACTCAGGAAGTTTCTTCACTCCGCAAAAATTTGCTGAGCTATC
The DNA here is from genome assembly GCA_036518995.1 of Pyrinomonadaceae bacterium. Classification (GTDB taxonomy): domain Bacteria; phylum Acidobacteriota; class Blastocatellia; order Pyrinomonadales; family Pyrinomonadaceae; genus PSRF01. Next base: position 51,319 of record DATDMC010000005.1, on the reverse strand, counting down.
TGACTGGACCGAGACTCGGCACGATCGAACTTAAAGCCCGGCTTGATTCTCTGGCGTTCGATGAAAGCAGGGAGCGCAACTGCGATTACATTCTCTACACGACCATGACTCGTAAGCGAAAGGCGACAGGCAGCGCCGGTGGATATGGCGGGGGAACGAAAGCAGGCGATGAATTCACCTTTGAATACAAAATAATGGCAACTGACGGCGCACAGTCGCCAGTGGAAAATGTTTTGCGAGGCACGGTCAAAACAGACGGTGAAGATGTTCTGACAACCATGATTGAAACGGCAGCGCAATCGATCGTCAATCTGGCTAAGTCTGCTCGCCCAACACAAACTGCAACCCGGCCACCAACATCCACCGCTACTCCTGCGCCCGTGGTGACAGCGCCCGCAAATTCAAATCCCGAACCAGTGTCTAATCCCCCCGCACAAACCGGCTATGGAAGTTTGACGGCGCCGCTGCGAACAAGAACTACTACTCCTTCAACAGTCAAAGATCCACCGAAAGCCGAAGGCACAATCCGTATCGGCATGGTAACCCCAAGAGTAAGTTCAGTCGGAAACAGCGATGCGAATACGTTGCGTCAAACGGTAAGTAGTTTTCTGCAAGGCTCCACTATCGAAACAATCGATCTGAAAGCACGACTTGATTCTCTGGCTTTAAGTGAAGGGGCCAAGCGTGAATGCGATTACGTTCTCTACACGACTTTGCTTCGTAAACGTAATGCGAAGAACTCAAGCGGAGGCGGTATCGACGCAATTTTCGGCAGCATGGGATCGGGAGTGGGTTCCAAAATTCCGGGCAGTAAGAAAGTGAAAGACGTTTCTTCAGAGACAGCGAAAGTGGGTAACACAATCGGGGCTCTTACCAAAGCCAACGACGAAATCACATTCGAATACACACTGGTGCTGCTTGATGGCGCTAAGACAGTGGCAACGAAATCGTCAAAAGCTAAAGTTAAATCAGATGGAGAAGACGTGTTGACGCCAATGATTGAAGAGGCAGCGAAGACGATTGTGAATGTAACGGAGAAGCCCTGAAGTCACTAAGAAAAGGACTTTAGTTCTCCGACTTCCGGCGGTTGATTTCCGTAATGAGATCACCGGCTGCTGCGGAATTCATTGCTCGTAGCCGGTTGTAGATGCTGTAGGCCTCGCTCAACGTACCTTTGTCAACATAGAGATAACCCAGCGCTAACAACGCATCGACGTTTCCCGACCAGATTCGAACTGCTTCTTTGTAAGCAGCCTCTGCGGCGTTCCATTTACTCTTCTCCGCGAACTGATCACCAAGATCGAGAAAGTGATCCGACTCTTCTGAAGCACTTCCAGACGTAGAAGGCACTCGCGCTGTGTGGACTCGTTTGCGAAAAACAGGTTTGACTGGTTGCTTCTCGCCTTGTTGCCTCGTGCCTTCAGCCCGCGGCGCTACCTGTGCTTTACCAACGGCGCTACCCAGCAGTAAACACATCACTGTGCCTGCAATCATGAGCAAAAAACGAGCAGTCATTGGCAGTTTAGAGGAAATGTGAGTCATGAAATTGGATCTCTAAAGTGAAGCTTGCTTGGAACAAACGAAGATTAATCGAAACCGTTCGTAGAAGACAAGGACAATTCCCGGTCGGCTGAGTTGGTCAAATACGCTCATCGTTTTATTGTCCTCAATCGCATTGCGAGCCCACCTTAAAGTTGTTAAGATTTCAACCATCTTTCTGTTTCGTCTTGCGCTGAAGCTACTTCACGCGAAGCCAACGCACCCTTTGCCACCTACCGATGGCCGGTGCTTCTAGTTCCCGTTTTACGACAATCGTAGCTCCTATTAGAGAGCCACATCTCTTCGGATCCCGACATGAGAGAATGTCCGGCATGTCTAAAGTGTTATGACGACTCGGTCAGCCAATGCCCCGACGACGGGCGGCCGACGTTTAATTCGTTGCCCGGAGATCTCGCGCTCGACGGCCGTTACCTTTTGGAGCGACGACTCGGCGAAGGAGGAATGGGCGTTGTTTACAAAGCCCACCACAAGTTTCTCAAGACTACCCGCGCCGTAAAAGTCATTAAGCCTGAGCTCGTCGGCAACGATCCATCATTTGCCACTCGCTTTCAACAGGAAGCGATGGCGGCCGCAGCCATCGGTCACCCCAACATCATTTCGGTTCCCGACTATGGATTTCTTGGTGGCGAGATTCCCTTTCTCGTCATGGAGTTTGTCGAAGGGAAATCGTTGCAGGATGTGATGGTGGAAGAAGGAAGGTTCCCACCTGACAAAGCCTTCGAGTACATGAAAGTGATCGCGTCAGCCATCGGCGCAGCTCACGCTAACGGTATTGTCCATCGCGACCTGAAGCCCTTGAATATCATGATTAATCTCCGGGGCAACGACTCGCCGAGTGAGCAAATTAGAATTCTCGACTTCGGGTTGGCGAAGATCAAATCAGGTGATCTGTTTGGTTCGTTTGTCGGCGCGAAAACCACTGGCATCATTGGTTCGCCTTATTACATGGCGCCGGAACAATGGTCGGACGAAGAGACGGACAAGCGCTGCGACATCTATAGTCTCGGCATCATCCTTTATCAAATGTTGTCTGGCGACGTGCCTTTCAAGGGAACTTCGATCCCCGCCGTCATGAAGAAACATTTGATGAGTCCGCCGCCGCCGTTTAATCGAACCGCAGGGATTTCACCCGAACTGGAAACGGTTGTTCTCCACGCACTCGAGAAAGAACCAAAGAACCGCACATCTTCGTGCGAAGAATTAATTGCTGAACTCGAGGCGGCGATGGCTGCGGCCCCAGTAAAGGGACGCGGCAGGGGCCGGCCGAAAGCCAAAACGGCAAAGACTACAACGAAGGCGCGTGGTTCATCAGCAGCGAGAAATACCGCCGAACAATTAAAAGCCAAACCGGACCAGGAAGAGGTCGCGCGGTCTACCGCCGAACAAACAGATACCCTCCTGACCAGTCAGCCTGATCAACCTGCATCGCCAGACGACGGCACGTTGCTACTGAGTGAACAAGAGAGTGCAGAGATTAGAAAATCTCAGGAGCTCTCACCCGCGCCTGGTGAAATTGAGATCACACCTGATTCAGCGGCGACGATTGTCCAACCCCATATATCGTCCCACGATTTATTAAACGAAGAACCACCTGCTCCGCCGATCGTTTCGTCAGGACAAAGACCATTTGAAGATATCGCTTTGCAAAAAGCGGCAGAGCAGGCAAGGCAAATTGCGAAAGAACGAGCAATTCGGGAAGCAAGCGGTGACTATACGTCCGCCACTCGTGGAACGTCGCTGCCGCCGCGAACACCTCCTCCCGTCGTCAAGCAAGTCACTGGTCCAATTCCAGTAAAAACAGATCTGCCGAGTAATAGCGGGCTCGTCGCGCAGATTCAAAAGCCGCTGGTACTGGGAATCGGAATTGCAGTTTTACTTAGCCTGATAGGAATAGTTGCTCTCATAAAGTTCTGGCCCTCGTCGAAAGTCGATGTATCTACGGAGGCCCACAACGTTCCTCTTAAGCCAACTCGCGAGATGGCATTCATTAAAGGTGGTTCGTTCAACATGGGCTCCGATGGTGGCAGCGATGCTCAAAGACCGGTCCACCTGGTTTCAGTTGTCGACTTCTATTTGGACAAGAAAGAAGTGACGAATGCGGAATACTCCGAATTTGTGAAAGCTACTGGTCACGCGGTCCCCACTCTTGATGAAAATGATCCGGCGGCACACGGTGGCTATTGGAGGCCCTGGAACGGCACCGAGCCGCCCTCAGGCTGGTCCAATTTTCCAGTCTGCAATGTATCGGCGCACGACGCAGAAGATTTTGCAGCCTGGCTTTCTAAACGCGAGGGGACCAGGTACCGATTGCCCACTGAAGCCGAGTGGGAATATGCAGCTCGAAACGGCTCAACCAATTCGCTGTTTCCATGGGGAAATTCCTGGGTTGAAGGTCGCGCCAATTTAAATGGGCGCTCAGGCCCGCGCGATGTTGGATCGTTTCCAGAGGGTGCTTCGCAATCCGGACTACTCGATATGATTGGCAATGTTTGGGAATGGACCTCTTCGCGCGCATCTTATTACGACCAGAAAAAAGTAAGTCAAACTGAAGTCACAGCGTATGTCAGGCGAGGAGGATCCTTCGCTGACAGAATCAACAAAGACTTCACCAACGCCGCTGACCGGACCTGGTATGGAGACGAGCGATACAAGTTTCCAACCATTGGTTTTCGCCTGGCGCGAGATGCCCAATAATCAGGTCGAGTGACGGCGCTGTATTTCCTTTTTTTGAATTCGCTTTACCTATCAAACTGCCCCTGGTCAGAATAGGGTCGATTTCACATGCAAGGAGTTATTTTGACTGCAGGCCCCGCAATAAGTCGTAGGATTCATCGTCGCACAGTGGCCATCGTCCTGCTGGCAATCTTTCTGATAGTTTGCAACGCACCGCATGCCCAGGAACAAATGTCTGTGGTTATTACTACCGGACTATTTGCCGAGCCTCACGCTGTTTACCTGTTCATGGCTCCATCCAAAGCGAAGATCGAACCGGCGCCGCTTAACCTTCCCATTGCTTCGCTGCGAAATCCAGCCCCCGCGCAACCAATCAATGCGACAGTGCCTTTTAAGATGTCTGCCGCCCAGGCACTCAAGATCGGTAGTGCATTAACTGAAGACGGAGACTTTGAATCTGCGCTTCCGTACTTTGAAGAAAGTCATCGGCTCGATGCTAGTTTGGTTGAAGCAGAAGCAGGACTGGGAGACTGTTATTACGAGTTGCGCCGCGACGATGAAGCAATCAATACGTACAAAGAAGTTATTGGCCGCAAGCCGGACATCTGGCGCAGTCACTTCAATCTTGGACGAATCTATTTGGAGCGTGGTCAATTTGCTGAGGCGGTCGAATCGTTGACCACCGCGGCGAAAATCAAACCAACCGACATCGATACCCTGAGTAGTTTAGGTATTGCTCTTGAAAAGAAAGGTGACAACCAAAAGGCAATTGAGAATTTGATCGTGGTAACCCAGGCGCCTTCACAAAAGTTCAATGCTTCTGTCTTTTATGCTCTCGGAGAAGCATACGCAAACGATAAGCAATGGCTGCCTGCGGCGCAGGCTTTCAAAGCGGGTGCGGAAATTCGCGGCATCGATCCTGATGCTTATTCACATTGGGCCACGATGCTTTACTATGCGGACAATCTCGAAGAAGCCATCCAGGCCTACATAAAAGTGAAGTCGCTTGATCTAAACCAGAGCCACTACGAGTCGTCGCTGTTTCTCGCCGATGCCTATCGTCGGACCAATAAGCCAAACGACGCACTTGCAAGTTATCGTCACGTGCTTCGCTTCAAGCCCGAGAATGTCGATTCTCTCGTCTTTGGTGGTTACCTCCTGGTCCAACTTAGCCAGTTGAACGAAGCCGAGCAGTTCTATAAAAAAGCGATTGCCGTAGACCCAAAACAGGCAGACGCACTTACAAACCTTGCTGCACTACAGAGCCGTGATAACGAGAAACGAATGAGGTTGAGTCAGCCAACTCCGGGCCTGACATTGCGCGAAGTAGTAGCGGCGAATCCCAACCTGGGCGAGGCGCACGTAAACCTGGGCGCACAGTTGATCACAGAAAAAGTTTATCCGGAAGCGGTGACGGTCCTGCAGCGGGCAGTAACGCTGTTACCCGAATCAGCCGCGGCAAATTTCAATCTCGGCCTGGCCCAATTCAAAACAAATGACTTTGATAAAGCAATTATTTCGATTAAAAAAACATTGCAGCTGAAACCTGGTTGGAGCGAGGCCTACAATATTCTCGGACTCGCTTATGCCGGTCTAAATCGATGGGATGATGCATTCAATGCTTATCAGGAAGCGGTAAACATTAATCCGCGGTACGCCGGCGCTCGATTCAATCTCGGCACCGCCTACATGAAACTTGGCAACAAGACCGCCGCCCTCAAGGAAGTCGATAATATTAAGCCTCTGGACTTCGACCTCGGGGCCCGACTTTCCAACTGGATCTTTTCCTTACCAGCTCCAACTCCAGTTGTTGCCGAGACGACCTCAACACCGGCGGCAACACCAGTGCCGACACCTGTTACACCTACCGTAACGCAACCATCAACAACACCAACGCCTACACAAAAGGTGGAGACATCAGCAAGCACTAAAGCCGACAAATCTGAGGTTGGTGAAAGCGGACCTGCTAAGGCTGTGATCGTAGAAAAGACTTGTCCCGGACCAATCTATAGACCAACCGATGTAGCTCAGATGGCCCAGATTACGAGTCGACTGGAGATCGATTACACAGACGATGCGCGTACCAACAATGTGCAAGGCAAGTTGATACTGCGAGCAGTATTGTGTGGTGATGGAATTGTTTCGGATATAACTGTCGAGCAACTTCAACCTTATGGGCTGACTGAACGCGCCATTGAAGCGATGAAGAAAATTGAATTTCAACCCGCTCTGATCGACGGCAAGCCTGTATCGGTAATGATCCGGCAGGAGTTCGTCTGCAGCCAATCGAAGTGCACTGCCGTCGGAACCGGTCCTCCCAATTAGTGTTAAAGGTCGTTCTTGTATTTCGTTCCGCGTGGGCCTGATGTAAGGAATGTCTCAAACTACCGCTTTTCAACTTTAGGCTACGCCCTCCCAACATTTCATTGCCCTACGATTCTCCTTCGTAGTATATAAACACCGCTTCCTCAACAAATTATCCAGAGGCATCGATGGCCAAATACATACTATCGCTTTTAGTTCTGCTGCTATTTTTCTCTCCAATCCACGCCCAACAAGCCGACTACAACACCATCTTCAAACCGGTGAAGTGGCGTTCGATTGGTCCATTTCGCGGCGGGCGTTCTGTCTGCGGGACCGGTGTGGTTGGCGATTCAAAGACTTACTACATGGGAACAACTGGCGGTGGTCTGTGGAAAACCGACGACATGGGCATCACCTGGCGCAACATCTCCGACGGCTTCTTTAAGACCGGTTCTGTCGGCGCAATCGCGGTCGCCGAAAGTGATCCTAATGTTGTCTACGTCGGCATGGGTGAACATGCTGTTCGCGGCGTGATGACTCATCACGGTGATGGAGTTTACAAATCCACGGACGCCGGCAAGACGTGGAAGCAGATTGGTCTCGAACTTACGCAACACATTTCTCGCATCGTCGTCGATCCTAAAAATCCAAACATCGTCCTCGTTGCAGCACAAGGCGCGCTCTATAGTCACACTCCGCAACGCGGCATCTTCAAGTCGATCGACGGTGGCGCGACCTGGAAGAAGGTTCTCTATGTCGACGATAAAACCGGGGCGGTCGAGTTGTCGATGGACATGAATAACCCACGCATTCTTTACGCAGCGATGTGGGAACACGGCCGGTTGCCCTGGAAGATTATTAGCGGTGGACCAGGCAGCGGACTCTATAAATCGACCGACGGCGGCGACACATGGACCAAACTCAAAGAAGGACTGCCTGAGGAGATGGGCAAGATGGCGATCGCCGTTAGTCGATCGAATCCTGACAAAGTCTATGCGCTGATTGAAAGTGATTCCAATAAAGAAGCCGGCGGTCTGTTCGTCTCAACCAACGGTGGCCAGAACTGGAGCCGCGTTAGTAACGATCATCGCCTGGTCCAACGCGCCTGGTACTACATCGAACTCTTCGTCGATCCCAAAAACGAAAATACAGTTTATGTCATGAGCGCGTCAGCTTTGCGTTCAACTGACGGCGGAAAAACGTGGGACACATTGTCGGGTACACATGGCGACTATCACGATCTCTGGATCAACCCGAACGATCCAACCAACTTCATAATCTCCAACGACGGCGGTTCAGCGATTACTTTTAACAGCGGAAAGAGTTGGAGCACTGAAGCAAACATGCCGACGGCGCAGTTTTATCGCATCAATGTCGACAATCAGTTTCCGTATCGCATCTACGCGGGTCAACAAGATAACTCGTCGGTATCGATCGCGAGTCGCGAGTTATACAACGGAGGAATTACGACTGCGAGTTGGACCTATTCGGCCGGTGGCGAGAGTGCGTTTCTCGCTTTCGATCCGGACAAACCAGACCTGATTATGGGCGACAGTTATCAGGGCGTGATCGAAATTCTCAACACTAAGGCGAGCGCCGGAACGAATGTGATGGCCGCGCCAATTCAGTATTTGGCGATGGATGCGAAGGACATCAAGTATCGTTTTAATTGGAACGCTCCGATCATCTGGAGCAAGTGGGAACCCAACACGTTCTATCATGGCGCCCAGTATCTTTTGAAGACGAGCGATCTCGGCCGTACCTGGAAGGAAGTGTCACCGGATCTCACGCGCAACGAGAAAGATAAACAAGGCAAGGGCGGTGGTCCATACACGAATGAAGAGGTCGGCGCGGAGAATTACGGCACGCTCGCTTACATCATGGAGTCGCCGCTAGAGAAGGGCGTGATTTGGACCGGCAGCGACGATGGTGTTGTTTCAGTCACGCGCGATGGTGGCGCAACCTGGAAAAACGTGACGCCGCAAGGACTTGCCGAGTGTCTGATCAACGCGATCGAAGTGTCGCCTTTCGATAAAGCAACTGCCTACATCGCGACCACGCGTTACAAGTTTAACGATCACACTCCAGGTCTCTACAAAACGACCGACTATGGCGCGAGTTGGACCAAAATCACGAACGGCCTACCGGCCAATGCGTTCACTCGCGTTGTGCGTGAAGACAATGTGCGACGCGATCTGTTGTTTGCCGGCACCGAATTGGGTCTTTTCATTTCGTGGGACGGTGGCCGCAATTGGACGCCGTTTCAGTTGAACCTGCCGATCACGCCGATTACAGATTTACGTATTCATAAAGACAATTTGATCGCGGCAACTTCGGGACGGGCGTTTTGGATCCTGGACGACTTGAGTTTGATCCGGCAGTACCGAAAGGATGGACCAGCGTTCAATGTTTATCGACCGTCGAACACTTATCTCGTGAACGGATCGAGTGAGTTGGATTCAACTGACGACGATTTTACCGGCGCAGACAAGTATCGAGGCGTTAATCCGGCAACCGGAATGGTTGTTTATTATCAACTGCCGGAGTTGCAAAAGAGCGATGAGATTTCGCTTGAGATTAAAGACGCCGCAGGAAGTGTGGTTCGAACCTTTTCATCAAAAGCAGTTGCCGGTCAGGAAGATCCTGATCCGAAGTTAACCAGGAATAAAGGATTGAACAGGTTCGTGTGGGACCTGCGTTATGAGACGATGCCGGGCGTTCCCAACGTGCGTATCGAAGGCAGCCTCGCGGCTCACAAAGCCATTCCGGGCAAATACACTTTGACGCTAAAGCTCAACGACAAGTCAGTTTCAACCGAAACTGAGATATTAGCTAATCCACTGTATCCAACCACCTCAGCAACCTACGCCGAATACCATCAAACGATGTCGGCAATGGAATCCGAGCTGACCACGATGCATAAGCTGGTCAACAGCCTCTTTGAAAAGCAGCAACAATTGGAGTCGTTGTTAGGTTCGTTGACGGGCGAGAAATACAGTGGCGAGAAATTTAGTTCGCTTAAGAAAGATGGCGAGGCGTTGGTGAAGAAGATGAAGGCGTGGGACGAAGACATGGTCCAACGTAAATCAAAAGCCTACGATGACGTGGAAAACTTCCCGAACAAGTTCACGGCCAATTATTTGTTCCTGATCAATCAGACCGAAAGCGACCTCCCCCGCGTCAACCAACCCTCACTCGATCGCAAAAAAGAACTCGACACCCAATGGGCCACACTGAAAGCGAGAGGATTGGAGATTCACGACAAAGATATTCCGGCGTTCAATAAGAAGCTGTGGGACGCCGGCCTGGGCGCGATCTGGAAGGAGTAGTTGGGTTGCAGAACGCCCACGTTTAATTCATTTTCGTGACTGTTCGTCCTCTTGTAAATCTCTACTTTGCTTTCGTCGGCTTTAATCGTTTGATCTGCCTTGAAGAAATCTGGGTGGTGAAAAGTGCGAGGTATTCTGAGAAAACAAATAGTCGATCTCTTTTTTGTCCGGTAAGCTCCCGAAGGATGCCGAGTTCCTCAAAGAAGCGAATAAGTGAACTTGCGGATTGGTGAGTGATCTCCAACCGTTGAGCGACATCATTAGCGGTCATCACAGGCTGGGAATAGAGTTGCTTGAGAAGGGCCAGTCCTCTCGGTGCGCGCTTTCCTAGTCGGAGACTCTGTTCTTCACAGCGTTGCCGTAGTGCCACGATTCCTTCAAAAGTTAGTTTACTACCCGCTGCTGTTTCCGCGACCCCTGTAAGAAAGAATTTAATCCAATGTTCGATATTATTGGAACTCCTCACAGTTGTCAGCGCGTCATAGTAGGCCCCTCTATTTCGCTCAAAGAAGTCTGAGAGATACAAGGTCGGCTTGGTCAGCAATTTTTTATCAACTAGATAAAGAGTAATCAAAAGTCGTCCAATGCGACCGTTTCCGTCGAGGAACGGATGGATGGTCTCAAACTGATAATGGCTAATCGCAGTTCTTATGAGATGAGGAATCGCAAGCTTTTCGTTATGCCAGAATTTTTCAAGATCGGTCAATAATTCCGGAAGTTCCTGATGTGCTGGCGGGATAAATACGGCGTTCTTTAAATTCGATCCGCCGATCCAATTTTGGCTTTTTCTTATCTCACCTGGATGTCGGTGTTCGCCACGGGCGCTGGACATGAGTATCTCGTGCGCTTCGCGCAGCAAACGAATGGATAATGGCAGACGCTCCAGTGCGGCGATGGAATGGTTCATCGCATTGGTGTAGTTTTGTACCTCCAACCAGTCGTCGCGCCTCTCGGGGGCAATCTGATCTTCCGGTAGAACCGCCTCGTCGATATTGGTTCGCGTCCCTTCGATCCGGCTTGAAGTGGTAGCCTCTTTCAGAATGTACATCCGGATGAAAAAATCTACATCTGGAATTAGGTGAGAATAAGCATTAAGCTCGCCGATCAGGCGGGTGGCGTCTTCAAGCAACACGTCTATGACGGGATCATCCCAGTCGAATGGGGTATTTATCAGGTTCGGACTAAAACTCTTGTATTGGTACTGCTGTTTGTAGGTTCCAGCTTTAAAAGGAGGTGTTCTCATGGGTCTCCAGATTTACATAGGATCCTATGCTATGTAAAGTTAGGACTGTAACTTTACATAGCAGGAGGTGTATGTAAACTTTCGCGAACTTACATCTTTAACTTTTGATGTTGGAATGAAGGACTTTGAAACTGATCCCAAAGCAACGTTGGTCTATGATTTGGTCGAGTCGAGGGGGATCGACCCCTTACTCATAACTACCTACAAAACTAGCTGAACCTCTACCAGGGACAATCGTCATTTGATATCTCGCAGGACGTTCGTTAATCTCACCAACGCGGATGACCAGATCCGCGGTTCGGACACAGGGGATCCGATGTCTTCTGCAGACATCCAAATTTTTAAAAACCTGCCGGGCGACAATCAAATTCATCGCAACCCGATCCCCGAAGTAATTTCGACTACTCGGTAATACCCGTTATCTAATTTCGGGCAATAACATTTTTTAAAAGGGGTCCTATCATGAAGCGCATAGTGTTCTTCATCGCAACTTTTGTGTTTGTCATATCGGCTTGTCTCAGCCTGATTCTTGTGTGGCGCTTGAGCCGGCCAGGGTTTCGTGCATTTCCTTCTCGCGTCCACGGTATGCATTTGACCGAAGGGCCGCGTGTTCAAAAAACGGATGGTGGTTTAGAGGTGTATCTCGCAGCTTACTCCGAGGTGGTAGTTCACTACATCCAGCCAAGGCAATCGGCTGCAGACGCAAAAGCCTTTGTGGACTCGCAAAGAGCTTCGCTGCAGCAGCAGAACGACGCCGCGGTCCGTGCCGGTAAACCTGAAGTCTTTCGGTTGAGCAAATTGGATCAGCCCGGGAAGAATTTGTTAATCGATCAAATAAAGGACTCGAACAATTGGAACATCACCTGGTCCAACGGCAACTGGGCTTGTTCGGTAATCTACGAAGATGCACCTCGCCCTCCAGGAGAAGATCCAGACGCGGGCGCTCAGCAAGCGCTTGATTTTGCAGCTTCTCTTCCCTATGGACCGCAGGACGTGACGCCGAGGTTCCAATACTCCGACTTCACGTTGTTTGGGTTGATTGGGAATTTGTCCTCGCTCATCAAATTCTGGTGGCCGGCGTTGGTGCCGGGAATTTTTGCCTTACTGATGGTGCCCGTAATGCTGTTAACTCGTCGCAGAAAGAGCACGCCGGCCAGCTCTTAGTAGAGTCTGAGAACGAGTAGCATTCAAGCAAGCTCTTTCGTGATCCGAGAGCATCTTGGCGACTCGTTAGACAGAGTTACAACTAAACCTACAAGAATCCTGATTTAACTGTACAGTGTTTTGGTGGAGCCGAGGGGGATCGAACCCCTGACCTCATGACTGCCAGTCATGCGCTCTCCCAGCTGAGCTACGGCCCCAAGTAGGTGTGATGTCAAACCGACTTAATGCGGAATGCAGACTAGCTCAGCGTTTTGCCTTGAGTCAAGCAACGACGTGATTTTGGGTGACCGCGTTGACTCTTGTGGCCAGATTGTGACCGCGCGAAAATTCAACATAGCTGCTTGGTCAAAGGCAAAATGAAGTATCGGAAACGAAAAAGCTGCCGAAACAGCTTGAGAAGTAACGATTTATGGATGAGCTACCTTGCGAACCATCATCGAATCGGGAATTGGAGATTATTGGAGGCTCAGAAAGTAGTCGGTTTGTTCAAACGAGTTTCAGATTCAAAGTGTGGATCAGATGGCTTCTCAACATCGAAAAGGAATCGACATCAGCCAATTGAAGTGACTTCCTTCATAACCGAATCTACTTTGCTGGTACTTTTATGAGGAAATTCTGTGTCGTCCAAAATGACGAAAAATATTAGCAGAGAGTTAAGCCTTGCGGTGTGATTGAAAAATAAAACACCCAAATATTTTGTATTGGACCTCATGGTACGGTATTTATTGTATGCCGATTGTTTACCCCTTTGAAGAGACCCGAATAAGAATGTCGCAATGCTTTAAGGAACGCTTACTTGTGTTTATGGGTTTTGGTCTTAAAGGAGGAGTTTTATGGGCGAGTGGATCATCCTGACCGTAACCGCTGGGCTATTTCTCGGCGGAGTTTTTGTGAGAAAACTCGACTCGCTTGTTACGATCCATATTGAATGGGGGCTTGTGCGATTGGAGTTCAAGCAACCACCTAGAACAGCGAAGAAGCCGGTTGAGGCAAAGCCGCCGAGACAACTAAAACAGGTCAAGCGGCTCCCACGATAAGCTCAACCTTAATTGCTTCTACCTCCTTCTCAACCTCAGATTATTTTGGCCACTGCTTGGCGTCTACCTTTTCGTTTAATTCCATAAGACAAACAAGGGGAAGCTGTTAGATGTTGGGTATTCACTCCCAATTCCCTTAATGAAACTCTCCAATTTCCTAGTGTGTTTTGTCCAGAACTACATCGAGGTCTTGATAGAAACCCAATCACCAGCATGAGCTGGCGCGCCAATCCTTATCACAACGTCATCAAGAAGGGTTTATGCCGATTCTGACATACGACAAATCTATTTAATTACTTTGAGGCGTTTGCTGAGTTGTCCGACCCGGAGTGCAGGACAGGGTCTGGAGCAAACGAGCTGCGAGGGCCGTAACCCATCCGCGGTTTATCAACAACGGTGCGATCGACAATGCTGATCGATTCTCAGCGCCAGCCGGATGAACTGGGCCATGGACCAGGCTAGGGGGGTGGCGGAGGCGGTGCCCGTACCGATTAATGGGCCACGGTCCCAGACTTGTTCCGGAATCAGCAGGCCGTCGTTGGCGAAGTTTGCGAGGGTATATAATTGTTGGCGGGCGGTGGCCACGTTGCCGGCTGAGAGTTCGTATTCACCACGCTCGCCTGTTAACAATGTCCAAAGACGACCGATCCCATTGCGAGCGTCGTAAGGACCGCCTGTCGAAGTTTCACCATACGCATCGTGATTGTAGCGACGCCAACCGGAGCCTGAGGGAGTTTCTACTTTAATCACTTCGTCGACTACTGCCAGCGATTTCGTGATTAATGGATCATTGGCGGATGTGATGCCGAGGCGGACCAATTCAAGAAAACCTGCGTCGACAATTTCGCGCTGATCATAACTGCCACCACCGCTGTTGATTTCCATGATCGAGGGTTGGTTCGGATCTCCTTTTTCGGTGAGGCGAAGAAAGTAGGAGCCGTCTGCATGTGGACCATTAGAAGTTGCGGTCCATATCGCAAGACGGTTGGCCCAGTCGTTAGCGGTTGCTAAATAGCGCGCTGATGATAATGAGTCATTGTTCAGGCGGGCGATTTTCGAAGCGTTGATAAGACCCGCGATTTCTGCCGCTATCGTTGCCGGAGAAAACCCGGACTTCTCTTCCCAACGGTCCTGATTGGTTGCTGGTCCATGCTGAACAATGTAGTCGGCCGCCGGCTTGATATGTTTTAACCAGGTGGCCCGTTCATAGCGCCGCAACTGATACGCCAGCACGATCGGGAGGGCGACCTCGTCGAGTTGAGATCCACCTCCGATTGGCCGGCCGTTAACCCAACTATTCTGCGGCACGCTTCCATCTGCTCGTTGCTGCACGTTGAAAACATAATCGAGCGCACGGTTCGCTGTTGTGCGATCTCCGAGTGCGAGAAACGCGGTGGCAACCTGGTAGAGGTCCCGAGCCCATACGGCGTGATAACCACTCGTGTTTGGTTCATTAGCGTTTGGACCCCCGCCCCAAGGGATCGAGGGAGAGGAGATGAACGCGCCGCGATAGGTTTTATCTTCCGACGCTTTCAGGACCATCGCCGCGACATTTAACTGTCGCTGATGTTTGGCACTGGTGCGTGGCAGGCCAGCAGTGTATGAGATCCAGCCTCTTTCATATTCCCGTCGCGCTTCCGCAAAACCTTTCGCGAGTGAGCCGGCAGCGCTGATCTCTGCTTCGTTCGAACTGTTGCCCAATCCGAGGGCGAGAGTGAACGAATGATTATTTGGCGACAGTGGTAGTCGCCCAACCTGGACCACGTTTCCGTCGTCGACGCGTTTCGTTTTCAAACTGTGCCCGGCTCGCAACTCGGTCAAACCGTCGTTGCGATTGAGGAGACCATTTGCCGTCTCAACGAATGCCGGATTGCTTATTAACGCGGTCGTCTTATCTTTCTCGGTAGCGATCAGCGTTCCTGCTTCACTCCACGCCGAGTCATGCATTCCACTATTCGCGAGCGAAGGATCGTAGTAGACATAAAGCTTGTAACGATCGGCTGACTGCTTCAACGCTTTGAAAGTTATTTGAATTAGCAGCGTGTTACGATCGGAATCGGTGACGTAGCTTTTCGTAATTATGTAAGCGCCACTCTTTGCCGAGTTTATTTGCGTGTAACTAAGTGAACGGCCATCGGGAGGCAACAACGTGTGGGTTGTATCTTCAAGCTCAGTTTCAATATTTCCATCCGGAGTAACGACGATTAGTTGAAGACACTGAACATTCGGAACATCAAGAGTCGGATAATAGACTTCTGACAAAACTCCGTGGGTCAGAGTGAACCAGACTTTTGAGCGAAGTGAAGTACTTGTACCAAAGCCATTCTTCGCGGCGCTCAGCCAATGCGCATCCGAGTCGCTATTCGAAGATTGAGCGATTGCCGCGTGGCAATAGAGCCATCCGCATAAGAGCACAATGATGAACCGAATGATCGCACACTTTGTAAGCGTCATGGATATGGCCTGTTGTACAACTCAAAGCGGACTATGGTTAGCGCAGTTGGGAAGGACGGTTTACCCCCGCTGGTCCAAAATTGAAGAAGCCGTCGAGGGAGACCGATTCATAGTAAAGCGGGGGTAAACCACCCTTCCAAACTGCGCTAACCAGAGTTGCTTGTTGAGTTTTGCAAAAACCCAAATGATTATCGCGCGCGACGAAAGAACCGATAGCCCCAGCTATCAAGTGAAAGCGACGGCAATCCGGCCATCTGTTTACGACTGCTGCTTTGAGGATTCAGATCGTCCGGTTTCTGCGGCTGGCCCACGTCTGGTGTTATCTCGACAAAACCGCCGGCGCCACTAACTTCAACGGCGCCAAAAAACGGCCGGCTTGATAAATTGATCGCGACCAGAATCTCTTCCCGATCGGTATGACGCAAATAGGTCACTACACGCGCATCGTCAGAATTTTTCAGCCATTGAACTGAACCACGGCGCAACGCTTCGCTACTGCGACGTAACGCGATCATCTGTTTATAGAATCTCGGGAATTCGGGACGACGTTCGGCGATGGGCCAGAAGATGGGAAGTTTTTCGAACAACGCGGGAGCGCCCGACTCAGTGGTGTCGCCAACTTCCATACCGTTGTAAAGCATCGGCGTACCGTCGAGTGTGAAAACAAAGGCCGACGCGGCCAACGCCCCGGGCTCGCCAAAACGAGCAATCGCTCGTCGCTCATCGTGATTGTCGGAGAAGCGCATGTGCAGCGCACCGCGCGGACCGGCGGTAAATTCTTTTTCCCACTCTTCACGCAGATCGGAAGCCGGACTATTTCCCTGAAGCGCATTGGTCAATGCACTATGCAACGGCCATGAGTAGTCAAGGTCAAACGCTTTTACCAGGAGCTCGGCCTTGTGCGCTTCAGCCAGCATCACAATATCGGGCTTAATCGCCAGCAGCTCGGTTCGCGCGTTTTCCCAAAAGTCAGTGGGAACTTCTCCCGCAACGTCGCAACGAAAACCGTCAAGGTCGAAGTCGCGCAACCACATCTTCAGCATGTCAGTCATGTAGCGGCGCAGATCCTGGTTGTTGTAGTTGAGGGCGGCGATGTCGAACCAATCGTACGGATAGGTAATGTTTCCCTGGGCGTCGTGTTTGTAATACTCAGGGTGCTTCATGAGCACACTGTCCCACGAGGTATGGTTCGCGACGATATCAATGATCACTTTCAGACCGCGGTTGTGCGCCTCGCGAATGAGACGTTTTAAATCGGCAGCAGTACCGTAGTCAGGGTTGATGCCGTAATAATCGCGAACTGCGTAGGGGCTGCCGATCGTTCCCTTCTTCTTCTCCTGACCAGGCGGATGAATTGGCATCAGCCACAAGATCGTTACACCCAAATTCTTCAACTCATCGAGCCGCGCCGTAATGCTGTTGAAATCTCCCGCCGCGGAGAAATTGCGCGGATAGATTTCGTAGATAACGCCGTCACGAACCCAATCAGGTGATTGACGAGCGCGTTCCTTTGAAACATCGCGCGACTGTTGGGCCAACCCATGCTGATAGGAAGTGAGAACCGTTAACACGACCAACGCGACCTGAATGACCTTAAGTAAATTGAGTCTTCTTAGCGACATAGCATTTTAACTTTCCCATCTAGCGGGCCTGGGCTTTGTCGATGAGTCCAGTACTCGGAACAGGCTGGGCTGAACCTTGGAGATTTAAGTGCTCGTGCGCATCGCCGCGCAAAACGTCGTCGACCGGAACTTTCGTGATCACATCGCGCACGATCCAAACGGAAGCAGCGGCGAGAAGCAAACTAATGCCGCCAAGCACAACCACATTTCGGGGATCGCCACCAAGCAGATTGTTGAAGATGTTAGGAACTACCAGCGACATGATGATTTGAGGAAACACAATGAAGAGATTGAAGACTCCCATGTAAACGCCCATGCGCGCAGGTGGGACCGCGGTCGAGAGAATCACGTACGGCATTGAGAGTATCGACGCCCAGGCGATCCCGACTCCAGCCATACTCGCAAACAACATCCACTTGTTGGAAATGAAGTAAACGGAGATCAATCCCAGACCACCACAAATGAGCGAGATGATGTGCACACCTTTGCGACTTGTTACTTTCGCCAGCCAGGGCAGCAGGAAGGCGATGCCAAAACAAACTACGTTGTAGCCAGCGAAGCACAATCCGGCCCATTCAGTACCTTCAGCAAAAAGTGGGGATTTCTCATCCGGAGCCTGAAAGACGTGACGCGCGACACCCAGGCCAAAATATTGCCACATGCAGGGAAGAGCGAACCATGTGAAAAACTGGACCACAACAAGCTGCTTCATAGTCGTGGGCATTTCACTAATTGAGGAAAAGATTTCCGCAAACCCGGCGCCGATACCTTTTCTTTCGCGCTTCATGCGCTCGAATTCAACCAAGTCTTCAGGCGGATACTCGCGCGAAGTGGTGACGGTCCAAGCCACTGCGAGGAGGAACACGACCGCGCCAATCTTGAATGAATATTCGACTGACAAAGGAATGCCGCTCGCCATCACGCCTACGACGCCGAGCGCGGTAAACAAGTAAGGAAGAGCGTTGGCTAACGTTTGGCCGATGCCAATAAAAAAACTCTGCATGACAAACCCGAGCGTACGTTGTTCTTCGGGCAACTTATCGGCGACGAAGGCGCGAAACGGCTCCATCGTGATGTTGATGCTCGCGTCGAGAATCCAAAGCATGCCCGCCGCCATCCAAACGGCTGACGAGTTTGGCATGAAGAAGAGAGCGGTGCTGGCCAGGATGGCGCCGGTTAGGAAGTACGGGCGACGACGGCCCAACCGGTTCCACGTGCGGTCACTCATCGAACCGATTATTGGTTGAATAAGCAGACCTGTGATTGGCCCGGCGAGCCAAAGGTAAGGAAGCGAACTTTCTTCGGCGCGCAGGTACTTGTAGATCGGACTCATGTTTGCGAGT
Organism: Pyrinomonadaceae bacterium; assembly: GCA_036518995.1. GTDB lineage: Bacteria > Acidobacteriota > Blastocatellia > Pyrinomonadales > Pyrinomonadaceae > PSRF01. Next base: position 32,590 of record DATDMC010000005.1, on the reverse strand, counting down.
TGGAGTCCCCAGCCAAACTGAATGCCCAGGAAACCAAAACTCATGTTCCAGATCTGCCAGAAACTTAGACGCGGTTTTTTCATGCGTGCCTCCATCTTCGACTTCACCGCGAAGCGGTTACGGCCCAAAGCCCAGGGTTGCTTCAACCCTGGGATCAGCCAGGACCAAATTTCAACCGCAACGCGGTTGCGCCATTCTTGAATCTATCCACAGGACGCAACCGCCTTGCGGTTGCTGCATCGCGAAAACTCTTTGACCCAGGGTAACCGAAACGGCAACCCTGGGATTAGCCAGGACCAATTTCAACCGCAACGCGGTTGCGCCACTCTTGAATCTATCCACAGGACGCAACCGCCTTGCGGTTGCTGCATCGCGAAAACTCTTTGACCCAGGTAGCCGAAACGGCAACCCTGGGATCAGCCAGGACCAAATTTCAACCGCAACGCGGTTGCGCCACTCTTGAATCTATCCACAGGACGCAACCGCCTTGCGGTTGCTGCATCGCGAAAACTCTTTGACCCAGGGTAGCCGAAACGGCAACCCTGGGCTTTGGGACGTAACCGCTTCGCGGTGAAAGCGAAGTCGGCAGGTGCTTCCGATTACTGACGAACAAAGATCGCCGCCGAACGAGCGGGCAACACCACGTGCAATTTGCCGCCACTCACTTTTAGCCCCTTACTGACGCCGAGACGATCAGTCAGAGTAATTTCGTTGGGGAGATGGAGTCGATCAACTGCGAACTCAAACTCCGCCGTTCGATTGTCGTTGTTGAAAACGACCACGACCGAATCGCGATCAGTAACGCGGGCATATGCATACTGTTGCGACGAAACGTAGAGGTTTACCAATTCACCGCGTCGCAGCGGCTCGAGTTCCGTATGCAAATGAGCTAACTGGCTAATGTAGGCAAACAGCCCTTGTTGTTCTTTGCTGCGGCCACTGTTTGAGAAACCATCTCGTTTGTCGCCGGGAAAGCCACCGGGAAAATCAGCGCGAGTGGTGGGCTCATCCGAACCCACCATCGCGAGTTCGTCGCCGTAGTAGAGTTGCGGAACACCGCGAGTAGTCAGGACAAAAGCGTTTGCTAACTTCAGTCCTTCGATCGTGGCGCCGCGTTCACTCATGAAACGCCCGTCGTCATGACCTCCGAGCAAAGTCACCAGAAGATCGGAATTGGAATACAGGTAATCTCTCGCGAGCGTCTTCGGAATTTGATCGATCGGTTGCCCCTCGGCAAAGGCGCCGCGAATTGAATAGAAGAGTGGGAAGTCGAGAAGAGAATCGAGACCCGAATCAGGATTGGCGCGCGGGCGTCCTCCCTGGAAGAACGAAGTATGGACCACGTCGCCGTCTTTTACTTCGCCTACGACCTTGAAATTTGGAAACTCTCGTTTCAGCGCCGTGGTCCAATCGTGCCAGAACGTGTCAGGCACATACTGCCAGGTGTCCATCCGGATTCCATCGAGACCGGTCGTGCCAATCCACCAGAGTGTGTTCTGAATAAAATAGCGTGAGACTTCCGGATCGTTCTGGTTGAGGTCGGGCAGAAAGTCGAGAAACCAGCCTTCCATTGTTTCTCGCTTGAGCTGGTCCACCGGTCTTGGATCGTGCAGTTCCCAGGTTTGAAAAACATTATTGAGATGGCGTTGTTTGGTCCCATTGAACCACGTTTCAGTCGGTGGATCGTCGACCCAGGGATGATATGGACCAGTGTGGTTCACGACCTCGTCTTGAATGATCTTGATACCCGAGGCGTGTGCCGCGTTGACTAATTCCTGGAGTTTTTCGAACGTGCCGAAATGCTCTTCAACTGCGTAGAAATCCTGCGGGTTATAACCGTGAAAACCTGTGCTGGGCCTACCGTCCTTCAACTCGATCTGGTTTGGTCGATCGTAGTTGTCATACCAGGGCGTAAGCCAAAGAGCGGTGATGCCAAGTTGTTTGAAGTAGCCGAGGTGATTGATGACGCCCTGGAGATCACCGCCGTGATAATAGAATTTGTTGTTGCGATCATAGATACCACGCGACTGCGGCGGATCGTTGTTGGACGGGTCGCCGTCACTGAACCGATCGGGCATCAGAAGATACATCACGTCGGCTGGAGAAAATCCCTGGAATTTTCCGTGTCGATCCAGTGACGGAAGGAGCTTGAAGTTTGCCTGTGCAGTTCCGGCTGAAGTTGATACTTGCAGAACGTGTTCGCCGGCAGAGCCTTCGGGCGCGATCGCGAGATCACAAAAGATGTAGGTGCCGCGGGTATTAATTTTAGGTGCGCCAACAATGCGCAGTCCCTTACCGGCAATCTGGACCTTTGCGTTCTGAAAGTTCTTTCCGTGAATCAAGATTCTGATCGGATTTATGGTGCTACGCAGCCACCAACTCGGGGGATCGATTTTCAGGATCTCCGGAGCTTGGGCGGACACACAAACGGGCATCGCGAGCAGGACTATTGTTACTAGTGTGAATCTCAGGTGATGCATCTTGGTTAAACGGTGGCCTCAATCCTCTCTGCGTCTCTGCGTCCTTTGCGTCTCTGCGTTAAAAACTTGGGTCGCCTTAAACGAACATCGGTTTAACGCAGAGACGCCGAGAACGCAGAGACGCAGAGAGATCAGACAACATGTAAGATCTCAGAACCACGCGCATAGAGTTTGGTCAGCTCTTTCAATCGCGACCCGATCTCAGCAGTACGTGCTCCTGAACGAAAACGCCACGACCAATTCCCTGCCGTGCTATTCGGCAAATTCATCCGGGCCTCAGTACCGAGCCCTAACAGATCCTGCATGGGAACGATGGCCGTGTTAGCCACCGAGGCCCACACCGCGCGAATGAAATCCCAGTGAATTTCCTTGCCGTCAGTGTTCAGATAGTTGGAGCAAAAAGTTCGTTCCCGATCGATCTGCGCAGCGGTCCTTGTAGAACCTTCGCCGGCAACACTATGAAACCAACCAACTGTCGTGTCGTTATCGTGAGTTCCCGTGTAAGCGACTACATTTCGTTCGTAGTTGTGCGGCAGATCGATATTTTTAGAGTCGCCGCCGAATCCAAACTGGAGTATGCGCATACCGGGAAAATTAAATTCGTCTCTTAGCGCAACCACATCGGGCGTGATCACACCCAGATCTTCAGCAATGATCGGCAACTGGCCCAACGCCTTTCGGATACTCAGAAACAATTCCCTACCCGGCGCTTCAACCCATTGCCCGCGCTCGGCAGTCTTATCGCCACCCGGTATCTCCCAACACGCAGCAAAACCACGAAAATGATCGACGCGCACAATGTCGACCACAGTCAAAGTTGCTCGCACTCGTTCGATCCACCAGGTAAATCCGTCAGACAACATCCGCTGCCAATCGTAAAGAGGATTGCCCCACAGTTGACCTGTACTACTGAAATAGTCTGGCGGAACTCCGGCCACAACTGTCGGCTGGCCGTTCTTTTCCAACTTGAACTGCTCCGGGTTGGTCCATACATCGGCCGAATCCTGCGCGACAAAGATTGGCAGGTCACCGACGATCTTGATGCCGTGCTGGTTTGCATAACTCTTTAGCGCGAACCACTGGCGGAAGAAAAGAAATTGGTAAAACATCTGGGCTTCGATCTGTTCGCGCAGTTGTTCGCGAGATCGATCCAGAGCCGCTTCGGACCGTCGCACCAGCCCCGGTTCCCACTCGTTCCAGGCGACTCCGTTGTGAGCGTCCTTCAACGCACGGAAAAGTGCGTAGTCGTCGAGCCAGGTTGAACTGCGCTGCGCAAACGTTTCGAACGCACTACGCAGATTTGTGTCAGTAGTTTTTTTGTAACGCTCGTAAGCCTGCCGGAGGATAGCGTTTTTAAGTTGATAAGCTTCGCCGAAGTCGATGCGATCGGGAGATTGTTCGGTTGGCGCCGGTAAATCGGACGAGGCGAGCAGCCCTTCGGCAATCAAGCGCTCGGGACTAATGAGCAATGTGTTACCGGCAAACGCGGAGTAGCATGCATAGGGCGAGTCGCCATAGCCGGTTGGACCAAGCGGCAGCACTTGCCACAAAGCTTGCCCGGAGGCAGTAAGGAAATCGACGAAGCGATACGCTTCGGGACCCAGGTCGCCAATGCCGTAAGCGCCCGGCAATGAAGTCGGATGAAGTAGAATGCCGCTCTCTCTGGGAAAGTTCATACCGGTTCAGCCTTAAATGCCACCGCCGTTCTCGGCGGAATAGTCAAAATTATTTTTGCCCCACTGTCTCGAGAGGACCTTCCGGAGCCTAACAACGAGTTAGCGACAATTCCTTTCCAACCAAGCGACGAAGCCTGCACCTCGGTTTGCACAGACTTTTCGCCGCGATTGATTGCCACGATTACACAATCGCCTGAGTCCTGACGCGCAAAGACATACACATCGTTATCAGCAAAGAGGTCTATTAATTTCCCGGTCCTCAACGCTGAGTGTTCCGCGCGCAAGTGCAGCCAGGAACGCGTCCAGTCGAACATGTCGCGCTCGACGGGAGTTCGTTCGGCGACATTGAATGCATTTCGCGAATCGGAATTTGGACCACTCAGAAAGCCGCCGGGAAAGTCGCGCCGGTTGTCAGGATCGTCTTTGCCTTCCATTGCGATCTCTTCTCCGTAATAAAGCTGGGGAATCCCGCGCACGGTCAGGACAAAGGCTGTGTGTAGTTTTGATCCGGTCGCGCTGCCTCCACTCAAAGAAAGGAACCGTGCCGTGTCGTGATTATTTGCCAACACTGTGATATGAGTTGGCGATGGATACAACGCGTCATATTTCAATTGTTCACGCAACGCCGTCATCGGCAATTTATTGGTGAACACCGCCAAAGAGGTATTCCATAAAGGAAAGTCAAAGACGGAGTCGAGCTTGGTATCGATTCCGTCCCAGCCTGTGTGACCGCCAATGAAGAATGACGTTTGCGCGGCATCGCGTTCGAAGACTTCGCCCACCATCCACATCTTTGGGTATTGACGATGCAAGGCGTCAGATAGGGAACGAATGAAAGAGCGAGGCATGTACTGAATCGTGTCCTGGCGAATTCCATCAATGCCCGTAACTCCGACCCACCAGAGCGCGTTTTGAATTTCGTAGCGCGCAACTTCCGGCTCATCCTGATTCACGTCTGGTAAGTCATCACTGAACCAACCGTCGAGCGTGTTGACGACGTTGGCCGGATTCGAATGCGGTGAAAGCAGAACACTGTTTTGGAAGCGATTGCGCTGATGTTGACCGAGCGTACCGTGGAACCAGTTTGGCAATGGCGGATCCTTCAGCCACGGATGCTGAGAGCCGACGTGATTTGCGACCTGGTCCTGAATCACCTTGAGGCCAAGCGCATGGGCTTTGGAAACCAACTCGCCCAAAGTCTTCAGGTCACCAAAGTGGTCTTCAACCGAGTAATAATCGATCGCGTGATAACCGTGATAGTAAGTGTTTGGGCACCAGGGTTGACCACAGCGGTTTACTCCATTCCAATTGTCGTACCAGGGAGTGAGCCAGATTGCCGTCACGCCCAGCTCTTTGAGATAGACCAGATGATCTATGACTCCGCGCAGATCTCCGCCGTGATAGGCGCGCGCGTTCTGCCGATCGGTGGCTTCAGACGGTGCGCCGTTGGGCACATCGTTTCGTGGATCGCCGTTGGCAAAACGGTCGATCATGATCAAATAGATCACGTCGTTAGCAGTGATTCCCTGAAAGTTGCTTGTCGAATTAAGCGGCGCTTCAATTTTGAAAGGAAATGTTGTGCGTCCGCGCGACGTTTCCACAGTTAGTGAATAGTCGCCGCTCGTCATCCCGGGGTTTATATTGAGATCAACCAGTAGTGCGGTCCCTTGTTCGTTAACCTTAATGGCAGAAGCACGCAAGCGCCGATCGGAAGATGAGACTTTTGCGCCGTCGAGATTCCGTCCTTGAATCAACAACCTGACTGGATTGATCGAGTGATTGGACCACCACGAAGGTGGATCGATCCTGCTCACTGTTGGAGCAGACTGCGCCAGCACGATTGTCCCGCAGGCAATCACCAGCAGCGCAATATTGATCGGACGAATTAAGCGACGGCTGAACATCGGTATTATTCAAGCGTCGCTCCGCGACGCCGCTGTTTCTAACTTGCGCTCCCGGCTTTGAAAAGCCGGGCTAAATTCATCTGACGCTATGCGTCAAAACCCCATTTTGAACCGTACCAATTGAACTAGTACCAACTAAACTCACGGTGTCTTAGGTTTTGACGAATCGCCGGAAGCGCCGGCCGGCAAGGGAGGCAAAACATCTACTTCGTTTGGCTGCCTTGTATCGGCGTCAGCGAGAGGCGTAACCGTGTGACGGTTTCCAACATCGAGCCGCTTGAACTCAGCCAACTCTGTATCTGCCTCATCTTTTCGTCGCAAACGCGAGTAAGCAAGAAAGAGCTGATAATGAACTCCCGGGTCTTTGTCGTTGAGCTCAACTCCACGTCGTAAAATGGGCAACGCTTCATCGTACCTCTTGAGTTTCACCAGTAAGCGACCAAGATCGTGGTAAGCGGGATAGCTCTTCGGATCAAGTTGAATCGCATGTCTTAGTAGGGCTTCCGCCTCTACCGCCTCACCGCGCTGGCTCGCGATATAACCCAGGTTCGACAAAGCGTCGGGATTGTCAGGCTGCAGCTTGAGCGCGGAACGAAAGGCAGCGACTGCCTGATCGTAGTGGCCGTCCGCTCGACAGGTATAGCCAAGCAGAAAATAAAGGTTCGCATCATTCGAATAATGGTCCAGGGCCTTCGTTAATACATCTCTTGCTTGCGCGTAACGTTCAGCACGAATATTGGCGACACTGAGTCGAAGATAGTAAACAAGTTGCCCCTGACTGTGTTCGAGTGCATGTTCGTAAAATGGTAGTGATTTCTCGAACAACCGGGCCTTTAACAGCTCCTCGCCGATCATGAAATTAACTTCGGGAAAAGTTGGTTTCAGATCCAAAGCCCTGGCCCAATAGGTGAGCGCCGCCTTTGTTTCACCTCGTTCCGAAACGACCAGACCGAGCCGGTAGAAAGGATCCGGCTCGTTAGGAGCTAACTCACTGGCGAGCGAAAGTTCCTTGAAAGACTCATCGAGTCGGTCGAGGTTATACAAAGCCAGACCGAGGTTGTAATGGACTTCATAGGTCTGGGGTCGAAGTTCGTTGGTGCGTTGAAACAGTCGAACAGCGTCGGCGTACTGGTGCGCATCAGCCAGACTGAGACCAAGCGTAAACAACGCCCGGGGATCGTTGCCGGCTAGTTGCTCGAGTTGCTGGGCCAGTAGCGGCGCTTCTTTTCGGCGGTCATGGAAGTAAGCATTTACGAGTGTCAGAACCAGGGCGAAATCAACCGGCGCCTGCAGTTCTGATTTACCCGGTACGATCCCGGCGGCCCGTTCAAGAAAAGGAATTGCTCGTTTGTAATCACCGCGCGCGGCATAAAGGGCCCCGAGATTAAAAGTGGCGACCTCGTTTCGAGGTTCTACACGCAAGACCGCTTCGAACTTTTGAATTGCTTCGGATGCGCGGTTCGTACGCGCGAGGAGCACGCCAAAATTTGACAACGCCATCACGAGTCCGGGGTTCAGGCTTAGCGACGCCACATACTCTTTTTCCGCCGCAGAGGTATCACCGCGTTTGTCCAGAATTACTCCGAGCAGCGCATGCGCTTCAGCGTTGCGCGTATCGTGATTCAAAATTTTGCGCGTAAGCGCTTCCGCCTCATCCAACTGCCCTGACTGCAGAAGTCTCTTTGCGTTGTCGATCTCGTTGTTTGCCGGAGTGTTTTTTTGACCGGAACTTCGGGGAGTTCGCACCTGCGAATAGCTAACGGGAGAGGCAATCAAAATAAAAACGAGGAGGTACTGGAGACAATGGACTGCAAGCAGTCGGTAGTTGTTTTTGGAGCGCGTTCTCGTCATCGCGACGACTATTGGGCCATCAAGCTGAGAAATTTTTCTTCGTCCGCCGGTACCAACGAAATAAGTTTACGCACAATTTGTTTTCCTTCAATCGTCGCTTCGTCCGGCTTCTTTCCTGAAATGAATTGGATGCGCTCGCGCACGCCAACTGGCAACTTTTCTTCCCGAGACCAGATCCGTTGTCGCTTCGCAACTGACTCCTCGGTGTAGGCGATAGAGTATCGATCATCGTAGCGCTGACCACCCAGGGCATCTCCGATATTTCCAGTTGGGGCCAGTCTGAGTTCGTCGTAAAGCGGGCGCACTGAGTAGTCGAGCACAATTTCTTTTACCCATTTTCCCTGGGCAAACACGATCTGCAATTTGCCAACTTTGAGATCGTTGTAGAGAACGCGAACGTCTTTCTTGTCGGGTCCTTCCTGACGCATGGCATCGGGTTTTTCCTGACCCGGTTTGCGGTTCGCATTCACGAAGACTGCTTCGAGCGCTTCCTGCACAGTCATTCCGATTTTGACGCCGAGGATATTGTCCTCGTGTTCCTTACCACCAATACTCTTCACTTCCTGACTGAAAGCAGAGAAAGCGAGCACAGCACAAAACGCGACAGCTACGGTTAATCGTTGAAAATTCATTCTTGCCACAACTCTCATCTCAGCGTCTCTGTTCTCTGCGTCTCTGCGTGTTCTCTGCGTCTCTGTGTTAGCCGATGTTCGAATAAATTGATCTGCCATTTCAACACAGAGACGCAGAGATCGCAGAGACGCTGAGTTAATACACACATGCCTACTTTACGAATAAATCGAGTGGCGCACGATGACCGCGCGCCACTCGACACAAAACCAACGTGGGAAGAGCTAGAAGATCAGCTTGAGGGAAAACTCCATTTGCCGGCGCCGTTGCTCGTTGACATCACGCCCGAAATCACCGGTGTTGTTGATGTCACCGTTGGGGAATGAACGATTGACGCGGTTCAGGACGTTATAGGCTGAGAATCTAAATTGGACATTGAAAGCATCGCTAATAGCACTGACCGGAAAATTCTTGAATAGCGAAGCGTCCCAGTAAAACTGCTGGCGACCACGGAAAACATTCCTGCCCAACGTACCAATGTGTGGACCACCAGGATCACTGGCAAACACGAGCGCCTGAGCGCAACGAAACGCGCCGCGGTTCAACTCGAGGCCCTGGGCCTTCTGGGCCGAGGTCGGAGTTGGATCGCCGATAATGTCGACGCGTCCACCGTTACAGGTGACATTGAAGACTGGTCCACTCTGCCACGTAACGATGTTGTTCAACTGGAACCCGCCGATTACCGTGTCGAGAGCTTTCGGCAAGTCTTTACCATAACGACGAGATCTGCCAATCGGCAAATCGTAAACGTTCGCAAAGGTGAAGCGGTGACGGACATCAGTGTCCGAATTGCCACGGTCGAGTTCCGGGCGCGTTGGATCGTCCGGTCCGCAATCGCGCGCACTGGCGCCATTCGAACAAATTCCGCCGGGTGAATCGTCGATTCCATGGGCCCAGGTGTAAGTGCTCAGGACGGAAAGTCCTTTGGCGAACCGCTTCTCCAACTTAGTCTGCAACGAGTTATAGCTGGATTTTCCTATATACCGCGTTGCGGTTATCGCGCCGATTCCGGTTACTTCACGCGAGCCTGGTCCACCTTCGTCATTGCCAGTCCCAATGTTGCTCAAGACGAGCAGGTTACGACCCATCGATCCGACATAACCAACTTCGGCGAGCCAACCCGGACGAAACTCATACTGACCAGTGATGTTGTACTGGTGATACATCTCATCTTTGCGATTGGGATCGTTGAAGAGAATTAGACCACCGGTGGTGGGTGCGGCAAACGAGCTACCCGCAGCGGCGACCGTGAACGGCGCCGTCGGTACACCGTTGTCGAATGGGTTTCTGGCCCTGAAAACTGCGGGACAACCGGCAGGATTCGTGATCGGCGTGCAGGAATAACTTGCCGCACCGGTTCCTGGATTAGCGGTCAAAGGTTGCGCAGCGCTGACGTCCGTCGAGTAAAGCAATCCATAACCACCGCGAATAACCAGCGTCTTGTCAGACTTCAGCCCGCTGTAAGCAAAGCCAATTCGTGGTCCAAAGTTGTTCTTGTCCGTATCCGCGAGATCTCTGCCGCCCGGAGCGTTTTCGCCGGCCACCTGAATGGTCTTGGTAGCAGGGACAAAGTTACTCTGGCGATCAAATCGCTCAGTCGGAGCGGTAAAGATGTCGTAACGCAAGCCGAGATTGAGCGTTAGATTGGGATTGACCTTCCAGTCGTCCTGCACAAAGAAGGCAATCTCCTTGCTCGACTGAAAGTATGGACCACCGGGATCGCCGCGGGTGACAAAGCCGGGCTGGTAACCAAGCAGGAAATTCGCCAGTGATGAACCGGTATCGTTTGGTCCAATACCGTTATAGTTGCCGGAGACGAAGCCGCTGTCCGTAGTTCCGTACTGATAATTTCCCTTCGTACCGCCGTTGCGTCCACCGTCATAGTTGCTGTTTTGACGAACACGGAAATCGGCGCCAAATTTGTACGATGAATTGCCGCGCACGACGGTAACCGCATCGGCAAAGTTGAAGTTGTTCGACAGGAAGTAGAATGGACCACCATCGCCCGTAAACTCAGTCGCGCGATCGGTGCCGGTCAATTCGTCGACGATACCTACCAACACGATACCGCTACTGTTTGGTCCCAGATTGATGTTGGGCGCGCCTAAATTGGCGGAAACGTTCGGACTGAAACCACCGGTGCCGTTTACACCAGTATTGAAGATTCCGATTTGAACGCGAGTGACGCCGAAACGAGCATCATTAATCACGTTGGGTGAAAAGATGTGCGTGTCGCCCATGGTGAAACCTTTTGAGTTTCCAAACTCGTCACCAGCCGATGGGCCAGCCGGCAAGTCGTTTCCATTTGGCGACGAACCGAGCGGGAAAAAGTTATCGCGCGAACGCGCCGTGTCGGACTTGCTGTAACGACCAAAAAGAGTGTTCTTGGAATTGAGTCGATGATCGATTCGAATGTCGTAGCTATCAACCGTCGCGTGCTCTTTACGATTAGTCGCAAAGTTACGGCCGGCCCCCGGTAGATTCGGCAACGGGAACGCATTCACATAGTTGCGCGCGAAGGTGGAGAAGCCGCCACAAAGCACACAGTTGCGCAGGTCGTTTCCGGGAATTGGCACTCCGTTTGGACCAAAGATTGTCCCGTTCGGCGCCGTCACAGTGCCGCCGTTGGCGAGACGATACACACGACTGGTACCGGGTTGAATAAGCTCGCTGAAATCACCAACCCGCATCTTTACTGTTGGGACTGGAACAGCCTGTGGATCGCCAGTACCACCAAAGATCGGGGTGCTATTGCGCTGGCCGTTTAGCGAGAAGAAGAAGAACGAGCGATTGCGACCATCGTAAAAGAACGGTGTTCCTTCACCGGGACGCGGGAGATATATTGGACCACCAACCGTGCCGTAGTAATTGTGAGTCACATAGTTTGGCACAGGCTGCGACGTAGGATCGTCAAACTTACTGGCAGCCGCGCTCCAGAAGCGACCCTGATAAATTTCTCCGACTGTTCCGTGCACGGCATTTCCGCCAGACTTGAAGGTGGCCGAAACGATTCCGCCGCCAGCCCGACCTGACTCGGCAGAAGGCACACTCGACTCGATCTTGAATTCGGCGATCGCATCGGGATTTGGATAAATGGCGATCTGGCCAAACTGCGATTCGTTATTATCAACTCCGTCAAGGGTGAAATTATTGTTGGTGGCGCGCGCGCCGTTCACCACGAGGACCGAACCACCCGACTCACGGAACCTGGTTGCTTCGGTGTTGTTTTGACCGCCGCCGCCGTTAACGAAATTTCCTCCGCCACCCAGCAGTCCGAGGTTTGGTCTGGTGACACCCGGCGATAGGGCTGCAAGTTGGGTGAAGTTTCGCTGCGAGATAGGCAGGTCAGTTACTTGCCGGCCGGTAATGAGATCGCCGCGAACACTCGTTTCACTTTCCACGAGTGGCGCGGATTCGGTAGTGACAGTGACTGAACCAACTCCGCCGGTCACATTTCCAAACTTCACATCCAGCGGTAAGCGTGAGTTGGTCTCAACCTGAACGGCTTCGAAGGTAACAGTTTGAAAACCTGAGGCTTCAACGGTGACGTTATAAACACCGGGCTCGAGGTTTGTTACTGTGAAAGTGCCTTCGTCGCCGGTTTCGGCAGTACGAATCTCTCCAGTCTTAGCACTTACCACTTTTACCTGCGCTTTGGTAACGAGGGCATCGTTTGGATCTTTAACAGTCCCGACGATGGCGCCTTTATTATTTTGCGCAAAAGCAGTGATGCTGACGGTGAGCAGAAGAAGTAGTAGTAGGTAAAGTTTTGCAGTCGCTGTTGGCTTGCTCATTGGTTAGTCCTCAAAGTATCCGACAGAGAAATTGGATAAACGGCGAACGCGGATCTCTTCCCGCTAGTTGTGCGGAAGACAGACCCGGCTCACGCTGAGTTCATCACTAGAGAAAACAAATTTTTCCGTCTGGTTAACTTATCTGTTGCAGTTCAGATTGTTTGTTGCCCGAACAAACTAAGGCTTTTAATATACCTAATTGGAACGTGTCAACAGTTTTTTGGGTCGAAATGGAGAAAATTTGTAAGTTCTCCCCTCAAGTCTTTAGGCCAAGTGGTTACTTAGCCTGCAATCCAGCGCAGTTAGGAAGGGGGTTTACCCCCGCCAACTATGAATTTAAGTTTCTCAGCGAGGGGTTTTTAATTTGAGATAGCGGAGGTAAACCACCCTTCCTAACTGCGCTAGCTGTAGTTTCGCTTTTGAGTTTTACAAAAGACTCGAAACGAATGTGTCGGGGATTTAGATCTGAATGAACGACCCTTAGAGCTGGTTTTTATTTTCGCTTAGGCAGCGAAGGCGGCGGCAAATCTGTTTGCCAGAACCAAACTCAACGCTCCGCGAAGCGTTGGTTTCTCACCTAAGGTCGAGGCCAGAATACGAACCGGGGGTAAACCACGCCGAACGCTATGCTCAATGGTTTCGGTAAGGGAACTTTCAATTAAGTTCCAGGCCCGCGCCAACTCGCCGCCGACAACTACAGCTTCCGGACTGAAACCGACGATGAGATTTGAAATTCCAATGCCAAGATAACGGGCAGTTTCAACCAACGCGAGGGTCGCACTCCGCTCTCCTCCAAGTGCGCGATCAACAACTTCGCGGAATCTTATCGTAGTGGTTAAAGGTAGACCGGCGAACGTTAGATAACGATTTATTGCCGCCCGTTCCGAAGAAAACGCTTCCCAGCAGTCGCTGTTTCCACACGAACAAGGCACGGGCGCCTTTGTGCCAATCACCATGTGTCCGAATTCACCTGCTGCGCCGCCCTGCCCTCTATAAACCTGACCATCGAAAATGATTCCTGTCCCGACACCTTCCGCGACCATTACCATGATGAAGTCGCGCGCATTGCTCACTTCGGGACGACCAAACCACAGTTCGGCGAGGGCCACTGAGTTCGCGTCATTGTCGATAACGACCGGTAAGCCAACAGCATTCGAAATTAACTGGGAGACGGGGATATCGCGCCATTGGAAATACGGCACGTAATACAATTTGCCACTTGCCGGATCGACCAGCCCCGGAAGACAAAGCCCGACCCCGTCGATTGATGCACTATTGCGCTGTGAAAACTCGCGAACGCAATCAATCACTCGACTAAGAGTTTTATCTAAATCCGGGTCGGTAACAAATTCTTCCTGATCGATTAGCCTTCCAGCCAGGTCACTCGAGGCCACGGTAGTAAACGTCGGGGTAATTGCTACACCCATGGCAATGGCGCCGGCGGCGCGCAACTTCAGCATTTGCGGCCGGCGACCACCGGTCGATTCGCCTTTGGCGATTTCTTCGATCAGTCCTTCACTTTTCAGATCTTCTACGATAGCGGAGACGGTCGATCGTTGAAGTTTCGTTTCGCGCGCAATCTCAGCGCGGGAAATACCTTCACGTTCGCGAACATAGTTGAGCACGATCTGCCGATTGAAATCGCGAATTGTATTGCCCCTGGCTGCGTGGGCTTTCTTAAGATCTAATCTTCGCAATTTTCAAGCTCCAATTGGTGGTAAGTAAACGCTGTAAGCGAGCCAGGGTCTCCAGTGGGAATAAAGAAGCTACTCGGTTACGCAGGAACTGAACCCCGGCACTTACGTCGGTTGGCCTGACACTCTTACGCTCGCAAGGCTGCGAAGTCAACAGGGAAGTATGGAAATCTGCCGGAGTCAACACCGAGATCGTCAGTCGAGCGTGCGTTTGCCCTGGGTGACGATGAAAGTTCTATTGACGGAGGGGACGTCAAATGTTTCGCGGGCGCCATTGGCCCACCTGACTTCAAGTTTATCAACCTTCGTTGCCTGGCCGAGGCCGAAGTGTAGAGTCATTTCGTTTTGAGAGCAAAATCCTGCTCCACTAACAACATCCTGCCGCTGTCGTGTTTTGCCAGTGGTGACAAAGGCAACACTGCCGATCGCATCGCGTGGGGTTTTCTTAGTTGGATCGCCAACTAAACGTAATCCGAGCCACGCTCCATTTGTTGGCGATACGTTGCGCAACACGGTCGGTTTCGAATCAAGATTATTAATAACGACGTCGAGTCGACCATCACCATTTAGATCGCCAATTGCCAGTCCGCGACTGGACCACGCCTGGGCCAACGCGCTGCCAGCCGGAGCGCCAACCCGTTGAAACTTGCCGTTCAGATTGCGAAAGAGCAATGCCTGCTGAGCGTAGGTTGTTCCCCATTGATAGTTGTCGACTACGGGATACACATGACCATTCACCACAAAGAGATCCTGCCAACCATCGTTGTCGTAATCGATAAAACTCGTTCCCCAACCCAGGAACGGAATCGATACGTCACCGAGGCCGGATTGGAAAGTAACGTCAGTAAAACTTGCATCGCCCTCGTTGTGATAGAGAACATTTGCGTCGTCAGAAAAATTGGTGATGTGAAAATCCACTTGCCCGTCGTTATCGTAGTCACCAACAGCGAGGCCCATACCGGCCTGTTCGCGGCCGTTTTCATTTAACGCAATACCTGCCGAATAACCTACTTCCTCGAACGTTCCGTTTCCCTTGTTAAGGTAAAGCTGTTTTGGCGTGGAGTCGTTGACGACCAGCAGATCGAGAAGATTATCGTCATTCACATTCACAAACGCCGACGAGAACCCGTAATACTTTTCCGGGTCATTGACCTTTGCCTTGACACTGACATCTTCGAAACTGCCATCGGCTTTTTGGTGATAGAGCGTGTCGCCTTCTCCGGTTAGTCCTCTTGGACCACACATCACCGCCACTCCGCGAAACTGGCAACCGCTGGACGAAGCACCGGACGAAGGGCCGGGTGGGAGATTTTTCAAATCAATTTGGACATATCCCGGTACAAATAAATCGAGGCGTCCGTCACCATCGTAGTCGCCCCAACTTGCTCCCGTACTCCAACCCTGGCGAGCGACACCGCGTTTTTCAGCTACGTCGGTGAAAGTACCATCGCCGTTGTTTTTATATAGTCGAGAAATACCGAAGTTACTCACAAACAGATCGGGACGACCATCGTTGTTGTAATCGCCGACCGCGACACCGAAACCCCAGCGCTCATTTGCGACTCCGGCCTTTTCGGTGACGTCTTCAAATTTCCAGTTTCCCAAATTATGAAAGAGAGCTGCGCGCGGTGGTTGCTCTTTTCCCTGGAGCGCGGCGAGTGTTGAACCGTTGACGAGATAGATGTCCGGCCGGCCGTCGCCGTCATAATCAAAGATAGCGACTCCACCAGAGGGAGTGTCGAAGATGTAGTCTTTCGAGCTGCTGCCGGACCGATGTTGGAATTGCGAGAGTCCCGTCTTATCAGTGACGTCTTCAAAGATGATGGGCGCGTTGGGATCAAAAATATTCGCCGTCTTCTTTGAAGTGTAGGTGATGGGAGAACCGGTTGAGACGCCCATTTGCTTTTGCGGTTCCGGCTTAGTCTGCGTTTGCGCAACTAATGAAAAACACAACAAGCAAAGGACCAGCAGAGCGATGACCGCCCTAACTTGAAGAGTCAAATTCATTCGTACTATTTCTGGATTCGAACGATATGCGTTGCCGCGCTTTGTCTGCGATTCGTTGAGAGACGCCAAGAAAATACGCCTCATGACAGGCAGAGTCAAAACCGTTTACGAATTGATACGACAGACAGCGGCGTAATCATTTTCTTGCCGGGGGAAATTTTTTGAACATTTTCTCCACCGCTTTATTGATTGGTTTTTCCACTCGTTTGGCGTCAAGAATCGGATCACCGCTTGGTCCATTCTCGAGTGTATTAGACGCAGTTGCGCGCCAAACAGAGCTTTTGCTTTTCGCGTCCGTCATGTCGATTAAGAGCGTCCCTTTAGTCACTGGCCACGACTGCGAACTGGTTGGAAGCCCATGTGTGATGGGGTTGAGTCCCGGAGTGAAGGTGGGATTGGTCACATTGAGATCGCTGGTGGTTGCCGTGAGGGCTGTAAGAGTGAGATCGGGATCGGTGTCTACCTTCTTTAGACCTTTGGCGCTCATCTCCTTGTCAACGGCGGCGACAATGTATTGTTGGACGAGTGGATTCGCGAGTGTTCCAGCGTCCCACGCGTACGTCTTGTATTTGGAGAAATCGGTGTTTGGGTCAGACGAGACCTTCACCTTTTGAGCGCTAACGATCAGAGCACTAAACGACATCAAGGCGATTGCAAAAAGAATTTTCATTTCTCACTCCACTTCAGACGGTTGATTCCAGTGTGGCCAGGGTTCGGAATCATTATACAAACCAAACGCGGTTAACACAGACGCTGAGTATACGCTGAGACGCAGAGTGAAGGCCCTCTCTTCCTTTTTTCTGTAAGCTCTGTGGCGATGAGGTCAGTAACGTAACGCGGTAGCGTCGGGTCAAGTAAGAGATTTAGGCCGACAAAATCAAGTTAACCCGACGCTACCGCGTTACGGTACTGACTTTCGATTAACAGCCAAAATTGCCAGGTGAATGATTACCGGATACGAACCGCGAAGCTAACGGAACCTGTGTTATTCGGCGTGAGGTGGCTGAGGCTGCCGGTGAAGCGCCAACGTAAGTTCGTGACGTTGCGATCGTAGCCGGCCACGGCGCCACCACCAGCGCTCACTGGTGTGTAGGTCCAGGTCACGCCTCCGTCGTTCGAGAATTCGATCGTCACGGTCAGGCCTGTCGAACCCGCCGCACTCGCTTGCGATCCGACTTTGAAGTCGACGTTGCGCAAGACTCTTTCAACTGTATTCGTGTTCTGCGGATTTGGATCGATGATGGCGAATACTGTAGCGGGTAGGCCGCCGCTGTTTGTATAGGTAATCGTGTAGGTGAGATCTGTTCCCGGAATTAAAACGCCGGTTGGAGACACGCTCTTCACGAGCGAGATATTTGGTGGCGTAGCACCCGCGATGGTGGTGGGATCGGTTGCCGTGTCGTTAGTCGTATTGGCCTCATTGCCGCCCGAGACAGTTACTGAATTTGTCAGCGAAGTTGGTGCGTTGTTGGCAACAGTTACGGTCACAGTGATCGTGGGATAACTCGTGGCCGCGGCAAGCGCATTACTTCTCGTACAACTAAAGCTCGCTAATACACAGGTCCAACCAGTTCCACTCATCGCCGTCACCGTTAACCCGGTCGGCGCATTCTCAACAACAGTCACAACACCGCTGGTCGCAGCCGTTCCTGAGTTGGTTACGGTAAGCACATAGGTAGCGCCAACCTGGGCCTGCGTGAAATTACCGGTGTGGGTTTTGGTGATCGTGAGATCAGAAGCGACAACTGTGACGTCTTCGCCGGTGCTGGATGCCGAATTGTAGGTGACAGTGACTGTTCCGTTGGCGGCAGTCCTCACTGGATCGGAATAGATTGCGCTCGCCGAGTTTTGATAAGTGCCGAGTGCAACAGTCGATGCCACTGCCGCTCTGAAAGTAATCGTGACGTTGCCGCCGCCAGGAATAGCGAACGTGCCCCAGTTCGGCGTTGCGCTTCCGGCAGTTGGATCAACGGTCGTGGTGCGAGTTGCACCTCCGTTCGGAGTCAACGTAACGGTCGAGTTGTAAGTGAAACCAGTTGGCAAAGGATCACTGATGTTCACCTGAAGCGCGGAACTAAGATTCGCAGCGTTGGCGACAACAATCGTATAGGTCGCTAATGTTCCGGTCGGTGAGTTGGTGACTGATGCAGTGGTTGTCGTCTTCGTAGTAGTAATTACAGGTTTACACTCAGCGGTCGAATCAGCTCCCGAGACTTGCGACGAAGTTATTGAAAGAACACTGCCGGTCGATCCCGCCGTAGCTCCATAAGCATCATCGGCAGTAGTCGTAGTTCCATTCTGGCCACCCGTGACACTCGTAGTCGCCGAACCATTAATCGCAATGAAGCCGCCACCACCACCGCCGCCTGGTCCATGTCGTTCGCCGGGCGTTCCATTGGGCGCTTGAGTGGGCCACGCATCAGCACCAGCGGCGCCGCGTGCCTGAATCGTCAAACTGCCAAGACCACCCGCCTCCGCAATCACGAGGACGCTACCACCAGCACCACCACCGCCACCGCCGTCGTTTTCCGACTCGGTACCGGCTGTTCCATTTGCCTGAATGGTCCCGGAACCAGTCATCGTGCCGGCGCGGATGATCACAATGCCGCCACCGACACCTCCATTACCATCATTGCCGGAGGAATTATTTCGCGAACCGCCACCACCGCCACCGCCGAGGACCAGTCGCGTAGCGGAATCGGCAACGGCAGCACCAGGTTCGCCACCACGCGCGAGATTTGAACTCCAGGTGTTACCACCCAATCCGCCGGCGCCACCGTTACCACCGCCGCCACCGCCGGAGTTTTGATCGTTGGAGCCGGGGTTTCCATCGGTTCCGCCACCACCAGCATTGCCGGGCGCGCCGCGGCCGGTGCTTCCGTTCGGATAACCTTCTACACCTGTGTCGGTTGAAAACACGTTGTCGTAAACATAGCGCGGAGTTCCGGCAATACCTTCAGCTTTGCCACCATGAAACGCGTTTGTTGAGACATTGACGTAATCGGTATTTGAGCCGCCGGTGTCGCCGCCGAGTTGGCGCGCAATGCCGCCACGAAAACCAAGTCCATTGACGTTCATCGAAGCACTACCCAAGCCGAGATTACCGGCTACATCAAAAACTAAAACGCCTCCGGTCGTGCCGTTCCAGGCCGCCGCAGTGAGACTTGAACCGAGCGTTGCGCTTGAATACTGCGGTACACGAACGACTTGAAAGCGACGTTGACCTGCGGTCGATGTCGCATTCGCATTGGTATAGGAGTAGCGCAAACCATTCCCGGTACCAACACCACGAACAGAAACTGAGCTGCCCGCGTTACTGGTTGCCACTACAAATTCGTAGAGTCCTGAATTGTTGATGTTAGTAGCACCATTGGCGCGTCCACCCGACACGCCACTGCCATACGAATCGGAGTTGCTTGAATTGATAGCGGCGTCCTGCATCTGAATTACGAGCAGCAAGTCGCCGGTTGTGATCGAAGTTGCAGCGCCGGTCGGAGCTCCAATCGAGATCGAGGTTGAGCCGGCGCTAGCGCTTGCCACACCCGGGTAATAAGTATTGATGACGCCGGAGAGTGTTCCGCCTGGTCCATCTTTGCCGGCTGTCGCACAGACTTGTGCATGAAGCAACGGAGTCGCGCTAAAGAACACGAACACAGCAATTCCCACGAAACGGAATAACTGGACCAATGAAGAGACTTGTCGATCGTTACGGTTTCGCAACGGCCGCCTCCTCATTCTTTGGTTTGTCCGGAGCGCTGCCCGCAAGATCGTTATTCGAAGTGCCAAAAAGATCGAAAAGGTTCGAAAGTTTCGAAGTGATAGTGAAATAGAAACCGCGTTTGTTTGGCAACGCGTTTACGTCACTCATGAGTCCGGTAACGGAGTTGAAATTGTAACCCACGCCCAATCTCAGATCCGGCAACAACCAGTAACCCAACTCGGATCCATAACTCGATCGCTGAGTACGTGAAGCTGGTTGAAACAAATAACGAGCTTCGGCGGCCCAATCAAAATGTCTGGTCAAGCGATACTGCAATCGTTCCTGGGTCAGGTAAGTTGAAGTCGAAACAAAGGGCACGTCAGACTGGCCCGTCGCGCTGAATCGTAAAGCAAACCGCGCGTAAAGTTCGAGCCGCGAAGTGGCTTGGTAATATGCGTCACTTGAAAGTGAATCGAGACGATCGCGCGTCGGGACCGGCGTTGTTCCACCGTCCTGAAACAGCGAGCGATGAGTGAAACTGAAGAGTAGTCCAAATCGATCTGAGTCGAGCGGACGAACCGCGAAGGCGGCCATTCCATCTGTTGACGATGCTTGCCGATCATTGAAACCGGTCTTGGCCATCTGCAAACGAACGAGCGCCGTTACTCCATCGCGAATCCGGCCGGCGGCGCCAATTGCCAACAACTGTCCATTGCCGGTCCGATCGCGAAATTCGTAGCGCACTGAAGAACGGAAATCCTCGGTTGGTTGCCAGCCCAGACCAGTGGTGATGCTGTTGAAGCTCTCGCCATCTCCGGCCATGTGAAAGCCGCGCTCAAATCCCAGGTCAATCGACAACGTATGGGTGAGTGGCAGGCGATTCTGAAGTCCAATAACTGCGAAACTGTCGGTGCCGCTAATTCCGTTTTCAAGCTGGTAGCGGCCGGTCATCGAACTGAACTTACCGACGCGTGTCTCAACACCAAAGGCAGTTTCGCGTCGCGCGCCGGTCGAAGCAAAACCGGCCGAAGTCGAAAAATCTCCGATCGGCGTGATGGCAGCCGCCGCAAAACGTTGGGTAAGAAAGAACTTGGCCCACTTGTTGACCTGGTAAGTAGCGGCCACTGTAGTTTGATCCGGATAAGTTGGATCGGCATCGCCCAAATTCTGTTCGCGCTTGGCTGCGAGTTGCAGTTTGTCGGTGAGTTTTATATCGGCGCCTACCGTGATCAGGTTCGAATCGACCGAGTTAGAAGCAGCATTTTCGCTCGCGTCAGAGTAACTGCGGTGATCGTAACCAAAATGAAGTCGCGTTCGCTCACCGATCCTTTGTTCCCATTCTGCCGACAAGGTCAAGCGCTTGTTGCTGACGTTCTCAGTTTGATTGCGTTCATCGATCAGGCCGAAGTGCAAGAGTGAATTCGGACGAGGCTTTAGTTCGAACGCCACTTCGCCGCGACGTGATCCCGCAGTTACAGTCGCGCCAAATGGATTTAAGAAGCCGGCGGATGAATACGAGTAACGGGCTTTGATTACTCCAAAATAAAAACTGAGCGGCTGGTCCAGCTCGACCAGGTAAGCATTGCCGTTATGTTCAGCATCAACCGATTCAAAGGAGTTGCCGTTACCAAAAACCTGGCCCTGGCTCCGCGCAAACGCAAACTTCAGGACGCCCTTCTTTGGTAAAGCTTTTTCTCCGTCAAAACCCGCGAGCAGGAACGAGCCTTCGTCTTGCTGGCGTTGAAGTACACCAGCGAATCCGAGTTGCAGTCCCAAACTTCTGAAGTTCTTGCGTGCCCGGGCGGTGTAAGCGCCAGCCGACAAGGAGTTCGCACGGTGTTCGTAAGTGACAACTATCTGGGTCAGGTTGAGATTGAAATCAAAAGCAGAGATGTAGCGAAGCAGTAGCAATTCGCCGCTGAGCGAGTCGAGATTGTAATCAACTGAACGGACCAGAATTTCGCGTGAAATGATTATTTCCGGATTCCGTCGATCGCGAACTTCAAGGACTACTGATTCAGAACCCGGGAGTATTTCTGCGTTGGAAAGTTTGATGAGACTCAAATTACCGGCAGGAAATACATCACGCGCAAAGGCAGTATCCGGTTTCGCGCCCGTAACACTTGCGAAGTCGCCCTGATTGTTTTCAACGTGTACTTTTACGCCCGTCAATTTTCGCGAGTAGCCGGCAAGCGACAAGTCTTCCAGGTCCGACTCGAAGTCGCCAAACATCGCATACGAACGGTTGTGATCGACGCGCGCGTACAACTTCGAATTTGATTGCGCACTTTCAAAGCGCGTCGAAGAGTCGCCCAATACCGGATAGACGCGATCGAGTGGATCGAGTTGGAAGAGACGATCACGACCGGCAGTACGATTGATCGGACGTTGCGAGTCGTAGGTGAGCGTCAAAAGAGTGTCTTCGAAAATGCGGCCACTATAGAAGAAGCTGAATCGTCGTTGCGTATTTCCCTGATCGCCTTGTAGGTTGCGATCGGGAAGTGACTGACCAAACGCCAACTGACCAAGGCCAACGAGAATTGGAGCGCGCGTCTCAGGAATAACGCGCACCGAACCCAGCGCTTCATACTGGCCCATCGACGCGTGAAGTTTTGCTTCACCCGGAGTACCAGTGGCCAGCAATTTTACAGAAGCCTGACCACCAGAAAGCATTACGATCACTCGCGATTGAGTGTCAGTCAGCTTTTCATCCGGCAAGGCCGCCGCTCCGGCTGGTCCATTGTTTAGCTGCTTCTGCGAAGAGTCGACTTTGATCAACTGGCCTGATGAAGTTTCCAGCGCGACTTGTTCGTCAGCGGCGGGATTGCCCCACTGATCAAATGCGCGCACCAATAGTCTTGCCGAATCGCGACCATCTGCCTGAATCGATCCTTTTTCAGGAACGATTTCCAACCGGCGAGCTGGACCACGTCCCATCACATCGAGCGTCACGCTCTTTCCTTCACCGGAAGTCGGACTAACTGCAGTAACTCGCACTTCGTTTGGACCAGGCTTGAGTTCAAGTCCGACAAATGAATAAGTGCTGATGTTGTTCTTCTGGTCCTGACGCGAAGTTCCAATGCGATCTTCGGAAACGGTGCTGCCGTTCAGTTGGACTTTCACTTTCCAATTCAAAGCAACGCTCGCATCCAGACGCATCGCGGGTGTTAGCACAACTTCGTTCGGCGTCGGCGTTAAGATCTTGACGTCGCCCGGAGCTACCGGAGTGAGTGCTTCAGTTGAAGCTACTTCTTCTCGAACTATAGATTTGACTTCAATCGGCGCAGGCTTGGAAAATTCTTTCGACTTTTTCCCGGCTGCAAAGCGCCAAAAGTATTTGCCAGGTTCAAGATTGTCCGTCGGGCATTCGGGCTTGGCTGACAATCCATCATAGACAATCGCGTTGAACTGCGCGTCAGTCGCTACCTGAACTCGATAACGAACTTCGTCCAGAGTTGCCCCGGTTGCGAGTGTGCCGCCAGCAGGAACATCAACCGGACTCGTAGCATCGCTTCCTAAAGGAGCATAGCGAGAATTTGGCTGGACTGCGGCGACCAGTGAAGTGCCTTTATTTCGCGCGACTTCATTATCGAGGAGGGCAAAATTTTGACGAAGCAGCGAACCACCACCGAGTGGACTGGTAAGTAACCTGACCCAGCTTCGTCCAGCTACCGTGCCGCCGTCGCTGAGTGAATACTGTTGCGGCAGGGTTATCGGATCGAGTGAAACTACCTGGGCGCCTTCGGAAACAGATGGAAAATTATAGAGTCCTCGCGAGTCGGTAGTCACAGATTTGCCAGACTGCAGATACAAGCGCACTCCCTCGAGCGGCTCGTCACCATCGTCAAACTTCCCGTTTCGATTTGCATCGAAAAATACTCGGCCAACGATTAGCTGTTGCGTTGAAAAGACACCGCTGCTTACCAACACAGTCGCAACCGCCGGAGCAGTCTTAATAGCTTCACCATTCGGGAACACACCCAAAGCAGATGCGACGTTGTCCTGTTCACCGGGTCGCGCGCCAGCGCCGACACGCACGCGATAAACCAGGCGAGCAGTCGCGCCGCCAGGCAATTCACCCAAACGAAAGACCAGCTCGTCATTAACGGTGTCTGGTTCCTTCGCTGAATCGGTGGCCGAACCTAACGAGAGACGACCCGAACCTGGTACATATTGGAATGAATTTGGCAGCCGATCATGAACAGTAACATCGGATAGCCGGACCATCGTCGGGTTGTGAATCTCCACGCGATACGTGACCGCATCACCAATCTCTACTCGTGGTCGATCCACTGACTTGCTAATTTCCAAACCGCGCGATTCGAACATCGGGATGTTCAACGCGACGGCCGCCATGTTGTCGTTTGTGACGTCACCCTGGACCAACTCGAAGCCGCCGGCCCGCGCGAGCAATTGACTATCCAGAGAATGGACCAGCAATTGAAACAGTCCGTTAGCTGGTTGAATACGCGCCTCGATCATCCGCGTCGCATAGCCCGGCGCTGTTACGCGAATGAAATAGCGCACGGGAGAATTTTCTGACCCAACCTGGTCGGGTCGAAGCGCAAAACTGAAATGTCCATTGCCGTCGGTTGAGTAGGGATTGTCATTCGGAACGTTTGGCGAGAAACCCAAACCCGGAGGAACGATGAGCGGATTTGAACAATCCTGATCCAGACACATCGCTACGCTCGCTCCACTTATTGGCGAGCCGCTGCCACCGCGTCCGGCAAACACTGTCCCAAACGGATCGATCACGACTACTGCTGAAGTGCTCGAAATCGCAGCAACGTTTTGAGCGCTGACAATAGCAACGTTCGTGATGCCTACGCCGTTTGTCGCCGTGTTATTAAGTTGGGCCTGAAAAGTGATGGTGACGAGCTGCTGCGAAACTACTTCTGCTAACTGGACCGCGACGCGACGGTTCTGAACGTAACCATTATCGCCGTCCTGCGCGTCCGTCACTCCCTGATCATTTACGCGAAGTGTTCCCGGAACATAATTAATCTGCGTTGGCAGATCATCAGCGACGAGAACGTTGAGGGCTGAAGTATCGCCATGATTGCGAAAGACTATGGTGTAGGTAAACGGGATTCCCGCACTGACGATCGCCTGGCTGGCGCCATTGACGGACTTGACTGGCGGCAAGCTCGGGTTGTCTGGCGAGTTCAATCTTGGACCAGCACCAACTGCGTTGATGATTAGGCCAACATCCTCCGGTTTTCTTCCGGAAGGATCGGTGACACTCGAACGCGCGGTCAATCCGATTCTAAGTTGATCGCCGGCGTGCGAATCGTTGGTATCAACTACCGCGAGCACTGGAATGCATGCGCCCGGAGCAATCGTTTGTGAACGAGTGTTACTAAGTACGATCGTCGTGTCAGCAAAATTGACGACGCCGTCGTTGTTGTTATCGAAATGCAAATCAACGAGCGTTGCCGGTGTGTTCACTTCGGCACGCGTGATTTCGTAGCTATCAGCAACGTTTCCCGTATTACAAACGCGAAACGATCTGGTGATTCGTTCGTGTGGGATTGCTGTCGCGGAAGGCGATGTTTCGTCAGGCGTTACTATCAACGCCGGGACGCTCAACACCGTTACGGTTACGATTTCGGAAACGGTCTTAAAGGTTGTGCCCGCTTCGTCTTGATACGAAGCTTCGGCCCGATTGGAGATCATCACTTCGGCAGGAGTCACTCCATCAAGCGAAAGAGCCACCAGTTCCCTGACCTGTGCCAGGCCAATCAAGATGGCACAGGCGAGAACGGTGGCTAACTTTCGTTTGGATTTCCCGATGATCATTCTGGTTCTGCTGAGGGGGTTTGAAGGATGAGAGAGGTACTATTTTCTCATCCTTCCTGAGGGGCTTGGCGGGTGTTAGACCACACCCGCCACGATGGGCCAGGTACGCTTACTTAATCTGCCGTTTGAAAGTGAAGACGCCTGACTGTCCGGCTGCGAGAGAAGCAATCGTGTCAGTCAATAGACTCGACCCAACTGCGTCGCCCGTTATTGCTCCGCCAAACGTATCGGCTGCACCTACGACGTGGTCTGTGTAGGTCGCCCAATTATTGGGAGCGTTTGTGGAGCCATTTTCCGTGATGACCACGTTGGTTGCGGTCAACGTCACGTTGTTGGAACCGCCAGTACTCGACACGTTCGTGTAAGTGATGGCAAACGTGATAACGGCTCCCGGAACGGCATCGGTAGCTCCGCCGACACCAGTCGCATTCGCAACTGTTGCCGCTTTTGTGATTCTCACAAAACCGGTGTAGACGCGATCGATTGTGTCGTTGGTTGCTGCGCTGGTTGTGCTCGACGTCGCACGAATTACCGTGTCGTATCCGGTCAGCACAGTTTTTCCAGCCGGAAGAGTTACTGAAACTGTGTAGTTAGCAGTTCCTCCAAATACGATTGCCAACGGGGCCACTGCGTTTCCGGTTGCAACGCCGTTGCTTACCACCGTGACGCCGTTTAGCACCACAGTCGCATTCGCCGGGAAACTCACCACTGAAAGCGTGAAGTTGTCGTTCGCATTACCGGTGTTCTGCACCGTGTTCGTGAAGGCGATTGCACCACTGGCGGCTGTAGTGTTTCCGCCTGGAGCAACTCCGGCAATACCAACGCTGACACTCTTGTTCGTGTAGTCGTCGTTAGTGTTGGTTGGACCAACCGCGCCTGGCTGACCTGATGGACCATTCAGCACACTACCGACAGCCAGCAAGGTGGTCGTTACCACTGGTGATGTACCGGTGATCTGAACGTTGATGGTGTTGGTACCGTAAGCGACACCTTGTTCGGTAATCGCGTTGGTTGCGTCAGGCGTCACGATCGTGACGATCATGTTGATGTTCGCACTGCACGCTCCGGCTGCGAGTGAACTTCCCACGTTGAAAGCAACGCGCGTAATACTCGAGAGCGGCGTCGGTTTGGTGGTGGTCCAGGTCGCAGTGGTGATCGGGTTTTGCGAGAGTGGCGAGGTCGAGTAAAGCGTGCCGGCCGGGAATACGTTCGGCGGAACGTCCGCCATGTTTGTTCCCGCCGGAATGGGCGCGATAATAAAGACGCCGGTTTTCGATCCTGCCGGTCCATTCGTCAGCGTTACGGACGTAGCACTGCGAGCGCCGTTGTTACAAAGGTTCCAGACATACGTGATGTTGGAGCCGAGCGCGAGTGGACCAGACGGTCCGGTTAACGAAAGCGCTAGCTGCGCATCGTTTGCGACGGTGGTCGTGCGATCACCGCGCGCCTCACGCACGCCGTTTACTGAAGCACCTGAAACTGTTCGCACTTCATGCGAAGAAGGCGTCGCTGGATTTCCCGGTGTTTGGTTATCAAATGTCGGTGAACCAGTGGCAGCGTCTCCCACTAAGACCTGAATCGTCTGGCCTGCTGTCGCACTGGAATTGACCGTTACTTCAACGAGAACATTGATCGAAAGATTTTGTCCGATGGATGCCGACAACACGTCAGCGCCATTGCCGAAGATGTCTGTGTCGCCACCATTGATGGAGCCGCTGTTATCGACGTCGATTACGGCTCGCGTGATCGTCGCGGGACTCGTTCCGCCAAGATAAACGCTGGCGCCGCCAGCCAAAAATCTGACCTGGTTGGCGAAGTTGCCGGTGTTCGTCACCTGGAAACTAAACAAGACTCCGGATTGACCGGGGACCACTGTTGGGTCGGTCGCCGCGTCAGGAGTGATTGCCAAACCCGACACTTTGGCCACCGTTACGATAACGGTATTTGAAATGGTGCTGTACGACCCGCCATTGCCGTCGGAGTAAGTCGCAGCGGCCTGGTTCTGAATCTGGGTGTCAGCAGCAGTTTGGGCCATCGTGGGCGCAAGCAACGCGCACACAATAGCCAACAATGAAATCAAGCGAGGTAGCGCTTGTTTGGTCAAAGTGAAATATCTTGGGGTCATAATCATCCTTTTGCGGGTCTAAGGTCTCGGAGGCGAGTGCTGAATGATCGGCAGGGCGCAGAAGAGCTACTCGTGAGACGCGTGACAGTGGGTGGGAAGAGCCGTTATCTCAAGCGCACTTTGTAGGCAGCATTAACTTTTGCTCCCTGCGCGATCGGATCAGCCCATGTGTAGCGGACGTGCGTATACATCGAGACAGGAGCAGCAACTTTTTTGTTTGAACCGTCTGCCTGACGTTGATCAACCATCGGTTGATTTGTGAAGCTCTTGCCGTTGTCGATGCTGTAGCTGACTGTGGTTGAACCATCAGCGGTGGCACTACCGGCGACGAACTGAGTTCCGGCTGGAATAATGCCCGTGGTGCTGTACTCGTGCGCGGCTGCGGTTCCTTCGTTTTCGGAGACGATGGACCAATCAAGTATTTCACCTGACTTTACTGTTCCGGCCTGGTCCACAGGTAAGCGTTGACCTTCGCGCTCAACTGAACCTGATAGAGTCACTTTCAGTACTGGACGACCGGCGTTACGTAACATGAATCGCTGTTGAGCGAACGCCACAGCGCTGCCCAGCACTAAAAGACTCAGTGCTACAAGCGGAAGCCTGTATGAATTTTTCTTTAGGAATTTCATTCTTTCTCTCCTGGAATTATCGAGTGGGGTCAAGAACGGCGGTCCGATGGACTGGCGAACTGGTCTTGATCCGAGTAATTGTTTTGGTCCAGTGCGTTTTGTAGTGCACCAAACCAGCAGAGGTCGGGTTGTTTATTGGCAGGACCAGATGTGGCAGCCGTGAGTGCGGCAGCCTACTGGTACACGAAAATCCGAGGCGTTATTGACAAGTTGAATGCCACAAGTGTGAAGATGGGCGAAATGCTGGGGAAAATTGGCAGCCGCTGCGGCGCAACGCCTCAGGAGCAGGCGCAACTGAGTGGTAAGTGACGAGTATTGTCACTGTGAAAGTGACAGAAAGTGGCTGTCGTTAAAAAGACCCACCCGCTACTGCGAGGTAGTACTGACTATCATTTCCACGTTTTGAGTGGGTCAGTAGGTCAGTACCACCTCGCGGTAGCGGGTAGGTCCGTTAGATACGAGCCCCGACTTTGTACCCGGGATGTTGGTGTCAGAGTTACGATGGTCAGTAAGGAGCAGGAGCAGTATAAGAAATCTAAGCCGCTCCTCAGTCTTTAGATCTTTAGAGATTACGGGGCTCGGTAAGAGGTGAAACTAAAACCCTTCCACCGGGCTCTTTCGAATCCGAGGTCCGGTGTCGGTCTCGCCGTACACACCGTCTTCATCGATCCGATCGTTGGGATTGTGAATGTTCCAGAGCTTTTGAAAAGCCCGGATACTCTCAACTCGCACGGTAGTCACCACCCCTGGTCCAATGTAGGTAAAATGACCGGGATCTGATGGTCCACGCCAACGCCAGTTGTGCTTCTTCAACACGGCCCTCCATTTAGCATTGTCCTGGATGTCGATCGCGATGCCTTGTTCGTGGGGACTACTACCCGGCGTCGCGGCGAGCGTGATATGGCAGAGCTGGTGGTTATTGAACCAATAGAACAACACAGACTGATGGGCGAGCGTCCGATAAGCATGGATCAGATTTGGGCGTTGACCTTTTTCGGCGACCGCGGCAGCCAGGGCCCTCTTTGCTGCCGGTTGTAGAAAAGCCATCGTGCTACCCCCGACAATGCGCACGATGTCGTCGCAGGGAACTAAAGCATTTACCAGGACTGGTTGGGCCAATGCGAAAATTTGATCGTTTAGTGGTTTAACTCCCTCAGTGCTGCAGTCAGTGTGAGCGTGGGCTATGGCATATTCGCTAACTGTTGTCATTGTGGTGTCCTCTCAAGATTAGAAACGATCGTTTAGCTTTGCGGATCTCACCTTTTGAAACATCGCAAAGCTCATCGCAGCCTGGCTCTTTCCTCCGAGATGCCACCAGTTAAGCCCTTGTATGTTTTTCCAGGCGTCAAACTCGTCAATGAACTCCGTAAGTTTTGCGTCCGCAGTACCTTGCGTAAATCCAGGGACCTCGCCCCAGTATGCCTGGCCGGTGATTACCAGGGGTTTCTCAACAACTTTTTTCCACACCTCGATACACAGTCGCACATACGAAGCCGGGTTATTGAGGGGATACTTTGAGGCGTCAACTTCTGCTGCCTTCAGAATCTTTTGCGTGGGGAAGTTGAACCAATAGGTTTGGGGTGCAAAGAAATCTACAAACGGTTGTGCGGCGGTCATCAACTGTGGCTTGTGCCAGGGTATGAAACCAAAAGTCGATAATCCGATTTGAGAATTCGGCAAGGCTTCGCGGAGTGATTTGAAAAAGGATCGCACTTCGGCCTGGGTCCAATTCGCTCCATGTACGCCGTCTTCAACATCGGCGATGTAGTGTTGTAAACCAAATTCATTCAGCGCTGTTAGGGCGAGTTCAGCCTCCAGTTCAATGTTGTCGCCCTGGCACCAACCCCATCCGGCGACCGCGATCTCAGCCTGCTTCAGCGCCGCGATCAGGTTAAGAGTAGGCGTAGCAGGTGAGGGGGTAGCAGCGCCGTGAATTCGCACCCACGCGTGCTGCATCTGACATTCTTTTGCCGCCAACGCAACCAGCGCGGGCGATCCGTAGCGCGCGATCGTGGCTTCGGCGTCATAGATGAAAACTCCATGACCTGAAACGGCTTTCTCCATATTCGTCTCCCTGGCCCAAGTATTTAGTTATTATGACCAAACCTCAAAAAGTATTTCGTGGATCACCGGCTGCCAAAGATCTCGACCTACAACATCTGCGCGAGTTAGAATCAGAGTGTCAGGGTCGCACAGAATTGCAAAACACTACCGAGGCGTTTGCAAAAAGTCGGTACATCTTCCAATGAAGACACAATTTTAAGGAGCCTCTATTCGCAGGGGGCGGCCGCGGACGGACGCGCTCTGACAGAAGATCGCCCGCTGAAATTCGCAGATCCTATTTACCGTAACACAGACTGCGATTAATACATCGAACCTCTTCTGTCGGAGCGCGCCCGTTCCGGTCGCCCCGTGAATATAACTAAACAGCCTCGCAAGTTGTTCTAACTTCACCTCGCTATTACTTCCACCATTTTCCGTTGTCGACTCTTTAAGAGAACGACTCGACATACGTCCGATCACTAACCTTACTGGAAGGAAAAATCATGAGTAGCAATCAGAATCGTCTCCCCAAAAAGCTTTGGTTTCCACTTGTTTTAGTTTTTGCGTTCGTCTTGTTTGGCATTTCCTGTCAACCATCTAAACCAACTACCGAAACGGCGACGGCAACACCGAGCCCGTCAGCCAGCCCAGCGTCAGGCGGAATTACTCCCCAGGACATTCCTGCCGGCTTCGGATATCCGGGTGACCGGCCACAACTTCAGGCGTGGGCTGATGCGTGGCAGATAGACCAGATCACCCAACATACGTGGGACATGTGGGCAGGCATGACCGCAGACTCAGGTCAAAGTTTTAATGGCTCGAAATTACCTTACTGGGAAACATGGTGCGGCACTGAAGAAGTTTTTGGCGGCACTTGTGGAGGTAGAACTCTCCGCCCCGGTCGTCCCTTCAGACAAGCTTCACAGTTGACCCACATCGCCAGATTGAAAGGCTTATCAGCACAAGCCGATACACAAGTCGTGTCGTTCAATAAGTTCAATCCGTCGATGTCGGATTTCCTTAAAGCTCAACACGCTGGTCCAGGCACTTCGGGACCATACAACTACACATCAGTTTCGAGTTTGATATCGTTGAACCAGGCATGGCCCGCAAACACACCAACGGTTGATCGCAAGATCGAAGAGTCTCCTTATAAACCGACTGTTAACGGTGTCGAAGGTTATGCAGGTATCGAGACCAAACCGGTCATCTTCCTGGTAAAAGCCTCCGGACTCACGCCGATGCCGCTTTGGCTCGGTCCTTCTGCGAGCACCAATCAAAATAATCCGACGCCAAACACCTGGACCACGTGTGTGCTACTCGATCCTGCAAATCCCGGTGGACCGGATGTCGCGCCTGTGCCGGCCACGCCCGCGCAAATTGGCCAAAAGGTTTCGATGCCTTACGCGTGCACGACCTATCTATACGCGCCGCTCGCGACGATCTACAGTTTTAAGATGGACGCGACCGATGCTGCTGCCTGGAATAGTGTGCAGGGCAATGGTGGTACAGCGAGCGCCGGCGATTACGGTGTGCTCGGCGGAATGCACGTGAACAGCAAAGAGATCGTCAATTGGACCTGGCAGACTTTTTGGTGGCAGCCGGGACAAGACACGCCAAACAATTTCCCTGGTAGCAAAGCCGGCATGACGGCAAACGTTAAAGGCACGTGGAGAAACTATGCTTCATGCACAGCCTATAACCAGACACAGGGTAAAGCTTCGACCAAGATGGTTGTTTGTTTTAATCCATTCCTCGAGACCAGCTCCGGCATTCCCTCGGGACTGACGAGTAATTGCATGAGTTGTCATGGCACCGCGACGGCGGCGGGAAGTAATAACAAGATCTCCACCTTGAGTTACCCGCCTGACTACACTAAGCCGATCTCTTTTGGCGAAGGTAGTGTGCCGATCGATCCGAGGTTTGCCGGTTTCACCCGCACCGATTTCTCGTGGGCGATTCCAGTGAACGCGAAATAGCTTAGAGCTTTGCAAGAGCGCGCTCTTCTGTCGGAGCGCGGCCGTCCCGGCCGCCCCGGCGAAGAGAGGTCCGATCGTATATCCGAGCTGGCTTGTGAGTTGAGGGGCGCGCTCTTCTGTCGGAGCGCGGCCGTCTGTATAGACCGGGGACATAGTAAACACTTGTTCGGGGACATGGTAAACACTTTTACCGCGTGCTCTATTTCAGGTTGATGGTGGCAATGGGATGCTGAGCGAAGTAAACGTCCAACAAACCATCAGTGTTAGTAAACCGTA
>DATDMC010000004.1:0-64555 GCA_036518995.1 Pyrinomonadaceae bacterium | reverse complement strand
GGACATCACCTGGATTGCAATCTCCAGCACGGTCGTATGATCGGGCCGTTTAGCCTTCGCGTAATCACCTAAAGTTAGGCCGTCGATATATTGGGTAGCGATGAAGTGTGTGCCGTTCGATTCGCCAATCTCGTGAATCGTGGTGATGTTTGGATGATTCAGAGCCGAGGCGGATTTCGCTTCGCGGACGAAGCGGTTCATCCGGTCAGCCTTTGCGGCAAATTCCGCAGGCAGTATCTTCAGCGCGACTTTGCGATCGAGTTTTGTATCAAGAGCGAGAAACACCTCTCCATTCCGCCTCTGCCAATAGGTGCGAGGATCTTGTATTGATTAAGCAGTGAGCCAATTTCCACTATCATGTTTCCATCTCGTCAAAAACTTTACTGGGCAACGAGAAATGCTGAAAACGTTTTGTCTCAAAGCCCAGGGTTGAGCTTTGGCAACCCTGGGATAGTAAGCGACGCAAGCTTTCAACTCCTAAGGAGTTGCGGCGGAGGGCCAGAGCCAGAGGGATCGAACGGATAACTGTAGAATTAGGGCGCGAATGTTCCGGCGGGACGCAACTCCTTCGGAGTTGCGCGGTTTGGTCGGTACGGTTTACCCAGGGTTGCCAAAGCCCAACCCTGGGCTTTGAGACAAAACGCCTTCGGCGTTTCCTGCCTGCAAAAGAAAGTTTTCGCCGGGTCGTCTCTGTTTTTTACACAGTCTCTGCCGTTTGTGGAATTTTGCAAAAGCCTCATTTTGTATTTGGAGTTATAGTCAATCAAGACATCGTTTCATAAAGCACTCCGCATTTTACTTCACAAACTATTCGGTAAATTAACTCGCTTCAGCAGTTCCTGATGTCGCGGGTCTTCTCGAACGCGGTGGCTGCTTCTAGCCCGCCAATACATGCAATAAAAATCGTGGCAGCCCTATGTGAAGGTATAGCTCGATGGCCTGTGGTCTGTGCGCCGGCACACAAAAGAAGGAATTCGGTGCATTTGAGGGAGCTTTGATGGCGTAACTCGGAAAAAGCGTCGTTAACGCCCTTATGTGTGTAATCACGCAGACGTGCTCTTCACTTACTGTTACGCTCACTGTAACCGCCCAATCAAGATTAACCACCACTGCGCGCGCCACTATCGATCGGGGTTAATGTCCCGCTCTCCGCAAAACAGGAGTGGGAGCGTTTGACTACGTACGCGCCGAAATATTTCGGTGATTCGGCGAGACCTGTAGTCCAGTCAGTTTAAGCAAATGTCAGTAGAAAGAATAAGGTTTAATGATCAATCTGTTATCCGCGGCCACTGCAATACCCCCACACTCATTCAAAACGACAGACATTGTTGCAGGCCTGTTGCACAAGCTCTCTCCCGAACTCATCAACACAATCAACAGCCTTGGGGTGGACCAGCGCTATTCCACAATTGAGAATTATCCCGATTACCTGGCGGGCAAACCGATGAAGGCTACCAGTTCGACAACGCAGTTGGGTGTCGACGCGACGCGCGCTTGCATTCAGCGTTGGGACGGAGATCCTTCCAGGATCGGCTTGCTGATTGCGGCCACAAATACGCCTGACCAGATGCTGCCGTGTCTTGCCTCTGAAGTGATGGGACAGACCCACGGCCTCTTATCGCGTTCGCTAAGGACCGTCAGCATGCAGGCCCAGGGCTGTTCGGTGTTATTGAAATCCATAGAAGTTGCTCACTGGTATCTGGCGGCAAATCCGGGACGTATGGCGATGGTCCTCATGGCAGAGGCCCATACTCCATTTGTGGCATCACTCCTGCAGAATGAGTATCACGGCTTTCGCGAGCTTCTTCGACTACGGAAGGACCACCACCTAAATGCCGATCAATTTGAACAACAAAGGCTGGATACCACCTTCGTTATTCAATCGATGCTTTTTGGTGACGGCGCTGTGGCCCTGTTAGTCGGAAGCGAAGAAGGGAAGCCGGCCTTTGGGCCAATCTCCCACTTAACCAACGAGGCGACGGAAGACGTAAATCTCCTCACGATGACAAGCAACAGTTCTCATTCATTCCTGAAGGGCAAACCACAATATTTCATGAGACGAAACGTGCCTGCCCGCGGAGCTCATTACGCTGTTAGCACACTGCAGACGGTTCTCGATCATCCGGATTCGCCGGTTTCCAATCTGGGCCAGGTGGACGACTGTCTCATCCATACCGGAAGTAAGAAAATTCTGGATGGCGTCTGCTCGCAGTTAGACCTGGATAGTGACTCCGAGAAAGTTCACGGTTCTTACGAAATACTAAAGAACTACGGAAATCTCTCAAGTGCTTCTACAGGATTCATGCTGGCGCAAAAGACTGACTGGCCGGGACCGGCGATCATCGTGGGCTTCGGCGTCGGCTTTGCTGCCAGCGCCGGAGTTATGAGTCTCAACTAGTCCCGGCGCACAATGTGGAATGTGGATATCCTTACGTCCACGGAACGGCGGACCTGTACCGTAAAACCCCGTTGCAAATACCAGATTGAAGGTATTCCCCAAGAAACCACCAGGCGATAACCTCACGGGCCTTAGTTAATACAAGATAGCCAACGCTTTGTCGCTGATGATAGCGGAAGAGGGATATCAACGTCTTAACCACTGGGCCAAGCTTCGAGTGTGCAACTGACAGCACTGTGTCTTATGTTTTCCGGGCCTTCACAAGTTGTTTTTTCCCTCGTGGCGTATGCAGTGCCGATCTTCATTATCGCTATCTTGTCACCAGCACATTCCAACGTAGTGTTACGAAGGATTGTAGTGTCGATTTTCGTCGGTTGCAGATCGATATCGATGCCGCGGCCAGGGACTTGATCACAAAATTGGCGCCGAAGAACGTTTCATGATCGCGATGAGGTCAGTACCGTAACGCGGCAGCGTCGGGTCGCCGTTCGACCTCATGGATCCGGGTGGTCCATTCAATCGCGGTGGAGGGTTATGAAGGCAACATAGACCCGACGCTACGGCCCTGACTTCAAAGCCATGGGAGATGCGACATGTAGCGAGTCTTTACGAGGCGGCGCCAGCTACTGAGAAGGAGAAAGATATGAGCACCAACAAGGACAAGAAGAACAAGATCAAGGCGCAGACGCCGAATGCCGAGCGTCAGGAAACCACTCTCCTTTCCGATATCCTGCCGTTACCTGAGCCTCGGTTTAAGGGACGCATCGGCAGCATCTACACTGATTCCGAGGCGGATGTCATTTCACTACCGACGGCGCCACCTGGCGCACCCAATGTGTTGCTCGTCCTGCTCGATGATGTCGGCTTTGGTCAAACGAGTACATTTGGTGGACCAGTTAACACTCCCACGTTACAAAAGCTGGCTGATGAGGGACTGCGTTACAATCGTTTTCACACCACGGCGCTTTGTTCCCCTACGCGCGCGGCATTGCTATCAGGTCGCAATCATCACTCCGTGCACAACGGCTGTATCACAGAGTTGGCGACCGGCTTCCCTGGTTACGACGGCCAATGGCCCAGAGAAGCTGCATGTGTCGCGGAAATTCTTCAGGGTAATCTCTACGCTACGGCCGCTTTCGGAAAGTGGCACAACACGCCCGATCACGAGCTGGGTGCGGGTGGTCCTTACGACCGTTGGCCCACCGGTAAAGGCTTCGATTATTTCTACGGGTTCCAGGGAGGTGAGTCGAATCAGTGGTACACGCCCCTCTTCGAAAACACCGCACCCATCGAGCCGCCTCACGACAATCCGAATTGGCACTTCTCCGAAGCCATTGCTGAGAAGGCGATCGGCTGGATCGGTCAGCAGAAAGCCACCGCACCCGAAATCCCATTTTTTATTTATTTCGCCCCCGGTGCAGCTCACGCTCCACATCAGGTAGGCAAGGAGTGGGCTGATAAGTACAAAGGCAAATTCGATCACGGCTGGGACCGTCAACGTGAGCTCACCCTCGAGAACCAAAAGAAGATCGGAATTGTTCCCGAGAATACACAGTTGACACCGCGACCGGATTCCATCCCGTCGTGGGACTCGCGCACGGCTGACGAGAAACGGCTTTACGTGCGAATGCAGGAAGTTTTTGCCGGCTTTCTCGAACACGTCGATGCCCAGATCGGTAAGCTCGTTGATGCTATCGAACAAATGGGACTGCGCGATGACACGCTGATCATTTACATCGTTGGCGACAATGGACCAAGCGCCGAAGGAACGTTAACCGGCACTCTCAATGTCATGCGAACAATGTTGGGCCTTCCGGACGATGTGGCTTCGATGCTCAAGCACATCGATGATATTGGTGGGCCACAATTCGAAAATCACTATCCGGTTGGTTGGTGCTGGGCCGGATCTTCGCCGTTCCACTGGATGAAGCAAGTTGCTTCACACTTCGGTGGTACGCGCAATGGCTTGGTCATGTCGTGGCCCAAAACCATCACCGATCGCGGCGGGCTGCGTTCGCAGTTCCATCACGTTATAGACATCGCGCCGACGATCCTCGAAGTCGCGGGAATCCCTGAGCCACGAATGGTGAACGGTGTGCCGCAAAAACCTATCGAAGGTCTCAGTATGGCATACACGTTCGCAGACAAAGATGCACGCGGCCAGCGAGTAACGCAGTATTTTGAAATGTTCGGCAATCGTGCGCTCTATCACGACGGTTGGGTTGCGGGCTGTCAGCATGGCAGGCTTCCCTGGGTGACTGCCGGAAGCGCAAACTTCGATAACGACACATGGGAGCTGTACAACATCGATGAGGATTTTTCACAAGCGAACGACCTCATGGCCCGGGAGCCCGAGAAACTTCGCGATCTGCAGGATCGCTTTATGGCCGAGGCTGCCAAGTACAACGTTCTGCCACTCGACGACCGCTTTGCCGAGCGTGCTGATCCGGCGCTGAAGCCAAGCCATCTGCGAGGGCTGACCAGATTTGTATATCCAGCAGGGACGATTCGTGTGCCTGAACGATCATCGCCGAATACCAAAAATCTTCACCACACGATCGCCGCAGAAGTTGAGATACCGGAAGAAGGCGCCGAAGGCGTGCTCGTTTGCTGCGGCGGTATCGGGGGCGGCTTTACTGTCTTCATGAAGGACTCCAAGCTTCATTGGGAACACAACTACTACAACGAGGTACGCTATCGGGTCTCGTCAACGGAGAAGATCCCAGCAGGTCGTCATGTGCTCTCCATTGAAGTGAAGGTCGACAAAGAAGGCAAATTCGAAACAGGCGGCGACGTCATACTTCGCGACGGAAAAAAGGCGATTGGCAAAGGTCGATTTGAAAAGCAGATTGGTGGCTTCTTTACAGCCAATGAAAGCTTTGATGTCGGTTGCGACACTGTTTCACCAGTTTCGGATCTTTACGAATCGCCGTTTGCCTTCACCGGTACGATCATAAAAGTAGCAGTGGATACCAGTGAGGCGAGTTTCGAGAATCTAGCTGAACATCACGAGCTTCGTGCACGAGCGGCAATGGCGACACAGTGAACAACTTCGAGCAGTCGCGGCGTCTATCTCGACGCCGCGACTGAAGACTTGGACCAGGTCAGTGTCGGTAATCAACTATTGTGTGAAGGACTAAGATTCAAGGTTTCCGACGGTCGTGTAAGATCGACAAATATGCTTGCCATGGCCCGACTTCTTTGGCGTACGCCTTCGCCATTGTTCGGGCAATTTGTGCGACGTGGTCCAGGTCGTGCACTACCCACGTAGCCAGCAATTGTCCCAGGGTTACCTCACCGAGTTCGGGATGGTTTCCCGTTTGATCCAGATCGGAACCTGTGAGGTTGAAGGCGATTAACGCCGCGACGTTTTCTCGCCTTAGCTCGGCGAATGTCGCCAGTAGCTCGGACAAATTCTTTCCCTCACTGTCTCTAAATTGGGCCGTGCGATCAAACGATTCAAACGGTTGAGTTTTACCTGAAAGAATATGCCGGACTCGGACCATCCAGTCAGTCCGCTCGCCATGAATCAGATGCCCGACAACGTCATACGGAGACCACGTGTTTTCGCCCTCAGTTACACTGATCCACTTATCCGGCAAACCCAACAGAAGAGCCGATACTGTGGCGGGTGTTCTTTCGAGCACTGCTACGATGTCTTTTAGATCCAGTCGATCGCTCATGTCGCCTATTGTACTCCCAGCATATGATCCGAACTTGAACTGCGCGGAATCACTTCAAACGAGGTATCGGCTTTGCCGAATGTTGTGAGGAATGGCTATGCCTTTCCGTTAGTGACTTTTTAAGTTTTGGGGCTATGCCTTCTTTTGAAGGGAACGAAGGCGGAGCCTAAGATAAAAAAACGAATCGTGACGGAAAGGCACAGCCATTCCTCACAACGGGTGGCAAGCCAACACTTAACACGGACACCCAACATCGAACACAACAACAAGCTTTTTCGACTTCTTCATTCTCGCAGATAGTGGCAGGTGTATCCTCCAGGGTGCTTGCGCAAATAATCCTGATGATAGTCTTCGGCGCTATACCAGGTGGAGGTGGGTTCAATGCTTGTAGTGATCGGCCGCTTCCATTTCCCTGATGCGTCTACTCGCGTTATCACACTCTCAGCTGTTGTTTGTTGCTCCGGTGTCTGGGGAAAAATTGCGGAACGGTACTGAGTACCAACGTCTCCACCTTGACGGTTGAGAGTAGTGGGATCGTGCAGCTTGAAAAACCAGTTCTCCAATAAGTCTTCGTAACTAATCACCGTCGGATCGAAGGTGATGCGAACAGCTTCGGCATGCCCCGATTTACTGTGATGAGTATCCGCGTACGTCGGATTCTCCATCCACCCACCCGTATATCCGACTTCGGTATCGATCACTCCCGGCACATTGCGAAGAATATCTTCGACACCCCAGAAACAACCACCAGCAAGTACAGCTACTTCCGTTGTTTTATCGTTTGGCATAATGACTGTTAAAAGCTAAGTTTAATTTACGAGCAAGTTATTTATACGCTGACCACGAGCCAGGAAGGAAGTGACCTCAGGAGATTTCAATAATGAATTGGTCTTCTGCGTAAGGTGATGCAACGGGACAGACAAGTTACTGACAAAAAGATTTTGTAAAAGTGGTGAAACGCCGATACGGTTGGACTACTTTATAGCGGCTCACTTATATTTATGAGAAGTTCACTCATAACCTATGGCGCGCGCTTCTTCATCTCACTCATCTTTCTCCTGA
Organism: Pyrinomonadaceae bacterium; assembly: GCA_036518995.1. GTDB lineage: Bacteria > Acidobacteriota > Blastocatellia > Pyrinomonadales > Pyrinomonadaceae > PSRF01. Next base: position 57,412 of record DATDMC010000004.1, on the reverse strand, counting down.
ACCCGGCTTCGAGCACCCATCCCAACCGAACGACAACGGCCCATAACAACAAAGGGTTATCGGTTACACAAGATGATCCCGCTTTTCGTCTGTCATCCGACAAAGGCTACGTGAAAGTACCTTTCGATCTCTATTGGAATGGCATACTTATACAGGCGCGTATTAATAACTCACAGCCTATCTGGCTCGCTTTGGATACCGGGGCCAACATCAACATTGTTAACCAACGCGTTTTTGATCGGTTAGCTCTCTTGCGAACGGGAGATGCGACCCTTACCGGCGGTGGTGGCACGGCCAAAGGCGAGTTCACTCAAAACGCGATAATCAGCCTGCCGGGTGTTGAAGCATACCGGCAGCCCATCGCATCGGCCCAGTTGGACGCCATGAGTCTTGCGGGTCATGAAGTGCAGGGGTTGATAGGCACTCCGTTCCTTATGAACTTTGTTGTTGAGATCGATTACCAGCACAAGATACTAACTTTTCACGATCCAAAAAGTTATAACCTGGCGAACGATCCGGAGGCCATTCCGATGGAAGGACGAAGCGGCTGGCCATTCGTAGAGGTGGAGCTTTCCATCGACGGACGTGACAAGATTTTAGACAAGTTCATGCTCGACACGGGCTCCAACAGAATCTTCCACCTCAATCGCCCCTTCGCAGAGTCGCATAAGATTCTGAGTCTGGTTCCAAAAGGGAACACGGCTGAGGGCGTGGGTGAAGGTATCGGCGGAAGACTGAAGTTTACGGAAGCGCGTATCCACAGTCTAAGCATCGGCAAGTACACAATGAGTCGTCCAATCGTCAGCATTTCTCAGGATGTGGAAGGTTTCGGAGCCGGGTCTGCCGCGGGTGTCATCGGTGGGGAACTGCTTCGCAGGTTCACGTTGGTTTTGGATTACTCAACGAGCCGGATCCGCCTTCGCCCAAACGATGACTTCGGTGAGCCCTACGAGGTTGATATGAGCGGGCTCGAGCTGGTGACGAAGCCAGACGACTTCAGTGCAATAATCATTAAGAGTGTGCTTGCCGGCTATCCAGCGGCGAAAGCGGGACTTCGCGCAGGTGATGAGATAGTGGCTATTAACAAACGGCCGGCGAGCCAATTCAACTTAGACGTACTAACGAAAATGTTTAAGCAGGATAGGAAAGAGTATTTATTGACGATTAGGCGCACCGGTGCAGTATTGCAGAACGTTAAATTGAAGTTAAAGAGAGCTGTGTGATTGCGTCTTCGATCGGTGCCAACTACTTCGGGAAACTAGTTAATAGCGTCTGGTCCACAGAAACTGTCTTCCGATCGAGACCTTTATTTCGAATTCTAAATTTGGACGGAGCAGGCACTTTGGTAAATTAATCAAGCGCGATCTTATGTCGCTTCGATTAGCATCCATAACTTGTATCGCACTTTTAGCACTCTCATTTTCGTTTGGTCCAACGATTACGTCTTACGCACAAGAGCGTACCGTTGACGCTGGATTTCGAGGTACGCGCTATTCTTTTCAGATATATAAGCCGTTCACTATTCATCAACTGAACGAGTTGCCTCCGATTGTGCTATCCAAACTCACAGCCCATCTGAAACGTGGAAAGCGGGGGGATTTGTTCTGAATCGTCGTCTAAGAGAGGTCCTGTAAATTTAAGGGATGCTCTTCTGTCGGAGCGCGCCTATCCTCGGGCGCCCCGTTCGTAGACACGCAACTATTAACTTAATTGTAGGTCGACTGCATACTGGTTCGGCGCGCTAAATTAAAGGTGACGGTGTCAATGCGACGGGGGCGGCCGAGACGGCCGCGCTCCGACAGAAGAGAAAAGTAATAGGAGTTTTTACTTCACACTTGCTACGGAATTCACTGCGCCGAGAATATCCTGTGGTCCAAAGGTCCCTACGGCACTCGTCCATCGCCCGTCTTTTTCGTTGCCGACAAAAGTTACGGGAAGATGCATTTCTACGCCTGCTTTGTTTCCCGTGAATCGAACCAGAAGCTTGTTCATTTCATCCAGGTCGCCCGTCACGAGTGTCCAGCCTGGTTTGACATTGAAGCGTGTTCCCCAGGCTTTCAGTTTTTGCGGACTGTCTTTGACCGGATCAGTGCTTACTGAAATCAGAAACACAGATTTTCCCAGACGATCGCCTAATAACGTCTGCAGCTCCGAGAAAACTTTTCCCTGCATACTGCAGAGATAGGTGCAACTCGTATAAAAGAAGGTCAGGACAATGACTTTGTCCTTAATCAAATCGGAGTAGAAACGAACCTCATTTCCATTCTGGTCACGCAGTTTAAGATCGGGAATCCTGACCTTAACACCTCGTACGTCAACTTCTACTTCTTCGTCTTTAGCCGATTGCGTCTGGGCCTTACTCAGAGGTGTGAAGCAGCACGATACGATGAATAGGACCATTACATTTGTAATGCAGCGCCGTAAAGCACGTTTCAAAGTATTTGGCATCAGACTCCCTACGGTGTTTTGAAGACGATATCAACAAAAAGATTGCTGCCGCTTGGCGTTGTCGGGAACGAGCCGGCAGGTGATGAGAAGAATGAACTCCATCCCGTCAAACTGCCTCTCGTAATCGGAGTGTCGAGCACGTTGAAGGTCTTCGCTCCAAGACTCTGAATGTTGTAAGTGACCCTGTATCTGACTCCGGCAGTGACTGGAAAGGGTGTTGGTAATTGCACTTCCTGCCAGCCGAAAGGAGACTCGCAACCGAATGGCACGGAAACGAACTGTGTGCCCGTAGTGCTCCAAATGCGCGCGAAGTGGTTACCTGCCGGTTCTCCAAGTGCTTTCCAGAAACGGATATGCGTAATCAGCCCACTCACGGAAGAGGAGAACTCGAGTCCTTGTTCAAAAGTTGATCCTTGTCCGCTTGCAGTAGTTGCCGGCACGTCTGTCGGGAAGAACGAGGTGGTCTGTCCCTGCTGCACTTTGACGATCTTCGACACCGAGGGCACGCCATTGTTTAAGACGAACAGCATGTAGTAACCCGGTGGACATACCTTTGGATCAGCAGGCGCCGTGACATTCATTCCCCCAGTCACAACCTGCGGATCAGCTAACGAGAGCTGTCGCTGGTCCTGATTGAATCCGTGTGTGACCGAAGGAAGCCGCACCAGACTAACTTTGGGAGTCGTGCCCGCGCCGGAAGTTCCGACAAAGAAAGGCTGGCCATAAGAGATACTCGTCGGGGCTGAGGTGATGAGCGGTCGTGCTGCAAGACTCCCGTCCGGATTAAACAGATACGGTGGTGAATAGATCTCAACGTTCTTGTGTCCATAGAATCTCGAGCTGTCCGAATAGGCATCAAGCCGGCCATCGTTATTAGTGTCAACTAAGGTACCGGGAATTCCATTAGCATCGACTTCTCCGATCGCGCCAGGCAATCCACCTCCGCCGATAAGCACTTTCCCATCGGGCAAAAGTAATGCGATGGAATGGTAGGCGCGGACCTCCTTATACGCAGCCATGTTGCACCACGGAGTTTGGGCCAAATTATTCGGATTAGCTGTCGGGTCCCACATCTCAGCGTTCATTACCTGACCGCAATCGACGTTGTTACCTCCCTGACAGATAACCCCGCCGGTAACCAGCACTTTGCCATTCGGTAGAATGGTCGCTGTGTGGTATGCCCTCGGGAAGTTCATTGGAGTGGTCGCGGTCCAGGTTGACTGGAGCGGATCCACGCTGAGAAATTCGGCGTCCGGGTTAGGATTTAGGAAAGCGTTAAAGCCGCCGACGACCAAAACTTTCTTCCCCGAGTCAAATGATACTGCGGTGCCGGCGAAGTGGGGTGACATCGTGCTTCCCCACGCCTGCCACTGATGTCCTGTGGCCGCAGTCCTGTCGAATAACCGGCTCTCCTGATCAGTAAAGCCCGATTGAATTTGAAGGATTCGACCGTCCGGGATCAGGTGGAGATATGGATAAGACGTAATCCGGCTGGGACTGTCGGCACTTGTCAGCGTCGTTCCACCCGAGTAGATCTCGGCGTCTAAGTTGCTCACGAGATTGGGTGGTTTAGTGGGTTCGTTGGCCCAGTATGATCCACCGAGAACCAAAGTATCACCCGTGCTCAGTGTCACGTTGTACGGATACCAGCGCCCGTGATTAAAGTCAGGACCTCGAGTCCAGCAATTGGTTCGATAGTCAAAGATATTGGTGTACGGCTCACCCGCAGCGTCGAAATCAGGACTGCGATGTCCACCTGAAACAAGCAGACGACCGTCAGGCAGGAACGAATGGCCCGAGCAAAAAACGTTGGTCGTTGAATTCGCTACCCGGAGCATCCCGTCGTAATCTTTCGGGACCGGCACATCACCGCTTTGTCCCCACGATCTAAGCTCAACTGATCCAGTTGAGCTATCGCGAATCTGCCAGTTGCCGTCAGCAGGACGGAAGATCGCCGGATCTGTCTTGCCATCACCGTCGAAGTCACCGGCTACAACCACCGCTGATGGAGTTTGTCCAAGGGGAAGAGTCTGAGCAAACCCCGGCACTATGATGTTCCCAATGTAGTAGTTGCCATCGGAAGGACGATACACAGCGGGATCGGTTGCCCCGTCTCCGTTGTAATCACCTGGCGCAGGAACATCCCCGTTGGTGCCCCATTGTCGTGTCAGGGTCGCTGTCGTCGAACTCTTGCGGATATACCAGGTGGCCTCAGAGGGACGATATATGGCGAGATCATTTCTGCGGTCTCGGTCGTAGTCTCCAGGTACCGGTATATCTCCCGGGATGCCCCAACCAATCGCCGTCACTGTTCCGTCCTTGCTATTTAAAATGCCCCAAAGACCATTCGAGGGACGATAGATTGCCAGGTCTGTTTTGCCATCCTGATCGTAATCTCCCGGTACCGGAACGTCGCCACTGACTCCGAATGATTGGGTGCGCACAGAGCCATCGGAACTGTTGACGATGGTCCAAAAAGCATTCGGACTGAAGACTGCAAGATCTGCTTTGCCATCGCCGTCGTAGTCGCCGGGAGCCGGAACATCGCCGCTGCTTCCCAACGGCGCAACGCGGCTGGCGCCTGTTGAGCTGTTGATGATGTACCACTTGCTTTCAGATGGACGAAAAACTGCGACGTCCGTCTTGTTGCTTCCGTCGTTCATGTTCCAGACATAGGCTTCACTTTTTCCAGCGACCTCTTTCACCGACCCGTCACTCGCTACATCTCGATCGCGACCCCAGAACAATATCCTTCCGTCAGGCAGCACGCTGATATGAACGGGCACGAGCGGCAGAGAGATCGTGTTAGGGTCAAAGCGACCTATGACTGAAGCGTTTGTAGAAGTAGAGCATGGGGTTGGACTCGGATTCGGGTTCGGCGTGGTTGTACTACTGCCGCGAGTGGCCCTCGCCTGTAACTGTTCGACATGGATACCCTTGATGAGCGTGCCTCCTGGTCCAGTACTCAGCACGGGATCGGTATAGGCAGGAACCGTGATGGCGAGTGCTGTCAGCGCCTCACCCAACTTGTCGCGCATTTCCTGAACATCAGTGGCCTTGATATCTAAACCACTCAAGTTAGCGCGAGTCCATGTAGCGGCGGGCAGATTTGCGGCTGCGCGCACAGAGTTTATCGCGGTCCGCAGATCGTGAAAGTGTTGCGCCCTGATCGGGTTTCCCTGCAATAGCGAGAATTCGAAGGAAATGGCCGTGCCCAACGCCATGTTGCTTAAAGCGGACGTGGTCCCTCCGCTTGCGACAGCACGAACGCTGTAGAGATAGGCATGAAGATTTGTGACCGCTGGGTCATTAAAACTCGTGCCGGGGGCATTACCGACCGTGACGAAAGAGCCGGAGATGGTGTCGCTCCGCAATACTTCGTAATGATCGACAGCGCCTGCCGGTGCGGTCCAGTTCAGAGTAATGCTTGCACTCGAAGTGGCAGTCACTCCCAGGTTCGTTGGAGCATTAAGAAATACGGGAGCGAGGCTCGCGGCACTCTTAGTTGAATGCAGTGAAACAAGCGTCGCCACAATCAACAACATGATTACCGCGGCGATAACCAGTCGAAAGCGTCTTGGACCAGATGAAGAAGCGTGACTCGAACTGCGTGTCATGATAATTGCCTCCGCGAAGCAAGCAGTCAGGGACCGTGAGTTGATTACTGCAGGCTCAGCAGCACGAGGATTTCGCCAGAGCCACTCGGCAACGGCTCGAGTGCTTTGCCGATCAGTGTTCCTGGCCGGTGCAGGCGAGCGCCGCCGATCTCGACCGGCAAAGACTTCATCGCGAAGCCCGCGCGATCGCTGGTAACCAGTAAGTCGCCAATCTGTATTGGCGCGTTTGTCGCGTCGACTTTCACTTTCACGCGCCCGGTAGTTGCAACCAGCACGCGTCCCTCCGCTGCTTCACCGAGAGTCAATCCAGGTTGCAGCGAAATCACGCCGGCCACGCGACTGTCGTATGGTTGCGTCGAGGAAATTACGTTGTTTGCTTTGCTTGAATCGAGAATGACAACAGTTCCGGCAGGAAGTTCCTGTGAGGATTCAACCCACTCGGCCATGTCCTGATACTTGGCATTGATGTTTCCCGAGACTTTTATGTTCCCTACAACTTCGAGCTTCTCCGTGGGATTAGTGCCTCCAATGCCAACGTTGCCGCTGTTGTAGTAGATGTTTGCACCCGAGGTGGTCCATTGAGAACTGCCGCCGCCACCGGCTGTCGTTTGCACCGTGCCGTCGGGAAATACGATCCCGCCGCTGCTCGAGTGAATTGGACCAGCGACATCAAGCCGGTAAGCAGGACTGGTAGTGCCGATGCCGACGTTGCCGATCGAGTTGACTCGCAGTCGCTCGGCGCCGCTGGTGAATAAGGCGGTTACGCCGTGCGTCCAGTTAGCATTGTTCTTACCCAGTTGGCCAATCTTCAGGATGCCTGTCGAGGCGCCCGTCGTCCCCGGTGTGTACTGCATGGCGAGCCCGCGATCGAAGTCCACGGCGTAGGCCGGACTGAGCTGAATTTCAGCCGTACTGGGATTGCCGGAAGTCAGCCAGAGCGAACTGGAGTTTGCATAGCTAAGGAGTTGAAAAGGAGTCTCGCCCGCCGTCGCGGCCAATCGGATGCTGCCGCCGTTAACATGTAAGCGACTGCTGGGAGTTTGTGTGCCGACACCGAGTGAACCGTCGGCGGTGAGTTGCATTAGTGGAGTGAAAACACCGGCGGGGTTGTGCGTATACCAGGTGTGCTGCGCACCATTGAGATTGTAAATCGCGCCCGCTGAGCCATCGCCCTGCCAGGTAGTTCCGTTGAACCAGCCGTGATTAGCCAGGTTAGCGTAGTCGCTGCCTGAACTGAGGGTCGCCTGACCTACGCGGATGGCGCGGTTTTGGGCCACATCCAGCGCCACACCCGGCGTGCTTGTGCCGAGACCGACGTTTCCGCCGTTGTAGTAGATGCTCGTGCCGCTGGTCACCCATTGCGAGCCGCCGCCACCACCGCCCCCCGCAGTGGTTTGTACGGTGCCGTCAGGAAAGATGAATCCACCACTCGTCGAGCGAACCGGGCCGGCTACGTCAAGCTTATACGCGGGAGCATTTGTGCCGATGCCAACGTTACCGCTGGCAGCAAATCGAGCGACTTCAGACCAATTGCCGCTGTTGCGCAATACCATCGAGAAATCAGCGGACGCTGCGCCCGAAGTGTGGCTCGTGAAGATTCCGACGAGTCTTACTCCGGTAGTTACTGCGCCAGCCGTATCGAGTGCTGAAAGGTTGAGCTCAACTGCGCTGTTGTTGGTCGTATTACTGTTAATGAGACGCATTCGGGAGGCGCTCGCTGTTCCGACCGAGTATGCAGTGGGATCTGGGAAATGCAACTCGAATGGTGTGATCGGATTGGTTGTGCCGATGCCCACAAAGCCATTCGACAAAATTCGCATTCGCTCTACGGAGTTCGTCGAAAAGATGAGCGGGTCGGCAGTGGTAGTTCCTAATTCAAGGCCGGGAATTGTCGGGTGGCCACGCAGTATGCCCCGACTATTGTTTGCGCCGAATGCCTCGAGATATTCACCGTTCATCAACGTCATGATGTTGAAGTTGACCCGGCCGCTGGGCGCGGAGCTGTTGGCGCTACTCGGCTCGTCGCCGTCTTTTTGTTGCGCCTGAATCTTCTGTGAGCTACTGAACAGAATGATTAATGAGAGTATGAGCAGAATGCTGGCCCATGAATTTCCAACGTGGCTGCTTTGCTGAAGAGTTCTCATCTCTTGCCTCTTTCTCAACTCCCTCAATGGAGGTTTTGATAGTCAGTGGAATCTACGATTTCTGTTGCTATCTATTGATCGCGTGGAATGAGTGAAAAACCTATCAGTCATTTTTTTTAGGACCGCAGGCGTCCTCGCCTGCTGGATGGCGGAGAAGTTTGTGGTAATGGAAACTGATGTTCCTGAACAGGCAGACGAGTTTTTAGGACCGCAGGCGTCCTCGCCTGCTGGATGGCGGAGAAGTTCTGTAAGAATGAAATTGTTGTTCCTAAACAGGCAGGCGAGTTTTTAGGACCGCAGGCGTCCTCGCCTGCCGGATGGCGGAGGAGTTCTGTAAGAATGAAATTGTTGTTGTTGAACAGGCAGGCGAGGACGCCTGCGGTCCTGAAGTGGTGGGCTACTTCACTGTAACCGGCAAGCTGTCGAACTAACTCTTTACCTGATGCGTTTAGCTCACTGATAGCATTTCAGAGGCAATGACGCGTATTCGAATGTTGTCGTCCGCAAACTGATGATCGAAGGCGATAGGATTGCAATGCGAAAGTTGAGCGAGTCGGCCGTGGGTTTTTTGGCCAAGTCGCATAGACGCGCAGTCTCCCGCTATCTGATGTCTTACGTATCTACCGGTTTGGCCGGCGTCACTAATGAAACTGTCCCAGAAAGAGGAGCCCCATGATATTTAATGTTTTGATGATGATGCTTGTGTTAGCAGGTGGATCAATGGAGCCGCGCGACACAGCCCACCCACCTTTACGCCCTAAGGATGATTGTTACGTAAATGGTATATGGTACAACCCATGCCCCGGGCCTGGCCCAGACTCGCCTGGGCCGCCGGACCCGCGCGAGCAACCCGTCGTGCTTCGGGACCAATAACACTCATTCAGAAATCGGCTGCTCCGGTGAGGTATGCGCCTACTCGTACCACATAGCATTCAGGCTGCTAAAATAGCCTCACCAGGAGCGGTACGTACGCACGAGTATCTCGCACTAATACAAGTTCTCGTCCGCTGTTGGCCCAGGCAAAAGATGTTATCTCTGCCTCTTTGAAGTCTGTTAACTTGCGAAACGGTCCGCCATTGAGAGGTTGACTCCAGACGTTAGAGGCGCCGCCCGCACTGCTGACGTATGACAGTGCTTTCCCGTCCGGCGTCCACCGCAAACGATTGTCAGGAGTAGCGACCATCCCGTTGAACGGACTGGTCGAATCGGGTAAGGCAAAACGCTGCACGGTGGAATGTGAAGTGAGGTCATAGATCTCAAGCTGCCACACCTGACTGTCGGGGTGATCATTAACAAAGAACGCCAGCAGTTTTGAATCAGGCGAAAGCGACGGTCCTTGAACTTCTCTGCTTAACAAGACGACGGGTGGTCCACCGTCGATCGAAACCTTGCGAATATCACGGCCCGTGCGATAGACGATCCATTTACTATCTGCCGAGACCGAAGGCAAATCTCCGTAGGTCCCGGTCGTAAGTTGGAGCGGCTGCGTTCCATCAGAATTCATGCGCCAAATGTTCATGCCGCCTGCTCGGGAAGAGCAGAAGACAATGTAGCGTCCGTCCGGAGACATTGCCGGCTTTGAATTGTCAGCCTCAAAAGTTAACTGTCGCGTCTCACCCGCTTTTTGCAGCCAAAGATTGATGTGTTGCGCATCAGAGACTGAATAGATCAGTCTGTCGTCGGTACCGGTCTCTACTTCCGCGAGTCCCTTTTTTTGTTCTACGTTGATGGTGTTCAGTGATTCCGTCAGCGAAAGGCGCCAAATACTCGAAGTCCTTTCGACGTTTCGTGTAACAAACACGCGCGAGTCAGTTGAGCCGCTAACCAGGGTGTAATTGTTTGGATCATTAGTGATCTGTCGTAACCCTTTGGTCTGATCGCCAACCAAATAGAGCTGGCCGGAACCACTGGCCGTTTCAGTAGCGGCGACGACTAATCCACTACCATCACCTAGCCAGGTCATTCGCCAAACATCGTGCCAGGGGCCGGCTTCCAGCAGTCGAACTGTTCCCGATTCAACGTCTATCACTTCGATCGATACCTCGGTGAGTTTTGGCCCCGTGCCGTGTGTCACACAAGCGATGCTCTTGCCATTCGGAGACCAGGCTGGACCAGGACCTTGCATGTCCGAAGAGAAAAACCTGCTATCAGCGAGACTGCGTTGCCCTAACACGGAGGACCAACTGCCGTCCGCTGAGGCAATCACCAGATCGGCCGGATCTACAGCATTGTTGCTGCGAATGAAAGCGAGCCGAGAACCTTCTGGCGAGAAGGTCGCCGCTGTGTTCACATTTTCCAGGATGAGTCTTTGACCACCACCAAGTTTCGACACGCGATATAGCGCCCCGGTTTCAGCGCGATTCTCAAGGTAATAAATAAACGTGCCGTCGGGGGAGAACGAAAGACCGCTGTAGTTTGAGTCTGAAATTGGGGTGACGCGCAGATCGCTGGCCGTGGCCAATTCCCTTACGTGGACCGAATGCTTTCCGGCTTCACTTACGCTGTAGGCCACATACTTTCCATCGGGAGAGATCACGATCTCGGCAATGTCTCCGGATAAGTGCAGTCGTTCAAACCGCAGATTCACCGCGCTATTCAGCAGCGTGGTAGTGGATCTTGTTTTGAATGCGTAATAAAAGGCCGTTGCCACTATCAGGAAGACCGGCACAATCAGCGACAACTTCCGAAAAGTGCTGCTGGTTTGATCGGGAATCGAGTCCACTCGATCGTTAACGCTGAAGAGACGAGGCCTTTCGGTCGTGATCCCGTTGCGTGCGCCTGATTGTTCATTAACGTGTGCTGCAGACGCTGTCGTTCTGGCAGAATGTGTGGCGTCGATCTGGCCCAGATCGTGAAGCAGGTCTTCAGCCGACTGATAACGTGCCTCAGGATCTTTACTCAATGATTTGAGCAACACCGACGTCATTTCACCGGACAGCAACTCGCCGATCTCACATCTGTCTGGCTCATGCTCCAGGATCGCCACAATGACGTCAGTTGTGCCTTCTCCGGTAAAAGGGCGACGGCGCAAAAGCAGTTCAAACAACACCACGCCCAAACTCCAGAGATCCGTTCGGTAGTCGACAGTTTGCCTGCGTACTTGTTCCGGAGACATGTACTGCGATGTACCCATCAACAATTCCGGCCGCGTAAGCAATGACGAAGAAGTGTCAGTTTCCGAATCGTCTCTCGCTTCTTCGATCAGTTTCGCCAGTCCGAAATCGAGGACCTTCACATGACAATCTTCGGTTACCACAATATTTTCCGGTTTGATATCGCGATGAATCACGCCGGCCTTGTGTGCGGCGACGAGGGCATTACAGACCTGTTTGACGATCTTGAGAATCCTGGCCTGATCTAATGTGTCCGTTTTTAGGAGTTCACGTAACGTGGCGCCTTTGACGTACTCCATCGTGATGTAGTGGAGTCCCTGCGCTTCACCGATCTCGTAAATGTGGGCAACGTTTGGATGGGAGATAGCAGAAGCAGCCCGCGCTTCCCGTTGAAAGCGCAGCACACGTTGGCGATTGTCAGTGATGGAGAGGGGAAGGAGTTTGAGGGCGACTTTGCGATTAAGACTCGAATCGTGGGCCAAATAGACTTCGCCCATGCCACCATGGCCCAACACGCCAACGATCTTATAGCGGCCGACAGTCTTTCCAACTAAACTCGTAACTTCGGAACGCAGGATTGCCAGCGCCAGCGGCATGGCGGACTCTTCCATAAAGCTGTCCTGGCAATCTGCAGAGGCTAGCAGCGAGAGAACTTCACTTTTCAGACTCTCGTCTCCCCGGCACTGCTGCTCGATAAAGGCCTCGCGATCGCCAGCAACAAGTTGCAGAGCAGCGTTATAAAGGAGTTCAATCGTGGTCCATCGATCTGAGTTCATTCCCGCCACCTGCCCAAGCCCGACCAGAAGAGTAAGAGGCTTGTGTTTGATCGCGTCAAATCAAGTTCCGAACTATCTCTCCCGGTTTCTAGCCACGCACTTCACGTCGTAGCCACGATTTAGCGAGACCCCAGTGACGCATGACAGTGACCCCGGAAATCTTCAGCACTTCTGCGGTCTCTTCTACACTCAAGCCGCCAAAATACCGCAACTCAACGATTGTGGCTTTCAAGGGATCGATCTTGGCGAGACGTTCTAAAGCCTCGTTCAGAGACAAGATATCTCCAGACTTTTCGTGAGAGATAACGACAGCTTCGTCCAAATTAAGATTGACGACGCCGGCGCCGCGTTTGTCTCGTAATCGCCGCCGTGCGTAATCCACCAGAATCCGGCGCATCAGTTGAGCGGCCACCGCGAAGAAGTGCGCCCGGTTTTGCCACTTCGCCTGCCTCTGGTCCACGAGCTTGAGGTAGAGTTCATTTACGAGCGCGGTTGTTTGCAGCGTATGCTCGATAGTTTCACGTTTCATCTGATAGCTGGCCAATCGTCGCAATTCGGCCTCCACATACGGAAGCAAACGATCCAGCGCGGTAGCATCGCCATCGCTCCACGCAAGCAGGAGTTGCGTCACGGTTTCAGAGTTAGCCATTTTCTTATCGAGTAGTATCCGGTCGGTCGTGCCGGACCAATCTTAGCAAGTACTTTTGCCCGCTCAGAAGGGCCGGGGCGCCTGGGCATGAACTGGAATTATGAAAGGACAAGAAGAAAAATAGGTTACGCATGGAACTCCTGAAGGAAGGCGCGAGCGGATGTTATCACCTCGTTCGCACTGTTGAAACATGCCTGCTTCATAAAATAGCAACGAGCTTTGAGGCTTACTCGTTAACACATCCTCAGGTCCTGAAACCAATGTCCCACTCAGCGTATGATGCCTTGAATTTTGTTCATCCAGTAAGCACTGGTTTTGATAGGTGATTGACGCCAATCAAACGTTCGCATAATCTATCCGGACCTCCCGCCCAAAGTAGAAACTAAGAACGTTAAAACTCAACTACTGAGTCGCCCACTTTATTTCAGTGGTGGGGTCTGATTCAGAATGGCAAGACTCTAATTGTCGACTCACGTCCATTATGAATAGCCTCATCCGCGTCATAGTTACCCTGCTTTGCAGCACGCTCAGCCTGGCCCTGTCAGTAACTGTCGCACAGTCGTTGAAGACAGTAACCGGCACGATCACCGATCAAAGTGGCGCGGTGGTGGCTAACGCAGAGGTCAGCATCCTCAACCTAGCCAGTGGAAGACAGCTAAACACAAAGACTGATTCGTCAGGTGAGTATCAGTTAAAGGGTTTGCCGTCTGGCTCCTACCGACTCTCTATAAATGGCCACGGCTTCGCTGTTGCCGAGCGCGTGATCACTTTGCAGCGCACTGCCAGTTATCGGGAAGATTTTTCGCTCGTGCCCGGCGTTATTGAAAGTAACGTCACCGTCACCGCGGGCAGGGGCAACGCGAGAGTCGCCGTGAACACTCCACAGATTGTTTCGGTGACGACGCGATCGGACGTTGAAGCAGATCGACCACAATCCGCAGCACGCGCCATTGAGCGAACATCAAACCTGATCCCAGTCATTGCTAATCCAGCGCTCGAGCGACCACGCCTGCGCGGGCTTGCGTCAAACAGAGTACTCGTTCTTCTCGACGGTGAGCGGCTAAACAACATGCGCAGCGATCCGACTTCCGGAGTTTCTCCGTCAGTCGTGGCAGTGACCCAGATCGAATCGGCGGAAGTTCTCAGTGGCGCGGGGTCAAGTCTCTATGGCTCAGATGCGATGGCCGGGGTCATTAACTTGATAACCGCCGCTCCTCCTGCCGACACTGGCCGCCTGGGTTTACTCAGTGATGGTTACTTTTACAGCAACAGTTCTTTCCGTCGCGGTACGACAACGATCAATTGGAGCCGGCCCAAACTTGCCATACGCCTGGGAGGTTCGCTTTTCCGGCAAACAAACTATCACTCCGGCAATCAATCAATTTCAGTTGATCAAGTTGTCGCGCTGGGCCAGTTGGTTACGAACATGGGGAACGCGGTCGGGAACAGCGTCGCACGCACTTACGCTGTTTGGAGTTTGCCCGCCGGCGCCGCAGTCGCAAACGGTCAGGGGCATGGATTCAACGATCAGATCGACGTGTGGGTTTTTCCTTCCGACAAGCAAAGTTTTCACTACCGGCAACTGAACAGTCAGGATAAGGACCTGGGTTTTTCTTTCATCGCCACTCCGTTTGATCCGCGTACTCAGCTCAACAGTTTTCGGCGTTTGGACAAGTATGGTCTGCGTTACGAACGAAGGGAAATGACTCGCTGGCTTCCTCGCATCGCCGCGGGATTTTACGGCCAGAAGTATTCTTTCCCTGACGTAACAACAACGTCGCCGATTCTGCTTGGCAGTAGTTGGACCCTTGCGCCAGACCCGAACGATCCAACGAATCTGCTGTCAGTACTCACCGGGAACCGTTCGTCATTCACTGCGGGCAATCTCTCCGAAAGCAAGAGTTCGATCACTACGCACGCACTCGACGTGCAGGCGACTTTCGCTCCGGCAGTTCGCACTCTCATAACTACCGGTGTTGGCTACTTGCGCGATTATTCAGTCGATGAATTTTCGCGCATTGATCTCGCACCGCCTGTAAAAGCAGTCAGTGGCAGGGCCAGTAATCCCGATTCGATTTATAGGAACTGGAATTGGTTTGGACTGTTCGAGCACGACGCGAACCGGTGGTTACGACTCACTGCTGGACTGCGGGTTGATAACTGGCGCACCGAGGCGCGTGTAACGAAGGGCTTTCCGATTGGCGTTGAATCAACCTTGCTTGATCTTAGTTTTGCAGGTCTGGTTGCCAATCCTGGCCCAATCAACACGCAGGGCGCGGCCGGGATTACGGACCTGATCAAAGGAGTCAAAGGAATAACGACTTCCCGCACCGTTGTTACCGGTAACGCGGGAGCCGTCGTACGTTTGCCTCAGGGGATCAATCTCTATTTTCGCTGGGGAAACAGTTATCGCGAACCAGGAGTTACCGAGCGTTACTTGCTGCGCGATTTTGGTGACCCGACCTTCAGCGTACTCGTGATTCCGAACACTGGTTTGAAGCCCGAGCGGGGCAGGGAATTTGACGCGGGGCTAAAACTTCAGCGGGCGAAGTGGAATGCTTCGGTCGGTTTCTTTCGAAACGATCTCAAAGACTTTATTGGTTCCGCTTTTGGACCACCATTATTTGTGCCGGCCGATCCTGATAATGGACTGGCGCCGATCTCACCGTTCTTTCCGTTTCATGGCGTTCTTTACGTTCAGCGGACCAACACCGCGCGCGCGCGCATCCAGGGCTTCGAAAGTTCCTACGAAGTCAGTCTCCCGTTGGGCCATCTCGGAGTCGTTACTCCATTCGGTTCGTTGGGATTACTGAAAGGCTCAAACCTTGCGCCCGATGAGGGTGCCCTGAAGCTCCTGGCGCAATTCTATAATCGTGCCGACACGCCGATACCACTCCGCGGTTCCGCTCGCGACGTTCCCCTGTCAAGCATCACGCCCTTGCGAACGATCAATGGTGTCCGGTTCGACAATGCAAACCGATCGTGGTTTGCCGAATACGAAAATCGCTACCAGGCCCGGGTGAAGCGGGCGGATCCCCTCGATCTCTCCGCGGCTATTTCGACTGAGTATGGGACGGTCGCCAGTCTTAACTCTTTCGCAGTGCATTCACTGCGCGGCGGTTACGCGGTGCGGCGCGAAGGTTATCGTATGTTGTTTACGATCGGCGTCCAGAACCTGACGAACCGTTTTTACTTCGAACACTTTCAAACGGCGCCTGCGCCAGGCCGCTCATTTGTCTTTGGTACGACGCTCGAAATTTTTAATTTGCTGCAGAAGTGAAAGCGATTTCTTTTAGGAAAATATGTACGAACCAAACATGGATCAACAGGAGTGGCTGCAATCGTTAATCGACCAGTTGGGCGCGCAGGCCGGCACAGTGCACGTCCAGCGAGGTGATGACCTCTACCTTACGGCAGCGCATAACATCCCGCCGCAGGTAATCGCGATCGTGGCCCACGTACCGCATGGTAAAGGAATGGCAGGTATGGCCCAGGTGAAAAAGGAGCCAGTGCAAACCTGCAATTTGCAAACTGATGAAACTGGCAACATCAAGCCGGGCGCAAAGGCTGTTGACGCGCAAGCTGCGATCGCGTTGCCGGTCCTCGACGATGAGGGCGCGGTGCGCGCAGTCGTCGGCATCGCATGGAGCAAGGAGGGCGAAATCGGACCGTCCGAAACAGACTCACTAATGAAATTGGCGGCAGTACTGCCGTTGTAAACATCTACAAATACAGAAAGGTCCAACCATGAGCGTACTCTCTTTTCCTCGCATCTACTTCAATGGTTTTATGGAGTGGGATCCCTGCACTTTCAATAACAACGACTGGCAGGAGTTTCCGACTTATGACGGCGCCAACGCCGCCCTCAACTGGTCGTACCTCGCGACTCAGGGCGAGCAGGTACCTCCGGGTATCACGCCGGAAAACTTCACCACGACTTTTCGGCCCTGGGCCATCAAGTTACAACCGGATGCAGTCGATACTCCGCCCGGTGCGAGAATTCCTGCTGAGTGGAACATGTTCGGCACTCACGGAGTTTCCTTTGTGCAGTACGAAGACTTCACTACGAAGATCACGAGTGGCGCCCTCGAGTATGACAACCCCGTGACTAGTGATCCGCTGATCGGCGGTGTCGTGAGTCTCAATGGCGATAACGGGAGTGGTCCAGGACGACTGGTTGACAGCAACCCGTACTCGTTCTGGTCCAGCCAAATCTATTTCGATCAACTTTCGTTTGGCAGTGGCGATTGCATTATTAGTGGACCACCGAGTGCGCGCATGCACTCTCGCTGGCTCAACCTCAATCGAATTTATACCCAGGACCAGGAGTTGACCCAGCCGGCCGCAAGCGTTGCATGTTGCTTCCAGGCGGGTATTGAGTATGGCGACATCACGTGGCCTGCGGCGAGTGCCAACTCAACTCTGGCCGCGAAGTTACAGGAGGCAGCGTCGCAGTCTCCGGCCCAGGGAATCATGGTGCGTTTCACCGCTTACGTGAATCTCTATTTCAAGAATGGCATCCTCAATAACATCTATGCGCAGCCGCGGAGTTACGAGGATCTCGCCGCTATACTGGCGCCCGCGTGGGACGCGTGGAACAACGGCGGCGATACGTCGAAGTTTTTCTCACAGCCATGCTACAGCCACATCGTCGGCGTGGTAGGCGTCTGGGATAACGGCGAACTGGCGACTGTGCCAGGCGGACGTTATCTGGCGGCGGCTAACTCCGTCTCGCCGGTAGGAACGCCGGCGGTGCAGTCCGTCCGCGAAACAGTTCCTGAAGTGTTTAGTCTGACTAAACAGATACTGACCCACAAGACTGCCGGCTCGATGCCGCCGACGTTGCTTGGACCACTCGTGGCGAATGTCGACTATACGTCGCAACTCATCTCGCTCGATCTCAACAGCACCATGCCCGAAAACGGCACGCCGGGTGAATGGCCATCCGATCTCACCAAGACTAACTTTGGCCCGCTCAGCCTGGGTGTGGTGACAAACGGCGCCTTTACCCAGATTGTCGAAATTGATTATTCGCAATATGCCGCCCCACCGTATACAGCGAGCGCCGGCATTATCGATATTCCGTTTCCGAACTCCAACACGCAACAACTTCTTGAGAATGGATCGTTGGCAATTCAGGTGCAGGGGCAGACTGCATTGTTGGAACAGCAATATACGGCCCAGACCGACACTCGCACTGTTTACCTGGACCAGAATGGACAAGCTGACTTCAACATCACTGCCTGCCTGATGGGGACGCCGGCTCCGGCCAATGTGCTCATCGCGAAGTACGATCAAAATCTGGCGTTGATTCCGAGCAGTCAGACGCAATACGTAAACTTCACCGATGGAACCCAGAGCACCATCACGGTCAACGGTATTACTACGGACGTCACGGTTGTTGTTGCCGGCAGTAACGGAATCGCTACGGCCGGTATTGAGGCTCAGAGTCCTGGCTTTCCCGTACTCGCCTTCTTTCCATATTCCGGCGACACGTTGCCACAACCACCAGTGAGTTTACTCGGCGCTGCCGGACCACTCATCACTTATGCGTTCTACACAACTGTTCGAGTCCTTCCTTTTGACGATGCGGTTCCCGGTCAGTTTGTGGATCTTTGGAATTCTTCCGGCAACCAGACCGAGGCGTGGAACTTTATCTACAACGATATTCTCTACGTTTACGACATGTTGTTTAGCGTGATGCTGGAGTTTGTCGATCTGGGAAGCCAACAGGCCGTCGAACAGAACCTTGCTGGCATTTGGTCGCTGATCTCCGAGGAAGCCTTCGCGGAAAGTACCTATGCGATGCCGATCACACGTGATCTCTCGGCGGGTAAGCGGCTCACCTTGCAACTGTGGATCTACCTTGTGGCCAACAATTACAACGTACCGAATTTCAATGTTAATTCGATACCGGCCGGATGGTCTCCCAGTTAGTGGAAGTTGATTCCGAGTCCTCGCCAAACAAAATTTAGTCGATCCTCTTATCGAGAGAGGAAGAATGAGGAAGGTGAGCTATGAGTCTTTTCGACTTCCCGCGAATTAATTTCAAAGGAACCATCCAACTCAACCCCGGCACGGCGAACAACGACGACTATGCGGGCGCGTATACGCTGCCTGATTCGTGGGGACCGTACGCGGGCGATACCCTCGCGTTAATCGATTCGAAGTTGGTCCAGGCGCGTACTTATGGAATGTCCGACGATGAGTTTCGTGCCTGGGCGCAAAAAGCGCAGACATTCAACCAGGTGGGCCAACCCGGCCAAACCAGGCAGATCATTCCGGCAGAGTGGAATTATTACGGCGGAATGGAAATGGATGACGTTGCCGCGCAGGTAATCGGCGTGCAGACTGGTGTGGGCCAGGTTTACTCTAAGGTAGATGCAAGTGTTCCACTAACCAATCTTCTCGGCGCCGCTCTTAGCTTTAGTGGTGGTCACATCACCGACGTCAACTCCGAAGGTTCACCACCGGCAACGCAGTTTTTTATCGATGGACTGACTTTAGCCAAAGGTGGAATAACTTTTCTGAATGGGAGTCTGTCGAAGGGCGCGTGCCAGTGGCTCAACTTTTACCGCAATATCAATCTCACTGCTGATGGTGGTGCAGGAGGTTACGTCTATCACGTCATGCGGAAGAACCCGGGCGCTATCATCGCAATTCCCGGATTCAATGATCCGAATATCGTCGGTGTCATCCTTCGCTACTACTTGTTTCGCCCCATGGAGAATGCGACCACGAACGACCAAATCGAGGCGTTGTATAGCCAACAAAAGAACAACCCTGCGACCCTCGAGATCGTGGGCACGTTCGCGCCGCTGATGGCGGATGAACACATTTTTACGATACCGACCGGACGCCTGATGGTCTGCAATCAAACGCAAATTCCGACACCGGCCGGAACACAAAACAACGGTAACAACGGCTTAATCGCATTGGCGCCGGCGGTGTTGAGTAACCAGGAGTTTATCTCGGTCGATTTCGCCGGCACGTTTCCGGACTGGTATAAAACAGTTCCTCAACCTTCGAATTCAAAGTACGATTTTGGCCCAGTCAACCTGGTAGTTTACGCAGGATCTGTTAGTGCGATCATTGGCGAAGTTGGCTACGCGAACACTACCCAGGGAGATATGCAGGGTTGGATTTTCGACTTTGACATCGGCTCGAATAGTGAAGCGCAGCAAGTCCTCAAGAACAAAGCAGCAAAGTTCAAACTTGTTCACTCAACCCTGGGAGACATCCTGGACGAGACAGACTATTACTTTGTCTCCAACCAACAGGGAATCTACGCGGAACAATTCGGTACCGGCTCCATGTTTCTAAACCAGGGTACGCAGGAGCCGGCGACGGTTTCGGTCTTTAGTTATGGACAGGAGCTTTCTGCCGATAATTGCCCGCCGATCACAGTCTGGCAGTATCGTTCAATTCCGCTTCAGGACCCCGGCAATGCGATAGCAATCTCTACTAATCAAAAACCTGGCCAACCCATAGTCGTAGACACCAGTCAGCCGGGTAATTTCTTGTTTACGTTCTCAATAAACGCTCCTGCCGGCTTTCCGCCAGCGAGTTACAGCACGTTCATGTTTCCGCCATTCATTACGAATGCGCCGTCCATTAGTCTTCGCATCCTGCCTAACAATGAGGACTTCAGCCAGTACTATGTGGATCCAACTCAGTTAGAGCCGGTAGGAAACGATCTGCTAACTTTCGAAATACTCTACGAGAAAGTTTTGCGAACGTATTACCTGCTTTACCCGGTGATGATTCCATACGTCAAATTCGATTCCGAGCAGAGTTGTCGTGAGAATGCCAAGGGAATCCTCGCGACAACGGAGGCCGCACGCTGGATGAAGGTGGGTTACATGCCGCGCACTCGCGATATGTCTTCGAGCAGACTGAAACTCCTCCGGGCCTGGTGCCGCAAGGTGCTTTGAGGTTGCAGTCGGCCTTTTTGGCAAGATCACCCGGCGCCTCGCGACATGTCTTCGAGCAGTCAAAGTTCTGGTAGATAAGCGAACTGAGGCGGAGTAAGAAACAGGGCGCTACGGATGTCTTCTCGTCACGTAGCGCCCTTTGTGCAAGGCATCGCCTTTCCCCCTTCAAAGGTGCGACGCCTTGTGCGCCCAACACTCTGAGCACTGTTTGGGCCATTGCCTATCAAGCTCTTTCACATCACAGAGCGTCGGGAGAGCGGGCAATGTTGTCGCGCTTTATAACTTCCGACAAGAGAGCAACACAAGGCTCACTAAGTAGTGACGTGATCCTGCGAGATACAAATAAATTTTTTATGATCAAGTAGGCAGACTTCTCCCCTTCTACCGCATGGCAGTGACACTAAGAAGTCGATCGGTTAGCGGACTATCAAGTCAAGAAGTGTGAGCCAGACGTCTGTTAAGACGCTCGGCACGGTTGACCCGGTTATAGGCTCAGAGTTGACAGTGTGATCCGTTGCTGTTTCTGCCGTGGGGCTGCAAGTCGGAATCTCTCCCGCGAGGGCGGCGATAGATAGAGCGCACGTCAAAACAAGTGTTGCAAGTATTCGTTTCATTGATGTTACTCCTGTCTGGGGCTAAGGCGATACAAACCTTTTTGTATCCAAACGAGTAGCAACAATGCAAGGTGTATTGCAAGTGTTTGACTTACAAAGCTAATATCCGCGTTGCAGTTCACTTTCCTCCCAATCACTCGAAAGGCTGATTAGTCCAATGAGGACTCTGGCGAAGCTGGACACCTCGCATCTACCCGCCAATGCAGGGGCATTGCTTCTGTGTGACCGCGCCTTAGACCTGAAAGAGAGAGGCGAGTTTGACGCAGCCCGCGAAGTCATGCGCCCGCTGTGGCCCCAGTTGGGCCAACGACCTAACACCGAAGGATTGAATCCAGTCACGACTGCCGAAGTGTTGCTGGTTGCTGGAATCCTCACCAGTTGGATTGGCGGCCAGAATCAGATCAAAGAAGCGGATGAATGGGCCAGAGATTACCTAACTGAAAGTATGCGGATCTTCGAGAGCGAGAAAGACGTGAAGAAAGCCGCACAGGTACAAACGGAGATCGCGTACTGTTACAGGCGAGCGGGCGCATTAGACGAAGCTCGGATATGGTTTATCAATGCACTGCAAAAACTGATCATCGAAGGGAATGTGCGGGCCAATGCTCTGTTAGGTTTGTCAGTCGTGGAGTGGTCACTCACACGATACGACGAAGCATTTCAGATCCTCACTGATAACGCCAAACTATTTCGGAAGATCAACAGCCACAGTCTGAAAGGTTTCTACCACAATCAGCTCGCGATGGTGCTCCGCAGCGTGGCCCCATCGCACAATCGAGAGGCTTACTACAAGCGGGCGCTACGCGAATATGAAGCCGCAGAGATTGAATTCAAATTGGCACGTAACACTCTGTTTCGTGCTGATGTAAACAATAATCGCGGTTTTCTACTCTATAAGCTCTCGCGCTTTCGCCAAGCACATCAGTATCTAAATGAAGCGCGTCGACTAGCCTTAATCGTTCGGAACAAAGTTGTAGTCGCCCAAATAGATGACACTCGCGCTCAGGTGTTCATTGCCGAAAAGAAATACACGGAAGCCGAAGCCGTAGCCCGCATTGCGGCTGCGAGTTTGCGAAAGAGCGGACACCAGGGTTTGTTAATTGACACTCTGATCACTCACGGCACTGCACTAGCCCGACTCAGCAAGAGAGAAAAGGCAGAATTTAATTTTCGAGAAGGCATCGAAATCGCGCATCAGATCGGAGTGTTGAGCAAGGCTGGAATTGCATCACTGACACTGATTGAGGAAATAGATCATCTTGCACCTGACGTGCTGGCCCATGCCTACCAGCAAGCGGTTGATTGGCTATCGAGTTGTCAGAGCGAATCACTATTGTTGAGATTCAGAAACGCCGGAAAGAAATTAGCTTTAGAACTACTACGTGAAAAAGAAATTGAGAACGTGCCCACTCTTTTCAATATGCCGATAGATCTAGACAGTGAGGTTTTGATGTATGAGCGTGAGTTGATACGTCAAGCACTTGCCAAAGTTGAGCGCGGAAGTGTAGTCGATGCAGCAAAGTGGTTAGGAATCAGTTATCAACTACTCGCGCATCGCATCAAGATTAAGCATCCCGAACTAGACCAAGTGCGGAGTCCAGTGCGCCGTAGATTACGGAAGACAGGTAAGCGAAAAGAGTAGTAATCCAGCTCACAATTCGGCCTGCCTCAACTCTTAGTTTGTCCGGCCAGATAGACCAGGAGGAAAAGTCTATGTAATCGAGAGAGGAAATAAACGAGAAACGGCGTCACTAAATCGTTATGACACGTAAATAAAGAATGTACTTGTAGCCGGATAAATCTCCGATAGCTATATAGATCTGTTCTCTGGAATGGCTCGCGTGAACAAGGCCGCGAAATGGAATCACTTCCATTAGTCGCTGAAGAGTTTTCGTTCGAGCCACGACATACAACCCGGTCCAGTTGAAAATCTCACCCAATCAAACTTAAACTCACTGCAGTTTCACCCCACCGACGCGACAACCAACAAGCTCTTCAAATTTTCCAGGTCCTCAGGCGGAGGACAAAGGGACATGTCTGTCATGCAGATGAAAGAAGCTATCAACGAGTTTCTTAAGGGTTATTTTTCAACGCATCAACGAAGTAAGAAAACAAGGATCGCATATGAACGTGACCTGCAGCAGTTTGGCGCGTATACGGGAACAGTTTCTGAGCTGGATTCTCTAAACGGAAATAATATTGAGGCGTGGGCCGAACATCTTCGCACTTTAGGGTATGCGCCCGCTTCCATGCGACGGAAGACTGTGGTCCTAAAAGTCTTTTGCGGATATTGGCTGAGACGCGGGTTACTAAAGGAGTCGCCGTTCTGGCGAGTGAAGTTAAGCTTCGGGCGCATTCAGCAGTTGCCGCGAGCGCTTTCAGAGTCGGAAATGCAAGGGCTGTTAGAACAGGCGGGAAAGGCGTACGGTAAAAAGTTAATTAGAAAAGGCGCTGTGTTGGCGCGAGGAAAACAGCGCGATGACTCGGGCCGTGAATATCGTTCAATAAGAAATCTGGCCTTGATTGATCTTCTGTTCGCCACCGGAATGCGGGTGGGCGAAGTCTCTTCACTCAACCTGGAAGACTTTAATTCAAGTGAGTTGTTGTTTAAGGTGAAAGGAAAAGGTGGCAGAGATCGTTTAGCTTACATCGTCGACGAGCAGACTATTCACATCCAAGCTCAGCATTTGCAGGCGCGCCGCAGAGTGATTTCCGAGAATGATGCTTTGTTTCTAAATTCGTCAGGACAGAGACTTTCAACGCAGGGGATCGCAAACATAATTGCTCAATTTCGTCGTGAAGCATGTATCGAAAGGCACATCACACCACACATGCTGAGACACACCGTTGCCACTTTGCTCCTGCGAAATGGAATGGACATTAGAGTCGTTCAGGAGTTCCTGGGCCATGCGTCGATTGCGACCACTCAACGATACACACATGTCGTCAAGGAACACTTGATTGGAGAATTGAAGAAGCATCATCCATCGTTGCTCTTACGTGTTCGTTCAGGGACATGAAAGCTCGAAGAGCATTCAGCGCTTGAAGGACCGTTCTAACTGATTTTGAACGATGCCTTATCGCATTTGGTTTTTCGATTCACTCAGTGCGGTGGGTTAGTAAATCCAGTGGTCCAACCGTTGCGAACTTCGTTGGAGAGAAACGGCAAGCGTTCGGGCGAGAGTAATTTGACGTCGAAGCGACTGGAATTAAACTCCGCATCAATCAGCCGTAATTCCGAACGACGAGTGTCGGCGCTATACATTGTGATGTGAGTCGCGGTCCAAACACCCTGGATCTGTTTGACGCTGTCGACCCGCATCTGTTTCACGATTGCGGCGTCCTTGTAGTAATCCGCGCCTAATAGAAAAGCGAAGTTGCGAGCGAGATAGAGAGTTGCTTTGTTCCAAAGGACCGTTTCACGACTCTGTTGTTCGGTAGGCACAGCTTCTACCACCCAAACCGGTTCATTAACTAATACTCCCTTGCCGGCGAAAGTGTAGTGATAACCGATTAACGGCAACTGCATTCGAATGTCGTTGTAGCTAAAGTCCGATCCCAGCAAACCTTCATCAAAATTACTGGGCTCAACTTCCAGAACGTGTTGTTCACCGGCAGGAAGAAAAAGACTGACTCGCATTTCAACCGGCTTGCCCGGCCATTCTCGAAGCAGGTAATTGGTCCCAGTTAGAGCCGGTGGTTGTTCGAGAAGAAATAAAGTGCTCACCATGTCAGCTTGCGAGTGCCATAGATTGACCACGGTAAAGCTTCTGGTTACTGAGTCGCCGGTAAAAAGGTCCAGCACAACTCGCCGCCAACCGGGGCTGCCAACGTTTCGCGCGTTATAGGCGGATACTATTTTCGTCGCATCTATGTTTGCTTCAGGCGCTCCTGCTTCAACCTGAACCCGTGCTGGTCCATTGACGCTATTGGGAGCAACCGCTCGACTCGAGTTGTCTGGTGGAGGCTGAGAGCGGCAACCGGTGAAGACCACGAGCGCGAGAGCTCCGGCGATGACTGCTGCTATTGCGCTTGTTCTTGTTCCTTCGTAGTTCTGCATCATTAAAAATTATCGTCTTGAATTCGTCGCCAAAGTTATAGTTGGGACCAGAATCAAGGTCGCTAAAGCAGTAAGAGTCAAACCCAGACAGATCATTAGTCCCAGTTGTCGATTGGGCATGATTTGAGACAACGCGAGTACTGAAAACCCAAGTGTGATTGCGAGCGCACTCATGGTAATCGCCGGCGTCGTAGTTACCATAGCTTCATGCATCGCCGTTTCAACTGGTGCGCCCCGCGATTGAGCGTAGCCGAATTTAGCGGTGAGATGGATTGCAAAATCTAAGCCAATACCAATGGCGATGCTGGCGAACATCGAGTTCGCAATCCCCAACGGTATTCCCAATCCAACGAGGAGAGCGAAGATCATCAGAACGCTGAATGCGACCGGGATTATGGCTGTCAGCCCCAGCCTAAGAGATCTCAGCAATATCGTTAACAGCAGCAGGTCGACCAGAAGTGCGAGGGCGATCGACATTATCTGGCCGTTTACCAGAAGACGAACGGTCACATAGCTGATCCATCCGTCGCCGAAAGGCACAATTTGTCCCTGGCCGCAGGTGGAAAAGTTTGTGGTCCCGCAAATCGCGCGTAAGACAGTATCGATTCGTTCATAGTTCGCAGAACGAATGAAGACAGTTAAACGGGGACGCTGGTAAAGAACGTCGTCGCGTGATGCAAAGCGTTTCTCAGTGTTCAATAAGATGAGTGCCTGATCGATCTCTTCGCGACTGATGGACATTTCTCCGCGCAGCAGCCGTCCACGGTACGTGGCGTAATCTAATTGATGTAGAACTGCATTTAGTCGGAGGATGTCGTCATGAATTCCATAGGTCGCGCCCACTTGGGAGACTTTTGATAAAGCTTCCTCCATCGACAAGAGTTGTAAGAGTGATTGTGGCTCCAGCCGTTGGTCCTTCTGATTTGGGGCGAACATCAGATCGATAGTTGTGGTTCCCGCCAGCACATTATTGATGGCCTCGTCTCCTCGTGAGACCTCATTGCTCGCCGGCAGGTTTCTGATCCAACTGTCGTCAACGCGGAGTTTGGTTGTTAAGACAAGAGCGATTACGGTAATAGCAAAAGTGACCACCAGCACACGCCGCGGTCCGGCGGCCAGAATAGTTTGAAAGATAATCGATCCAATTCCCGACGATCTCTGTTTATGCGTTGAGTTCCGTTTCGAACGTACTTGCGGATTGATTATTTTCACGAGGGCCGGCACAAGAGTAAAAGTGAAGAGGGTCGAGCTTAGGACTGCCAACGCTCCAAAAAAACCAAAAACTCGATACGGCGCCAGGTTCGTCGTGGTCAGTGAGAGAAGACCAACGACTGTAGAAATTGCCGTGAGACTGACCGGGCCAAACATTTCGCTAAAAGCATTCACTGTCTCCTCAGACCCCGACGATTGTCTTGTCCTGAGAACATGTTTCAAAACGTAGACATCATCCGAAACGCCCACTGAAATCAGTATCACCGGCATCACAAGCGTCGTGACAAAAACCGACTGACCTGTCAGTCCCATGATGCCGATGGTCCAAATCAAACTGAGACCGATTTCGAGGAGGCAAATAAACGCCGGCGCTGGATGTCGAAAACCTATGGTCAGAGCAACTGCCAATAAGATGATTGTGAGAGGGATGAGTCGCAATAGATCACGAGCCGAGGCTTGTCCTAACACTGCTTCAGCCAGGGCAGTGCCGCTTAGCTGTATTGATCTGCTGCCGACAGATTCATTGCTCGCAATCGCTTTCACCTGATCGAATACCGCAGCCCGATCGGCCGTGGGTTCTATTTGGGCCAGGACCAACGCAGCGGAACCATCGCGCGCGACTAACAGTCCATCATTCAAGCCCATCGATTCGATGTAGCGCCGCGCACGTTCAATCTCTTCAACCGGATCTTTTTGACCGTCGAATGATAACGGTCGCATGTCAATCTTGTTGTCTTTCACTGAGATCAACGGTTGAGTCGTGATGCTGGTTACAGACGAAGGAATAATTCCGTCTATTTTCGCCAGGCCTGTGCTGATTCGATCGATACAGGAGAGAGTATCCCGGTTGTAGATCTGTGAGTCGTGATCGATTACAGCAAGTACAACTACATCGTGTATCGCAAATAGATCAGACGCCCTATCACTGGCAGCAAGATCCGGATGACCAGCCGGTACGAGCGAACGCGCATTGAGTTGTAATTTAATTCTTGGGATGAAAGGTATGAGTAGAACTGTGATCGCGCTGAAAGTCGTAACGATGAGCCACGGATGATTAACTGACAGGCTCAGTAAAGCGCGGATAAACCGGGTGAGTTGTGACATGCGCCTTCAACAATTCGTCCTTGCTATTAACTTATGCGGCGACAATTCAACTTTCGCCATGAAGTGCATTTGAGTCGTTCGCCAGTAAAGCCGGAAGTGAGATCAGTATTGGCGGGTCGAAAATGTTTGTTGGTCTTAACGTAACATTTATCGACCGGACTTTCTGGTTGTCCTGGACCAGCAACAGGTCGTTTCCGATACCGACGAGCAAGGTTGATGGATCGGGTAACCAGTAAGTCATTGGATCCAGCGAAAATGGCAAACCGGCCGCCATGACGTAGTATCTACCGTTTGGACAAATTCCGAAATCATAGTGGTCCACCTGCATAAGTACCGTTCCTGCCACCGGCCGCTTTTGCGGAATCCTCATATCAAATAGGCCCACGAAGATGACGCCCGTAAAGGATGAAGGGCAATAGATGCGGCCATGTACTCCGCTGGCTGTCGCTGAACCCTTGCCCTGTAATTGATGATCGGCAGTCACCAACTTTCGGAAATCAGAGACGGACATATTACTGGCGAGCGATCTGAAGTGCGTTGGTGAAACACCTACGAATTGGGTGAAGCGGTAGATGAAAGTGCCCAGACTGTTATAGCCAACCTCAAAGCAGATTTCAGTTACGGTGAGAGACGAAGTCAATAACAGGCGTTTCGCTTTTTCAAGTCGAATCGCATACAGAAATTGAGTAGGCGTAATACCGGTTGTTTGATGGAAGATGCGATTGAAATGAAACGGACTCAGGCACGCAAGGTCAGCCATATCCTGAAGAGACATGTGTTCGGCTGTTCGTGAACGCATCGCCAGGATCACGCGTTCGACAATCTCGCAACGCGATTGATGTGTGTGCGGTCTTGTTTGTACTGCGGACACTGACAACATCAACTCTCCTGAACCAGGTTCATGACCTGACACGGACACCCGACGGAGGTTAGTGGCCGATCTCGATCCGGACCTGCCTCTTGAAACTCGTCTCATCAGACTAACGCCCGCCTCAATTGGTTTAGCGTTCCCTGTTCTTTAAACCGAGCGCAGTTCTATTTGTTGGCGAAGTACGTTGTTCGAAAAATGAACATCCAAACCTGAGAAATTCCCTTATCACCGAGGGTCGATAATGCAAACGCGAAGCGAGGTTGTCGTGAGTCTATTCTTTCTTAGTTAGTACGAACTCTTGAAAATCCCAAGTAAAGCATGGAGTAAGTGACACGAGGTGAATTCAGGCGGACTCTACTAGCCGGCAAAGACCTTGTCAACTTTTTTGGCGTAGCACTGGTAAGCATACCTTGGGGGAAATTTCGAACCCAGATGCTCCTCCCGACTTCGGCACTCTTTCTTACAGTAACCTTCGTAACAATCGTCGCTTCACCAGCTCTACCAGGATTAGATAAGTGACAGTTATGGCGCAGAGGAAGAGAAAGAAACCCACCGGTAATGGAACGAATCCGAGTACCTTGCCCAGCGAGGTAAATGGAATCACGATACCCGTGACCACCACCACGCATGTAGTAACAGTCAACGGAATGCTCGGACGGCTGCGAAAGGGATTTCCAGCTGTGCGGATTATGAAGATAACGAGGGTCTGCGTTGCCAGTGACTCTACGAACCATCCAGTATGAAACAACTGTTCGGACGCATTGAAGACCCTGAGCAATACAAAGAAGGTGAGAAAGTCATAGATAGAGCTGACGGGACCAATATAGATCATAAAATCCCGTATTAACCTTACGTTCCACCGCTGGGGTTTATGAATGAACGTGTGGTCCACGCGATCGGTTGGAATCGTTACCTGCGCCAGATCGTAAAGAAAATTGTTCAGCAAAATTTGCGTTGGCAACATTGGGAGGAAAGGGAGAAACACCGAGGCTGCAGCCATGCTAAACATGTTGCCGAAATTAGAACTCGTCCCCATCAGCAAATACTTCATCACGTTCCCGAAGGACTTTCGCCCTTCAATAATGCCCTCGTGAAGGACATCCAGACTGCGTTCCAGCAAAATGAAATCAGCGGCATCCTTCGCGACGTCTACCGCGGTGGAAACTGATATGCCCACATCTGCCGCATGAAGAGAAGGCGCGTCGTTGATGCCATCACCCAAATAACCAACAACGTGACTGCGTCTCTTGAGGGCCAGGATTATTCTGTTCTTTTGCGCAGGTGAGACCCGGGCAAAGACTGAAGTCTCCTCGACGACATGGGCCAATGCAGCATCAGTCATTCGTTCAAGCTGTTCTCCGAGGATGATGCGCCCGCCATCCAGACCCACTTGCGAGCAGATGTGTTGAGTGACAAGCTCGTTATCGCCGGTGAGAATCTTGACCTCAATGCCATCGCGCTTTAAATCACCGAGGGTCTTCTGCGCGCTTTCGAGTGGGGGGTCGAAAAAGGTCAGGAACCCTGCTAACACCAGGTCTCTTTCGTCGTTTGCCCGATAGACTTGCTGCGGCGATACCGTCGCGTAAGCCACGGCTAGCATCCGCACGCCCTGCGCACAGAGGCCACGGTAGATTGCCTCGCATCGTGAGCGTGAATCACCGTCAAGCGCAAACTGTTGTCCGTCCAATTCATAGTGCGAGCAGACCGTTAGCACGCTCTCTGGAGCGCCTTTTGTGATCAGCAATCTCTCGCCATTATTTTCCACCACTATCGAGACTCGGCGACGTTCAAAGTCAAAAGGTATCTCGTCGATCTTCTGATAGGCGTGAATGTCCGGATGATCGTGTTGCAATACTGCGGTATCGAGTGGATTACTGCTGCGGCTTTGTTTTATGGCTTGATCGAGCGGATTGTTCACGCCAGTCTCGTGCAGGCTGTTTAGGTAAGCGAGGAGAAAGACTCTTTCAGAGGAAGTGCCAAATGGATCAAGGTGTTGGTCCAGGGCCATTTCGCCGCTGGTCAGAGTGCCAGTCTTATCGCTGCATAGGACATCAATACTGCCGAAGTTCTGCATCGCCTCGAGATGCTTGACGATCACTTTCTTTCTCGCCATATGAACGGCGCCCTGGGCCAGCGTGACGGTCGTAATCATCGGTAGGAATTCAGGGGTCAGTCCGACAGCTAGTGCCACTGCAAAAAGCAACGACTCCAGGAAATTATGATGAAGTACGACACTTACCAATAGGACGAAGAACACCAGCAGGAGAGTCGTCTTCATGATCAGCAGACCAAACTGACGTGTTCCTCGCTCGAATTCAGTTTCGGGCGGCTTGGTGGCGAGTCGGGTTGCAATATCTCCGAATGTAGTCCGCTTTCCGGTCGCGATCACCAGAGCTTGCCCGGTTCCACTTACCACCGAAGTCCCGAGAAAAATTTTGTGGTCGTTGCTTGTCTCCGGTGAGATCGCTTGAATGTCGCTGGCGACTTTCTCGACAGGTAGAGACTCTCCTGTTAGCGCAGCCTCCTGCACGTGAAGATCGCGAGACTGAAACAAGACCGCATCCGCAGGAACCAGATCGCCTGAAGTAAGTCTGATAACGTCGCCAGGCGCCAGTTCACGTCTGGGAATCTGCGACCAAATGCCATCTCGAAGAACGGACGCAGTTGGCGCGACCTCTTTGCGAATTCGTTCCACTGCACGTTGCGAACGATAGGTCTGAATGAAATTGAGAGCTGCACTCAGGAATACCATGAGCGCGATGATTGACGCGTTAAGAATTTCCCCAACGGCAGCCGAGACAGCGCTGGCAACAAGCAGAATGATGGCAAGTGGATTGAGGAAGAGGAGGAGAATTTGAACCAGACTGGAGGTACGTCGGGATACAACAGGTTCATTTGGCCCGATCTGGTTCAGGCGCTGGCGAGCCTCCGTCGTCGTCAGGCCCGAACAGTTGCCTGGATGAATCTCAGTGGAAGTCATCATCGAATTTCGGCACAGTTATTTGTGATTGGACCGTGAGACCATGAACGAATACTGACCGTGTTCCTGAACATCTGTTCGCGAGGCTCCAGGTAGCTGACGACGATGCGCGGTTGGTTTTTGTTAGCATCATCCTTCGGGTAAACGCTTTTATTAGAAGCTGACAACAGTCTTAAGCAACAACAAAGACGATCTTTTATCACATTCTGTGAATTTCTATCAGACGTTTGATGGCCCGTCGATGATAAAACGCACCAGCCGCTATGGCCAACAACAGGCTGCTACCAACGAACGATCCGATGCTTCGCACAGATACTTTCTTATCCAAAACGTTTTCATTTTTTCTTATGATGAATTTCTCCTCTTTGTCGTATTTGAACTTCCCGCTCATGGTTTCGGTTGACTCTTCACCGCAGCCCTTTGATCAAGGCCGAAAGTTCAATGCACGGGTGCGCTCGCATGCTTCTTTTCGATCTCGTTAATTTTCGCGCGCAGCCAATCTTTGACTCCTCACCAGTCGTCCCACCTTAGAATGGCCCAGCACTTCCCGGCATTCGGCCTCAGTTAATTCATGAACAAACATCTCCACAGACTCCCTTGCTCCGCTGATGCTTGTTAAGGCGGCCAGCGTCATTCCAAGTGAGTTAGGTCGTTCATTGTGCAAAAGATGTGGCGCGGAGCATTCGAAGTTGCGTGAATCTCCATAGTGCCTTGCGTGAAAATCCTCTGGATTCAGAGGCGGAGAATCGTGATTAGTGTAGGCCCAATATGTCCTTGAATTACGTGAGGTTATTTCAAGGTCAGAAATGAAGTTTGTTCAGCCAACTCTATTGACTGGAGACTTTGGAAGCTTGTGAATTTCCGTTAGAGTTGTTCGTATGAAACCTGAAGTACTAAACGGTGAAGACCTGCGTAAGTTGGACGCGTACTGGCGTGCTGCTAATTACCTTTCGGTGGGCCAGATCTATCTATTGGACAATCCACTACTGCGAGAGCCATTGAGTCTCGATCATGTAAAGCCTCGACTTCTCGGACACTGGGGCACTACGCCGGGACTTAATTTCATCTATGTGCACTTCAATAGGGTGATCAAGCAGCACGACCTGAACGCGATTTACATAGCCGGGCCAGGTCATGGTGGACCAGGACTGGTCGCGAATACTTATCTCGAGGGCACGTATAGCGAGTTTTATCCGAACATCTCGCAGGATGCAGAAGGAATGAAACGGTTATTCAAGCAGTTTTCATTTCCCGGAGGTATTCCCAGTCACGTTGCGCCCGAGACCCCGGGTTCAATTCACGAAGGGGGTGAACTTGGATATGCGCTGGTCCACGCTTACGGGGCTGTCTTCGATAATCCCGACTTATTGGCCTGTTGCGTAGTTGGCGACGGCGAAGCGGAAACTGGACCACTGGCTACGAGTTGGCATTCGAACAAATTTCTCAATCCTGAACGTGACGGTGCAGTGCTGCCAATTCTGCACTTGAATGGTTACAAGATCGCCAACCCGACTCTACTGGCTCGGATGAGTAGAGAAGAACTTACGAGCCTGCTCGTAGGCTACGGCCATAAACCACATTTTGTCGAAGGCGATGATCCTCACGTTATGCACCAGCTCATGGCCGCAACTCTCGAGACAGTGCTGGCCGAGATTAGTTCGATTCAAACAGAAGCTCGAAAGAGTGGATTCAAGAAACGTCCACAGTGGCCAATGATCGTCCTGCGTAGTCCCAAGGGTTGGACCGGTCCAAAGGTTGTCGATGGCAAACCCGCCGAGGGTTCCTTTCATTCTCATCAAGTGCCTCTTTCACAACTTGCGACCAAGCCTGAACATTTGCGGCAGCTTGAGGAGTGGATGCGAAGTTACAAGCCTGACGAACTATTCGATGAGAGCGGAAGGTTATATGCGGAACTGGCAGAACTCGCTCCCCGCGGCCAGCGCCGGATGGGCGCCAACCCACATGCTAATGGCGGCCTGCTACTCAAGGAGTTGAAGCTGCCTGACTATTATGATTATGCCGTCGAAGTCTTAAAGCCCGGTCAGGTTGAGTCGGAAGCAACGCGCGTGATGGGACAATTTCTGCGAGACGTCATAAAACTCAATGCTGAGCAGAATAATTTTCGCGTAGTGGGCCCGGACGAGACTTTATCAAACCGCCTCGACGCTGTTTTTGATGTTACCGAGCGAGCATGGATGGAAACGATTTTGCCCGACGATGAACATCTATCGCCGAATGGTCGAGTGATGGAAGTCTTAAGCGAACACATGTGTCAGGGGTGGCTGGAGGGATATCTATTGACCGGCCGGCATGGTTTCTTTTCCTGTTATGAAGCTTTCATTCACATCGTTGACTCGATGTTCAATCAGCATGCGAAATGGTTGAAAGTTACCCGTAATATTCCCTGGAGACAGCCTATCTCATCACTCAATTATTTGCTCACTTCACATGTTTGGCGACAGGACCATAACGGTTTCAGCCATCAGGATCCTGGTTTCATCGATCATGTGATTAACAAGAAGGCTGAAGTTGTGCGGGTTTATCTTCCTCCTGACGCGAACACACTCTTGTCGGTGACTGACCATTGCCTGCGAAGTCGCGACTACGTCAACGTGATCGTTGCCGGAAAACAGCCTGCGCTGCAATACCTCGACATGGATGCAGCCGTCAAACATTGTTCGGAGGGGATTAGTATTTGGGACTGGGCGAGTAACGATCAAGGAACCGAGCCGGATGTAGTAATGGCGTGCGCGGGAGATGTCCCCACACTCGAAGCGCTCGCTGCGGTAAATATATTGCGTGAACAATTTCCTGATTTGAAGATTCGTTTTGTAAATGTGGTAGACCTGATGACCTTGCAGCCACAGATCGAGCATCCTCATGGTCTTCCCGATCAGGAATTCGACATCTTGTTTACTACTGACAAGCCCATTATTTTCGTGTTCCATGGTTATCCGTGGCTAATTCACCGGCTTACCTACAGGCGCTCCAGTCACAAGAATCTTCACGTTCGAGGTTACAAAGAGGAGGGAACCACGACCACACCTTTCGACATGTGTGTGGTCAACGACCTGGACCGCTTTCATCTTGTGATGGATGTGATTGAACGCGTACCTAAGCTGACAACAATCGGCGCGCATGTAGTGCAGGCAATGCGAAAAAAGCTCATGGACCACCAGCAATACATTGCCGAGCACGGTGAAGACATGCCGGAGATCCGAAACTGGAAGTGGTCGAATTAATAACGAAACGGTAGCCCGCAAACACCGCGAATTGAACAATCCTGCAGGCTTGTCTCAAATCAAACGGTAAAAATTGCCATCCTGTCGGAAATCAGCGCAGATCTGCAATCTCAGAAAGTGACAAGTAATTAAAAATCTCCCCTTAGATTTACAAGCTTGTTAGCCACTTAGTTTGGGTCTGGTCTTTTCTGAGTTAAGTACAAACTCTTGATAAATCCCAAGTTAAAGCATGGTGTAAGTGATACGAGGTGAATTCAGGCGGACTCTACTAGCCGGCAAAGACCTTGTCAACTTTTTTGGCGTAGCGGCGAAAAGAGCAATCTGTGAGAAGCGCATCTGGTTTGATGAAGAATATGATGCGCTACCTGTTGTTTTCTGGAGCCGAGGGAGTCCTCTAAAGACTCATATTAAAGTGTGTGGTTAGGCCCTGAGTTCCCACACTGAATCGAAGTCCCTCGTGAATTTACGACCCTTCATCTACCTCAGTCTTATTGTTTTGCTGCTGGGATACCGGTCTGTTTATGGTCAAACTCAACAATCACACAAAGTCGTCCAGCCTGATAGTACGCGTCTGATGGCCCAATTTCTGGCCGGGTTGGCGACGGATTCGAACGAGCAGATTGCCCGGCACATGCCTAATCCTGACCTTCGTAATTATTTCTTACAGATAAAGTACCCGCTCGATCGTCGCAGCCGAATATTACTTACTACTCAACAAGCCTATAAGTTGCTCGTCTTTGGTAAGAACGAAGAAGCAGCCAACCTTTTTCTGAGTGCCCGGACCTCGGCCGCCAGGACTGGATTACTGGACCATCATTTCGTACGTGCAGTGAGCGAATGTTTGGCGATTGCTTACCTGAGGCTGGCTGAAAACGATAATACGACCGAACACGACAAAGACGCGTGTGTACTTCTGCTCAGCGATTTTGCGTCTTCATATAAAAATCTGCGCTGGTCCCGCGCTGCTATCAGGGAATACGAGGAGCTGCTAGCTGACAAGCCTGACGATCTTAGTGCCCGCTGGTTTCTTAATCTTGCCTATATGACGACCGGCGAGTATCCGGCTAAGGTCCCGCAGCAATGGTTGATTCCTCCTGAGCGCTTCAAATCTGACTACACAATTAAGCAATTTTCGGATGTTGCGCCACGGGTAGGACTTGATTACGTCGGGCGTGGCGGAGGCGTGATTACTGAAGACTTCGATCGAGATGGGTACATCGATATCATCGTGTCGTCTGCCGGTTTGGGAACCGAACACGATCAACTGAGATATTTTCACAACGATGCTAATGGCAGTTTCTCGGATCGAACGGCCGAGGCGGGTCTTAAAGGAATTACCGGTGGTCTAAGCATCAGCAGCGCCGATTACAACAACGATGGATATGTTGATGTTTTTATTCCCCGCGGCGCCTGGCTTGGACAGGATGGTGCTCATCCTCCTTCTCTTCTCAAGAATAACGGGAACGGAACGTTTTCCGATGTAACAGCTCAAGCCGGACTCTTTACGCTTTATCCCTCCAACACATCCGTCTGGGCCGATTTCGATAACGATGGTTGGCTCGACTTATTTGTCGGTAACGAAACAACTCCACAAGACAAAGATACAAACCCTTGCCAACTGTTTCATAACAATGGTGATGGAACGTTCTCCGATGTGGCCGCCGACGTTGGGCTCGACGTTACTGGTTGGGTAAAAGGCGCGGCCTGGGGAGACTTTGATAACGATGGTCGGCCAGACCTTTATGTCTCGAGATTGTTTGAGACAAACCTGCTTTTTCATAACGAGAGTAAAGCAGGGAAGGGATGGAAATTCAAAGATGTAACTGACACTGCTGGCGTGGCTGCCCCGCTCGATAGTTTTTCTTGTTGGTTTTGGGACTACGACAACGACGGTTGGCAGGACCTCTTTGTCGCCAGTGCCTCCGCAGACGATTTCACCCACGTCGTCGGTCAAGTCGCAGCCGACTATTTAGGCCTTCCTTTCACTGCCGAAACTCCGCGGCTGTATCGGAATAATCACGACGGTCGCTTTGTCGACGTTACAAACTCCAGCGGACTTCATCATGCGCTTTACACGATGGGGGGTAACTTTGGCGATATTGATAACGACGGTTGGCTCGACATTTATTTGGGGACGGGCAATCCGATGTTTCAAGGCTTAATGCCTAACCGAATGTTGCGCAGCGCGGAGGGAAGGTATTTTCAGGACGTCACCACTTCAGGTGGATTTGGACACTTGCAAAAAGGTCATGGAATCGCTTTTGCCGATTTAGATAATGACGGAGACCAGGATGTGTTTGCCGTTCTCGGCGGTGTTTATCCCGGCGATACACATCCGCGAGTGCTCTACGAAAATCCTGGTTTTGGAAACCATTGGATCACCTTGAGACTGGAAGGGACGAAGTCAAACCGGAGTGCGATTGGCGCTCGGATCAAAGTGCAGGTGAGCGATCAGACTGGCAGTCGAAACATCTACGCGAGTGTTTCAACGGGCGGGAGTATGGGGGCGTCCGCCCTTCAACGACTCATTGGCTTGGGCCAGGCCACATCCATCGACTCTATCGAGGTTACCTGGCCGACGACAGGCGAGATTCAGAACTTCCGGAATGTTCAGTTGGATCAGATCCTCAAGATCCGCGAGGGTGATCCTACGCCTCAGCTCGTCTCCGTGTCGCGGCTAAATTTTAACGAACGAACGTCGAGGGTTAACTCCTCAATATTGAAAGGAACAGAGAGATGAAAAAGATTCTGCTGGTTCTCTTAACTTGCGGTGTACTTTTCACGGCTATTTCCGTGGCTCGTAGCGGAAGAAGCCTGGCAAAAACATCGGGAAATGAAACGACGCTTACCGATGACCAACGGGTCGCTAACTTGCTGCGTGATATGAATAATGTCGATCTCGCTAAGTTGCAGGCCTTACCTGCCGAACGATTCGCACTTCCGGCTGCGGGAGTTGATGTTATGCGAGTTCGACTGGAAGAAACGTACGACATTAAAGGCGTTGGTAAAGATACCGTCGAGTTAACTGGTTGGATCGCCGCCAAACATGACAATGCCCGGCCCGCGTCAGGTGAAACTGAAGTGAAATGGGGAACAGCAATCGTTGATACTGAATTTGTCGGCCTGGAACTACGAGGTAACAGTAAAGTTTTTGGTCCAGTGTTGATTCACCTCAATAAGAATGATCGTTCGCTTGGTCAGGTCGGAAAACTTGACCTGCCATTTGTTGAACAGATCGTTCTCGATGCTGCCTATCGCGACCTGAGACCGCTCTCACCTTCGTCGACGGCTGCCCCGGAGGAAGCAGCTCCGGTGGTCCCACAAAAAGAAGAGAGAGGAAGCGCTCGGGATCAACGTGCCATTAGAGCGGTAATGCAAGGTGTTTGGAAGGCCATCGGTAATCGAGACGCCAAGGGCCTTTTGCAATACTACTCGTCAAATTCCAAAACAGCGAAGGGTGGAGAAGAAGAAGTTGCGAAGCAATTTTCCAGCGTTCGCCGGATAAAAGTCAGTGCTAACAACGACCTCCGCATCAGGTTTTTGGGGAGTTATGCAAATGTGACCGCCACCGGCATGAACACGGTTACTGATAGGGAAGGCAAATCAGGTTCGAGCACGTGGAAAGCCGACGTTCAACTCGAGAAGGAAGGCGATAGGTGGGTGATTACACAGGACCGAACCACGATTACTGCAGGTAGAGCCGCCATTAAGGTGCCCGATAAGGCCGGCAAATGTCTGGCGAAAATTTCCGTGGACGTCGAGATGCCCAACCTTAATATCACCATGCGATCAAAAGAGCCGGTGAAGTGGTATTCAGAAGTTGAGACCATTCCGCCCATTGGCTATACGGCTTCGGTGAGTACGTCATCCACCGCGATGATGTCGGGTGATCGAGAAGTAGCAAGCCTTTTGCATGGCGCCATCAAGTTCAGGGAAATTGTTCAGCGTATTCGTCTTGATGGAACAAACTGGCAACTGGCGGCGAACAGAAAATAGTCGAACGATTATCTTCTGAGTTCGACTGAACGCTGCCCGATCGATCAGCGGAGTCTTTTGAATCCTCCTCAATGTGGGGAAGTTTCACTCGCGTCAAACGCAACGTGAAACTTCCCCTAAACTTCTCTTTCACCGGCGAATTGTGAACTCCGATTTCAAGCTTGCCTTTGGACTTTGTGTCTTCGTCCTATGCCAGCAATTTTTATCAACCTCTTTACATGCCCAGCCGGCGTTTGAAGAGATCAGTAAGTCCACAGGGATCTCCTTCACTCACTATCCACCAACCTTTGATCAGAAACTTCAGCACGTAAACAAACTCTGGGCTAACTTCATTGCCGGCGCTGCAGTGGGTGATTTTAACGGCGACGGTCGTGACGACATCTTTTTTGTAAGCAGTTGTCGAGGTGTCGACAATGCACTTTATGAAAACCAGGGTGAGCTAAAGTTTGTTGACGTCACACCGCCGGAACTAAAAAATCTTAATTCGAATGACACTGTAGCCAGCGGCGCTCTTTGGTTTGATTATGACAACGACGGCTGGCCGGATCTTCTGGTATTGAGGCTGGGCCATAATCTGTTGTTCAGGAACAATCGTAAAGGTGACTTTATAGATGTTACGGCAGCTTCCGGTCTCGGAAATAAACGTCAAAACGCTATCAGCGCGATTGCCTTCGATTACGATCGCGATGGAAATTTGGATCTCCTCGTAGGTGGTTTTTTTGCGGACGATGTCGACCTCTTCAATCTAACGACCACGAGAGTTCTTCCCATGCAGGGATTAACAGCAGATAACGGAGGAACAAAAACTCTTTATCGCAACCGAGGCGACGGCACGTTTACCGATGTTACGACTGCTGCCGGAATTAAGGATACGGGTTTCACTACGGCGCTCGGACACGGCGATTACGACAATGACAATTGGCCTGATTTCTACATCGCCAATGACTTTGGTCCGGATAAACTTTATCGCAACAAGGGAAATGGAACGTTCGAAGATGTCACCCGCTCGGTGCTTGAAGTCGATAATAGAAAAGGGATGAATGTCGATTTCGGTGACTACAACAACGACGGCAAGCTGGACATCTACGTGACGAACATCACCGAACCCTGGATTCGCGAGTGCAACATGCTATGGCTCAACTGGGGACCGGATTTGATGGTCGATGTTTCAATGGAGACCGGCACTTGTGATACAGGCTGGGGCTGGGGCGCAAAGTTTGTGGACTTTGATAACGACGGGCTGCTGGATATTTATGTCGCGAACGGATTCATCTCGGCAGGCAAGGACAATTACGCCGATGCCGTGGAACGATGGCAGGAGCCTCTCAGAAAAGGTCAAAAGATGGACTTTGCTGATGCGACGATTTGGCCCCCTATTGGCGATCAGACATTTGCTGGTTATGAACGAAATCATCTCTTTAGAAATAAGGGTGATCATGCGTTCGAAGAGATCGCCTCGCAGGCCGGTGTCGACAGCATTTTGGATTCTCGCGGTGTCGCGTTAGCAGACTTTGATGGTGACGGCGCAATGGACATCCTCGTTACTAACCAGAACGAGAGACCTCTGCTGTATCACAACCTGGAAGGAAGAAAAAAGAATTGGATTGAACTGCGACTAAAAGGCCTGGGGAATCGGAGTGCAGTGGGAGCGCGAGTCAAAGTAGTTGTTGGCGGGAAGATGCAGATCAGGGAAATCAATTGTGGAAATGGTTACCAATCTCAATCATCTCTCGCAGTACACTTTGGATTAGACACGAGTAAGAAAATAGACCTAATCGAGATCCAATGGCCGCGTGGTCGTAAACAACGGATTAGAAATGTAACTGCGAACCAGTTACTCGAAATCAAAGAACCGATCGGCAGAAAGCGTTTGTGACGACGGAGTTCTAAAGGACTCTAATGTTCCGAACAAGATCGCGCCCGGTTGCAATCCAGATCAGGATAGGACTTAAGGCCGCCGTTGCGTAAAACAGGCGATCAAAACAAGAGCTGAACGCCGGCCGCGGAATCGGTCAATGTCGCCGGCGTTTGAATGGGTTCCGGCGATTTTCTAAACGGGAGAGTGAGGCTTGGATCTCGAGAGATCGACTCAAATCTCGACAGTAGTTGCCATTGAGATCTTCAGGCGTTATTGGCCCAGACGCTAGATAAGAAAATTGTGTTGGGTGGGGAACTTGTTGATAAGAATTAATGCCAAGTGTATTACAAACATCGAAGAGTGCTTTCTTGTACTCGAGCCTCATATTGTAACCGAGATAAACCGAATGAATCTCGAATGGAGAGTCCACCAGACAACCGCCGAGCTGAGAAACCAGTCGCCATTCGCTTTCATAAGACCAGTGATAACCCTTGGTGAAAGTTAACGTGTCCTGAATATTTTGTTTGTCGTCAAAAAAGTCGAGAACCGTCACTTCAGGATATCGGTCCGTATACGCCACAGGAGCAAACCTCAGGTCGTCTAAATAAAAGATCCCGTTCTTATGAACAGCTTTAGGTACGTGGTAAGAAACGACGAAGCCCGTATTCTGCTCCGAATAATGGGCCCACATTAAAGGACTCGCAGAGTGTTCTGAGAAACATGTAATCCCGCTCATCGCACTCGGAAGCTTCCAAAATTCCGGTTTCGTGAATATGGTAGCGAGTGTCTCAGGTGACAACTGATCGAGAGTTGTCTCATTCCAGTGATACTGTCCCTTGACACCGTTCTCGTTGTCTTCCTCTCCTTCGATTTCCTCATATTCAGGTATCTCAACAGGCGTCTTACGAATAGCTTCCACATGCTCTTCCGAAAGCTCATCAGGGACACTGAGTTGCACAGAAAATTTCAGATCGAAAGGGTCATTCAGGCTGGCAGGTAATGCCATCCATAGTTTTTTAGACCTTAAAGCGTCGAGTGAATACTCATTCGGTCGGTAGTATTTGTATAAGAATTCCGGAGCGGGCCGAGGCTCTTTTTTTCGTTTAAGGAAGCTGAACATAACTTTTGACAGATCAATCGTGAAAGTCCGGGCGATGAAA
This sequence comes from Pyrinomonadaceae bacterium, assembly GCA_036518995.1. Classification (GTDB taxonomy): domain Bacteria; phylum Acidobacteriota; class Blastocatellia; order Pyrinomonadales; family Pyrinomonadaceae; genus PSRF01. The sequence goes on along the minus strand of DATDMC010000004.1, from coordinate 15,634 downwards.
AGCTGCGGTGGAGATCTATGTTATGGCGAAACGCGAAAAGTAAAGATCGGTTTCCGCGCGGGTAGATTTCTGCGGAGTTACACGTACAGTTGTGGTTCCCATCATTCGTTTTGTTTGAATAGCTCTTTTTCTAATAATAACCTAAGCCGCAAGTACGTTGGCTGGGTTTGTTAGTTGATACTCAAACTATGTCTCGGTGAGGCGAGATTATTGACGTTGCGCCAACTGAGATCCGAATGTGGCAAGGCTCTGAAGAGAATCTCCGACTTCCAGGTGCTTAATTACTCAAGTCACTAACGAAGATCCTTATCTAGATCCGAAAACACACCCGCTTCTCGCCACAGCTTTCTGTTTCCGACAACATAGACCACCTCTTTGGCGCGAGTCACAGCCACGTTCAATATATTTGGAGAACCACCGGCCCAGTTGCGCGCGCCCGTTTGTGCCGGATCTGGTGCGCCCAGGATAATTATCACAGCTTCGGCTTCACGCCCCTGTGCTGTGTGCACCGTACCTACCCGTTCGTTGGTCCAATGCCATTCTTCATTTATCCAACCCTTCAAAACACCGGTTTGACGGATCAGTTCGCGCGTCCGTTCCGCAACAATTACGAAAGGCGTGAGCACATAGAGATCCGGGGAGCATTTTGCCTGGCCCAGTTGGCGAAGCATACGAATGACTTGTTCGCCCTCTGATAAACACCACTTGTCTTCGCAATCGCCGACAATGTCGATCCACCTCGATGGGCCAAGAATTTCACGGATGTCTGACGATTGCTCGCGCTTCGCGGGAACCATGAGTCCGGAATAAGCAATCTTGTTTGAGATTGTAAACATGGGCTCTGAGCAGCGGCGGTGGACCAGTAAAGGAACGCCTACTGTGCGACCGTCGAATTCAGTTGTATAAGTGGACGCCGCATCCGCGAGTGTTTGGGCTGAAGCCAGTGGCGCTGAATATTGTTCCGGCTCGACCTGAAATTGATTACAGATGGCCTTAGTCAATGTGTTCGGCAGCATCACGACTGGCTCGATCTGAATCGGATCGCCAACGATGACGGCGCGTTTGGTCCGGATGATTGCCCCGACTGCGGCTTGAGGAGCAGCTTGTCCAGCTTCATCAACAAGTAACCACCCAAGACTTTCAGGCGGAAGTTTTCCCAACATGCGATTGACTGAGGCAAAGGTGGTTGATACGAGTGGAACAACAAGAAAAAGAGATGCCCACAAGTCGGAGAGCAATTCCTGCTTTTCAGGAGTTGGCAGTGACTGACCATTGAAAACACTCATGAGCGCCCCGAGATTATGTCGCAATGGCTTGGCTGCAGCATCAACAAAGGCACGGTGCAGTGCCATAGCGGCGATAAAGACTTCTTCTCTAGCTCTCTGGGCGGCAGGGTTGGACCAGGGAGTGGCCTTATGATATTCGCGGGAATGCTCAAAGAAATCTGAATCAAGAATTACGATGTTGTGTTCGTTCTTAGCTCGAGCAACGCGACCTCTTGTTTTTTCGTACTCCAACCGCGCCGTCTGCGACGCCGATTCCTGTTGCTGAAGGTCAAGCAATGCGGACTGAATCTCTTTCCAGATTCGTGCGGACTGCGTTCGAAAGAGTCGTGCCCAGAAGCCAGGCTTCGCGCGAGCGTGAACTTTCAATTCCTCGACAGCACTGTTGATCTCTCGGATCGTGTAATAGTGTTGTTGGAATAGACGTTTTACTTCCAGCAGTGCGTCCGCATGACTTTGTTCGGCGACATTTAGCGTCTCGGCTAATCGTGGAAGTGCTAGTACATCGTTGCGCAAAATCTCTAATCGTTGCTGCCAGCCTTGACTCTCTTTCAACGCGTTGCGAAATTTTTCGCGCGCAATCTCCCAGCGCCTCAATGCATCCTGGTGTGTAGTGGGAGGCTCTTCTTTCAAGACAACGTTCGGAAGCTTGCCGTTTTCATCGTCCAATGAACCGGTCGCCGCGCGTAGATAAGACCGCAATCCGTTCTCCTGGTCCCACCAAAACTGTTGTTTGAAGTGGTTTCGGTTTTGCGCATTTCCTAAGACAGCCGCGATTAGTCCCCATGTTTCGTCTTGATGTAGGGAGTCTGAAAGACTTTGGAAGTAGCGAAGCTCGGGGGCGTCATTTGCGATTGCTCGTATACCCGGCAATTCGGAACTAATGTTCTCTACTGCTTTATTGTTTGATGAGGCCACGATAATTTCGAAGCCGCGGAGACAATCGGCTAACTTGTGAAGGTGAATCCAGGCTTGACCAAATTTAAGCTTCAAATTTGTAGGTTGAAACGCCGTTTGAGGATCGTCATAAGTTGCCATTTTCTCAGCCCGCTCAGTAATCACGGCGGCAACGAGATCGCGAAGTAAGGTTGTTTTTCCGGTGCCCGGTGGTCCATTTATGCCAACTATTCCACTCGCAGGCGTTTCATCAAAAGCGATGTTGACCGCGGCTTGTTGAAGTAAGACGAGAGGATGGTGATCGTATCCAGGCCATTTTGCGAGAGGAGTTTTTTCAGGTCTCACTGCTTCTTCGAGAGCAGCATTGTCACAAATCAAATTCTTAGTTTCTGTAGGGCGCTCAAGACCCAGGTAGCGGCAAAGAGCGAGAGGCGCCTTCTTATGAATAAACAACTCATTAGCGAAAATCAGATCGTTTAGAAAGAAACTATTCAGCAAGATCGGTTCCGGGGTTCGATCTCTGTCAGTGGTGTATGAGCGGATAGCAAATTCAACGGGCTCAATCCAATCCTTAGGTAAGTCGAGCGTGGCGATCAAATCTTCGTGGGCTCGCATTAAGTCGGTTCGAGTAAGGGGGACAGGATCGACATCGGCGACCTGGTTCCGCAAAATCTCTTCAATATTGGTGGTTAACTGAGGTTCTACATTGGACCACTGCGCGAGGTCACCCAATTTACCTTTCAATGCCGTTATAACACCCCAACCAAAGCTGGAAACAGCAACTGGCGCCGAATCTACAAGGCAGCCTCGTTTGTCAACGATAACCACGGCGAGCGGGACATTTCCAACAGTTCTATCTTTTTCAATGCGTGTATCTCCATATCGTTCAATAAGCGCGTCAACCGCCGGTCGAATTCGTATGGAGCCGAGCACGATCTGGTAATAGATCTGCTGAGTTGGTTGCCACGCGTCGCGCCGTTCCCAGGGAAGCGTGTGTTCATTGAGAAGAGCCACGCGCCTTTGATCTTTGGAGGCCAAATCTTCAGGACGTCGAAATGTTTGCGGAGACAACACCTCCAATGCTATCCAAGCCGACAAAATGGATTCGGGAGCATTGGGTAGATTCGGCATCGTGCTTCGAGCCGGGTTCTTAGCTTGTTTGGATACTCTCTTGCGGGTGGGATTACTTGCTGTCTGCGCTGTTGGTCCACGTTGGGTTTCATGATGTTTATTACTACCCGCATTTGAGATTGAGGTTTGAGTGGACAATTTAGACCTGGAAATTTCTTGTTGGTCCAACTGACGAGTCACCCGGGCGCGCAACTCCGCCGCACGTCTGGTTTTCCGATGGGTGAGCTCATCATGGATCGCCCTAAGCACGGAAATGTCGGTCCTTCGTTGTTGAAAGAGTACTTCTAGTTCGTAAATTGAGGAGTTAGAATACTTGCGAGTCATAGGCATTTGCGTTGAGAGTAGGCAGAACCAGCTTCTGCTTGACGCCAAAGGCGTAACGATCTTAGAGAGACGAGAGATTGAGGTTAATGGACCTGAGTCCTGTCCAGCGCTTCTATAATACTGGAAAATCAGATTCAGTGATTCAAATTTTGGAGTGTCGAAACATCTGTTAGGAGACCTGAAGATCAAGGGTGGTTAATTCCATCGTTAACTCTGTTAGCGTTGACCGCATTAATGATACGCTCCTTAAGCGACACGAAATGTCATTCCCGTTAGCGCATCGCAAGCGCGCTCGGCTGTATATGTGTTTCGTTTTGCGCGCGTATGTCTCGGAAGAATCGTTAATAATTAGGTGAAGAGTTCTATTGAGTAGACATAACCCCGTGTAGTACTTAATCAACGAGAAGTCATGTATAGCGTCATTGATGTAGATGAAGATCAGGCTGCTAGCACTGAACAACTTGGCTCCAAGGAGAAGTTTTGGTTTTCTGATCGTAACTTAGGAAAATGTTTGTTCAAGCTGACTAGGCCCACCACTGGTGAAGATTGGTCTGAAAAGGTTGCTGAGGAATGCGCGGTGCTTCTGGAGCTACCGTGCGCTCATTACGAATTGGCCCAATCCCAACGCGGTCGTGGGGTCGTGACGCCGTCCTTTGTGCCCAAGCGAGGGACTTTGATCCATGGGAATGAGCTTCTCTTAGAACTTGTTCCCGGCTATGGTCAACTAGGAGGTAGTTATCGCGTTTCTCAACACACAATTGATCTAGTATTCGATACGTTAAGTGATGGAACTCTCGGGTTACCCGTAGATTGGCAACCTATTACGGATATCGCTCTACCCGTAGAGGTGTTCGTTGGATATCTAATGCTCGACGCTCTTATTGGTAACACTGATCGCCATCATGAAAATTGGGGCCTGATTGATGTTGTTGATCCACAGACTAATATTCAATCACGACACCTCGCCCCAACCTATGATCACGCATCTAGTCTTGGTCGAAACGAATCTGAGGAAAATGTGTCCAGACGTTTGACTAGCAGGGATCGTGGTTATACCGTGCAGAAGTATGCGGAAAAATGTCATTCTGCCTTTTTTCTTAAGGCAGACGATCATAAGCCCCTGACCACTTACGAGGCTTTTAAGTATGCTGCAGCCAAACAGCCGCACGCCGCGCAGGTCTGGTTAAATCAACTCGATCGTATAGACGAACGTGAAATCGCGAGAATGTTTTCGGAAATTCCCGTTGAGCGCATCTCACCTGTGGTCTCAGGATTTGCTGAAGCAATCATTCGATTCAACAAAGGAAGGTTAGTGCAATAACAGGTCGGTCTAAGATGAACACATTGTTCCTAGCATGGCAGGACAGTACAGGTCGCCGTTGGTATACCATCGGACGGTTGACACTTGATAATACAAATTACGAATTTGTGTATACCAAGGGAGCGTTGGAAGCACAAAGTGAAGCTGGTTTTCAACTCTTACCATCGTTTCCAAATCTTTATAAGGTTTATAGGTCAGATGAGTTATTTCCCGTTTTTTCCAATCGTTTAATCGCTCCTTCGCGTCCAGATTACAAAACTTTTATCGAGTGGTTGAGTTTTCAGGATCTTGAACCTCAACCAATGGCCATTCTCGCTAGGAGTGGTGGGAAGCGTATGACCGATTTATTGGAGGTCTTCCCCGCCGCGGAGGATGATGGTAGCGGAGTGTACAAAGTTTTCTTCTTTGCACATGGATTGAGTCACGCGGCCCCTTCTTCGATTGAACGAGCACTCCAACTAACCACGGGTGAAGATCTCTTGTTAGTGCATGATTTCCAAAATCCGCGTGATCCAAAAGCGTTAGCATTACGAACATCTGAGAAATATCCCGGAGACATGCACCTGATCGGCTATTGTCCGCGTTACTTGTTGCCAGACATTCACAAATTGCTGAACACACATAAGGAACTTCCAGTCGTTACTGTCGAAAAGATCAATAAACCACCGGCGCCAATTCAGTTTCGGTTGCTCTGTCGGATGACTATGAAGTGGCCTAAAGATTTCCATCCGTTCTCTGATCAGAGTTTTCAACCACTAATTAACGGCCATCACGCATAGCTGATTAGAGATTCCTTTCGGTTTCACCGGTTCGACGCAGCCGCAGCGATGGAGAAAGGTATTGATATGGCTAGCAGCAAGAAGGCAAAATTATCCTCCGCACAACAAAAGGAATTACTCGGCACTTTGAAAACTCGCTTTGAGAAAAACATGGACCGGCATAAAGAGCTTGATTGGACCAGAGTGCAGGAAAGGCTGGAAGCGGATCCGGAAAAGCTCTGGTCGTTAAGTGAAATGGAAAGAACTGGCGGCGAACCGGACGTAGTCGGTTATGATAAAAAGACTGGTGAATACGTCTTCTTTGATTGCTCGGCTGAGAGTCCGAAAGGGCGCAGAAGTTTTTGTTACGATCGCGCGGCGCTTGATTCCCGGAAGGAACACAAACCAGAGAATACTGCGCTTGATTTGTCTGCAGAGATCGGTATCGAAATCCTGACTGAGGAACAGTATCGAGAGTTGCAGCAACTGGGAAAGTTTGATTTGAAAACGTCGAGTTGGATTAAGACTCCGGCTGATGTGAGAAAACTTGGTGGTGCTTTATTTTGTGATCGACGCTACGACACAGTTTTCCTCTATCACAATGGCGCCGAGTCGTACTATGCGGCGCGAGGATTTCGTGGATCGTTGAAGGTGTGAACGCAGCTCTATCGCACGTTACGGACAAACGGCCTTAACGATCTTCTCTGCGTCTCAGCGTACTCGGCGTCTCTGTGTTGAAAGCTGGTCCAATTAGCGCAAGTCGGTTTTAACACAGAGACGCCCGAGTACGCTGAGACGCACAGAAGACGAAATGCTTACGCCTCGCCACCACTAGTTTTCTTTCCTCACAATTTGGAAAACGCAATCAGAGATCGTACCTTTACCTCCGTAAATGAAAACCTCTCGTTAGCGAGCCGTTCATGAAAAGCATTTGGATTCTTTTGTTCGTGGTTTTATTAGCTATTGCGGGTTGTAAACACAACGCGCCAGCCACCGCATCACCAGTTGACTCAACTAAACCAATCCGCGTTTCAACCGGATCTGGTGATGGCGCTGAACCCGCTATTACTTCAGCTTCTGATGGCACGGTTTACGTCGCCTGGGTCGAGCACCATCAGGAAGGCAAGGCTGACGTGTTGTTCGCGCGGTTCAATAACAACCAGATGCAAGGGTCGGCCATACGGGTAAATCCACAACCGGGTGCCGCGACCGCCTGGCGTGGCGATCCGCCAACCATTTCAGTGGCGCCTGACCAGACAATTTTCATTAGTTGGACCGCAAAGGTTGAATCGGAATCGGGCCACGCTACTGATATCTATGTTTCCGCTTCGCGAGACAAGGGAACTTCGTTTGATGCGCCCGTAAAAGTTAATGACGACAAGCGTCCTGCAGTTCACGGTATGCACTCGTTGTCCGTTGCAAAGGATGGGCGCCTCTACGTCGCGTGGCTCGATGAACGAAACATCTCTCCGCAGCCTGCCACTGATATGAAGATGAAGCAGGGAACAAGCGGTCATCACATGGAAAGTAATCGTGAAGTGTTCATTGCTTCATCCACCGATAACGGTCGCACGTTCTCGGCGAACAAACAGGTCGCGACTAACGTGTGTCCTTGTTGTAAGACTGCACTTGCGACTGCCGGCGACGGGCGAGTCTATTTGAGTTGGCGACAAGTGTTACCGGGAAATTTCCGTCACATCGCGGTGACCTCGTCTACGGATCAAGGCCAGACATTTTCCACGCCAAAGATCGTTAGCGACGACCAGTGGATGTTGGCCGGCTGTCCCGTCTCAGGCGCAACTATAAATGTTTCCAACGATGGCGCGTTGCATGTGCTTTGGTATTCCGCCGGCAAGAATGGCGAAACCGGACTTTACTCTTCAGAATCAAAAGACGCCGGCAACACTTTTGGACCACGCACGTTGATCGCCAAAGGTGAGATTCACGGAACACCGGTGTTAACTAATGGCAGCGCGGGACTGGTTGCGGTGTGGGAAAACTCGGCGGGGAAGATCTCAACTGCGCGTTTAGGTGAGAACAACGAACCAGTCCAACTTGAGAATGGCAATCTTCCGGCCGCCGTCGAAACATCGAACGGGCTAATGACTGCCTATATCGATCAAACTGCGGAACCACAAGCGATTTTCGTCAGTAAAGCGCATTAGTGTCCAGTGTGTTTTAGCTTATCTCTGCGTCTCTGCGTACTCGGCGTCTCTGTGTTAAAAACTGGCGGCCACTACACGAACATCGATTTCAACACAGAGACGCCGAGTACGCAGAGACGCAGAGACAAGCTAAACATATAGACATCAGAAAACGACATCAATTTTCGAGGTACGCATCTATGTTTACTCATTCGAGACTTACTCCTGTCCTCATTCTAATTCTTTGTTTGTCGAGTTATCTTTCCGCTCAAACTCCCGCTCCACAAAAATCTGTCGACAATGAGTATCAGACCGCCGCGGTGTTATGGACGCAGTCGTCAGCCGAGTATCGCGCGCTCTCGTATCAGGCTTTTGCGCTGGCTAAATTGCGATTGGACCAGACACTCGCCGGTTCAAAGTCTCGACGCGGCAAGAAACCGTTTGCGGTCGTAGTTGACGTTGATGAGACTGTGCTTGATAACAGCCGCTTCCAGGCTGAACTAATCCTGCGCGGCGCGTCTTACACATCCGAATCGTGGCTCGCTTGGTGTGAACGCGCGGAAGCGGGCGCTGTGCCAGGCGCCGTCGACTTTCTCAACTATGCAGCCCATCGCGGCGTTCATGTCTTCTACATCACGAATCGTCGCCAGGCCGAAAAAGCCGGCACGATGGCTAATTTGAAAGCAACAGGTTTTCCAAACGTCGATGACGAATCGGTCATCATCAGACCGCAAGGTGCGAGTGGGAGTAAAGAGTCGCGACGCGAACAAGTTCGCTCGCGCTATCAGATCGCGCTCCTAGTCGGCGACAACCTCAACGATTACAGCGACGACTTCAGCGGTAAATCGGTTGCCGATCGCAAAGCAGAAGTCGATAAGCAACGCGCGAAGTTTGGTTCAACTTACATCGTGATCCCGAATCCCATGTACGGCGACTGGGAAAACATCCTCTATCCCGCGAAGCCAGGTCTTACCGACGCCGACAAAAAACAGAGCCGCCACGACGTGCTAAGAGGAGTCACAACCCAGCCACCTAACTAACGCCTGGGAACGCTGAAAGCGCACGCACCGGCACGCTGAAGGCGGTTTCGTCTCATAGCCCAGAGTTGAGCTTTGGCAACCCTGGGTAAACCGTCCGAACAAAACCGCTCAACTCCGAAGGAGTTGCGTCTCGATCGAACATCTTCTATTACTTATCACTCTCGTTTAATTCTCACACTATGGACGTAACTCCTTCGGAGTAAATTATCTGGGATCACGCGTTACCCAGGATTGCCAAAGCTCAACCCTGGGCTTTGAGACGCAACGCTTTCAGCGTTCCCGCTTGCGCAAGACATTTCGGGCCGGGCACTGGATGATTTTGGACCAAGTGCAAATCAATAAACCCATAAGCTTAGTCACTTGACATCTAGCACAGTCCGCACGCGCTCGCCCAGGGCAATAGGTGTAAATGGCTTTTGAATAAAGTTTTCACCCTCCTTCACGCCTTGAAGGACGACAGCGTTATCTGTGTATCCTGACATGTAAAGGACGCGCAGATTTGGCTTAAGTGTTTTCAGACGTGTGGCGAGTTCCAACCCACTCATTTCCGGCATAACGACATCAGTAATCAACAGATCCACCGGATCCTCATACTGCTCGCAAATTAACAGTGCCGCACCACCGTTGGCGGCGACGAGAACCTTGTAACCATACGCAGTCAAAACTTCATGGGCCAACTCTCGCACCATTTCTTCGTCTTCGGCCAGGATGATGGTTTCGGTCCCTTGTAATGATTCTTTTAATGGACGAGGAGCGGGACGTTCGACTGGTTCATCAACGCGCGGAAGATAGATCTTAAAGGTCGTGCCTTTATTCACTTCGCTATAGACCCAGATTGAGCCGCCTGACTGAGTCACGATGCCATAGACCGTTGCGAGTCCGAGTCCGGTGCCTTTGCCTTGCTCTTTAGTGGTGAAGAAAGGTTCGAAGATGCGTCCCTGCGTTTCTTTGTCCATACCGCAACCGGTGTCACTTACTGCGAGCATGACGTAGTTGCCGGGTTCAACGGCCGCATGTCGTTTTATATGTTCTTCATCAAGCGCGACGTTCGCTGTTTCGATTAGCAACTTGCCGCTGATCGGCATGGCATCGCGTGAATTGATGGCTAGGTTCATAATAACTTGTTCGATTTGTCCGGGATCGGCTTTGACGCGGCCAAGGCCCTCACCAAAACGAGCATGGAACTCAATATTCTCACCGATTAGACGGCGTAGTAGTTTTTCCATCTCGACGACTACTGAGTTGAGATCAATCACTCGAGGCTGTAAGACTTGTTTTCGACTGAAAGCCAGGAGTTGTCGCGTGAGCACGCCCGCTCGAGTTGCCGCTTTAGAGACTTCACTTAGATTTCGATAAAGCGGATCGCGTTCGTTGAGCCGGGAAAGTGATAACTCACAATAGCCGCCAATCACCGTCAGCAGGTTGTTAAAGTCGTGCGCAATTCCGCCAGCTAACATTCCCACTGCTTCCAATTTTTGTGATTGGCGTAACTGTGATTCCAGGAGCGCTCGTTCCGTTACATCTTCCATCGAGCCCTCGTAGTGAAGTACCTCTTCCTGGTCGTTGTGAATCGCCCTGACATTTTGAATGGTCGTGATCCTGGATCTGTCTTTTCGATAGATTTCACACTCGAAACCTGCTACCAGACCGTCTTCGGCCAGACTTTTTTTCAAAGTCGCAGCGCTTCTAAGATCGGCATAGTCATCAGCTTTGAAAAGGATGCGTTCCGCGATCACTTCTGCGGCAGACGAGTAACCAAGAATTCGAGCCATGGCCGGATTTACGGCGATGTAGTTTCCCTCAGGCGTCGCTTGAAAAATTCCTTCGACGGCATTCTCAAAAATGCTGCGATACTTCGCTTCTGCTTCAAGTAGTGCAGCTTCCGCTTGTTTTCGTTCACTTATATCGATAGTCACGCCCCGACGGCCGATTGCTTTTCCGTCCTCGTCTTTAATTACCGCCGAGTGCGTTTCTACCCACACTGGACGACCATTCTTCGCCAGCAGGCGGAATTCTGCTCGATTCCGCGTTCCTGACTCGTAAGCGAGATTTGTTTCGCGATTAACTCGTTCGTGATCTTCAGGATGCAAAATCTGCGCTGATAACCCTGATGTAGTAAGCCATTCGTGAACGCTATAGCCGAGCATCTGTTCGATGTAATTACTAACGAACCGCACTTGCTCCCTCTGCGAATCCGGACGGCCGCGAGTTTCCCAGACTACCCCTGGAACATTTGCCACGATGTTATCGAGACGCTTGCGCTGGTTATCAAGTTGAATAAGAAGACGTTCCTGAAGTGCTTCGGCGTCGAGTCGTGCTTGCCGGTTCTCGGCGTCAAGCAATTCGCGTTCGATCGTAGGTACCAGACGAGCAAGATTGTCCTTCATCAAATAGTCGTGCGCACCTGCTCGCATAGCTTCGACGGCCAGATCTTCACCTACAGTTCCCGAGATAATAATGAAGGGCAAATCAACTTTTAGACTCTTAACGATACGTAATGCCCTCAGTGCGCTAAGTTTTGGCATCGAGTAATCACAAAGAACGATGTCCCATTCTTCGTTGTTGAGCGCTTCCTTAAGTTTAGTTTCGGTATCCACTCTACGAGAGCTGGTCTGGTAGCCGGCCTGGTTCAAATGCCGGGTGAGTAAAGCAACGTCGCGTTCCCGATCTTCGATATGTAGCACTCTGAGGGATTTGGTCATTTTTCTTTTCTCACTGAAAGAGGATTTGAGGTCAGTAACAAGAACTTCGGCCCGGGTCCGTGCGTCTGACTTGTTCAGAGTTGGTCCATCATTGTAATGATCCTTTCGCGAATTCAGAGGTGTAGGTAAGTACGTTTGCGGAGTCTGGGTTCACCGCACGCGCCAATGTTAAAGAGATGTCTATAGTTGTCTTTCTTAACGAGCCGTGCTCGACATTGGTTCTTTGTTGCTATTCGACTTCTTTTCGGCTCGGTAAAGAGAAAAAGAAGGTCGCTCCCTTTTCTGGTTCGCCCTCTGCCCACACGCGTCCACCATGGCGGTTGATAACTCGCTGGACGGTCGCGAGACCGACACCCGTACCTTCAAATTCCTCGGCTGTATGTAGTCGTTGAAAAGCGCCGAACAACTTGTCGGCAAACGTCATATCGAACCCTGCTCCATTGTCACGAATAAAGCACACCAGCTCGCCGTTATCAGACCGGCTGTGAAAACTGATCTGGGCCAACTCTCGCTTCGCCGTAAACTTCCAGGCGTTGCTGAGGAGATTAGTCAAAACGATCTCCAGTAAACGTTTGTCTCCGCTGGCTGTGATCCCGTCTTCAATATCGACATCGACACTGCGGTCCGTCTCGATCGCGCTAAACCTGGCGACGATGTTGTGGGCCAATTCACTGAGATCAACTGATTGCCGTTGGAGTTCAGTGCGGGCTACTTTAGCGAGTCGTAACACATCGTCGATGAGTTGGGCCATCTCACGGCTGGCGGCCCGTATTTCCTGTAAGTACATGCGACCATTCTCATCAAGGATTTCTGCGCAGTCTTCAGCCAAAGCCTGGCTAAAGCCGTTGATATGACGGAGAGGAGCGCGTAGATCGTGTGAAACAGAATAGGAAAAAGCTTCAAGCTCTTTATTGACCGCTTGCAATTCAGCCGTGCGATCGACCACGCGTGCTTCAAGCTCAGCGTTAAGTCGACGTATCTCCTCTTCTGCTTTTCGTCTGTCGGTGATGTCGTTGTTAATTTCCAGTATTGCTTTTGGTTTGCCGTTGTCATCACGGTGAAGGACCCATTGGCTGGCAACTATAATTCGCTGTCCGTCCTTGCGTGTGTGAGCAAGATCTCCTTGCCAATGATCGCGGCTGTACAGCCGCGCTTTAATCTCTTCCAGAGGTTGCGGAAATGCTGTTTGGAAAATAACGTGGCTTACTTTGTCGTTCACTTCAGCCGCGGACCAGCCATACATCTGTTCCGCGCCTCTGTTCCAAAATACGATTCGGGAATTGAGGTCGCGTATTAGTACCGGTGCGAGGTCGAGAATTTTCGTCTGCTCCGTTAACTTTTCTTCGGTGTGTTGACGTTCGGTAATGTCGCGCAGGATTACGGTGTAAAGTTTTCGGCCTGACGATTCGAGTTGAGAGATTGAGGCTTCAATGGGAAACTCCTCGCCGTCCGCGCGCAGACCATAAAGCGCGCCTAACGATCCCATCGATCGTTTGGTGACATGAGTGCGGCCAAAATTCTGGATGTGGTCCTTATGTGAACCACGGAAACGGTCAGGAATGAAGCGATCGAGTTTTTGCCCGAGCGCATCTTCGGATGGATAAAGAAACATGCGTTCGGCAGCATTGTTGAAAAGAACGATGGTTTGGTTTTCATCGATCGTTACAATAGCGTCCATTGCGGAGTTAATGACACCTGCAAGTTGTTCGCGGCTTGTTCTTAATTCTTCCTCCGCCAACTTCCGCGCCGTGATGTCAACGACCGTGCCCAAAACCATCAAACCTTGATCGGTTTCAATTGGATTCAAGCCAATCTCTACCGGAAACTCCGTTTGATCTGAGCGAAGGCCAAAAAGATCTCGACCTGCGCCCATCGGTCGCGCTGCAGGCTCGTTAACAAAACTCCTTCGATTTTGAGGATGATGATCTCGAAACCGTCGCGGTACGAGTAGCTCCACTGTTTGACCGATCAACTCACCGCGTTGATATCTGAACAGCCGTTCAATCTCTGCATTGACTAAAACAATCCGGCCACTCTGATCGACCAGCAGCATTCCGTTAGGCGAGCCGTCGATGATCTGATGAAACTGTTCTTTGACCCGTTTTGATTCGCGAGTTTCAGTCGCAATCATCAGCCACTCTGCGGGAGTGTGCTGACCTTCCGCCGGCGTTGGGACGCCCCTAACGAAATAGTTGAGGTAACTCCCATCATTTCTTCTTATTCTTGCTTCCAATTCATAGGGCCCCAAATTGTCAATCGTTTTGGCATGATTTCTTTTTAGAACTTCCTGGTCCTCCGGATGGATGGCATTGATCCATCCCGTGCCCGCTCTTTCGGACTCTGATTGGCCGGTGAATTGAAACCATAGTTCCGCATCGCCTTTTAACTTGTGGTGGGGATCAGTGTTCCAAACTAAATCCGCCGTGCTTTTCACGAGCGATCGATAGCGTTTCTTTTCCTCCTTAGCCATGGTGAGCGCATTTTCCGCACGTAGCTGCGAGTTTCGCATCAGTTCACAAAGCAGAGTGCTCACCACACCGACAGATCCGATCGTTAAGAGTTTTACAGCTTCGTCGCGGTCAGGAGCCCAGAAGGCCCAATATGGAACAACAAAGAAGTAGTCCGCCAAAAGTATTGACACCACTGTGGCGCTGAGTCCTGGTCCAAGGCCGCCATGCCACGCGCAAAACATTATTGCCGCAAGGAATAGTGAACCTGGAGATTCTTTAAAGAAGGGCCAGCTGAGTTGGATAAAGACGGCGATGAAAGCGGGGGCAACGACACTTAACCAATATCGATTCAAGATGGAACGCAGCTTCAGGTTCATCTAATTAACCCTTTGCCTGGAGAGAAAGGTTGTGGTCCTAGTGAAGCAACCTGTCGCGAGGAGTCGATTAGTAATTGCTTGTAAAGGAAAAGAAGAGGGCTCGCGCTACTACCGTGTAGCGAGCAGAGAGAGAGGCTTAGTTGTCTGAGCGGAGGCTCAGTTTTATGCAGCATGATTCGCAACCTCAATCAAAGTTAGGTTGAGTGGATCGCGACTAGTAGGTTGTTATTCGGTCTTAGGCAAACTCAAGTAGATAGAGGCACCAATCGTGGGAGTCTGTCTGCCGTTTGACCATATTCAAATAGGGCGAGCTACTTGGTGGGCAGAATCTAGTCGGCAAGTCCGCAAAAGTCAACTGAAATTCCAGTTGCGACTAACCAAGATTGCAGTTGCAGATGGATAAGCGCCGAATACTGACGGCGTGTTATCTCAAAGTCCCCAGTTGAGCTTTAGTGTCCCGAATTCTCAGGTGACAAGCGAAAATCTTTGGAGTAGAGTGTCACTGCCTCAACCGCAACCAATAAACCCTAACGCAAAAAAGCGGGCCGACTTGTGCAGCAACACAAAGTCGACCCTGGACCATCAACCTTGCAAAGAAAGGACGACAGTCATGGCTCGAAATAGTAACGCAAAGCCACGTAAACAAGCATCGTCGCGGCAGCCTGCAACCTACAGAAGCGCCGATGATCGTGCCAGACACAGAGGCAGCCCGATTGACGACGATATCTCCTTGCACCTCAGGAGATCGAAGAGAGCATCAACGGTAAAACCCGACTGGGTGGACCATGAGGGCGCTGCTCATGCTTACAAAATCGACGCGTCGGTTAAGAGACGTGCGCGATTACTAAGCACCAACGGTCTGATTCCGTTTTCAACGAGATCGATGATCAGGTATGCACTACAGATCAAGGACCCGTATCTGGTGCAAATTGTGCAGCGAGTGGAAGCAGGTGAAATGACCATCGATCACATTTATCTGTAAGAAGTGGAGCGAAACAGCACTAATCGAGGTGCTCGTTTGAGTGTTAGCGTTCTATGGTTACGCAAAATAGGATCTGGGAATTTCAGCGAACGATCCTGTCGGAGCGCGTCCGTCCCGGACGCCCCTTCAACCCACAACTTTGCAAAGCTTTTAGTTAGTTGTTCGTTCTCTTCCTTCATAGCTCTCTATTCGAAGGGGGCGTCCGGGACGGACGCGCTCCGACAG
>DATDMC010000003.1:0-3458 GCA_036518995.1 Pyrinomonadaceae bacterium | reverse complement strand
GCCAAAACCATGCGCTTCAATAAAATCACGAAGTTTATGACCGGCCTGCGCAACCCAAACAGCGTCGCTTTCTACACCGACAGCGTAGGAACAAACTGGTTCTATCTAGCTTTAACCGATCGTCTCGTCCGCTATCGTTATGAGAACGGCTCAACGAAACCAACCGGTCAGCCGCAAACGCTCGCCACCTTCCCTGATTACGGCCTCTCATATAAATACGGTGGCTGGCATCTCACCAGGACAATCGCATTTGGACCAAACAACAAACTCTACGTATCGGTCGGAAGCAGTTGTAACGCGTGCGAAGAGAAGGAAGAAGTTCGGGCCAGCATTTTGGAAATGGATCCGGACGGAAAAAACCAGCGACACTACGCGCGCGGTTTGCGCAATGCAGTCGGACTTCGCTGGATTGATGATCAGTTGTTCGTAACAAACATGGGCGCCGATCATCTCGGCCTCGATCGTCCTGACGACACCATGGGCACAATCAAAGATGGGACCAATTATGGCTGGCCTTATTGTTTTCAGTCAGGCACTAAGATTTACGTCGATCCGAAATACAATCCGCGCAGCTCAAAGTTTGACTGCAAACAATCACCTGCGTTGAACGTCGGACTCGGCGGACACGTGGCGCCGCTTGGTTTGGAATACTTCGACACGAACAACAGTGATGAATTGAGTCGCGTATTCCTTGTCGCTTTACACGGTTCAACGAACAAACGCATAGCGCGAGGTTACAAAGTCGTACGCCTCCCAAACCGTAATTCAAAACCTGAAGATTTCATCACCGGATTTTTAGTGGACGGAATCGTCAACGGCCGACCATGCGATATCTTTAGTTTCGGTCGCGACGCGTTCTTGTTGACAGACGACAAGTCGGGGATTGTTTATTACGTTTACAAAAAAAGCTAACTATCCATTTTCTCTGCGTCTCTGTGTTGAAATCTAACTCTCACTACTCGAACTTTAATTTTCAACACAGAGACGCTGAGATCGCTGAGACGCAGAGGAAACAACTTCGCCCTTTGCCTCTCGCTCAGCTAATATACCCAACAGCCGTTAGCCAACCCGTTTACCGAAAGGAACTCTACATGCGAATTCGTATCTCGCTCCTTCTGGTTACCCTTGTCTTTTTTGCTGCTCCAACACTCGCGCAAAAACGAAACATCACCGAAAAGGATCTCTTCAACTTTGTTTGGATTGGCGATCCACAAGTTTCACCTGATGGTTCGCAGATTGTATTTGTGCGCGTCACCGTCTCCGATCGAAAGGACAATTACAACACCGGGATCTGGATGGTGAAGACCGCAACCGGAGAGATGAGACAACTAACCAGCGGCCTGCGCGACTCGTCTCCGCGCTGGTCACCTGACGGAAAATATTTATGTTTTGTTCGCGTGCCCGAGAAGGACGGACGGCCTGACGCGCCTCAACTGTTCATGTTGTCCATGGCCGGCGGCGAAGCGTTTCAGTTCACTTCCGTGACGCGTGGTGCGGCTGGTCCACAATGGTCACCTGACGGAAAGATGATTTCGTTCTACAACGGAGCGACGGCAGAAGAATTGGCAAAAGCGACTCCGAAGAGTCCTGCCCCGGCTCCAAGTCCGGGTACGGGTACGGGCTTAAAACCTGAAGACCACGAATCGGATGTTCGCGTAATCACGCGCGCAGTTTATCGTTCAAATGGCGCCGGTTATGTCGACAACAAACACCCACAACATATCTGGGTTGTGACTGCGCCAAAAACGAGTGACGAAAAAGTCACTCCGAAACAACTCACGAGTTCCCGGTTTGATGATGGCAGCGTGACGTGGTCCAAAGACAACTCAACGCTCTATTTCATTTCGGACCATAGCGAAGAGCCCTATTACGATCTGCCAAGCACTGACATCTACACGATCTCCGTCTCCGGCGGTCAGCCGGCAAAATTGACCACCTTCGATATGAATGCGGGTGGTCTCGTAATCAGTCCGGATGGAAAACAGTTTGCATTTTTCGCCTCCCCCAGTAAGCCGATTCAGTCGTACACCGAACCGGATCTCTGGGTGATGGACATTGCTCAAAACGCGCAGCCAAGAAATCTGACCGCAAAGTTTAACTACGATGTTGGTTCAGGCGTTGGTGGAGACAATACGAGTCCACGCAGCGGCGGCGGCAATCCGCCAATCTGGTCGGCTGACGGCAAAAAGATCTATGTGACTTTTGCTAAAGAAGGAAAAGCCAACGTCGGCGCGTTTGATGTAGCCAGCGGCCAGGAAACCGATGTCACTACCGGCAATCAGGCAGTGGTTTCAGTGCGCTCGGTGCCCGATGCGTCGAAGTTTGCATTCTTGATTTCAACGCCAACGCGCATCGGCGATCTTTACTGGCTCGATGGCACTTCGGGAACTCCGAAACAACTCACGCACATCAACGATGAGTTGTTTTCAAAGTTGAACCTTACCGAACCGGAAGAGATCTGGTACACGAGCTTCGACGGCAAGAAAGTTCAGACCTGGGTGCAGAAACCACCCGATTTCGATCCAAACAAAAAGTATCCGTTGATCTTAAATATTCACGGTGGACCACACGCTGCTTACGGCTACATTTTCGATCACGAATTTCAGTGGATGGCAGCCAAAGGTTACGTTGTCCTTTATCCGAATCCGCGAGGCAGCACGAGCTATGGTCAGGAGTTTGGCAACATCATTCAGTATCACTATCCCGGTGACGACTACAAAGATTTGATGGCAGGAGTCGATGAGATATTGAAGCGCGGTTACGTCGATGAAAAACGACTGGGTGTAACCGGCGGCAGTGGCGGTGGACTGCTAACCAATTGGACCGTCACGCAGACCACGCGTTTCGCTGCGGCCGTCTCGCAACGTGATATTGCCGACTGGGCCGACTTTTGGTACACGGCCGACTTCACACTCTTTCAACCAAGCTGGTTCAAAGCGCCGCCGTTTGAGGACCCCGAAGACTACCGCGCGCGTTCTCCCATCACATACATCAGCAAGGTACAGACGCCGCTGATGTTGATTCTTGGAGAAACAGACTATCGCACCCCCACAGCTTCCGGCGGTGAAATGATGTTTCGTGCGTTGAAGTATCGCAAGATACCGACGGTGATGGTCCGTTTTCCAAACGAGACGCACGAGCTTTCGCGCTCCGGACAGCCGTGGCATCGCATCGAACGTTTACAACACATAGTCGGCTGGTTTGATAAGTGGCTGATGAACATGCCGAAACCGGAGTATGACGTCGCGGAGGAAAGCGAGCAGAGATAGGAAAGCAGAAGGCAGAGGCAGAAGGCTGTTTATTGATCATTTAGTCATTTTGCAATCTCAGGGCGTGCTAAGAATTTAAAACAACTCTCCACAAGTGCAGTTAGGAAGGGCGGTTTACCACCGCTTGTTCGGGCACAAATTGACTCTGGAGTCACTAAAACCTGGAACAAGCGGGGGTAAACCGCCAAT
>DATDMC010000002.1:0-18623 GCA_036518995.1 Pyrinomonadaceae bacterium | reverse complement strand
ATCAACCCACCCGCTACCGCGAGGTGGTACTGACTCAATGGCCGATCAGAAGGTCAACCTCGATTGACGCGCCACTGCCAATCGGTTTCGAGGATCTTTTCCAGATCTGCGCATTGCGGATTCCAGCCTAGCAACGTTCGCGCATACTCGGCATTCGCAACTAAACGCGAAGGATCGCCGGCTCGTGGCGGTTCCATGTTTACCGGTATCTCCCGCCCGGTAACTTTTCGCGCGGCTTCGATCACTTCCAACACTGAATAACCGTGCCCGTTGCCTAAGTTGATTCGCTCCGACTTCCCACCCTTGCGCAGATGGCCCAAAGCGCGAACGTGTGCGTCAGCGAGATCCGAAACGTGGATATAATCGCGGATCGCAGTGCCATCGGGTGTTGGATATTGATTACCAAAAACTGAAACGTGCGGAAGTTGGCCCAACGCAGCCTTTAATACATTCGGAATAAGATGACTTTCCGGCTCATGATCTTCGCCAAGTTCACCCGCGGCGCCACACGCATTAAAATAACGAAGCGCAACAAATTTCAATCCATAAGCAACATCGTAGCTTTCCATGATGCGTTCCATAAACAACTTGGACCAGCCGTAAGGATTTGTGGGCGATTGCGGATGATCTTCGGCGATCGGAACTTTTTGGGGCTCGCCGTAAGTCGCACAGGTGGAAGAAAACACCAGAAACTTCACCCCAGCCTCACGCAATCCATCGAGTAGGGCAATGCCCTGTTCGACATTGTTTCTGAAATACAAGGCCGGATCGGTAACGGATTCACCAACATAAGCCAGCGCCGCAAAGTGAATACAAGCTTCAATCTGATGCTCTGTAGTGATTCGCTTTAACAGTTCGCGATCACCGATGTCACCTTCATAAAAAGGTGTTTTGGAAAGTAATCCGAGCCGGTGGCCCCGGGAGAGATTATCCAAAATAACGACTTCTTCGCCGCGGCTTAACAAAAGCTCCGCCGTAACGCCACCAATATACCCGGCCCCTCCAGTAACGAGGATCATTCATGCCTCCTGAACCCTACAACGATTGCTGAAAACGTGCATTGTACATCGAACGGTAGAAATGATCTGTCGCCTCGGGCATCAGGATTGCTCCGAGTGTCCACGCTAGTTCTGATTTAGCGATTTATGTTGCGAATGATTTCAGATTCCATCGCCAGGCTGCATCAGTGCGATACAGAGATCACTCACAGTCACTAACTAGCTGATCGTCCCAATACAAAATCGAATCGGAGACACACAAATGAAACCGAGCACGCTTTTGAAACTAGCAGGAACAACTGTTGGATTAGCACTCGCTTCGCGACTACTCGCTCAACCTTCTTATGATCTTAAAGATAAAGTTGTACTAATCACCGGAGGATCGCGCGGACTGGGCTTAGTGCTCGCACGTGAATTTCAAAAACGCGGAGCTAAAGTAGCGATCTGCGCCCGAGATGCTGAAGAACTACTGCGGGCTGAAAGTGATCTGCAAAGTCATGGTGAAGCCTTCGCCGCACAGTGCGACGTGACAAATAAAAACTCTGTTGAAGAAATGGTTGACCTTGTTTACGAGCGCTATGGTCAGATCGATGTACTCGTAAATAATGCCGGCATTATTCAGGTTGGCCCATTGGAAGTGATGACGCCCGTCGATTTTCAACGCGCTATGGACACTCACTTCTGGGGACCGCTCAACACAATTCTGGCCGTTCTGCCAATGATGAAACAGCAAGGTGGCGGCCGCATCATCAACATCTCTTCAGTCGGCGGAAAGATCGCTGTACCACATATGATTCCATACAGCGCAAGTAAGTTTGCGCTGGTCGGTTTGTCGAAAGGGTTGCGGGCCGAGTTGGCAAAAGACGGGATTGCGGTCACTACAGTTTGTCCCGGACTTATGCGAACGGGTAGTCCGCGCAACGCCGATTTCAAGGGCAATCAACAGGCCGAGTATGCGTGGTTCAGTATCAGCGATTCTTTGCCGTTCACTTCAATTCAGGCAGAGCGAGCCGCGCGACAAATCGTTCGCGCCTGCATTAACGGACGCGCGGAACTGGTAATTTCGATCCAGGCCAAAACCGCAGTTCTCCTTGATCAACTGTTCGGTGAGAAAAGTGCGGAACTAATGTCACTCGTTAACAAGATGTTGCCAGACGGAAATGGCTTCGGAGTCAAGACGGCCAAAGGTCGCGACAGCACATCAGCATGGTCACCCTCGCTGCTGACAGTCCTGAGCGAAAAAGCCGCATTGCGGAATAACGAAATACAGTAATCAGCGGGGCCGGCCTCGCATCCGGCCTTGCTATTCAACGAACTCGTTTGTTGATCAATAGATGCATGTAATTTTGCAGTTGAATTATTTTCAGGTAAGTCTTACTCTAACGGCAACTCATTAAAGCTCGCCCAGAAAACTCCCTTACTCGCCCTAAGGGGTAAACATAACAGAGTTCTGGAAGTACGTTCCCCAGAAACGAATCCCCCTGTATCAGCGGATGGTCTCGTGCCTAGAGCCCTGGCTGATTATTGGTTCGATTGGTAGGACTCTGCGCGCTGTATTCGGAGCCGGCGCAGGCCGTCTCTACTTGATGCGGAGAGTTTTGGATGGAACTTACTCAGACGTCATCATTACGAATCACCCGGTTACAGGATTTTTCTCTGGTCACAGGGATACTGGTAGCCACCTTCGGGTTCGTACTTTTGCTGGTTTCGTTGTTAAACCTCACCTCCCTGGTTGACAGCATCGCTAATCTGACAAGTATCAAGGCAAATACGGCAGTAACATTTGTGCTTACGGGTATTTCACTGTCCTTAATTGTTCGTCATCAAAAATGGAACCGGCTCATTCTGGTTCTCTCGTCACTCGTCACAGTTTTGGCCCTTATTACGCTCGTTGACTTTTCTTTAAACAGCGAGCCGTCCATCGACAAACCCGTAAGGATGGCGCCGGCTGCGGCTGTCGCGATTGTCCTCATCGGTGTTTCATTAGCGACTTTAGCAATTCCCCGTGCGGTGTCGTTGGCCCAGGGCGTCGCAATAACGGTGCTATTGTTTGGATTCATTCCGCTGATTGGTTATGCGTACAACGTCGAATCGCTTTACTCATTTGGGACTTATTCTTCGATACCGCTCCTGACCGCGATCTGTTTTGTCTTACTCAGCCTGGGAATACTGTCAGCTCGTGGTGATGAAGGGCTGATGAAATATGTGCTGGGCGAGTCAGTTGGTGGAATTATGGCCCGTCGACTCTTACCGGCAGCATTAGTGTTACCGGTTGTGATCGGTTGGTTCCGACTGCAGGGACAACGCCTCGGCTACTTCGACGCGTCCATGGGCACTGCGTTACTCGCGTTTACTCACGTAGTCGTCTTCTTCCTACTGATTCTATTTAACGCTCGACTACTCAGAAGGACTGAGCACGAACGAGTAGCGAGCGTTGCTGAAGCGGCCCGCCTTTCGATGGAAGTGCAGGAACACCTGTCAGAACGAAACGCGGCCACAATGCGCGTCACTCAAAGTCAGGCGCAACTTACTGACTTAATCGATTCAGCCAGCGACGCCATCATCGTTGCGGATGGTCAACAAAGAGTGACGCTCTTCAATCCGGCCGCGGAAAAAATGTTTATCTTGAACGAACGCGACGTTCTCGGAAAACCAATCTCACAAATTATTAACGTCGATCAGCTACCAGACTATTTGCCTCGTCCGCAAAGATTTAGTCAGGCAAAACCCTATTTGATTCCGGCGGTGGATAGCGAGGGACGAAAACTTCAACTCGAGACCTCAATCTCCCATCTCGAAAGTGCACGCGGAAAGTCGTCCACATTTATTCTCCGTGATGTAAGCGAACGGCGCCGGGCCGAACAAGTTGCCAAAGAGAGCGAAGAACGCCTGCATACGGTGATCGAAAATCTTTCTGAAGGACTTGTCATCGCCGATCTTGATGGCCAAATACTTCATTTCAACCGTGCAGCCATCAGGAACCATGGATTCAACACACTCGACGAATGCCTGTTGAAGGTCTCCGATTTTGCAAAGCTGCTCGAACTATCAACTCCTGATGGTCGAATTCTTCCGCTCGAAGAGTGGCCACTGCCAAAAGTAATCGCCGGGGAAAAGCTGCGTGACTACGAAGTAAGAGTCAGAAGATTAGATCGAAATTGGTACCGTATCTTCAACTATGGCGGCGAGATCGTGGAGGAACCAAATGGTCGACCGCTCGCTTTCCTAACAGCTACGGACATCACGGAACGCAAACTGGCGGAAAAGCAGATTCATCGTCTCAACGAAGAACTCGAACAACGGGTCAGTGATCGCACTGCACAACTCCAGGCAGCAAATAAAGAACTCGAAGCTTTCTCATATTCTGTTTCTCACGATCTTCGCGCACCGCTTCGACACATCAATGGTTTCAGTCAGGCGTTGCTCGAAGACTATGAAGACAAACTCGATGAAACTGGTAAGGGCTATCTAAACGAAGTCCGCGGGGCCAGTCAGGAAATGGCCCAACTGATTGACGACGTTCTGGAACTAGCGCGGGTTACGCGGAGCGAGATGCATCGCGAACCCGTCAATCTTAGTGAATTAGCGGAAGGAGTATTTGCCGAACTTAAGAATATCGATAAAGACCGTTCAGTCGACATACACATTCAATCTGACCTGGCCGTTCAATGCGACCGACGTCTGATGCGAATCGTGCTAGTTAACCTTATTGGCAACGCATGGAAATTCACCTCCCAACGTCCCCGGGCAGAAGTAACTTTCGGCCAAGCGCAAGAGAATGGTGAAAAGGTCTACTTCGTGCGCGACAACGGCGCCGGCTTTGACATGGCGTTTGCAGGCAAGTTGTTCGGAGCATTTCAGCGCTTACACACTGTGTCCGAATTCGAGGGCACGGGTATAGGACTGGCGACCGTTCAACGAATAATCCACCGGCATGGCGGCAGGGTCTGGGCCGAGGGAAAACCAAATGAGGGCGCGACTTTTTATTTCGCCCTTCCAAACTTTGGAGAAAAGGGAGATGAAAGGGAAAGTGATACTAGTAGTTGAAGACAATCCACGAGACGAAGCGCTTACTCTGCGCGCTTTGAAGAAGAGCAACGTCGTTAACGATGTGGTAGTCGTCAGAGACGGGGTGGAAGCCCTGGACTATCTATTCGGAACCGGAGCCTATGAGGGTCGAGACACAAGTATTCTCCCTCAGATGGTCCTACTCGATCTTAAGTTACCGAAGGTTGATGGTCTCGAAGTTTTACGCAGACTCCGAGAAGAGGCACGTACGCGACGCTTGCCGGTCATTATTTTTACTTCGTCAAGCGAAGAAGAAGACATGGTCAAGAGCTACAACCTCGGCGCCAATAGCTATGTAAGAAAGCCAGTCGAATTCGACCAGTTTTTGGAAGCAACCAAACAACTGGGAATTTACTGGCTGTTGCTAAACGAGGTGCCGCTAAGCGAATGAACTCTGTCAATCAAAGTTTACGTGTCTTACACGTTGAAGATTCGGAACGCGACGCGACGCTTCTGGATCGTTATCTAATTCGCGCCGGTTATGAATTGGAGACTGAACGCGTCGACACGCCGGCAGCTTTACGAGACATGCTCGGCCAACGCGAGTGGGACATCGTGCTCTGCGACTATTCAATGCCGCAGTTTAATGCGCTCGCCGCACTGAACATGATGAAGGAGATGAACGTCGATACTCCTTTCATCATCATTTCCGGAACAATCGGCGAAACGTCGGCAGTTGAAGCAATGCGCGCGGGGGCTCACGATTACATGATGAAGGACAGTCTGGCGCGACTCGTCCCGGCCATTGAACGTGAGTTGAAAGAAGCGGCCAACAGACGCGCGCGTCGTAGAGCAGAACAGGAACTGCGACTGCAAAGCGTGGCGCTTGAAGCGGCAGCAAACGGCGTCATGATCACTAATGCCGAAGGCGAAATCATCTGGGTAAACCCTGCGTGGTGTCGTTCTTCCGGATATTCGGCGGACGAATTGGTCGGTCAGACGCCACGGCTTCTCAAGTCAGGCAAACACGACGATGCGTTCTACAAAGAGATGTGGGAAACAATTCTCTCAGGGAAATTCTGGCGCCATACTTTGATCAATAAGCGCAAGGACGGACAGCTCTATCATGACGATATGACCATCGCGCCGATTCGTGACAGTGAGGGAGGGATAACTCACTTTGTCGCAGTCGGACAAGACATTACCGAACTACAACAGGCGTTGGACCAGTTGCGGGCCAAGAACGAAGAACTCGCTTCCATGACGCAACAGCTCTGGCAAGCTTCCAAACTCGCGACGATGGGTGAACTTGCAGCCAGCGTCGCGCATGAACTTAATAATCCACTCGCGACGGTTACGCTGCGCGTCGAGTTGCTGACCATGCAACTGCCCGATGACTCACCAATGCTGCAACCGCTTGGTGTGATCTCACATGAAGTAGAACGGATGGCCAACCTGGTCCATAATCTGCTGCAATTTAGCCGGCGTGGTCACAGGCAAATTTCAACGTTGGACGTCAGGCAGGAGATCGCCAACTCAGTCGAGTTCGTTCACTACTATCTTCGCAATCGCAAGATCGAAGTGGTCACCGAGTTTCCAACTTATCTCGATACGGTCCAGGCGGATCGTCAGCACTTGCGACAGTTGTTCCTGAACGTATTGACGAATGCGAGCGATGCAATGCCCCAGGGCGGCAAACTAATCGTTCGAGCCAAAGATGCAATACTCGAAAGCGGTAAAGCGGTCCAGGTAGAGTTTTCCGATACAGGTGAAGGAATCTCAGCCGAACATCAGGAAAAGATCTGGGAACCGTTTTTCACTACTAAAGCTGAAGGCAAAGGAACGGGATTGGGGTTGGCTATTTGTCGACGTATCGTCGATGAACATGGCGGCAAGATTGAAATAGAAAGTGAGGTTGGTCTAGGTACAACTGTCCGTGTAATACTCCCAGCCACTAATGGAGATCTCGAGACCGCGGATGACTAAGAGTCACTTAGGCAGGGTCTTAGTTGTCGACGATAAGATCGATCTGAAGGACATCCTGGTCGAGTCGTTGACCGAACATGGCTACAACGCCGTGGGCTTTAGCTCCGGCGAAGAAGCTTTGGAGACCCTGCGCCACGAAGCTTTCGATGTGCTGGTGACGGACCTGATGATGCCTGAAATTGACGGCATCACGCTGCTCCGTTCCAGCCTCGAAATAGATCCACTGTTAGTCTGCATCGTAATGACGGGTCAGGGCACGATCGAAACTGCCGTCGACGCGATGAAGCTCGGCGCGTTTGATTATCTCCTCAAACCGTTTCGCATAAAGACGATTCTGCCGGTGCTATCGCGAGCGATGGCTGCCCGGCAGTTGAAGCTGGAAAACCTGCAACTACGGGAAACTGTCTCCATTTATGAGCTGAGTCAGACTATTGCTTCAACGCTCGATCGAGAAACCATCCTCAACAAACTTGCTG
Source organism: Pyrinomonadaceae bacterium (assembly GCA_036518995.1). GTDB lineage: Bacteria > Acidobacteriota > Blastocatellia > Pyrinomonadales > Pyrinomonadaceae > PSRF01. The sequence continues at coordinate 11,155 of DATDMC010000002.1, read as the reverse complement.
ATGCCGCACTTCACCAGGCGGATGCTGACGAAGTCTCAGTTCTTTTACCCACTCCCGACAGCGATGATCTACATGTCGCCGCGGTCCGCGGCGAGTATCAGCAACGACTGTTAGGCCGGCGAGTGCCTACCGAAGGTAGTATTTCCGGTTTCGTCGCCAGTCAGCGGATTCCGCTGATCCTCGATGGAGAAGTGAACGACAGCCGATTTCGCGCGCTTTGGCCCAGACCTGAAATTCGCTCGGCGGTGTGTGTCCCGATGCAGGTAGCCAACAAACTCGTCGGCGTAATTAACATCAATTCCCTGCACCGAACTCGCGCCTTCTCGTTGGGACAAATGAAGGCGCTTACGATTCTTGCAAGCACGGCGGCAACCGCAGTCGAGAGTGCTTCCCTTTACGAACAAGTACAAAAGGCGGAAGCAAATTATCGTTCGATCTTCGAAAATGCCGTCGAGGGAATGTTTCAGTCTACCAACGATCATCACTTCATAACCGTAAACCCGTCGCTTGCGCGCATCCTGGGTTATGAGTCCCCGGCGGAATTGATCCAGACAGTTACCAACAGTGCTCGCCAACTCTATGTGGACCGTGAACAGGCCAATGAGATTGATGAAAAATTGCAGGAGTGCGGCATCGTGCGTGGCTTTGAGATGGAATGCTATCGCAAAGGCGGACAAAAAATCTGGGTTTCACTAAATATTCGCCTGGTCTGTGATGAACACGGAGATCCGCTTTATCGCGAAGGCAGTATTGAAGACATTACCGAACACAAATTGGCCCAGAGTGAGTTGACGCGGCTGGCCGCTGCCGTCGAACAAACCGGCGATAGCGTGCTCATCACCGATACGGACGGAAATATCGAGTATGTCAATCCAACCTTCGAGCGCATCACCGGTTACACAAAAGAAGAAGTGATTGGCAAGAACCCGCGCTTGTTGAAAAGCGGAAAAACTGATCCGGCGCTTTTCGAAGACTTGTGGCAGACCATTACCCGAGGTGATGTTTGGGTTGGTCAACTTATCAATCGCAAGAAGGACGGCACGTTGTTCTACGAACGAGCAACTATCTCTGCGGTTCACGACGCGAGTGGTAAGACAGTTAACTACGTGGCCGTAAAGCAGGACACAACCAACGAGAACCAACTTCAGGAACAACTACGACAGTCGCAAAAGCTAGAAGCCATCGGTCAACTCGCGGGCGGTGTGGCCCACGACTTCAACAATCTTTTGACCGTCATCGGCGGCTACTCCGAATTGTTGTTGCGCCGTCTCCCTGAAGACAGCCCGATGCGCAACAATGTCACTGAGATCAAGAAGGCGAGTGATCGAGCATCGAACCTTACGAGACAGTTGCTCGCGTTTAGTCGTAAACAGATCCTGCAGCCAAAAGTCCTCGATCTAAATAGTCTCGTGTGGGACCTCGACAAGATGTTGCGCCGTCTGATCGGTGAGGACATCGATCTTTTCACCATCACCGAGCCAAATCTATCTATGGTCAAGGCCGATCCCGGACAGATCGATCAGGTAATAATGAATCTGATCGTCAATTCACGAGACGCAATTACGAATGGCGGTAAGATCACAATTCAAACTGAGAACGCCACCCTCACTGAAGAGTTTGCGCAACAACACGTGGCCTGCAATCCCGGCGATTATGTATTGATTAAAGTAAGCGATAACGGATCCGGAATGAATGAGGAGACGATGAATCGCGTCTTTGAACCTTTCTTCACCACCAAGCTGGCTGGCAGAGGAACGGGTCTTGGACTTTCAACTGTCTACGGAATCGTCAGGCAAAGTGGTGGCTATATCTCAGTCGATAGTGAAGTCGGGGTTGGTACTACTTTCAAGATCTATCTACCGACGGTTAATGCAAATCAGGAGAACGATTTAGGTTCTTCAGAGGTGAATCCAGTAGCTGGAAACGAAACGATCCTGCTGGTAGAGGATGAAGAACAAGTGCGCATAATTGCGCAGGAAGTGCTGGAAACAATGGGTTACAGCGTGCTCTCGGCGGCCAATGGTGAGCAGGCGCTAGTAATTGCCCGTCAATATGATGGACCAATTCATTTAGCAATTACCGACGTTGTAATGCCCCAAATGGGAGGACGAGAACTCGTTGATCATTTAATGCCGCTAAGACCGAACATCCGGGTTATCTACATGTCAGGTTATACCGATGATGCGATCATGCGACATAACCTGTTGGACGAAAAAGTTCAGTTTATTCAGAAACCATTTGCCGCGTATGCGTTGGCCCGTAAGGTAAGACAGGTACTGGATCCGCCGGGGCGAAATGGAAAATGATCGCGCCTCACCGCGCGAACCTGGACCACCGAGTATTTGATTTGAAGGGAAAATTAGATGAAGGCACCTTTGCCAGCCTTAGTCATAGATGACGATCCGCAAGTTAGAACTTTTGTAACAATGATCTTAACCGACCTGGGGTGGACAGTTACCCAGGCGGAATCTGCCGAACAAGCGTTTGAGATAGCAACTCAACAAACCTGGCCGGTCGTGTTCTGTGATGTGCGCCTGGGAGGCGCTGACGGTTTTAGTGTGTTGAAGCGCTTCAAGGAAGAACAACCAGAAACCAAAGTAGTTTTGATGACTGGTCATGGCACAGCCACCGGAGCTTTGGATGCGACCGCTTTTGGCGCTTATGACTATCTCTTAAAACCATTTGGAGTTGAAGAATTACAATCACTAACCAACGCGTTAGCCGATCAACTCCAAAACTGGCCCGAACGTTCGCATAAACGGAATGCTCCGCCGCCACACGCTGATATCGAACTAGTGGGACGGAGTCAGGCTTTTATCGAAGTGATGAAACAGGTGGGTCGGGTTGCCACCACAAATCTTTCGGTGTTGTTGACCGGTGAATCCGGGACCGGAAAAGAGTTGGTGGCATCGCTGCTACATCGTAGAAGTAAACGTGCAAACCAACCTTTTGTCGCGGTCAACTGCGGCGCAATTCCGGCCGAGTTGATCGAATCCGAATTGTTTGGTCACACGAAAGGCGCGTTCACCGGCGCCGATAAAGATCGACGCGGGCTTTGGGAAGAAGCCGACGGCGGAACTGTTTTCCTGGACGAAATAACCGAGACGTCTTTGAATTTTCAGGTAAAGCTCTTGCGTGTTTTGCAGGAAGGCGAGATTCGCCGCGTCGGGGCAAACACAACTCAGCACGTTGACGTGCGAGTAATTGCAGCGAGTAATCGACTAGTCGAGCAGGAAGTGGCTGCGGGCCGGTTTCGACAGGATCTTTTCTTTCGTTTGAATGCAGTTTCGATCACGCTGCCTCCGTTGCGAGAACGTCGCGAAGATATTCCACCACTCGCGCAAAATTTTGCCGAACGAATGTATTCGCTGAATCCGGTGGTCCGATTTTCACCGGAAGCTCAGGACCTGCTCGAACGATATCCATGGCCGGGTAATATCCGCGAACTGGAGAATGCTGTAGTGCGAGCTGCGGCGATGAGCGACGGAATGATCCGGGTCCAGGATCTGCCGGAAAGAATCCGTAATTATGCCGAGCCGAGCGAGTCAACAACTGATATGGGCCAGGCGAGCGAAAGTGCACAACAAGACTGGGCGTCGCTGTCCGAGATCGAAGGTCGTTACGTGAACCAGGTTTTGAAGCACACCAAGTGGAACAAGCAAGCCGCCTCACGAGTGCTGGGAATCGATCGCAAGACGCTCGATCGGATGATCAAACGCCACAATTTAACTTCGTCTGCGAGCGCCGGCGCCACCAGCACTTAACTCCGCGTCTCTGCGTCTTCTCTGCGTCTCTGTGTTGGAAATCGAAGTGGGCGTAAATGCTACCCCGATTTCAACACAGAGTCACAGAGATCCACGGAACACAGAGTTCAGTCTCCCAAAAACCTTTGACATCTCACCGTGTTGTCGATTAGAAGCTTCACACGCGTTTTTCTCGCACTAAGCCCGGATTAACAAAAGAGAGGCCCATCAATGGCTGACCCGACGATTCGAGTGCCCGCCTGCCCACAGTGCGGAACATTAGCTTCTCCCGGCGAATCATACTGCCGGAATTGCGGCGCGTTACTCATTCCGCCAACCGTCGTTTCTCCAACGCCTCCACCGATTAATGCGTCGCCACAACCACCGCCGCGGAGTGGCCCTCAGCCGCAATCAACGATCACCGCCGTCTCACCTGGGATGGGAGTGGGAAATGCGCCACCGCTTCAGCAGCCACCGGTTCGTCCTCTTAACGTGGGAAAGAAGCGTCGCAGTCCGTTGTTGCTGGGTTGTCTCGTCGTGCTTGGTCTGATCTTCGTCGGAGTGGCGGCGGGCGGAATTTATGTCTGGCGAAAGGCTTCCTACTCAGCGCCTGAACGCAAAGCTCCCGACGTTCCCGAACGAGCAGCAGGGACCATGACGGAGTTTCCAGTCGACAATGATCCGAACGCCCCCGCGACTCCGACGTCAGTGCAAACCGAGGCACTCGGCGGAACGGTTGCTAAATCGAGTTCAGAGTCAACTACGAAACTGCCACCCGGAGTCGATCGCGCGAGGTTAAGCAAAGGTGCAACTTCAATGACTTCGTCAACCTACCGGCCGAGACCAAAAGGTAGTGGTCCAACGACCTCGACCGGCGGTGACGTGTACATCAATGTCGTAAACACGATGCCGAGCCAACCAAACTTCGGCAATGGATTGGCTACCTCGATAGCCAGTTCAACCGGGGGTCAACAGACAGGCGTACGAGTAACGAGTCCGAATGGATCAACTTATGTCGGGTCGAAGATCATCTCCGCAACTGCGAGTGTTTATGTCCTGACCAAACAAGGTGCAGACGTTGTTGTCATTATCTATTCAGACGATCCGTCGAACCGTTCGGTAGTCGATCGTCTTGCTCAGAATGTCGGTAATGGACAAGGACTGCTGGATTATCCGGAAGTCAAAGATTCACTTTGGACGCTACCCGCTTCAACGCCTCCAGGGCTCACCCTGATCGAGATCAACACCATCACCGGCGTGCAAATCGAAAACCAGATTGCTCGATCGAGTGGCGGCGGCGATGACGTACAGAAGATCATGTCGCAGATGAGGCCGTTTATTCCCTATCAACTGAGCGGTGCGCGTTATGTGGACGCGAATAATAAGGAATGGGTCACGTTAAATTTTCAGTACGAGTCGTCGTTTCAGGCGTGGCGCACGTGGTTACTGGCGCGGAGTGTTTTAGGACTTAGTGGCGCACAGACGGTTGAGGTACGCGATGTTAATGGTCTCTACATGGACCAGGACGGAATGAGGATCCTCGTATTTCAGAAAGGACCTTATTTGATCTTTTTGAGTGGACCTGCAGGAACGGCAGTAGATCGATTGGTCTTACTTGGTAATCAGTTTCAGGTGTAAGGTCAGTACCGTAGTCGGGTCACGTTGATCTTGTAGGTTCTGAGTCTCTGGTCTGACCCGACGCTACCGCGTTACGGTACTGAGCTAAGTGGCCGTTTCGCTGCGTGAGTGTTTGATATGTCGTCTTATCCACCACGCAACTGCCAGCACACCAACAATACCAATCACGAAGTCGAACCGGTGGAACCACGTCTTCAGGGTATCGTCTTTGTCCCATTGCTCGCCTAGCTTTTGTCCGGCATAGGCAAGCGCCAGGCACCACGGTAGCGAGCCGGCGAACGTGTAGATAATAAACTTCGGCAGGTTCATGCGGGCGACACCTGCCGGGAACGCGATGAACGTGCGAATAGCGGGAAGCAGTCTGCTAACAAAAACAATCGCTTCACCATATTTGGCAAACCAGCGATCGGCGAGATCCAGATCATGACGCGAGAGCAGGATGTAGCGTCCATATTTTTCGATCAACGGACGACCGCCATACATTCCCACCCAGTAAGCGACCAGAGAACCCAACACACAACCGACGGCGCCGGCAATGCCCACGCCCCACAGATTCAACTCACCACGCGAAACCAGATAACCCGAAAACGGCATGATGATTTCTGAGGGAAGCGGAATACAGGCCGACTCAATCGCCATTAATAAAACGACGCCTGAATAACCAAGCGCCGCAATAGTGGCCACGATAAAACCAGAAAGTATCTCGATGATTTTAGCGATCATGATCCGGATCAGTTCCGAGTCTCAAGTTTTGAGTTTCGAGTTTCGAGTCTCGAGTTTTGAGTTCCGAGTTTCAAGTTCCAAGTTCCAAGTTCCAAGTTCCTAGTTTTGTAACTCGAAACTCAAAACTCGAAACTCAAAACTCAAAACTTGGAACTCGAAACTTTAAACTCGGAACTCAGAACTCATCTTTCCCCCCATCCGTGTTGGCCGATCAGTGGGACAAATGCACAAGCGCCGTGATCTTCAACTTTGGTTCCCTGCTCCGTTTTGCTGACTCGAATTAATCGTTGCGCTTCCCGCGACTCGCCAACCGGCACAACCAAGCGACCGCCAACTTTCAATTGGGCCACCAGCGGATCCGGGATTTGTGGACCACCTGCAGCCACGAGGATCCCATCGTATGGACCATGCGCAGCCCACCCAAGCGTTCCATCAAAGCACTTTACCGTAGCGTTATAAATCTCAAGCTGCCTGATGCGAGCTTGCGCTTCACGAGCCAGGTCGCCAATGCGTTCGATTGAGTAGACCTGAGCTGCTACTTTTGAAAGCACCGCCGTCTGGTAACCGGAACCGGCGCCAATCTCGAGCACGCGAGCGTTCGGGTCGAGTTCCAGTAGCTCAGTCATACGGGCAACGATAAAAGGTTGAGAGATGGTTTGGTTGGCGCTGATCGGCAGAGCGTGATCGCCATAAGCGCGACCGCGTAGTGCTTCCGGAACAAAAAAGTGACGCGGCACAGTCCGCATCGCTTCAAGCACCTTCTCGCTTTTTATGCCGTAATGATCGCGAAGACGCGCCACCATTCGCTCACGTGGAATGGAGTATTCCTGCAGAACAGCCGACTGATGGCGATTTAGTGGTTGCAAAGTGACACGGATTAAAAGCTTCTTCGCTCCGGAGGAGCGACATGTTTTATAGCCTACAACTGGATAACAATCGCGCTTCTACGAAGCGAAACCATCATCCGCGCTGCATCAGCTCTTCGTGCGTCAGATAATTCCACGTCTCGATCGCGGTCAACGACTGGTGATCGGTCATATCGCTGCGCAGTGGAGTCACGGACACGTAACCCTGTTCGATGGCGTGATAGTCAGTACCTTCAGGCGATTCGCTGGTGAACTTCTCTTCACCGATCCAGAAGTATGGCTTGCCGCGTGGATCAATGTGTTCGGTAATTACAGGTCGCGCCTTCTTGATTCCCTGCCGCGTTACTTTCACGCCTTTGATCGCCGTCCGAGGAATATTGATGTTGAGCAACGTCCCCTGAGGTAAACCTTCTTCAAGGGCCTTACGCGTCGCACGCAACGCCACTGAAGCAGCAGCAGTGAAATCAAAATTCTCGCGCGCGACTAAACTTAAAGCGATTCCGGGTACACCCAGAATTGTCGCTTCTAAAGCTCCGGCGACTGTTCCCGAGTAAGTCGCGTCGTCACCCAGGTTTCCGCCATGATTGATTCCTGAAACACAAATATCGGGATAGTTGTCAGCGGTTAGAATCTTGTTTAGCGCGAGCGTAACGCAATCGGTGGGAGTGCCGTCGATGGCCCAGTGACGTTCATCAGCCTGACGAATCCGCAATGGACGAGCAAGCGTCAAACTATGCGAGGCGCCGCTCATTTCCGACGCGGGCGCCACAACATAAACGTCGCCCAACTCTTTCAGCGCTTCTTCAAGTTTATGAAGCCCGTCGGAGTGGATACCGTCGTCGTTAGTAATAAGAATGCGTGTCATCTGGATAACAGTCTCATTTCACACACTACCGTTCGCTGGCGCTCACTCAGGAGCGTCCACTTCTCGACCGGTTGTGGTGAAACGGCTGGTGAGATGAGAACGCGGCCTGGGCCGCGTTCATTTGGAGAGCAATAACTAGTCGCGCGGGACCCGCATGCGACCTTTCTTTTTATTGCGTTTGCGGGCGAGCGCCGACTTCAACTTCGCTTTTTGACCGGGCGGAATGAAAAACGCGTGCTTCTTTGCGTCTTTAATAATTTCCTCGGTCATCACCTTGCGCTTAAAACGCCGGAGTGCGCTCTCGATTGATTCACCCTGATTAACAGTAACTATCGCCATTCTTTCTACGTTTCCTTCTCAATTAGGTAGGTTTAGTATTTAACACGCGCGCGACGTATTCGGTCAAGCGAGCGTGTAGGAGGTTTGTATTTTCAGATCCCAGATTTAAGATCTCAGATTTTTAAAACCACCCACCTTCTTGAACAGGAATCGAGCTTACAAAGTCGCTGTTGGGTCTTAAGTCAGTTACCACCTCGCGGTAGCGGGTGGGTCTTAAGTCGGTACCACCTCGCGGTAGCGGGTGGGTCCGGACTCAACAATGAGCCCCGCGACAAATACTATGCGCGGGGCTCATTATCGCAAAACCATTACAAACTACACCATCACGGCTTCCGCAACTTCTTCCTTCTTGCGGCTCAGGCCCTTAATCTGGACCGGCTTATCAGCTTCTTTGATATCGAGTTGCTTGTCGAGCACCATCTTCTGGTACATCTGACGCATCATCACGGCTTCTTCGTGCGCCGTCTTTGGACCTTCCATCTGGGGTTTGTTCGGACGAGTCAAGTCCATCTCATTAAGAATTAGACCGTGTGACTTGTCCGCCAACTCCACGTCATGACCACCAGCAAAGATCTCGTGACGACCGTGCTCTTTGTACCACTTCGCAACCGTCGCGTTCTGGTGCATGTTCTCGATGATGTTTCTCCAACCAATACCCGTGTTGTAAGCACAGAAGGAGATCTCGCCTTCCTGTGTACCGTAAGGGATGATGCACATTTCAGTGCGTCGGAAATCATAGTTGAAGAGATCCTGGAACCACATGCCGGCGATGAAGAGGAAGTTCCAACGATCTGACCGTCGCTTCTCAATGTCGGTCACGCTGCGATCGCCGCTGACTTTGCCGTAGTCTTTACCAGTCAAACCAAACGACTTGTCAAACTTCTTGAAGAGCTCGTAAAGCGTGAACTGCGAGGGCGACTTGTATGGATTGTAGTGCTTCAAGAGCGTCAAACCCATCATGACGTTGGACATCCACTTGCCACGCGCAGCGTCCGTGATCTTCTGCATGTCCTTCACGAGTCCCGGAATATTCAGGAACTCAGGAACTGGACGCATTTCTTTGTTTTCCTTGTCGATCATCACGGCCGTACCGACACCGCAGTTCGGGTGACAACCGCAGGAAACCTGGCCCCATTCCGCTTCTGGTCCGTGCACGAGATCGGCAAAATCAGCGAAGGCGCCCATGAGCGACAGCGGGAACCAATCGCGCGTCGGTTCAGTGATACCAACCTGGTTCTTCACGTCATGTGCCAGGTGCGAAAGGGTGTAGCGCTGCTGGAGACGACGATGTTCAGTAATCTCTTCGTCGCGGCCGGTAAATGAAACTGGCTGGAACGACAAGAACGCAATCTTTTTAGGATTGTCCAGCGCAAAGCGAATGATCGAACCAACCTGGTCGTTGTTGATGCCGTTGACCAGCGTGGTGACGAGCACGATTTCAACACCCGCTTCGTGCAGGTTGTTGATGGCGCGCATTTTCACATCGAACAAGTTGCCAACCTGACGGTGGCTGTTTGCGTCGTTACCGATTCCGTCAAACTGGAGATAAACGTAGCGAAGACCGGCTTCAGCAGCTTCCCTGCAGAACTCTTTGCTCTTCGCGAACTCGATACCGTTCGTCGCAGCCTGCACGCTGTTGTAACCAACTTTGCGCGAGTAACGAATCGACTCGAGGAAGTGCGGCGAGATTGACGGCTCACCACCTGAGAACTGGACCGACATCTGGCGGCGCGGCTTAATGGTGATCGCGTTATCGAGAATCTCTTTAATCTCGTCCATGCTCAGCTCGTGGACGAATCCAACCTGGTTGGCGTCCATGAAGCAAGGGTCGCACATCATGTTGCAACGATTGGTAAGGTCGACGGTTAAAACCGCGCCGCGACCATACTTAACGGTGCTTGAACCATGATTATGAAGTTTCTCGTCGTTGTGGGCATCGATGTCGCGACCGGGGAACATCTTCTCGATGTGGGTCAAAAACTTCGCATCGATGGCCATCATATCTTCGAAGTGACCGTGGGTCGGGCAATCCTTGATCATCCAGATTTCGCCATCACGTTCGATGATCTGAGCTTTGATTTCGCCGACCTTCTCATTAATAAGGACGCTGACGTCCTTCTTACCACTAAAGATCTCTTCACGGGCTTCGATCACGCAATTTGGACAAAGTGAATCCGTGGTTCGTGGCCAACCCAGGGTTGGTTTGCTTTTCTGCCACGATTTCAAGAGCGGCTTATCTGACCATTTGGGGGTAAAAGAGGGATTGGGCTTAAACCTATTAATAGACTGAATTGCATTGAAAAGCCCTCCCGCTAACAGGGTCAAACCTCTCTCCGCGTGCTTGATGGGTCGCATCGTTCCTCCGTCGATTTTCTTAGTTAATATTTCGAATAAATGATTCGGCACACTCGTAGCAGCCAAATTTCAGAAAATTAGCTGCAATGACTATGCCGCAGAGATGAGCAGGAAGGTAACGTCTGGTGTTGCTTAAGTTAGAGTCAAAATCTGAAAGAGAGGTCTTAATGATTGGCAGCGTTATTGCGTGTCACAATGCAACACCGGAGGGTTAGAGGGATGAAGTGGCTCATTCTGTCCGAGCGGAGACACCGACTTTACTTCGGTGGGAGTTTCAGCTTTTTACCTAACTCCTCATCTACATAGGGTGCCAAGATACCACCGACTTTATGTCGGTCGGAGTTTCCGTTTTTACCTAACCCATCATCTATATAGGGCGCCAAGATACCACCGACTTCACGTCGGTGGTTTTTCAATTTCAAGCTAACACACGAACCTTCCGAGTCTGCAAGATACCACCGACTTTATGTCGGTGGAAGTCTCAATTTTTACCTAACCACTCATCTACATGGGGCGCCAAGATACCACCGACTTTATGTCGGTGAAAGTCTCACTTTTTACCTACCCCGGCATCTACATAAGGTGCCAGATACCACCGACTTTACGTCGGTGGTATCTCGCAGACT
>DATDMC010000001.1:0-86459 GCA_036518995.1 Pyrinomonadaceae bacterium | reverse complement strand
ACCTTTGATCGGGTTCTTTGTGAACACCCTCGTGTTGCGTACGAAGCTAGAAGCGGAAGAGAGTTTTGTTTCGTTGTTAGCGCGAGTGAGGGAAGTTTGTTTGGGAGCGTACGCGCATCAGGAAGTTCCGTTTGAAAGAATTGTCGAAGAACTCCGGCCGGAGCGGGAGTTGAGTCACAACCCGCTGTTTCAAGTGCTCTTCGCGTTGCAAAACATCCCCGCGCACGAACTCACACTCGCGGATCTCAAGTTAACTGCATTAGAGATCGAAAATCCTGTCGCTCGTTTTGATTTAGCACTCGAAGTGGCGGAGTTGATGGATGGACTTGAGTGCCGCCTGACTTACGACGTCGATTTGTTCAGTGCCGCAACGATCAAACGCCTGGGCCAACATTTTGTGAACCTGGTCCAGTCGATCGTGGGGGATTCAAGCCAATCGGTATCAACTATCAACCTTCTCAGCGACGAAGAGCGGCGACAGTTGTTATTCGATTGGAACGATACACAGATTGATTTTCCGCGTGAACGTTGCATTCACGAACTCTTCGAAGAACAAGCCGTACGAACGCCTGACGCAACCGCTTTAGTTTTTGGCGATCAACGTCTGTCTTATCGGGCATTAAACGAACGCGCAAATGCCTGGGCGCATCGTTTGTTATTCGACGCGGAGGTGGTCACGGAGGACCACCCTTACGGTCTTTGTGTCGAACGATCTGTAGAGATGATCGTTGGCCTGCTTGCGATTTTGAAGGCCGGCGGCGCGTATGTTCCACTCGCGCCCGACACTCCTCGAGAACGTTTACAGACGATCGTTAATGAAGCGGGAATTAAGGTCCTGCTCACGCAAGAAAAATTGCTGGCCCGGATGCCTGGGGAAATTCATTCGCTGGCACTCGATGGCGAGCAATTACACAAAGAAGAAAATCCTGCAACGGAGATCGACGCGCGCAACCTCGCTTATGTGATCTTTACGTCCGGATCGACGGGCAGTCCGAAAGGCGTCGAGATCACTCATCGCAACCTGGTCCATTCAACGACTGCGCGTTTCGCTTACTACGAAGAGCCGGTAAAAAGTTTTGTACTCATTTCGCCCTTCTTCTTTGATAGTTCGGTGGCCGGAATCTTCTGGACGCTGTGCCAGGGCGGCAAACTCGTACTCCCGGCCAAAGATTTCGAACGCGACTTACCCGCCTTAGCGACTCTGATCGAAACCGAAAACGCTTCGCACATATTGTGTTTGCCGGCAGTTTATTCGTTGCTTTTACGCAAGGACCACGCTCGACTAAAAACACTCAACACTGTGATCGTGGCCGGCGAAGCGTGTCCGCCCGGGTTACCGCAACGCCACTTCGCGACGATGCTCGGTGCGTCTTTGTACAACGAGTATGGGCCAACTGAAGCGACTGTCTGGTCCACCGTCCATAAGTTCAGTCTGCAAGACACCGAAGTAATTTCGATCGGACGTCCCATACCGAACGCGCAAACCTACGTGTTGGACCAGCGACTCCAGCCGGTTCCGGTTGGTGTTGTTGGCGAGATTTACATCGCCGGCGCAGGTCTGGCTCGCGGATATCTCAACAATTCTGTTGAGACTGCTCGACGCTTCGTGCCGCACCTTTTCAGTCTCGAACCGGGAGCGCGTTTGTATGCGACTGGAGATCTCGCGCGTTATCTCGAAGATGGCGACATCGAGTATCTCGGCCGCCCCGATCAGCAGATCAAACTCCGCGGTTATCGCGTCGAGTTAGGTGAGATCGAAAGCGCTCTCAGTGATCATCCAGGCGTGCGTGAAGCAGCGATCGTGGTAACGGATCGTATCGTTGCTTATGTCACGACGAATGAGCCAGCGCCGGCAATACACGAATTACGCGAGTTTCTGCGAAACAAACTCCCCGCGTACATGTTGCCCTCGCAGTTTGAAGTACTCGACGCGATGCCACTGAGTACGAACGGCAAGTTGGACCGTAGCGCTTTGCCTGCCCCAAATGTTTTGCGGCGAACGATAACTGCCGCTCCCCAAACACCACTCGAAAAGACGATCGCAGAAGTTTGGCAGGAGTTTTTGAAGTTAGAAACAGTCGGCGTCAACGACGTATTTTTCGAACTCGGCGGCCACTCGTTGTTACTCGTGCTCGTACACGAGGAGTTGCAACGACGATTAGCACGCGAAATCGCGATCGCCGACCTGTTCAATTTTCCTACGGTCCGCGCGTTGGCCCAACATCTCGATGACGCACCTGAATCCAAATCAGATTCGTCGACAAATCGCGAACGGGCGAACGCCAGACGCGCGTCAGTTAGAGCGCGGTCACGCAAGCATAGTAAGTCTTAATAAGAAAGGTAACGGAGTTTATGTCAACGCCAGCATTTTCCAGAAACAGGGTGGACAACCTGCCGGCAAACAACGAGCGCGCGGCGCTCGTAACCTACCTCAAGGAGTTGAAGGACGACTGCGGTACGTTAGCGAGAGAACACGCGGTCGTGATCCTGGGCCAGTGGTTTCATCCGCTGCATTACTTTCCCACGTTTCTCTCGCGACTGATCTCGGTCACGCCAAACATCGAAAGTCAAACTTTCATCTCGCGTATTCTCTGGGAAGAGTTAGGCGAGGGTGATCCACAACGCGCGCACGAGCGAGTGTACGTGGACACGATGACGAGCGGCGGCTTTGTCAAAGAGCAATTCACTGAAGCCGCGCCACTCGAAGCGACGCGCGCGCTTGTCGCCGGTTACGAGAAAGCGTCGGGTGAATATCTCTCCGGACTCGGATTTCTCTACGGAACTGAAGTCGTCGACTTGCCGATGGTGGCTACTATTGGCGCCCTGATGAAACGTTCGACCGGTTTGCGCACTCTGCCGTGGGTCGACATTCACGTCGCGCAGGAACCGGGTCACGTGGAAAGTTCAACTCAAACGTTGGACCAATCGTTGAACGAGGAAGAGCAGGGACAAGTAGTAGCAAGTGCGGAAGAGATGTGGCGGCTCTGGATCAATTTCTTCAAATCAATTCGCGAAGAAATTTTTTAATCGCAGAGACGCCAGATGTAATAGGTGTAAGAGGTAGGTATGAGTGAGTTTGATATTGCGATAGTGGGTCTTGCGGGCCGGTTTCCGCGGGCGCGAGATATCGAAGAGTTTTGGGAGCGTCTGCGTGCAGGCGAGGAGTTGATCTCTTTCTTTTCTGACGAGGACCTTCTGCGTCGGGGTGTCGATCGCAACTCACTCGACGATCCTAATTACGTCAAAGCTGAAGCCGTACTCGACGGCGTTGAACTCTTCGACGCAGCGTTTTTCGGTTTCACTGCGCGTGAAGCTGAGACACTCGATCCGCAACATCGACTCTTTCTCGAAGAGTCGTGGAACGCACTTGAAAATGCCGGTTATAACTCGGAGACTTATAACGGTCGCGTCGGTGTGTTTGCCGGTGAAAGTCTCAACTCTTACTTTCTGCACAATCTCTACCCGAACCGCAAATTGCTCGAATCGCTGGGCGCTTCACAAACCATCATCGGTAACGACCGCGATTATCTCGCGACGCAAGTTTCATTTCGGATGAACTTGAAAGGCCCGAGTTTCAGCGTGCAAACCGCGTGTTCGACTTCACTCGTAGCGGTCCATCTCGGCTGTCAGAGTTTGCTGAATCACGAGTGTGATCTAGCCCTCGCGGGTGGCGTTTCGATCGGTGTGCCACAGGGAATTGGTAGTCATCATCAGGAAGGCGGAATTATTTCTCCCGACGGGCACTGTCGCGCGTTCGATGCACGCGCGCGCGGCACCGTGAAGGGAAGTGGACTCGGTGTCGTTGTGCTCAAACGACTGGCCGACGCCCTAGACGATCGCGACAACATTCGTGCGGTTATCAAAGGTTCTGCGATTAATAATGACGGCGCGGTCAAGGTGGGTTACACGGCGCCGGCGGTCGCGGGACAGGCGAGTGTCATTGAAGAGACGTTCGCACTCGCCTCGATCGAGCCTGAGACGATTGGTTACGTCGAAGCGCACGGGACAGGAACGGTGTTAGGCGATCCGATCGAGATCGCGGCGCTCACCAATGCCTTCAATACGGAAACACGGCATTTCTGCGCTATTGGATCGGTAAAAACTAATATCGGACATCTCGATGCGGCGGCAGGTGTCGCGGGTCTTATTAAGACCATTCTCGCGCTCGAACATAAAGAGATTCCGCCGAGTCTGCACTTCGAACAGCCCAATCCAAATATCGACTTCGCTAATAGTCCTTTCTTCGTCAATACGGAGTTGCGTTCGTGGAGTGCAGGTGAAACTCCGCGCCGAGCAGGGGTGAGTTCGTTTGGGATTGGCGGCACGAATGCTCACGTCCTGTTGGAAGAAGCGCCTGCGAGTATGAGTTCTAAATCGGTTGGACCATATCTCCTGGTCTTATCAGCGAGAACTCAGAGTGCTTTGGACCAGGCAACCAAGAATCTGGCCCGGCACCTCGAGAGAAATAGCGATATCAATCTTGCCGATGTCGCGTACACGTTGAGTGTAGGAAGAAGAGCGTTCGAACATCGTCTCGCTTTGGTCTGTCGCGATCGCGAAGACGCGATTGCGAAATTGATTTCTTCGCATCGTTCTCAGGCGACGCAGTACTCGAACCGTCCGGTCGCATTTATGTTTCCGGGGCAAGGTGCACAGTACGTCGATATGGGTCGCGAGTTGTACGAACGCGAGCAGGTTTTTAGAGAAGAGTTGGACCATTGTGCCGAACTTTTACACGCGTCACTCGGAGTCGACTTAAGAGAAATTATTTACGCAAAAGATTTGTCGCCGGAAGACGCTGCGGTGCGTCTGGCCGACACGCGTTTTGCGCAGCCTGCGTTGTTTTGCGTCGAGTATGCGTTGGCGAAGTTATGGTCGACGTGGGGAGTTGTGCCGCGTGCGATGTTGGGTCACAGCATCGGCGAGTACGTCGCGGCGTGTCTGGCGGGTGTCTTTTCCCCAGCCGATGCGCTCAAACTCGTCGCCGCGCGTGGCGAGATCATGGCGCGACAGCCGCGCGGCGCCATGCTTGCTGTATCGCTCGGCCCAAATGAGGTGGAAAAGCTTTTGAGCGAACAGGTTTCGCTCGCGGCGATCAATTCGCCGTCACTCTGCGTGTTATCGGGCACGAGCGACGCCGTCGACAAGTTGGACCAGCAACTTTCGGCCGAGGGCGTAATCTCTCGTCGTTTACACACCTCGCACGCGTTTCACTCGGCGATGATGGAACCGGCGATGGCGGAGTTTGCCGCCGTCGTGGCGAAGGTCAAGCTGCACCCGCCGCAAAAACCTTATCTTTCAAATGTCACCGGCACCTGGATTACCGACGAGCAGGCAATCGATCCTCAGTATTGGTCGCGACATCTACGCGAAGCGGTGCAATTTTCAGCCGGAGTGGCAAAACTATTAGACGATCCGGCTCTCGTGCTACTCGAAGTTGGACCAGGCCAAACACTGAGCACACTCGCAGCCCAACATTCGTCGGAAAGCATCGCGCTCGCAAGTCTGCGCCCGTCACTGCTAAAAACTGTGCGCCAACTGTGGGTCGCGGGCGTCGAGATCGACTGGACTCAATTTTATACCGACCAACGCCGAGTGCCGCTGCCGACTTATCCATTCGAACGTCGCCGTTACTGGATCGATCCTCCCTCAAATAGACCTGACCCGATCAAAATCGAACCAGTCTCCGAAACTCTGCCTCTCTGCGGTAAGCCTTCTTCAAACACCGAATCCTTGATCCTCGACATCTGGCGCGACCTCTTCGGACTGGAAACAATCCACCCCGAAGATAATTTCTCCGATCTCGGTGGCAACTCACTGATCGCACTTCAACTCGTCGCCCAACTTCGCTCGACTTTCAAGATCGATCTTCCCCTCCGCGTAATCTTCGAGTCGCAAACAGCAAGCGTACTCGCCGCGCGCATCTCTGAGTTGCTCATACGCGAAGTCACAGAGTTGGAAAATCTCGCACTCGAGTTTGAATCGCCTGCGCCGGAAGAACTGCAACGACAACCGGAAGTCGCGTCACGCGACGATCGAACCGGAAGTATCAATTTCAGTCTCTACTTTTTCTCCGACGATGGTTCGAAAGCTTCTGACGACAAATATCATCTCGTCCTCGAGAGCGCGAAGTTTGCAGATCGCAATGGCTTTACTGCCGTCTGGACGCCTGAGCGACACTTCCAGGACTTTGGGGGTCTTTATCCAAATCCGTCAGTATTGAGCGCGGCCCTCGCGGTCCTGACCGAACGCATCCAGATTCGCGCGGGCAGTGTCGCACTCCCGCTGCATCATCCGGTCCGTGTCGCTGAAGAGTGGTCACTCGTCGACAATCTCTCACATGGACGAGTGGGTCTTTCGTTCGCCTCCGGTTGGCACTCGAATGATTTCATCTTTGCGCCGCACGATTACGACGATCGCAAGGAAGTGATGTTTCGTCACATCGAATTGATTCAGAAATTGTGGGCGGGCGAAAAAGTAAAACTGCCGACGACGGGCGGGGAGATAGTTGAAGTAAAAATCCTGCCGCGACCGTTGCAACGAACGTTGCCGATCTGGATCACGAGTTCCGGTAATAAAGACACGTGGCGACGCGCCGGCGCTATTGGCGCCAACATCCTCGCCGCTTATGTTGGCTACTCACCGTCCGAGTTGGCCCAACTCATCAAACTTTATCGCGACACGCGTGCGACGCATGGTCACGATCCGTATACCGGCGTCGTCACGATTATGCTGCACACATTTGTCGGCGCTGACGACGCGAAAGTCAAAGAGACTGTGCGCGCGCCTTTTTCCAACTATCTGCGCACTTACTTCAAACAATATGAGAACGTGGCGGGCGTTACTGAAGCGGACAGAGTCGCGCTGATGGATGCGGCGTTCGAGAAGTATTACGAAGCGAGCACGTTGCTTGGTACCCCAGCGAAGTGTGCGCGACTGATCGACACGTTGGTTGAAATTGGTGTCGATGAGATTGCGTGTCTGGTTGATTTTGGAGTCGCGGCGGAGTTAATGCTCGAAAGTTTGATGCGTTTAGACGAATTGCGAGCGCGCTATGCGAAGCGGTCAGGGGAAAAAGATCAGCGGTCGGCTCTTCAACCAATTCCACGCCGGCCGCAGCAAGACACGAACGTGTTTCTGACTTCGATCGATCAGGAGCGGCTCTGGTTTATCGATCAACTCCAACCCGGCAACGCCGCTTACAACATCTTCAGTGCTAGTCGTATTCGTGGTCCACTTGATGAACGCATCATGGAACGGGTGATTCGAGAGTTGATCGCGCGCCACGAAGTTTTGCGCACGACGTTCACCATCGTCGACGACGAACCGATGCAAGTCATCAATCCCGAAGTTGAATTCAAACTAGAAACGATCGATCTGCAATCTCTACCACTCGACGAGCGCGAGCGAGAAGCAATGCGACTCGTGACGGAAACTTTTTCGGCGCCGTTTGATTTAGAGAAAGGACCATTGTTTCGCGTCGGCTTGATACGTCTCGCCGCGGACGATCACGTTTTGCATCAGAACATGCATCACACCGTCACCGATCGCTGGTCCGGCGCGATCTTCGAGCAGGAAACTGGTCTACTTTACGAAGCTTTTGCCAAAGGTGAACCCTCGCCATTGCCGCCTTTGCCGATTCAGTATGCGGATTACTCACTCTGGCAACGAAGCCTTGCGGAAAGTGAGACGTATCACAAACAGGCGGAGTACTGGAAACGTCGACTCACCGGCGCGCCCTACGTGCTCGAAGTTCCGGCTGATTTCCCGCGCCCGCCCCTGCAAAACTTTCGCGGCGCGCGTGTTTACACGCGGTATGCCAAACGATTACTCGAAGCGCTGCGAGAGTTGAGTCGACGCGAAGGTGTGACGATGTTCACACTAGCCCTCGCCGCTTATAAATCGTTGCTCTATCGCTACACGAGTCAATCACAACTCCTCGTCGGCACGACTTTCGCGAACCGTAATCGTCCGGAGTTGCAAAACATGGTGGGCTATCTACTCAACCTCATCGTGTTGAGCACGGACGTTACCGGCAATCCAACGTTTCGCGAGTTGTTACAACGCGAGCGCGTGACTGTGTTGGAAGGTTTTGCGAATCAGGACTTGCCTTTTGGAAAGTTAGTACAGGAGTTGCGGCCGGCGCAGGACGCGAGTCGCAACCCGATCGTGCAGCACTCACTCATCTATCTCGACTTTCCCGAACTCACGATCATGGACACGCTCGGTTTGTCGGCGAAGCATCTCGACGTCGACAACGGCGCATCGCGTTTCGACATGACCCTTGCGATGACGGAGACAGATGCTGGTTATGAAGTCGACATCGAGTATCCGACTGACTTGTATCGCCGCGAACGAATCGAACGCATGGCCCAACATCTCGAGAACATTCTCGAAGCGATTGTTGTCGATTCAAACTTGCGGTTGTCGGAGTTGCCGTTGTTGAGCGCGGCGGAAGAACGACAACTACTGATCGATTGGAACGACACGTCAGCCGCTCATTCCAATGATCGATTTGTCCATGAGTTATTCGAGGCGCAGGTTGAGCGTACACCTGACAACGTGGCGCTCGTATTTGAAAATGAAACTCTCACTTATCGGGAGTTAAACGAATACGCTAATCGCCTCGCGCGCCATCTCGCTCAGGAGGAACTGATTGGACTTTTCATGCCGCGTTCATCCCGTGCGATCGTCGGGTTACTTGCGATCCTGAAAGTGGGCGCTGCGTATCTGCCACTCGACGAAAAATATCCGGCGGAACGTCTGTCGTTCATGTTGCAGGACTCGGGCGTTCGTGTAGTGCTGACTGAAGCTGGCGTCGCTGACAAGTTGCCGCAATTTGATGGACGTATCGTTCGTTACGATGACGAGTGGAACGACTCAGGCAGTCTCGAACGTCCACTGACGAACGAACAACGCGCTTACGTGATTTATACGTCAGGATCGACGGGCCAACCAAAAGGTGTCGAAGTACCGCATCGCAGTGTCGTCAATCTGTTGCATACGGTGTTGTCGCAGATCTCGCTCACTGCAACTGACACGATGCTTTCCGTCAGCACTTTGTCGTTCGACGTCGCGACTGCAGAGTGTTTTCTACCTCTCATCACCGGCGGTCGTCTCGTCATCGCGAATCGTGAAGTTGCCACCGACGGATTGCAGTTAGCAGCACTGGTGAAGACTTCTGGCGCGACAGTCATGCAAGGCACACCTGCGTTGTGGCGAATGCTCGTTGACGCAGATTGGCAGGGCGACTCGCGACTGAAAGTATTCACCGCGGGTGAACCTCTCGATCCTTTGCTCGCCGATCAATTGCTGGCGAGATGCGGCGAATTATGGAACCTGTATGGCCCAACCGAAACGACGATATATTCCGGCATTGTGCGAATAATGAGTGGCACCGGGCCTGTTCCAGTTGGACCACCGGTCGCGAATACGCGCTTCTATGTTGTGGATCAGTTTATGAATCCGGTGCCGATCGGAATTTATGGTGAACTTCTGATCGGCGGCGCGGGTCTAGCGCATGGATATTTGCGTCGTCCGGATCTCACAGCTGAAAAGTTTGTTCCCGATCCATTTGGTGCTGAAGCAGGCGCGCGTCTTTATCGCACCGGCGACCTCGTGCGTTATCTCGAAGACGGAAAACTCGAGTTTGCGGGTCGCCTGGACCATCAGGTCAAGGTCAGAGGTTTTCGTATCGAACTCGGAGAGATTGAAGTCGCGCTGTCGCGTCATCCCGCGGTGCGCAGTGCCGTTGTTCACACACAACAAGTCCGGCCGGGCGAGCAACGTCTCATCGCCTACGTCGTCGGCAGCAAAGATGTTCCCACTCCCGGCGAGTGGCGGTCGTATCTCATGCAACGTCTGCCCGAATACATGATTCCGTCGCTCTTTATCGAGCTCGCTGAATTGCCGTTGTTGCCGAACGGCAAAGTAAATCGAAATGCGTTGCCCGTGCCCGACGCGTCGCGACCGGAACTGAACAAAGCTTTCGTCGCGCCCGAAAATCCGACCCAGGCGCGACTCGTCGAGATCTGGATGAACGTACTCGGCATCGATCGAGTTGGTATTCACGACAACTTCTTCGAGTTAGGCGGCGACTCGATCCTCGCGACGCGACTCGTGTCTCGCGTACGCCGCACTTTTGGCGTCGAGTTACCGTTACGCGAACTGTTTTGGAAGACAACTGTGTTTGAGTTGGCCGCAGCGATTGAGGACTTAGTGATCGAACAACTCGACAATTTGAGTGATGAAGAGGCCGAACAGCTTTTACAAAATGGACTCTGAGATTAAAGAAAGTTCCGCTCAGTACGCACGTGCGCGCCTGTCGGAGGCGAAGCGCGCGCTTCTCGAAAAACGTCTCGCCGGTCTGCCGCAGGACACGTCTGAAGCGCAGACGATCGGGCGGTGTGCGAGAGTTGGACCAGCGCCGCTTTCGTTTGCGCAACAACGTCTCTGGTTTCTGGGACAATTAGAACCCGAACTGGTTGCTTACAACGTCTCCGAGGCCGTACGTCTCACCGGCAAACTCGACGTCGCCGCGCTACGTTGGTCTTTCAACGAGATCGTGCGACGACATGAAAGTCTGCGTACAAGCTTTGCCGTAGTTGACGGCCAGCCGGTGCAACAGATCGCGCCGAGTCTGGAACTAACAATTCCTTTAGTCGATCTCGGTCATTCTCCAGATGCCGGCGCAGAGGCGTTGCGGCTTTCGCGAGAAGAAACTGAACGCCCGTTTGATCTCGTGCATGGTCCACTCATTCGCGTTGAGTTGTTGCGACTGCGCGAAGACGAACACGTCATCATCGTCACTACGCATCACTTGATTAGCGACGGTTGGTCGCAGGGTGTGTTGAAGACTGAGTTGGGCGTGTTATATGCGGCGCGAGTGATGAACCAACCGTCGCCACTCGCGGAATTGCCGATTCAGTACGCTGACTTTTCCGCGTGGCAACGTGAGTGGTTGAGTGGCGCGGTGCTGGACCGGCAGTTGAACTACTGGCGCGATCGTCTCGCCGGAGCCCCACCGTTTTTCGAGTTGCCGGCGGATAAAGTTCGTCCGGCGAAGTTGAGTTATCGCGGTGCGACTTTTCTGTTTGAACTTCCACGAGAACTGTCGGAGTCGCTCGCGAGTTTAAGTCTGAGCGAAGGCGCGACATTGTTTATGACGTTGCTCGCCGGTTTCAAGGCGCTGTTGCAACGTTACACCGATCAGGACGACTTAGTGATCGGAACTCCTGTCGCAAACCGCAATCGCGAAGAAGTCGAAAGCCTGATCGGGTTTTTTGTGAACACCCTCGTGTTGCGAACTGACGTTTCCAGCGACCCATCATTTCGCGAGTTAATTGCGCGTGTGTGCGAGACGTCGCTTGGCGCTTATGCGAACCAGGATTTGCCGTTTGAGTTACTCGTCGCGGAGTTGCAAACAAACCGGGAAGCGAATCGCAATCCTCTTTTTCAAATCGCGTTCGATCTGCAGAACGTAGCCGCCGCCTCGCTCGAGTTACCAGGACTGACGCTGCACCCGCACGAGTTCACGGCCGCGACTACGCGTTTCGATCTCGAACTTCACTTAATGTCCGTTGCGGAAGGACTGCTCGGCGCGTTTGTTTACGGCACCGAGTTGTTTGAAGCAGCGACGATCAGCACTCTTGCCGCTCGTTTCCGGCTGTTACTCGAGGTTGTAGTCGCAAATCCGGATCAACGCATCTCCGAAATCAACCTGCTCATAAACGAAGAGCGACATCAACTTCTCAACGATTGGAACAACACGACTCGACTATATCCGAACGATAGTTCCATTCCGGATTTGTTTGAAGAATGGGTTCGCCGTGCGCCGGACAACATCGCCTTAGTCGCGGGCGACGTTCGTCTCACTTATAACGAACTGAACGAGCGCGCCAATAAGTTGGCCCATCACTTGACGTCATACGGAGTCGGTGAAGAGACTCGCGTCGGAATTTATCTCGAACGCTCGCTCGATATGATCGTCGCCGTACTCGCCACCCTGAAGGCGGGCGCAACTTACGTTGCACTCGATCCGTCGTATCCCGACCAACGTCTATTGTTCATGCTCGATGATGCGAACGTCGCGTTGCTACTCACAGTCGAATCACTTGAAGATTCATTGCCTTCGTATCATGCGCCCGTGGTTTTGCTCGACGCTGATTTCACGGCGGCAACACACAATCCCGAACTAAGTACGACAGCCGAACGACTCGCTTACATCGCTTACACTTCGGGTTCGACCGGCAGACCGAAAGGAGTCGCAGTTCCACATCGCGGCGTCGTCCGACTGGTTAGCAATAACAACTATGCGAATTTCTGTCCGGATGAAATCTTCCTCCAGTTTGCGCCACTTACTTTCGATGCTTCGACCTTTGAGATCTGGGGCGCGTTACTCAACGGCGCGCGGTTGATTCTCATGCCTCCCGGTCTCGCTTCGCTGCAGGACATCGCTCGCGCGCTGCATGAACATGAAGTGACGACGTTGTGGTTGACCGCGGGACTATTTCATCAAATGGTCGATGAACAACCGGGGGCGCTGAGTTCATTGCGACAACTGCTGGCCGGCGGAGACGTGTTGTCACCCGCGCACGTGAAGCAATTCCTCACTTCGACTTCGGGCAAATTGATCAACGGCTATGGTCCAACTGAAAACACTACGTTCACTTGTTGTCACGTGATGGACCACAGCGTTGAGTTCGCGCGCTCCGTGCCGATCGGCCGTCCGGTCACGAACACGCAGGTCTTTATTCTCGATCAAAATCTGCTCTTGTGTCCGCCGGGTTTTGTTGGTGAATTGTTTATCGGCGGCGACGGTCTTGCGCGCGGTTATCACGGCCAGGCAAATCTAACCGCGGAAAAGTTCATTCCGAATGCGTTCAGCGATCAACCTGGCGCGCGACTTTATCGCACGGGAGATCGAGTGCGTTATCTCGCCGGTGGGGCGATCGAGTTTCTGGGTCGTGCTGACGATCAGGTTAAAGTGCGCGGCTTTCGTATCGAACTCGGTGAGATCGAAACGGCACTGAGTCAGGCGGCGGGAGTGAAGCAGGCGATTGTCGTAACGCGCGACTATGATGGGGACAAACGTCTCGTTGCTTATGTTGTTGGTGATGAGATTTCTGTCGATCAATTGCCAAAGACTTTGCGTGAGAGTTTGCCCGATCACCTCGTCCCGTCCGCGTTTGTGGTGCTCGACGAGTTGCCGCTTACACAAAATGGAAAAGTCGATCGTCGCGCCTTGCCCGCGCCCGCCGATGTTCAGCTTGCGTTCGCTGACGATTACATTGCGCCACGCACGCCGATCGAGGAGTTGCTCGCGGGTATCTGGTCTGAAGTTTTGCAGGTTGAGCGTGTCGGTCTCGACGATAATTTCTTCGAGCTTGGCGGCCACTCGCTGTTAGTCACGCGACTCGTTTCGCGTGCGCAGTCATATCTCGACGCGGAGTTGCCCCTCAAACTTTTTTTCGAAATACCGGTACTCGGACCGCAGGCGGCGCAAGTCGAAGCCGCGTTGCGGGCGGACAAAAATTTACCAGTGCCGCCGCTTGTTCCCGTCTCGCGTGAAGAAAATCTACCGTTGTCGTACTCGCAACAACGACTCTGGTTTCTCTATCAACTCGAACCGAGCACGTCTGCTTACAACATTCCAACCGCAGTTCGTCTGCGCGGCTATCTTGATCAAACGGCACTCGCGCGCACACTCAACGAAGTCATACGACGACACGAAATTCTTCGTACTTACTACGGTACGGCCAATGATAAGCCGGTGCAGTTTGTTGGACCACCGAGTGAATTGGCGCTGGAATTGTCGGATTTTAGTGAGTTGCCGGAAGGTGAACGCGAGTCGCGCATGTTAAAGCTCGCGGCGGAAGAAGCGAGCCGGCCGTTCGATCTAACGCGTGGTCCACTTTTGCGCGCATCTCTGGTTCGGCTTGGACCAGAAGAACATGTGCTCGTGTTGACGGTCCACCACATCGTTTCCGATGGCTGGTCGCAAGGTGTGTTGGTGCGTGAAGTCGGAGCGCTCTACAAAGCGTTCAGTGAAGGCGATGAGTCGCCACTCGATGACTTGCCAGTGCAGTACGCCGACTTCGCGCGTTTGCAACGCAACTGGCTTGCGGGCGACGTGCTCGACAAGCATCTAGACTACTGGCGCCGCCAACTCGCTGGTCCACTTCCCGTAATCGAACTTCCCGTCGATCGCCCGCGACCGCAAGTGCAGAGTTTTCGTGGCTCGACTTTAACGGTGCAACTCCCGGCGAATTTGAGTGAGCGACTCAACGCGATCTGTCGCAAAGAGGGTGTGACGCTCTTCATGTTATTGCTCGCCGCTTTCAAAGTTTTACTGCATCGTTACACGGGCCAGGACGACGTAATCGTCGGCGCTCCGATTGCTAACCGTAATCGCGTCGAGATCGAAGGATTGATCGGGTTCTTCGTCAACACACTTGTGTTGCGAACTGACTTGTCAGGCGACCCTGATTTTCGCGAGTTGCTGGCGCGGCTGCGCAAAGTGACGCTCGAAGCTTATGCGCATCAGGACATGCCGTTCGAGTTATTAGTGGAAGAGTTGCAACCGGAACGCGATCTTAGTCGCAACCCACTTTTTCAGGTGATGTTTCAACTCGAAAATACTCCCAAGGAAGAATTGCCGCTGCCGGGTTTGACGTTGAGCGCCGTTGACGTTGAAGGCGTGGCGAGCCAGTTCGATTTGAGTGTGGACGTGGTTGAGAGTGACGCGGGACTGTCAGTCACAGCGGAGTACAGCACCGATCTTTTTGCAGCGGCAACGATTCGCCGACTGCTCGATCGTTGGCACGTGTTGTTAGCGGCCATCGCCGTCGAGCCGGCGCGACGTTTGAGTGAGTTGCCGCTGATGAATGAGGAAGAACGGCAGCAGGTCGAAGTCGAGTGGAACCAAACTGCGAAGACTTATGAACCGCGTTGCGTGATCGAGTTGTTCGAGTCGCAGGTTGAACGCTCGCCCGACGAAATCGCGATCATTTGCGACGGTGTTTCGTGTAACTTTGCAGAACTCAACACTCGCGCGAACCAACTCGCCCATCATTTGACCGCAGTCGGCGTTGGACCGGAAGTTTCGGTCGGCGTCATGCTGGTGAGTTCGATCGAGATGATCGTAACGCTGCTCGCGATCATGAAAGCGGGCGGTGTTTATGTTCCACTAGATCCATCGTATCCGGCGGCGCGAACCACGTTCGTGTTGGACGACGTGCAAGCGTCGCTGATCGTCACGCAGGAAATTTTTCTGAGCGCTGTTCCCTCACAACAACGCGTCTTGTGTCTCGATCGGGATCTAATTACTGGTCCAACTCGCAACGTTCCTGCTCGCGCAACTTTAGACAACGCGGCTTACATCATCTACACCTCGGGTTCGACAGGAACGCCGAAAGGCGTTGTGGTGAGTAATCGTGCCGTGTCAAATCACTGTCAGGCGATCGCGGAAGAGTTTGAGTTGCGCAGTTCTTTTCGTGTGCTGCAGTTTGCGTCGCTGAGTTTTGACGTCGCGGGCGAAGAAATATTTCCGACGCTCATCGCCGGCGCCGCTGTAGTAATTCATCGCGAACAGGTTCTCGATGCGATGAGTTTGCGACGCTTGATCGAGCGGGATCGCGTGAGTGTGCTGAATCTACCGGCGCAATTTTGGCAGGAATGGCTGGAAGATTTGGAACTGGCAGGATCGACCTGGCCGGAGTGTGTGCGCGTGATGATCGCCGGCAGCGAAAAAGTTTTGCGTGAAGGAATTGCGCGCTGGAACAAACTCGCGTGCGGAAAGACTGTCTTGTTGAATGCGTATGGTGTGACGGAGGCGACAGTCACGTCGACTTTATATCGTCCTGACGTCGACGGGAGTAGTGGCTCGAACTCGTTGCCGATCGGGCGTCCGCTTGCAAACACGCAGACGTATCTACTCGATCAAAATCTCGAGTCAGTCCCGGTTGGTTTTGTCGGCGAGGTGTATCTTGGTGGCGCAGGTTTGGCGCGCGGCTATCACAACCGCGCCGACTTGACTGCAGAGAGATTTATTCCCAACCCATTCAGCGAAGGTTCGCGTTTGTATCGCACCGGCGATCTCGCACGTCATCGCGCGGACGGCAATCTCGAGTTTATCGGACGAATCGACGAACAGGTAAAACTGCGTGGATATCGCATCGAACTTGGAGAGATCGAGTCGGTGTTGAACTCTGCGCCGGGAGTGCAACGCGCGGCGGTGTTGTTGCGCGAGGAGTCAGGCGACAAGCGTCTCGTCGCTTACGTCACGCAAAACCAGATTGACACTAACTTATCTGACACGACGCTCGAAGGAGAGCAGCTCGCACAGTGGAGGACAGTTCACGACGACGAGATCTTCAACGAAACCACGGCGCAACAGGATTCTGCTTTCAACATTAGTGGCTGGAATAGTAGTTACACCGGCGAATCGATTCCGGCTGTCGAGATGCGCGAGTGGGTAGATGATGCGGTTGCTCGTGTGCTCGCGCATCGTCCGCGACGCGTGTTGGAGATTGGGTGCGGCACCGGGTTGATGTTGTTTCGTATTGCGCCTCACTGCGAACGCTATTTCGGCACCGATTTTTCACCAGCAGCATTGAATTACATTCGCGAACGGCTAGGTCCCGAGTTGTCTCAGCATGTTTCGTTGTCGGAAAGAAACGCAGACGACTTCGGTGGAATCGAGCGGGCGTCGTGGGACGCGGTGATCATCAACTCGGTGGTCCAATATTTTCCAGGTGTCGATTATCTATTGCGCGTCTTGCGTGGCGCGGTCGACGCGGTCGCGCCGGGGGGTTCCGTCTTTATTGGCGATGTTCGCAGTTTGCCGTTACTCGAGACTTTCCATGCGACAGTTGAATTGCACAAGGCGGAAGGTCGTTTGTCATCAGCCCAATTGCGCCAACGCATTCAGCGACGCGTAGATCAGGAAGAAGAGTTAGTGATCGATCCGCGTTTCTTCATGGGGCTCAAGTCACAGTTACCGCGAATTAGTAGCGTCAGGATCGAACCGAAGCGTGGCCGTTATCGCAATGAGTTAACACAGTTTCGCTATCAAGTAACTCTCAACATTGGCGACGCTGAGCCAGTTCCGGAGCTGTCCTGGATTGATTGGAACATCGATCGCTGGGACATTGCGGAGTTGCGAAGCCAACTTATGGAAACGAAACCGAAGACGCTCGCGTTGCTGAATGTCTCAAATGCGAGAGTTGCTGATGCCGTTCAAGCCGGAAATCTGAGCGCTGAAGGAACAGTTGCCGAATTGAGACTCCAATCGAAGACGGGTGAGGGAATCGATCCTGAAGAGTTGTACGTATTGGGCAGTGAACTTTCATTTGAGGTCCAAATCAGTTGGGCGCGTCACGACAGCATCGGAAGTTTCGACCTGCTCTTCAAACGCGCGGAAGTTGGCCTCGTCCAATTTCCCGAATCTCTCATCACAAAACCGCTGCACGACTACGCGAACCATCCTTTGCGCGGCAAGCACGCGCGACAGTTTGGACCACAGTTGCGCGGCTTTTTGAAAGAAAGATTGCCGGCACACATGATGCCGGCATCGTTCGTCGTCCTCGATAAGTTTCCGTTATTGCCCAACGGCAAGATCGACCGACATGCCTTGCCGGCACCCGACGCAGTTCGTCCAGAACTGGCGGTTGCGTTTGTGGCGCCGCGAACTCGGACCGAACTGACGTTAGCCGACGTCTGGTCCGATCTCTTAGATTTGCCTCACGTCGGAGTGCACGATAACTTTTTCGATCTCGGGGGCCATTCATTACTCACCACGCAACTCATCTCGCGCGTGCGTGAACTCTTCAACGTTGAACTCCCGCTACGCGAAGTCTTTCAACAGCCAACCATTGCGCAACTCGCAGTCGCGATCGAGGCAGCGCGCGACAAAAATCTACTCGTACCTGCCGCGACGATCACGCCAGTTTCGCGTGAAGCGCGCCGGCGACCGCGACCCGAGACAAGGTCCGCCAAATGAGCGAAGCAGAGACCACCGCCGAAGACGTCTTCGTCTTTCCTTTGTCGTTTGCGCAGCAGCGTCTGTGGTTTCTGCACCAACTGGATCCGGCAAGTTCGGCTTACAACATGCCGCTCGCGTTCAGGTTGTCAGGCCGTCTCGACGTCGCGGCGCTCGAGTGGTCCATCAATGAAATCGTCCGCCGTCATGAAGTATTACGAACGACGTTCGACGTGGTGGACCAGCAACCGGCGCAACTCGTAGCTCCGAATCTGAGTGTGAAGTTGTCGAGAAAGGATTTGAGTTCGCTGCCTTCGCCGCTCAGGGAAGTTGAGGCAGAGAAGTTTGGGAACGAAGAGTCGCAACTCCCGTTCGATTTGGTAAATGGACCACTAATTCGCGCGACGCTTTTACATCTGGGACACAACGAGCAGGTGTTGCTGTTGACGATTCATCACATCGTTAGCGACGGCTGGTCGCAAAGTATCCTGTTAAATGAGCTAAGCGCGCTTTACGGGGCGCGGGTGAATCAACAGTCTTCGCCGTTGCCGCCGCTGTCGATTCAATACGCTGACTTCGCGGAGTGGCAACGCGAGTGGTTGAGTGGCGCAGTGTTGGACCAACAGGTTGATTACTGGCGCCAGCATTTAGCCGGCGCGCCGCCATCGTTGGAACTGCCTACAGATCGACCGCGACCTGCGCTGCAGAGTTTTAATGGCTCGCGCGAGTCGTTCCACCTATCGCGCAATTTATCGACGCAGCTAGTGGAGTTGAGCCGGCGTGAAGAGTCGACGTTGTTCATGACGTTGCTCGCTGCATTTGAAGTTCTGCTCTATCGCTACACCGGGCAGAGCGATGTCGTAGTCGGCACACCGGTCGCGAACCGCAATCGTAAAGAACTCGAAGTTTTGATCGGCTTTTTCGTTAACACGCTTGCGTTGCGTGTTGATGTTTCCGGCGATCCGACGTTTCGTGAGTTGCTGGCGCGAGTGCGTGAGGCTTCGCTCGGCGCATATGCGAATCAGGATTTGCCGTTTGAAATGCTGGTGGAAGAACTGCGCCCGGTGCGAGATCCGAGTCGTAACCCGATCTTCCAGGTGGTGTTTGTGCTGCAGAATATGCCGGACGCTGATTCGTACGACTCGGACCTTGTGATCGAACCTATCGACGTGAAGACCGGGCGAGCGCAGTTTGATCTCATGCTCGACGTGACGGAGTACGAAGGACAGATTCATGGCACATTCGTTTATAACACCGATCTTTTTGACGCTTTGACAATTCAGTTGATGGTCGAGCATCTAAAAGTTTTACTCACGGGTTTGGTTGCCGGTTTCGATCGACGTGTTAGCGAGTTGCCGCTGTTGACTGAGATTGAGTCGAGACGATTGCTCGTCGAGTGGAATGATACAGACGTAGAGTTGGCAGACAAAGTTCTTTTACATGAACTCTTCGAGGCGCAGGTCGCGCGCACGCCGAACGCGATCGCGCTTGTCTTCGAAGGACAACGCGTTACTTATGAAGAATTGAATGCGCGTGCCAACAGACTCGCTCATTATCTGATCGACTTGGGAGTTGGCCGGGAGTCGTTAGTCGGGTTGTTGCTGGACCGATCGATTGAAATGATCGTCGGCGTGTTCGGTATTTTGAAAGCCGGCGGGGCTTACGTTCCACTCGATCCTGCTTCTCCACCTGCTCGTCTCAGGATGGTACTTGACGACGCGCAAATCTCGATCTTGTTGACTGATCGGTCGGACGGCATACCTTCGTTGTTTAAAGGCCAGGTGATTGATCTTGACGTCTCAGAGTTTGTCGAGCAGTCTTCGCAAAATCCAGGTTGCTTAGTTACCGGCGACAACGCTGCTTATGTGATTTACACCTCGGGATCGACTGGCACGCCCAAAGGCGTGTTGTTGGCCCATCGCGGAGTTTGCTACCTCGTTGCATCGCTGGTGAAACGGTTTGCGATCGAGCGCGATAGTTGTGTGTTGCAGTTTGCGTCGTTGAGTTTTGACGCATCAGTCGAGGAGATTTTTATCGCACTCACAACTGGCGCGCGTTTATGTTTAGCGCGACGCGAGACGTTGTTGTCGGCGAGCGAGCTGGAAGACCTGGCGCGAGCCGAGCGGATTACGGTCGCAACGATGCCGCCGTCGTTATTAGCAGTATTATCGCCGGAAAAATTCCCGACGCTGGAGACTATTTGTTCGGCGGGCGAACGCTGTCCGGCGGAAGTGGCGTCGCGCTGGTCCAAGGGACGTCGATTCGTTAATGGTTATGGTCCGACTGAGACGACGGTGATCGCCACGACTTATGAGCGGAGTGATGGTTCTTTAGCTGAACCTCCGATCGGACGCCCGGTCGATAACGTCCAACTCTACGTGTTGGACGAGGCGTTAAACCTGGTGCCGACTGGCGTTTTTGGAGAGTTGCATATTGGCGGTGTTGGACTCGCGCGCGGTTATCTTGGGCGCCCTGACCTGACTGCTGAGAAGTTCATCCCGAATCCGTTCAGTTCGGAGCCGGGCGCGCGTCTTTATAAAACGGGAGACGTTGTTAGTTATTTCCGGGACGGAAACGTTAAATATCTCGGGCGTCGCGACGAACAGTTGAAGTTGCGCGGCTTTCGCATCGAGCCTGGCGAGATTGAGTCGATGCTGCTAACGCATGCAGGGGTGTTGGAAGTGGCTGTCCTGCCCGGTGAAGATCGACGTGGGGATAAGTGTTTGGTGGCGTATGTCGTGACGAAATCGGCCGTCGTTGTTTCGGGTGAAGAGTTGCGAGCGTTCTCGCAACAAAGAGTGCCGGAATACATGGTGCCGGCATCGTTTGTCCTGCTGGATCAATTGCCATTGTTGACGAACGGCAAACTCGATCGAGTTGCGCTTGCGGCGAAATCGTCTGTATCTGTTGTCGCGGCTGGAGTGCGAGTTGGACCACGTGATTTTGTTGAGGCGCAACTCGCGGGAATCTGGGAAGAGTTGTTGCAGGTTGAACCAGACGTGCGCGACAACTTCTTCGAGTTGGGCGGGCACTCGCTGCTTGTGGTCCAACTGCTGGAGCGTGTCGAACAGCTTACGGGGAAGAGATTGAGTGTCGTGTCGTTGTTCCAGTGGCCGACTATCGAGGGGTTGGCCCAACTATTGCGCGAACAGTCAGTAGATGTTTCGTCCTCGCCGCTAGTGTTGTTACAACCTCGCGGCGATTTAACTCCATGTTTCTTCGTTCATCCGGCAGGAGGAAGTGTTTTACCTTACATAGAATTGTCACGCGCGCTGGGCACTGAGCGTCCGTTTTATGCGCTCGAAGGAACAACGGGCGATCGGCAAATAGAGTCGATGGCGGCGCGCTATGTGGCAGAAGTGCGGTCGGTGCTGCCTGATGGTCCATACCTGCTCGGCGGCTGGTCGACGGGAGGGATCGTGGCATTCGAGATGGCGCGCCAACTACTGACGACCGGAGCGAAGGTTCCCTTAGTAATACTCCTCGATTCAGCCGCGCCCGGCACAATTTCCAACCTCGACTCTGCCAGTCTGGTAACAGGATTCTTCACCAACATCGGCATCCCGATCGATCGACTCGCTTCTCCACCCGTTGAAATACTCGAATCTTCAACAGAAGAACAATTCAACCGGGCGTTATCGCAAGCCCAAGCCTCCCAACTCCTCCCACCCGACATGAGCCTTACGAATCTCTTTACTCTCTATCAATCGGATGTCGCCGCCGTGGCGAGCTATCGCCCCACGCCGATTCCCGCATCATTGCTATTACTTCGTTCATCAGAAGAGTTAGGAGATCTCAAGAGGGATTGGAGTCGCTTAACTACGAAAGACCTTCTAATCCAGGATGTCCCCGGCAATCACGTCACAATGCTGCACACACACCACGTATCGAGACTCGCGGAAGTGCTTCACAACGCAGTTGGGCGCTTACAAGTTTCGTCGCTGCGTTAACCAACTCGGGAAACTTTTGACGTGAGTTTTGAAGTGGAGATGTTTGTCCAGTATCTCCAGCGCGACGACTACAAAAATTATGAAAAGTAGCCATTTAAATAGAATGAGCTGATACCTATCCAGGTTTTCCGTTATGGCTTCAAACACGTACACACGCTCCTTTCGGTGCCTGAAGGCGCTTGTTCAGTATTTAGGTTTTGCGGTGTGCTGATTGTGCCGGCGGGGTTTGTGCCAGTCCACTAAACACACGAAAGTGCCCATCCTTACGATCAGTAACTAACTGCGTAAGGTCGACACTTGGCTATTTAATTGGCCAGCAACGGAAAATTGATGCAATCTCACACACAAATTTTACTCGACATGCCCAAGTGGCCGGCTTTGTTGGTTGAAGCAGTCAGTAAGCCTGGTCCGAAGCTTATTCAGCTTTCCACAGCTACTCGATCGCCAATCAATTCTTATTCTCGTGCAATGCCAAATGCGCGGACTGGAGCCTGGATCAATCAATACGTTTCCTGGATGGCAGGCTCTAGGTCGAAACATCAAACGCCGGAATGCAGTTAGAGGATGCAGATAAATGAGCGAGTTCTCTCAAGCGGGTGTGGCAGCGTGCCACGATTTGCAGCAACGCTTAGTGTCAGTCGGTTCGAAATAACCCTCCAAACCAATTTCGACGTCGACTTTTCCGGCCTTGCGATGATACAGCCGCCGAAGCGTTAAATGCGGCCCCACTACGAACTAAGAGAACACATTTTGGGTCAGAACAATACGCTTGGCCGTCTACTGTATACCCGCCGTGCATAGACCATGCACAATGTTCTACTTCGAAGTATGAATAAGTAGCTGTCCAAAGGTCAGGAGTGTTTCCAAATACTTTCGTATTGACACTAGTTATGCTATTTACTACGGGGTGGCTTTCGTGAATTAATGTCTTAGATTCCTCAACTGTTGGCAACCTCCAATCATCGTAATTGCCAATTGTCACCGGACAAGTCTTGGCAAATTCATAATCTTCGTAGGTGTCGGACGAAAGTCCCGGTTTAACTTCCCCTCTACCTCTCTTTCGCCCCCGACCAAAGATCTCGGTAGCTTCTCTCCATGTAAAGCCCTTCATATTTGCATCAATGTCTTTGTTGCGAGGCATCTCACGAATCACGCCGTACAAGTTCTTACCAAAGGTAGAAGTAGTCCACATCAAACCTGTTTCGCTATCAGTAACTGTTCCGTCTCCATGAACAACTAGACGTTCGTTGTTTGAGGCTTCACTTTGCATTTTGGCTCTCCAAGAATTGAAGGTACATTGTGACTACTGGCTCTCACAGGACTAGTCGCGTGGGAGATGCCCAACGCTGTTTGAGCAGTTCGCCCACGCAACTACGAATGGCGGCTACTCGCCGACGAGTCCGCTCCAAGCGCTTGCTCGATGTCGCTGTCACTTTAAACCCGACTTAATCATTACCGAGTACGTTTGTAGCGAGCTAGAGGGTAGCGAGAGACTTCTTTAGCCACCTCTTCCGGGTCAAACAACATTTCAATCTCAGGTATATCTAAGTGTTTGGCTAGCATACCAGGTAGATCTCCGGGGTTCAGACAGTAATACTGAGGTGTCATAACATCAGCACCGAACACATCGTGGGCTAGAATAAAATCTTCTGGGCTGCTTAACGCACGATTCATAAAGTATTCAGGAGCATACGCCCCACTTATTCTTCCAGCCGTAATCTTCCGGTCTCCAATTTGGCTTATAATATGTTGGGATGCTAAATAGAATGAGTTTCCGACGGTACAGCTCCTTAAATGCAAGCCAAGATTGAACAAGTTCTTGATCTGTTTTGCCCCACTCCATAAAAGCACCTCATTTTTAGTTATTCAAGCCGCCGCGTTTTTGCCACGAGGCATTGAACTATATGTCTCCGATTCCTAATAAGATTCCCACCTCCACTTATGTTCGGGATAAAACACTAACTGGAAGTTGCGGCACTCTTTCACTTTCTTGGCGCCAGGGCTTTCGCCTTCATTCCCGGTCGATCTCCGCATAGATGTAGGTAATACTTAACAACACATGGCCCAGCCAGCCGCGGATCGTGTTAATGTACACACCCGCCCGTGTAGATGCATAGCGGTCGTGTGCCGAGTGATGTGTGGACTGACCTGCTTGTCGGCAATTGAAGGCATGAGCAAAGCCGCCGCTGACCATAACGCTTTACTAGGTCATAGATGCCAGCCCGCTTGTATGGCTGCAGCAGACGGGTAAGAAATACATGTTCGTGCGGCTGCCGGTTGGTAGTGCAGCTATTGATCTCCTGCACTGGCACCGGCCAAAGTGGGCACTGGCGTGTGTGCCCACCCTTGCCGTGGATCTCCACGTAAGGTTGCCCGTTCCAGGCTGCAGCGTCGAAGTGGAGATCGGCGATCTTAAGCTGCGCTGTTTCTTCCGCACGGGCACCAGAGTTGTAGAGAAACAAGAGCATGGCGTAGTCCCGCCTACCTTGTGCCGTGAGTCGTCATTGTTGGCCGCCGAGCAAGGCAGGTTTGTCGAGATAATGAACGACCGTGCGGGCCGACTTCTTGAAGGGGACTGCTCGTACTTCACTGCACCAAGCGAGATGTTCATCCTATTACGGCCAATGGCAATGTCCACCTCGCTAAGGGTGAAAGCATGATGGTTATCAATTATGCCGCCGTAATGGCCCACCAAATCAATCTCCAGAAAGCCGGATTGTTGATTCCGCAGCAACAACGCTGCATAGCTTCGCGCAAAGTTGGTCGCAGCTTCAAACTCATTCAGAATCACTCGCTTTTCTTTCTTCCGCGCCTGCTGATACCGAGCTGCAGTACGACTGATCGTCTGCTCTCCCTAATCGTCAGCGCTATTTTCCACCGCCGACACCTGTGCTTCAGCCTTGCGGAGTTAATACGGCTCGTTTCGAGTAGATTTCTTATTTGAGGCAACGATTCACTTTCGAGTAGATTTTTTGTGAGCCAATCCCTAAAGGGCTCCGCCTATGAAGAGAACGAGCGCCTGCGCTAACTGCCCGGACACAGATTTGAACGTGAGCAGAGACGGTCTCCCCGTGAATTTCGACTTAGGTTCATCGCTTCCAGTTAGAGATCCGCCAGTTTTCCGTCAGGGACTAGTGAAAGGTTGTAGCGATTCATTAGTTTTTCGTTCAATTGCTTTTCGAATAGAATTGGAATATAAAAACGGCGTTCCTCTCGTAGTGCGCGTTGTTTCCTGGTTTTATGGCGAGATGATCTGGAGATCCCGGGAATCTTCCTGCCCTTCCTCGGCAAAGACTGTCAGTATGTGCAGTCTTAGGCTCGTCGCCGTTCTCGGTCAGCACTTGTCCAGAGTTACCTTTGAGCATTTCAACTCCAATGTCCTGTCTCGCGATTGGTCGACTTGAGTTTCCAAACAAGTGACCTTTGTTACTGATTCATTCAATAGTGGAGAGCAGAAAATGAAGCACCTAATCGAATATTCGCTAGCGGACGGCGGGAGCATCTTTGTCGAGGTAGACGAACCGGAAAGTGAAGGCATTGTGCGAGCTGCTCGTGGTGAAATTGCAACGAAGGCCAGTCAGACATTTGAAGACGCCATAGATGCCGTCAAACCCGCCATAATGTCAGTCATATCCAAGCTGCGGGAGCTGAGTGCCCCGGGGCAAATTGGCGTTGAGTTTGGAATAAAACTCGGCGCGAAGGCCGGTGCCTTTTTTTCGTCCGCCGATGCTGAAGCAACTTTTAAGGTGACTTTGACTTGGCAGCGCGATGAGTAGGCCTCGTTAAACCACCACTTGCTCCGATTCTGGTTCCCTTAAGAATTGGACCTTAGTTCTAGTTTCAGGCTGCCCCAGCGACTAAATGAATGGCTACTCCGCTTACAGCATCCGTCGCACGTATATTTGGCCTCGATGACGAGATTGTGGGTGCTGGATTCCTTGTCCTGGAAAACCATTTGCTCACCTGTGCCCACGTAATTTTGAAGGCGCTTGGCCTTTCCACAGAAACAGTTGAACCTCCACCGGGTACGGTGCGGTTAGACTTTCCACTGGTTGCTCCTGGTAAGACTTATTCCGCGACGGTGATCGGCTGGCGACCACTCAACTTGGGTCCCGAGCCCGCATACAATGGAGAAGAGGATATCGCGGTCCTACAACTCAATCTGTTCGCCCACGACACCGCTGACCTCAAACCAATTGATCTGAGAAACGCAGCCAATGTGTGGGGCGATGCGTTTCGAGCATTTGGATTTCCCAGCTCTTCCGATCGAGGTGTGTGGGCATACGGACAGCTTTTGGATCGGGACGCCGGCAACTGGATCCAGATTGAGGGCAAGAGCGCGTTTGGCTACTTCGTAAACCCTGGCTTTAGTGGTACCGCTGTTTGGGACGAGCGTCTCGACGGCGTGGTTGGAATGGTGGTTGGATCTGACAACCGAGCTGACGTCCGGACGGCCTTCATTATCCCGGCTGATACGCTCATTAAGGTATGGCCGGATCTGGGGAAGCAAGCCAGTATTCCTGGCCGCCATGACAAGGTCGGCACCACCAGGACTACCCCTGAACTAGACCTGAGCCTGCCGGTGACGATCCGGCTGATTCGCAAACAGGAGAAAATAGACGCTCACGTCATCGCAAATGTGGCGTTTCATCCCAGTGGCGAACTGATGGCTTACAGCTTGGACAACCGATTGTTTCTGCTGCCACTCAACGACGCGTTTCCCCAACGACTCGGTATCCACAGCGGAGGGCGGCACATTTTCTCCGAGTCCGCCGCAGATTTCTCTAGCGAAAGTAATGCGACCGATCCCTCCCGTCGGGAACTAACTTGCACGGACCAAGATTTGGCCCACCTAGACAGAATTACCGATATTTCATTTTCACCCGACGGAAAACTCGTTGCCTCGTCCGACACTAGCGGAAGGGTCAAGTTCTGGGAACTTGCGTCGCGAGAATGCGTTGCTGAGCTTTCAGAGCATTCCGATGCCATCACTAGCATATCGTTCTCTCCACAGGGGAAGCTTTTCGCATCTGCTGGATATGACGAGTATATTTACGTTTGGAAGGTTGACGACATTTCGCTATCACATACAACGCCCATAAAAACGTTTGAGAAGAAGTCGCGGATCAAAAAACCGGCAACGCATCCCCACGACGTTGAGCAGATCATATCGATGACCTTTTCGCATAATGGGAAGCACCTGGCCTCTGGCGATCAACAGGGCGTCGTCGTGGTTCGAGAAATTTCCAGTGAAGAAGAAGTATATCGATCCAAGATCCACAACGGCCAGGTAGCAGACATTGCTTTTTCGCCGACAAACATTGGCTTGTTGGCCACTGCAAGTTGGGACAAGAGAATCCGCTTAACTGATTTCTTCGGGGACGGTAAGCCAGTCACATTGGGCGTCGGCCCCGATAAACATACCGATTCTGTGGTCTCCATCGCCTTTGCCCACGGCGGTGACGTGCTCGTCTCTTCCGGCACCGACAAGGTGGTTAAGCTTTGGGACGTAAATAAGAGACGATCGATATACAGCTATGAAACTGAGGACGACCGTCCGGTAGAAAGAGTTGCTTTCTTTCCCAATCAGTATGACTTCGCCACTGACTCATACTCGAGTGACATCAGCCTTTGGGATATTACTAACGAAGGAGAATTGACTAATACCCGGATTGATTTTGAGTAGGCCGTTAATTCTTTGAACAAAAGTAGTCCATGATCTGTGCTTGTCTCATTAGTGTCGTACAAAATCGCACAATTGGGCCAAGAAATAGCAATGTAAGGGAAAGCAATGGCGAACTTTTAGGAAATGCTAAAAGCCGTGTTAAATGTGCCCGTCGGGTCATTTCATAGTTTTGCCATTGCTTGAGGAGGCTCTAAGCCTCATTCAGTCTCGGCATAAACGAAGTACTCTCCCCACCTGCGCGCAAGAAGTGTCAATAGCGTATCTCCATGTCCTTCTCAATATCCTGGGCGAGCTTAGCCGCAGACTTCGTGGGGCAGAATAATGTCGTCATCGGCAGTGATGGACCGCAGATAAGAGAGCGGCGCGGTGGATCCATGTTGGTAGGATTGCCCTTTGAGGTTGGCGTACGCCAGGGTGATCCGAACCTGCTCGTGTCGCACCAGCTGTGTCCGTGACGGCCTTTACTCCCTCGCGAGTTCAGTTTGGCGAGTACGAACTGGATCAACCAAACGGAGATGGGTTCGCCTTCACTAATGTAGCTTGTTCGTAAAATGGATTTCGCAATGCTCGGATATTGCTTGGATATTCACACTGACACAGAAGTGTTATCACATCCTCATTGATTTGATAACTGTCGAATTCGTTGTTTCCCCAGCGAAAGCACTGGCCGTTTCACGCAAGAAAAGAGCATCATCGCACGGATATCTTCGCGACGTTCTATAAGCGGTGCGGTTTCAATGGTTAGTACAGCTAATCGATCGTAGAGATCCTCTCGAAATTCGCCACGCTGAATCATCTGAGGTAAGTTCCGCGAAGTTGCCGCTATAATCTGTACATAACAGTTGATGTAAAAGTTGGTCCCCGGTCACTTAATCTGTTTTTCTTCGATGGCCCTGAGAAGTTTGTTTGCACAGTTGGGAGGATATTGCCAATTTCATCGCCTACTCGAACTCTCCTGAGTTGATGATACCGACCTTAGATCGGCTGACCCAATCCCGTCATTAATCAAGTCTTGAAAGTAATCTTCGAAAGAGACGGATCGGGTGACAATGCTCAGCTACTGACCCACTCGTGTGTTACGTGAGGCAATTCCTGACGCCCTGCCTGGTTCAAATGTTTCGCACATACTCCCTCATAAAAATCGATCAAGACGGGCAGCACTACTTCCGGCGTGAAGAGCCGTTCATATTTCTTACGAGCTGCTGAACCCAGCTTTTTTCTCAGAGCGGGATCATTTGCAAGCCGGATCATAGCTTGCGCCATCGCCTCGATGTCGTCCGGGTCAACCAGTATGCCGACGTCATCTGTAACTAAATCCGGCACGCCACCTACCGCTGTTGCGATCACCGGTTTGCCATGCGCCATCGCTTCGATGATCACGTTTGGTGTGCCTTCCGTCAGTGAAGGTAGGACAAAGACATCGAAACTGTTCATGAATGCGGCCCGTTGTTGCGGCGTTTTATAGACTCCAACCAACTCAATCTTGTCTTCAAGGCCCGCGCTGCGACTCTTAGCGATAAACTCCGACCGTTGAGATCCGGAGCCGGCCAATGTCAGTCTGATGTCTGCACAATTTTTATGAGCGATGCGAAATGCTTCCAGCAGTCGTACCGGTCCCTTTAAGTGTTCGAGTCGTGCTGAAAAACCAAAGGTAACGGCACGACTTTCTGAATGATTTACTTGCCGGTGAGTGTCATCGATCGAGATGAGTGGTAACACTTTCACTGGTCCAATATTTGGCACCGCTTGTTCCAACTCGCGCACCAATGCAGGCGAAAGGGCCGTGACTTCGTCGCATAGCGGCAGCACAGTAACAAACCGCGAATACACCTCCTCAAAGCCCGGAGGGTGAAAGGGCAGTCCGACTTCCTGATAAATCACCGGAATACCGGTATCGTGGGCCGCGCGAATCAACATGATCGCGCCCGGATCCGGAGTTAACACATGTAAGACGTCGGGCCTGTTCCTTTTCAGATACTCGCAACATGAAGAGTAGTATTGCTGAAACAGACTGAAAACTACTTGTCGAGATTTTGAGAGAATTAGATCCCGCGCCGGTGAAAAAGTTTTCATGGCCCGCCTCACGATTCGGCGTCCGGCAGCAAGCGAATTGCGGAGCGTGGATGAGGCGAGAGTATCTACCGGCACATTTGCGACTCGCAATCGAGCGATGAGGTGCTCGCTATCATAGGGTGGATGCACAAGGAGGACGCCGGTCTGATACCCGGCCGCTTTCAACTCAATCGCATAATTGACCACTACCTCGTCAGCTCCGCTGATTGGACCAGCGAAACTGCTTTTGGCAAATAATATTTTCATCCTTGATCAGTCGAGAGCGTTGACCTGCAGATCGGCAAACCTGCGGGGGAGTTACGCCCGGTCCAATGTAAACTCCACTAGACACTTCTGCCGGAGTTAAGGTCGTTACTTTGTCGTCTCCGCGTTCGGTGCATAAGAAATCGCCCTGTCTTTTGGGCGAGTCGTAAAACCGGCAATGGCCCAACCTGAGCAAGGCCGAAAATATTCCTCGTTGCCTGGCCCACGTTGGAATAACTTAGAGAACGCATAGTTTCCCAAACCAGGTGCGAGGCCATGTTGTCTGCAAATCTGCTCCAGGCAAGTTGTTTCTGTTCGCGCGGCGCCGCAACCGCACGCGGCAGTTTGATCCATGAAGACTTGAACTGTTGAACCGCTCGCGAAACTATTTCCGCGCCCCGGGAAGTTCCCTGCGCTGAAACCGGATTAGATCGGCGCCAGATCATGACTGGCTTTGCCAAGGCGATAATCAGATGGAGTTCGGCAATTCGAATCCAGAGATCCCAGTCGTCGATGCCAGGCAGATCACTATCCAGCAGTCCTATTTGGTCCACGAATGACCGGCGAAAAACGGCGCTGCCACAGGGAATGAAATTCTGAGTTAACAACTGCCAGAAGACATCTCCCTTCGGACAGTCGAGTGGATAGACTTGTTCAGTCGATTTATCTCGGATTATTGCCTGACCGTAGACCAGTGCTGCGTCAGGATTGGAGCGCAGGAGTTCAACTTGCTCATCCAGGGTATCGGCTAACCGCAAATCGTCGTCGTCGAGAAACGTAACATACTCTCCTGAGCTTGCAAGCAGGCCGGCATTTCTTGCGCCGGCAACGCGTTGATTGCGATCAAGTCGAATATATTTTATTCCGGTAAGTGAGGCACAAACGGCCGCTGTCTCGTCAACTGAAGCATCGTCGACGACAATTATCTCCACATCGTTCCCGGCGGCTTGAGCACTTTCTACCGCGCGAGGTAACAGGTGTGGTCGATTGAAAGTGGGAATAATGATACTGGCTCGCGGCATGTCGTTACGACGCAGTGGCAGTGCGCTCTTCGTAGGCGGAAATGTGGGTGAGGTATTTTGTTATGGTGGTGATGACGTCAGACTCCTCATAGAGCCTTCCTTCGTTCACAAAAAAAACGCGACTGCATAGCTCTTCGATCTGTTTGAGATTGTGGCTCACAATAAAAACTGTGCGTCCGTCGCGGCTTATAGATTTCATTTTCGCGAAACACTTTTCCCGAAACGGTTTGTCGCCAACTGCTAAAACTTCATCCAGTAGCATTACTTCCGGTTCGAGATGCGCAGCGATGGAAAACGCGAGTCGTAAATACATTCCCGAAGAGTAGTGTTTGACCGCGGTGTCCAGAAACTGGCCCACCTCCGAGAAGTCGACAATCTCGTCAAACTTGCGTCTGATCTCCGGCGTCTTCATTCCCAGAATTGTTCCGTTCAGAAGAATGTTTTCACGTCCAGTCAGGTCCGGATGAAAGCCGGTGCCGACTCCGAGCAAACTTCCAACGCGACCATAGATATCAACTTCTCCAGCGGAAGGCTTAACGACTCGAGCGAGAATTTTCAGGAGCGTCGATTTTCCCGCACCGTTGCGACCGATTAGTCCCACTACTTCACCAGGATGAACCTCGAAATTGACTTCCCTGAGCGCCCACAAAGGAACGCCGAGGCTCTTTTGCTGTCTGCCTAAATTCAAGAATGAGGAAGTAACCGTCTCAATGACGGCATCTCGAAAGGTAGGATTGCGGTTGAGCGGGCGCTCAATATAGTAACGCTTGCTTAGGTTTCTTACGCTGATAATCGGTCTCATCTGGTCCTAGATCACGTCAGCAAATTCTTCGTCAAGTTTTTCAAATGCATGAGTTGAAAGTAAGATCAAGATGAACGAGACAAGAGTTGAGATTGCCAGGCTACGCCAGTTCATTTGAACACCGAGAAGGGCTGATCGAAACCCTTCAATGATGCCTACCATCGGATTTAGTTCATAGAGCCACGTCCATTTCGCCGGCACGAGACTGGCCGGATAAACAATCGGCGTAGTAAACATCCAAAGTTGCAATAGCACAGGTAACGCTGTGCTAATGTCTCTATACTTTGCGTTAAGTGCAGAAAACCACATCCCAATGCCGAGAGCGAGAAGCGTCACTTGCAGCACGAGCACAGGCGCAAGCAGGATGGTCCAATGAAGTGTTTGATGGTAGTAGATCAGCAAAACAAGAAGGACGACGGCGGAGACGGTAAAGTCCGACAGTCGCACCAGTGTCGCAGCCGCAGGAACCAGTAAGCGCGGGAAATAAACTTTAGTCAGCAGAGGAGCGTTGTTGATTAGACTGTAACTA
Source organism: Pyrinomonadaceae bacterium (assembly GCA_036518995.1). Taxonomy (GTDB): domain Bacteria; phylum Acidobacteriota; class Blastocatellia; order Pyrinomonadales; family Pyrinomonadaceae; genus PSRF01. The sequence goes on along the minus strand of DATDMC010000001.1, from coordinate 54,174 downwards.
CTCGCGGATACTGCATTCGAAAAGAACGTCCACGGCAGCAGAGCTGAAAACAGAAACGGGACGTAGGCAATTCCATCCGAGGGGACCCGCGCAATCCGGCCCAGGAAAATCGCGAAAACGAGCGTCATCAAGAGGGGCTGCAAAATAATCCACGAGCCACCTAAAATCGTCTGCTTGTAGCGGGCCTTGAGATCGCGCCAAACGAGGTAATAAAGCAGCTCGCGGTGAATCCAAATTTCTCGTCCTTCAACTAAAGAGAATTGCTTTCTGACCCGAATCCTGATTAATGGTTCGTCAGGAAGAACTGCCGTTACAGTTTTTGCAGGTTTGGGATGAGAAGTGAAAGGCAAATCAGAAATAATCGGATCGGCCTCATCGGTAAATGACATGTAGTGACGTACGTAGCCTTGCAACCCTGGGATAATGCTGATTCGCTCGAATGAACAGTAGAATGCCTGCGGTCTCAGCGAAACGGATTGTATTCCTTTGTCAGCAGCCAGTCTAGTCAAGTGTTTATATGAATCGCGCGTTGTCTGAGGTAAAACCTCGTAGAAAAAAGAGCTTTGCCTGCTAGCTGTTGATTAGTCGGAAACATAGAAAATGAAAATTGCGGTCTGGCATAACTTACCCAGCGGCGGTGGTAAACGCGCACTTTATAACCATGTCAAAGGGCTCACCGAACGAGGACATAAACTCGAATGCTGGAGTTTGGAAACAGCCGATCACACGTACTTACCTCTTTCCGAGTTTGCTCCCGAACACATAATCAAACCGGAACCCGCTAAGCAATCACTGAAATTAACGAGCAAACTGGCGCCCCAATTTAACGAGGCTATCCATCGTATGCAGGAGTTTGACGCCGCGTGCAATCAATGCGCCCGGGAAATTGCTGCGGGTGACTTTGACTTGCTTTTTGCGAACTCCGCGATCCATTACGCGACGCCTTACATTTTGCGGCATCTCAAGATGAAAAAGGTCCTCTATCTGCAGGAGCCTTGTCGCTTCCTGTATGAAGCGGCGCCCATGTTGCCGTGGATCTCCAGGGCGCCGAGTGAGCTTTACGATGCTGAGTTGTTTCAACTTATGCGGTTCCTGCCGGACTTTCCGGAATTGCAGACTTTGCGTCTGCAAGCGAAGCAAGAGTGGCTCAATGCTCAGGCCTGCGATCTTATCCTGGTAAATTCTTACTTTAGTCGGGAGAGCGTATTGCGTGCATACGGAGTGAGTGCAACAGTCTGCTACCTTGGCGTAGACACAGCACTCTTCAGAGATCGTAATTTGCCTCGAGAGAATTTTGTTATTGGAGTTGGATCGTTCGATCCCATCAAAAGAATCGAACTGGCAATCGAGGCCGTAGCGCTACTGCCTGAGCCGCGACGTCTAGTTTGGATCGGAAATGCTGGAAAAGAAGATTACCTGGCGAATCTCAGGGAGTTGGCTCAAATTCGAGGAGTGAGTTTGGAGTTGAAGCTGAATGTGACAGACTCCGAACTGGTTACGCTGTTGAACAGGGCGAGCCTCATGCTATGCACATCTCGTCTCGAGCCATTTGGCTTTGGAGTGCTTGAAGCAAATGCCTGCGGTCTCCCGGTGGTTGCGGTTAAAGAGGGCGGATTTCGTGAGACTGTCCAACACGGATCGAACGGCTTTCTGGCCGAGGTAGAAGCTAAAAGTATCGCGACTGCGGCAACTCAAATTATCGAGAGTCCGGTATTGGCAAAACAAATGAGTGAGACAGCTTTATCAATGGTCCAACAGGACTGGAACGTTGAAGCGAGTGTCGATAGGCTCGAAAGCATTTTGCTGCAGGTTGTTTGACGTAAATGTTTGAACGCTTGCAACTCAACAAATGTACCAGGGAGAGCGCCACGTGGCTTATTCAAAAATCACCACCGATGTAGAACAGTTGATGGCTCGTGTACAAAGCAGGATTGATGCGCATCCTGATTCAAGACCTCTATTCGATAGTATTCAGGATTGCCGTCTTCACGCGGAACGAGTCTGCGAACTCACGCCCTTCAGTGACAACTTGATTAGTAGGACCAAGTCTACGGTCTATAAATATTTAATGCGGGCGTTAGCTGGCAATTTTGAACGGCAGAGATCGTTCAATCAGGCCGTCGTAAACACGTTGGAAATCATGGCCCATGACCTGGACGAGATTCGGCGAAGACTGCCCTAAAACTAGTGGAGCTCGTCGAGTCGAACGAGCATTTTCTGAACTGTATGGGCCCACGTCCACTTGCTCAAAATTTCCTGCGAAGCTCTTTGGCCAACCATTCGCGCCTCATCGCGATTCTCATAAACGTGACGCATCAGGGAACGAAGATGTTCGTAGGAAGGCTCGGCCCAGTTGAAGCCCTTGTAGTAAGGACACTTCGCCTCCGCCGGTTTGAGGCGCTCGACGTCGAGCAGGTAAGCCGTGTCTTTCGTTATGAAATCTGCTGGTCCACTCCAGTTTGTAGCAATCACAGGCAGCCCGCACGCCATAGCTTCCATAATCGGTAATCCCCAACCCTCGCCTCTGCTTGGGAGGACAAAACAATCCACTGAACGATAGAGGGATCCGATTTGATAGTTCGGCAAAACTTCGTTGATTGAAAAAATTATCCTGCCGCCGGCTTCTGACAGACCATAGGATTTCACTTGATCAGCAATACTAATCGTGACGTCTGAGTTATAGGCTTTGCAGATCAGCACTGCATCCTCGTTAGCGCCGAATTCATCGTTGAATGCTTTGAGCAATAGCTCTGGAGCTTTTCTTTCACCCCACTCGAACACGGAAAGAAATGTGAATGGACCACTAACGCGAAAGCCATCAATTTCAGGATTGAAGTAAGCCGGATTGACTCCGAGTGGCATTACCTGAATTGGTCTTTTAACTCCACTGTTGCTAAACGTCTCGAGATTGAAAGATGAAGGGGTCCAGATTTCATCCATTCGATTGGCGAATCGGACCCAGTCCGGTGGAAGGCCATCGACTTCGAGCATCGTGAAGCCGATTTTGAATGAATTGAGTTCTGGCTTGAAAGCGTCAGCCTGGCCATAACAGATCTGTGGTCCTGATGACGTTACTTTTCGCTGTCTAATCAGGTTGAGCATGTAGGAACTACTTTGTTCCGGTTCCGCGAGTGGAATGATAGTGCCTCTTCCATACAGATATTTGTAGTTGACGCGCACGCGCTGACGGTCCAACTCCAGCACAATTTCCTTTGAACTCGTGGCGTAACCGGTGGTCAGGTTTAGCACTGAATGCCAGTTGACCTCTCTCGTATAACGTTCAGCCGCGAGCTCTTTTTGCCATTTTTTCTTGAACGTGATTTGCGAGGCAGCAAACAGATCACTGTGTGAGACATTATTGACTTTAGTCGAGATGTTTTCATGGTGCAGTAAAGTGACACCACCACAACAAATCACTTCAAAACCATGCCGCTTCGCTCTCAGGCAGTAGTCGGTGTCTTCGAAGTAACTGAAGTAGTCCTCATCCAGTGGTCCAACTTTCTCCAGCACACTTCTCTTGAGGTAGACGCAGGCAAACACAACGCCTTCAACCACAGCATCCTGGTTGTATTGATTGATATCTTTCTCGAGACTGCCAATCTGTTGTCCCCAGAAAGTTTCGATCGGCATGTACGTCCCGGCATGTTGAAGCATTCCATCAGGTCGTCGAAGTCTTGCGCCGACGATGCCGATAGCCGGAGTCTTGTAAGCTGTCTCTTGTAGTTTCGTCAGCCAATCCGGTTGGAGTATTTCCGTGTCGTTATTCAGTAGTACGACATCCGAGGCGTAGTCACTCAACTCGATAGCCTGATTATTGGCTTTCGCAAAACCTCGATTGCTGCTGTTAAGAATCAACCTGATCCAGAGGAGGGACTGCAAATACTCGACCGAGCCGTCCGTGCTTCCGTTATCGACCACTATCACTTCATAATTTTGAAAATCCGTCTGAGCACGCAACGTCTCGAGACATCGTTTCGTGTAGTTCAAGCCATTCCACGTCAGGACAACGATGGTTACTTTTTTCGGATCCATGGTGAAGCTCACTGCATATCAAGCAGGATGATTGCTCCATAGAATTATTAACATCACCAGGCCGATGAGCGCGTAGATTCCTCGATAACGCGACTGCAGCCGGCGAATACTTTGGTAGGTGAGTCCATCCGCCAGCGTGGTGAGCGACCAGTACAATTGAAGCGGGTAAAGGACAATAAGAATTGCCAGCGGCCGGGGAAGAGTGCCACGCAAAGCGAGGTAGCAAAGAAATCCCTGGGCCATCGTAAAAAGAATGAGACTGGCTACAAACGTGCGTCGCGGTCCAAAGATCGCAGCGTTAGTTTTAATTTCACTCTGCACATCGCTTTGATAGTCCCGCAACTCCTGGATCAAATGGCCTGCAGCAAACGTGAGGGCAAAGAAGACAGCGATGGATAACGCTCGGGTCTCGATCGCTCCAACTACTGAGTAGCCAAGCAGAAAATGTAACGCGCCACCCACGACATGAAGCAGGGAACTGAGAACCGGTTTTCCTTTCCAATGGAATTGAGGAAGTGAGTAAAGAGCGCTTGCGGTTGTGATGGCGAGGGCCAGGCAGAGTGGAATACTGCCCAGCAGACTGAAAAGAAACAGACTGAGCACGAGGAGGACAGTAGTAAGACCCGCAAACTCATTGCGGCTCATACCTCCCGTTCCGAGAAAATTGTTTGCCCTGTTCGGATCCGCTAGATCAGTATTCATCTCGGCCCAGTCGTTGATTAGAAAAATGTGGGCCACCAGGAATAGGTTGGCAACGACGAGAAGCAGCAAAGGGCGCAGGGCTGCCATCGTTGGCTGATGGACCGCTAACGCGAAACCGAGCAAAGGCGAACCCTGCAGAGCAATGATCTCCGGTAAGCGAAAGAAGGACCAGGCTCTCAAAGTCGCCTTAATGGATGGGCTGCGCAGTGAGAGGGTATTGATGTTCATAGTAGAGTCGTAACCAAAGCGCGTAACCAGCGTCCTCCGACCAATAATATCTGCTAACCGATGCGGTTAGATCGTTGTGATAGAGCAGCGGTGGATTTCGCCGCACAAGAGCAAAGTCGTTACTTGCGATTTGGCGCAGTAGTGTCTCAGCATCACTCGCCGATCCCCTTTTCTTTAAGGCCGTTTCGCTTAACAGCGATGCCAGACTAATCCAGGGCGCCTGATCCGGCAGCGACGATTCGATACGCGATTGCGGCAAATCCAATTCGCAGCCAACTTCATGAAGATCCTTCAACCGGATCATTGGTACCAACGGCGTATTACTATAATAGACCCAAACGCGATCGTCGCCGGCAACCGGCTGCAACGCTTTGCAGAGTGTATTGGCAGCGGCAGGTTCTGTTTGAGCAAACAGCAATAGGACGTGCATCTGAATGGTGAGATCAGCCAGATTTGGATCGCGACCTGGGTTGATGCATTGATAGGCGCTCTGTGGCGCGAGCCAGGTTCGATATAGGCCGTCGTCAGTGCGATATTGTTTAAGAATCGCGAGCGCATCGGAGCGCAGCTTCGGGTCGCCTGGCGCAACTCTCCAAACAAGCGAAGTGTCGTCTGCATCGGGAGTAATCACGCAACCCAGCGTACCGATGCCAGGACCAGTCGGAAGGCCATGGTAACGGACCAATCCATTCGGTTCGATCTGGTTAGTTAAAAACTGGCGAGCACGCTGGAGACTGTCGCCAAGCTGATCGGAAGACTCCAGCGGTTTTAGCAAATCCAAAAGGAGCGGAGTGAGGAAGGTATTCAATTCCTGACCGGAGGCTTCAAACTTTGTCCCTTTGGTGAAGAACGTGAGCCAGTAACCGGCAGGCTGCTGATGCTCACGCAGTCTTTCGACAGCAGTCTTCGCGCTTGCTTCGAGATCTCCCGTAACGGTCGCATCGGCCGGCTTGAGTGTCAGATATCGCTCACCAAGAAAACGGCGCTCGCTACTTTCAGACACCCAGGCAAAGGCAGTCAGCCTGTGTTCACCGGGAGCGAGACCCATTGTGTTAACCGGGATGCGCCAGCCTACCGGTCTCTTCTCATGCAATGTCGCGCGAATATCATCTCGATCGAAGTAGCTGTGGGTCGTAAATAACTGCGGCTGATCGTCGACCCTGATCGCGACCTGGTATGGCGTGCCATCGCCTGAAGAGGCCCAACCAACTGCATCGATATCAGTTCCGACCCGCGTGGCACTTACGGTGTAACTTCCAAACTGAATGCCGTCAAAGCTTCCATGTAACGGTGATAACCGGTAACGCAACGACGCAATGAAGGGAGCGTTTCGCCACTCCCACGCGGGACGCATCGCACCTGGACCATCGACGATATCGTAAAGCGGAAGGTCAGTCGCGCCCGTATAGCAAAATGCACCAATGCCTTCGATCGTGGCTGCCACCACCACTGCTGCTATGAAGCACACGCGACCAAAGTTGCGCAGCGAGGAGACCACTGGCACGAGCATCCAGATCAAAATCGGTAAGAGGTCAGTCATGTAACGCGGACCCCAGGATATGCCGGCTCGCCAGTCGGCTTTTGCGTACAGAATGATCTGCAGCAACACGCAAACTAACATCGCCAGCGTCAGGCCACGTTCACTTCGGCTTTTTAGGTGTGGTCCAAGCAGCGCTAGAAACAGCAAAAACGGCGAGAAGACAAACAGTCCGCGCATGGGGCTGAACAGAATTCCGGCAATCCCGGCAAACAGGTCATGCTGAAAGAAAGATGGTTTTCCCATCAATCCGTATGCGCCCGCAATGTTGCCGGTGACGTGGAGATTGTAGAAAACGACCAAACCGATCGGCAGCGCGCAGCCAGCAGCTAACAACCATATCCGACGACGCGCCCAGAAGAGTCCGTAGACACCCAAAACCGCAGCGAGGAGCGCATCCGGCGGACGGTTAGTAGCGAGCAGACCAAGAAACAATCCCGCTGCGAGTGCTTTTATTGTAGTGCACTCGGCTGTGAGAATCAGCAGACAGATAATCAACAGCAATTGGCCCATCCCGTGTTGCCACAAGGCCTGGCTACTGATCACCCAGGTGGTAGTGCCAAACGCGTAGGCGATGGTGAGCAACACGGCGATGCTTTCGGATGCGCGGCGCCGCAGCAACAGAAAGAGAAGTGCAACTGAGAGTGCGGCGATGAACGATGCCGTGAGCTTCTCCATGATTATCGCTACATGGTCCAACCGGGCGTCAGACCAGCCACGCAGGTTGAGGTAAGCGACGGCTGGAAGGTAGAGCGGCGCAATTAGAGTTGGTACTACGACTGGATAAAGCGAGACCGATTGACCGTCTGCAGTCTTTACGATCCAGAATGCCGTACTGTCTCGACCTTGAGCGACTACAGACTTCATGGGATCGAGATGAAGGGTGTGGTTATGCCAGATTATGAACGGCAGGTAGCGCGCTGGATATGTATCGCCGGCGCTGATCGATCTACGGTTGGCGTTGTAAACGAAGAAAGAGCAGAGAAAGAGTAGGGCAACAACTACAAGCTTCCGCCGGTCAGGCGTGAATTGTTGAGAGTGCTCATGATTTTTATGGGAATCGATTCGAGCTTCCCGTCGAAAGATTTGCTTGACCCTTATCTTAAAAGCCACTCCGAAATATTTTCAGCTAGATTAATCAGGCAGTTTGACGATCGAGCGCATTCTATCACGCGAGGAGAAGGCGCGAAGCTAGAGAGCATAAACTGCTTGTGTTTCGCCGTTGTCGGAAGGGGACTATTCGAAGTCCAAGTCGACTTAGTAGGAGGACTGAGCATCGTGCAGGCTGGCCACCGGTGGGATAACGACATGCTGAGTACCCTTTATCCGAACTTGAAATTCACGAGTTTTACTCGAATTACTTCATACAAACCGGTCTGCGCGAACTTTCAACAATTTTCAAGTCTGAGCACAAGACTTTCCGGATATACTTCAGGCAATTATTTCTTCAATTTTACTCTTGAGTTAAGTCGTGCCGGAGACACTTCCCACGAGGCGCTCTAACGCGTCAAGCAGGCGCCAAGAGTGAGTGACGCAAGGTCATGTTTCGGTGAGGGACCAAGATGAAAAAAATAAGCAACCGAATTTTGCTGGCGATTGTCACCTTATCCACTGTGAGCCTGCTATACGCTCAGAACGGAGACAAACCTGCGTACCTGAACCCGGATTTGCCGGCTCAGCAACGTGCGGAGGACCTCGTTCGCCGCATGACTGTGGAAGAAAAGGTTACGCAACTCGTGAATCAGTCGCGCGCGATACCGCGGCTTAACATTCCCGACTACGACTGGTGGAGTGAAGCTTCACACGGCGTCGCCACAATGGGCACGACTGAGTTTCCAAATCCAGTTGGATTAGCTGCGACATTTGATACAGACGCGATTCACCGCATGGCTATAGTTATCGGCACTGAGGGTCGTATCAAGCATGTTCAAGGCATGCGCGATGGCCACAGCGACATCTTCGAAGGACTGGATTTCTGGGCCCCTAACATCAACATCTTTCGCGACCCACGCTGGGGCCGCGGGCAGGAGACTTTCGGGGAAGATCCTTTTCTGACGGCGCGAATGGGTGTGGCTTTCGTCACGGGTATGCAGGGAGATGACCCTAAGTATTACCGTGTGATCTCAACGCCAAAACACTTCGCCGTACACAGTGGTCCCGAGCCGTCGCGTCACAAAGACGACATCATCGTCAGCAAGCACGATCAGTTGGACACTTACCTTCCGGCGTTTCGCGCGACCGTTACAGAAGGGCGTGCTGGTTCTGTCATGTGCGCCTACAACAGCATCAATGGACAACCAGCGTGTGCTAATGAATTCCTGCTCGTAGATCAGTTGCGTAAGAAGTGGAACTTCCAGGGTTATGTCGTATCGGATTGTGAAGCTGTCGTAAACATCTTTCGCGATCACCACTTCACAAAAACACAGGCTGAAGCCTCTGCCCTGTCGTTGCAACGCGGTATGGACAACGAGTGCATTGATTTCTCAAAAGTAAAAGACGACCACGACTACAAGCCATATCTCGACGCGTACAAGCAAGGCATTCTTAAGGAGAGCGACATAGACACAGCACTGATCCGATTGTTCACTGCGCGAATAAAACTCGGAATGTTCGATCCGCCTGAGTTGGTTCCGTATTCAAAGATCGACGAAAAGAAACTTGATAGTGCTGAGCACCGTGCGCTGGCGCGCGACATGGCAAACAAGTCGATGGTGCTGCTGAAGAATGATGGCATCCTGCCGCTAAAGAAGGGCGCAACCCGGATCGCCGTCGTTGGACCACTCGCTGATCAAACGAGGTATCTGCTCGGCAACTACACTGGAACTCCAACGCACACGGTCTCTGTGTTGGAGGGACTCAAAGCGGAGTTTCCGGAAGCCCAGATCAACTTTGTTCCGGGAACAAAGTTTCTTCGTAAAGACGGAGTTGCAGTTCCGTCATCTGTCTTCACAACTGCGGAAGGGCAGCCAGGACTCACTCAAGAATTCGCGACAGGACAGTTGTTTGGCGGAACACCAACCGTGCTCACTAAGCGCTCAGTGACTTCGGTCGACCTGAAGGCCGGTGATGTTCCTTCGGAAGCCGCGAACAAGTCTCCATTGTTAATTCAGTGGAGCGGATTCCTTACGCCAACTGAGACAGGCGAGTTCATTATTGGTTTGCGTTTTGAAGGCGGCTTCGCTCGCGTGCTGGTGGACGGAAAGCAGGTTGCACAAGGATTTGGTGGTCCCGGCCAGGTCGAGTCGAAGACTGGGCGCGTTCGTCTCGAAAAAGGTAGGAAGGTAGAGATCAAGGTTAATTATTCGCTTGGTACTGGCGAGCCGAAACTCGCGCAGTTGATCTGGTCCAAGTATGACACGAAGCCAAGCGCCGATGTGGTCGAAGCAGCAAAGAATGCAGACGTGGTAGTGGCAGTGCTTGGTATCACGAGTGATCTTGAAGGCGAAGAGATGCCTGTTGATGAAGATGGCTTCAAAGGTGGTGACCGAACAAGTCTCGATCTACCAAAGCCTGAACAGGAGTTACTCGAGGCAGTGGCAGCGACTGGAAAACCAGTTGTCCTGGTTCTTGCAAATGGAAGTGCACTCTCGGTGAACTGGGCTAAGCAAAATGTGAATGCCATCCTCGAATCCTGGTACGCAGGTGAAGAGGGCGGCGCTGCCATCGCAGAAACTCTCTCTGGAAGAAACAATCCTGCCGGACGTCTTCCGGTCACGTTCTACACTGGCGTCGATCAGTTGCCGCCATTTGGAGAGTACGCGATGAACAACAGGACGTACCGCTATTTCAAGGGGACGCCGTTGTATCCGTTCGGATATGGGTTGAGCTACACGACGTTCTCTTACACCGATCTCACTGTTCCAAAGAATCCGATCAAGGCCGGCGATCCGATCGCGGTGGATGTGACGGTCACAAACACCGGCAAGCGTGAAGGAGACGAAGTAGCCCAGCTCTATTTGAGTTTCCCGAACGTTGCTGGCGCGCCGCTGCGTGCGTTGCGTGCATTCAAGCGTGTTCATCTGAAGCCGGGAGAAACGCAGAAGCTCCGGTTCGAATTGAAGGAACGCGACCTGAGTATGGTGAGTGAGGCAGGTGAACCGATTATCGCTGAAGGACAATACTCAATTTCGATCGGTGGTGGACAGCCAGATACAGGAGCACCGACGATCGCTGGGAGGTTCCAGGTGAAAGGAACAAAGGTGCTGCCGGAGTAGTCTCCTTGACTCTCAGTTGTGGCTCGGCTTCATCTGAACAGGCTTTGCAATTCATCTCGAAGAACCATTTCTAGGTTTCCCGTACCGCGAAGCGGTTACGGCCCATAGCCCAGGGTTGCTTCAACCCTGGGAAATGTAGGTGGACGATCTAACCGCAACGCGGTTACGCCGTTTTCGAAGGTGGCCGTCCAATGAACCGGGTCAGACGCAACCCGTTCCGGGTTGAAAGCACGGACAACGTCGCGACCCAGGGTTGAAGCAACCCTGGGCTTTGGGTAGCAACCGCTTCGCGGTAAAACCAAGAGTTGTAACCTTCGCTAACGATCAACGTTCTCCAGCACCCAGATGCTTCCGAATGTTTCCATCATCGGAAGAATGATCCGGTCCGATGTCAAAGCCATCTCCAGTTGGACAATATTCGGAATGATCATCTGCGTTGTGGACTCGAAGTCAGTCACCCGCTTAGGTTGGTCCAATGCCTTTCCACTCGCTGGATCAAATCGAACTTTCCAGACGTTGAAGAAACCCGTGCGATTAGAAACGAAGTAGATCGCCTTGCCGTCAGGCGACCAGCGCGGCTTGTCGTCCCAGTAGCGCCCTTCGGTTAGTTTTATCCATTCCCCTCCGGACGAGGATATTACATAGACCGTGGACACTGATGGGTCGGTGGCGTTGAAAGCATTGAAACTAATCCATCGACCGTCGGGTGAGAAGCGACCCTGCCACAAGTTATATTCCGGATTGGAAGCGATGATGCGCATTTGGGTCTCGGCGCGCGGGGCTGCGTCGAGCGGAAACAAAGCCAGGGCTACCCTGCCCGGCGTTTGCAAATCTGAACTCATCAGGATCCATTTGGTATCGGGCGTCCAGTCGGTGAGCGAAATGCGGCCCTGCATGGGAGACGTCACGATCTGTTCATCGCTTCCGTTCAACGTTCGTACGGCGAGTGTGCGACTCGCCTGAGGATCGGTCTCAATTTGTGCCGGACCAGAGCGAACATAGAGGAGCCGCGAACCGTCATTCGACAGGATCGGGTTCACTCGTCTGAAGTCGTCGGCACCTGCTAACAAAGTCTCGTGTCCATCGGCGAGCGACTTAGCCCACAGCTCTTCTTTATCCGCACGCCGCTTACGGAACACCAACAGCTTGCCATCCGGTGACAAGCCCGGCTGTAACGCGTCCATGCCGGCCAGTGTTAGCGGCTGCGACGTTCCTGTGGTTTTTCCTGCGATTGGATCGAACGGGATGGCCCAGAGGCGACTTCTTTCGCTACGAATACTGAAGGCCAACTTCCGTCCGTCAGAAGACACAGCGATATCGGTGTCCTTGCCTGCTCCTGTTGTTATGCGCTCCAGTCCGTCGATCCAACGTAGTGTTGACGGAACAACTTTTACTTTCCAAAGATTTCTTACCCCTTGCGACTCACCCTCAAAAATCAAACCGTCTGCAGAAGGCAGCCAGAGGAAATTAGCAAACCTTACTCCGGCCTCTTTGAGTTGCGATTGCACACTCGTGTCGATTTGAGATTGCAGCGGAGGCCCACCATTCAACGGGACTGTCCAAAAGCTCCAACCCGCCTGCCGGTGGTTGCCCCAAACAGAGAGCCGATTACCGTCAGGATGCCAGGCGACGAGAAGCGTGGAAACGAATTGCGGGACGAAGTCATTCAACACCTCACGAGGTGTTCCTCCAGTGGCGCTGACGACAAAGGTCTTTGACTTTACGGCGCCTGTGTAGGCCGAACTATAAAAGAGTATTTGTGAACCGTCTGGAGACCAACGCGGACGATATCCAAAGCCGCATAACTTGCGTTCGCTTCCGCCTAATGCAGGAACTACATATAGACCACCGCCATCCCGTTCAGACCGAAACACGAGCGAGAGTCCGTCTGGTGACCAATCGGGTTGCCAGTCATGGGCCGCCGAACTCGTTACTTGAACTGAGTTTCCTTCTCCAATTGATCGGACCCAGATGTCGAAATTCCCACTTTGATCTGAACTATAGGCAACGAACCGGCCGTCGGGAGACCAGGAAGGATCTATCTCGAGTCCAGGTTCAAACGTTAGTTGCCAGAGTTTGCGTTGCACCGTTGTTGGTTGAGTTGAGTGCAACCATTGCTGCGCCAGAAAGTATCCACCGAGTGCGAGTGCCAAAACCAGACAGGCGCCGACAACCAACAGCTTGATCGAGCGCGGCTTGTTTGCCGATGACTCGGCGCTGGCTACTTCTTTATGGACAATGATTGTAGGCTCGGGTTTTGTTGGTTCGAGAGGAACACTCTCCGACAGAGAGCGAATGGGGGCGCCGTTCGGACTATCCAGGTGTCTGACCTCCGCTACAAAGCGATACCCCTGGCCGGGAAGAGTGACGATGTATTTATGTTCTGCCGGTCCTTCTCCCAATGCCTTGCGAAGAGAAGAGATGTTTCGAGGCAAGTTGTTCTCGTCTACGAAAGCGTCAGGCCAGACCTCTTCAATCAGTTCTTCTTTCTTTAAGACGCGACCAGGATTACGCACCAACACCAGCAGGATTTTAAAAGCCTTCGGCGTAAGCGGCACTGACTGTCCGTCGCGCGACAACACACTTTTGCCTGCGTCGACAACAAAGGTGTCGAAGGCATAGAAATGGGTTGTTGGATCCTCAGCCTTGAAGGCTTTCATAAATCTTCAGGGATTATCAACTGCGCTTGGGTTGCTCGTGCCGGAAGCGTTGGTCAGAGCTCAAACATTCAGGAATTTTCAAGCCGATCCAAAAAAGACTTTCTAACTAGGGATCGAGCTTAATCGCGCAGCCGGGAAAAGGACAAGAGGCGGGCGACACATCGCGACGCTTGAACTAAACTTATTCATCCGTCGCTAACGCAACGAAAAGAGTTTACATCCTATTCGACCCCGGCTTTGAAAAGCCGGGCTAAGGTCAATAGACGCTTACGCGTCCAATCCCTAAATGAACTGGAGTTGCAAAAGATCCTACGATATCGAGACTACAGTTACTGATTTCGGTTCAAGTTTAATGGTCAACTTGCCGCCCTGAACTTTTGCTGAGATGGGCTTTGGAGTGACTGCGTTTGGGGCGTCGAAGGTGTTGACGCTGTCGACTTTGGGCGCGGTCAATGTTTCGCCTGATGCTGAGTTGGCGTTGATTCCATTCAAGCTTATTTCGAGCTCAACAGTGTTATTTGGATCGACGTTGGTCAATTCCAGCCACAGTTTCCCAGAAGGATCTTTAGCGGCGATAGCGTCTACACGCGGAAGAGTGATGTCGCCGTTGGTGTAAGTGCCGGCGTTAAAGGTCACCGGAATAAATGTCGCGTCTTGAAAGGGCACGTACATCTTGAAAACGTGGTAAGTCGGCGTCAGCACCATCTTCTCTTTGTCCGTCATGATCATTGCCTGCAGCACGTTGATCATTTGGGCGATGTTTGCACCACGAACACGATCCGCATGACGCGCAAAGATGTTTAAATTCAACGCCGCCAGCACCGCGTCGCGAATGCTGTTCTGTTGAACGAGGAAACCTGGATTACTGCCCGGCGACGGCGCATACCAACCGCCCCACTCGTCCACAATAAGTGCGATCTTCTTTTGTGGATCATACTTGTCCATGATTGCTGAGTGCTTCGTAACAAGGTCTTCCATCTTCAGCGTCTCTTTAAGAATCTGGCTATACTCTTTCTCGCCAAAGCCGACTGAAGCGAACTTATTACCCCAGTTGATGACTGTGTAGTTATGCATCGAAAGTCCCTGCATGTCCCAACTCCATTGTCGTTTCTCCCACGCCTTCATGATCGTTTCGGTCCATTCAGTCCAACGTGCTTCTCCTCCTCCTGGACCAACAGCGATCTTCTGCATTTGATCTGTATCTCGTTGTGCGGGATTGTAGTTTCTGACGAAGCGACTGTAGATCGTTAGTTGGCGAAGGTAGTACTCGGGAGTCATGTTGCCGCCGCAGTCCCAACTCTCGTTGCCAATACCAAGCATAGGAATTTTGTACGGGGCAGGGTGACCATTCGCCGCGCGTTCTTTAACAAGTGTGGTTGGTTGCGAAGCTGTCAAATACTCGAGCCACTCCGCTGCTTCCTGAGGCGTGCCGGAACCAACATTGACGGAGAGGTAAGCTTGGGACCCGATCTGATCGATGAAGTCCATGAACTCATGCGTGCCGAATGTATTTGGTTCAATGACTCCACCCCAGTTTGGATTAAGTGTTATTGCTCGCGTCCCAATTCCTTTGCGCCAGTGATACTCGTCGGCAAAACAACCACCAGGCCAACGAACATTTGGCACCTTCAGAGCTTTGAGTGCACCGACGACGTCGTTACGAATGCCACGCGTGTTGGGAATCTTCGAATCTGGACCAACCCAGATACCTTCGTAAACACCGTAGCCGAGGTGCTCTGCGAATTGGCCGAAGATGTTGCGATCGATCTTTGGACCAGCCTGAGAAGTGTCTACTGAGAGTTGAACTCTATCCTGTCCGAACAAGGAAGAGTTGGCGAGCAGCAGTATTGAGGAAAGCGTGACCATTGACGCAGCTTTCTTCAATCGAGAAAAAAAGATCATGAGTTTCTCCGGCAAACGAATGGACAGAGCTTGTTATGAGAATAATCGAGTTTACTTTCTATGCAAGCCACTGATAAGGGAGCAGCCCAACACGGGGAGCCACGGTTGCGGCGGGGCAAAGCCACCACCTCACATCAGCGACAAACCGTGACGAAACATGATGTCGACTTGAAGTCAGGCTGTGACAGCAACTCGATCTTCAACGACAGTCGCATCAAACCCACACCATCTTCACCGAGACACCAGCTTGATTTCCCTGGGTGGACTTATCGGTAATGATTAAGTCAGCCTTCTCGACAGGCGCAATCAAAGTCTTACCGACCTTCCCAAACTTACTGTGATCCGCCACCACAACAGTTTTACGAGACTGTTGAATAATCGCACGACTCATCGCGGCTAACTCTGAACGGTCTGAGGTTAATCCATGTTCTGGGTGAATGCCATCAACGCCTATGAAAGCCTGGTCATAGAACATCTTATTGACTGACTCAATTCCCGACGGCCCGGTGAGCGCAAAGCAACTCCTATTAAGAGTTCCACCGGTCATAATTATTTTCAGATTTACCCTATGACTGAGTTCCATGGCGATGTTGATCGCATTAGTTACGATAGTGACGTCTTTTCGATCGTGAATGCTCCGCCCAACTTGAGTGGTTGTAGTTCCAGCACTCAAAGCGACGACTTCTCCATCTTTGATTATCTCGGCAGCAGCAAGACCAATACGACGCTTTTCGGCAGCTCTTATATGCTCATGATCTGCGAACGAAGAGAGTCGTCGAAACGGCTCGTACAACATCGGTTCGACTTGAATCGCCCCGCCATGAATCCGGCGCAGGAGTCCTGCTTCTTCAAGATCACTGAGCTCTCGGCGAATCGTTGCGGGCGACGTCTCGAAACGCGCAGCCAGTTGCTCAACCATCACCTCTCCGTCCTTTAACAACTGACGTAGTATTTCTTTGTCGCGTTCGGTTTTTAGCATCACCATCCCCTCGTGAGATCACCTATTGGAAGAGTCTGCCCGCGAAGTCTTTCAGATCGCGTCGCCAGGTCTGCCACTCGTGATCAGTCCCGGGGGATTCGTAATAGATGTGGCGAATGTTCGCTTCTTCGAGGGAATGGTGAAGATTCTGAAGTCCTGTCCGCATTCGTTCTGGTTCAACCGTGCCGACTCCGATCCAGAGTAAATGAACAGTCTTCGCAAACTTGGTGGGATCAGCGAACGCACCTTTGTAGTCGGTCTTTGGATCCAGTTTGCGGCCGTCAAACATTCCCCCTGCACCACTGAATCCGCCGATATAAGAGAACAGATCGAGATGATTGAAAGCCACTTGAAAGGTCTGCATCCCTCCCATTGAGAGCCCGGCCATCGCGCGATGATCTCGATCCCGAAGAGTTCTGAATGTTGAATCAACGTAAGGAATCAACGCCTGGGTAACGTCGTCTTCGAACGCGGACGTCATGTCCTGCATTGCCTTCAACATTTCAGGAGAACCTAAAGGCCGGCCCGTTAAATCTGGTGGAGTTTGTCCAGCTCTTCGCGCATAGCCATAAGCCATGACGATGATCATTGGCTTGCAACTTTTCTCTGCGATCAAATTGTCGAGGATGAAGTTGGCACGACCCTGCCGTATCCATCCCGTCTCATCCTCGCCACCGCCGTGTTGTAGGTAGAGAACTGGATACCGAACCCCGGGTTGTGTGTCGTAATTTGGCGGCAAGTAAACAAGCGCATGTCGCCAGGTGCCGGTCACTTTTGAGTTGTACCAAACTTCACGCACCTGTCCGTGCGGCACATCTTGAATTGAGTAGTAGGTACTTCCTGGCTCGGGAACCTCAACAGCGCTCGCATACTTACTCCCACCGAAAAATGAGCGACTACCCGTATCGGCAACCTCCGCACCGTCGATAACGAGCATGTAATAGTGCAGACCAGGAACCAGAGGTGTAGTAGTGATGGTCCAGAACCCATCAGCTTGTTTTTCCATATCCACTTTTGGCCCACTCCAAAAGTTCAAGCGAACCTTTGTGGCGTCGGGAGCTTTCACGCGAAGTTGAACTCTGCCGCTTCCATCAACGCGCGGATATTCTGCTCCCCAGACGTTTGTGGTAGCCGGTTGAAAATTACCTGACTCTTGCGCACAACAAACGCTCGACACCAGGAACAACAAGACAACACTGAATAATCGCATCCTGAATCTCCTTATTCATCCCGGACCGCAAGCATCAGCACGTTCGTGTTCAACTAGTCCCTTAGTCGACACGAGTAGGCGCACACGTGGATGCTTGCGGTACCGGGTAAGCTTAAAACGAATACTTGATACCGAGTTGAATCTGCCGTATCGCGATTGCCGTGGACCTGTATCGGGCAATTTAATACAGCGATGAAATCAGTGAGAACGAAGGTAGTGAAGGTATGTAGAGATCGTCTTTTGTTAGCCTGAAAATTCAGGAATCAGGCGGGATGATCGTTTGCTCGCGAAACCGACATATTTATTGAGCTTATTCAGTTGGTATGCGATTGAGAGCGGGTTGTGTATTCCTGAAAAAACTTGTGAAGTTGTGAATTTGAACGCTGGGTTAACGGTAGCGGGTGGGTCGATAGTCAGTACCACCTCGCGGTAGCGGGTGGGCCGATGCACGCCCCAGTTTTTCAGGTAAACCCGCGCTGCCGCGAGAAGGTACGGACTCCTTTGAAAAATAGGGAGATACTGTCGCGCAATCGCCACAGAGTATCTCCCTATGCCCAAAGTGGAGGAGCCCGGCCTTCCTGACCGGCTGATCCAGCCCTATGCAGTTACGCCCGCCTCCTCAGTGTCCCTTCTAAGACTAGAATGGATCATGTACCCACCACTGACCGTTCGAGATACTGTACGGCCAGGCGCCGGTCGTGGGCCGGTATGCTGTCGGACGGCGTAACGATCCGTCAGCCGTGTTTATCGTGAGCGGAATATCGTCCGCGTATTGGCCCGTGGAGTTGAACTCGTTGTTCGATCCCCAAACCATACTCGTGCTGCGGGTGCCGCAACTGGTAAAGGGATCGGCAACAATAAACTCTGCGTGATCTGGTTCGCCTGAGCCGGGTTGCACTGTCGGCCGCCAAACCGCAACCTGCGTACAAGCACCCGACAGATATTTACCCGCAATCGGGATATCGCCAGACTGGCCCAGGTTCACCGTGTAAGTGGCTTGCGTGCGCGGGTTGATGATGTTCCAAACACCCGCCTTATACTGCGCGATCTGATCGTACCCGACACCCAAAAAATCCCCGACCTGTATTTTGCTGTCGTTGTCCGGAGTGGTGGTGAAGCCTATCCAGCCTCCAGATCGAGGATTGTAAATATAGAACGCCTTGGTGCTGGGTCGATAGACGGCGACCTCGTCCTTGTTCCCACTGATCGAGCCGCCAGACTCGTCGATGAAATTCCCCACGAAGGGAACATCACCGCTTTGTCCCCAATGCCACGAGTTATAGGTATTGGTATTTGGATCGTACTCCCAGAAGTCTCCCGTCGACGGTCGCCAGATCACTATCTGGGCTCGGGTGCCCGGAAAGAACCTGCCTATCATCGGGATGTCGTCTTTTAATCCCCAGCTCAGCGTCGCATTACCAATCCCTCCGGCCTGCTTAATTAAAAAACTACTCTGCGGAGCACTCGTCGTACCTTCACGGTAAATAACAAAGTCTTCACGAACATTATCGAAAAAGTTTCCGACGAGCGGTTTGTCCACTGAAGTTCCACCCAACCTAATCGCATCGTCCCAGGGTATTGGGCGAGTGCCACACTGAACGCGAGTTAAGGTCGGCGCTCCTACGATGAGATTGGGATGACGAGTCGCGAGCCCGTTTGAGGACCCGCTATAGACACTGCCGGCATAAGTGTCGCCGCAGTAGGTCAACCGACTATAGTCACCGCGCCACAAGTAGTCGTTCGAGTAAGGTGATTCAACATTGAAGTTGTCATATTTATTGTTCATGCTAGTGATGAATGCTCGGCCCAGGAGATTCACCTTTGCCACGGTCGTCGAAGACGATCTGAAGTCGCTGTCGCGGACGACAAGATGCGTCAGGATGCTCTCCCAGATTGTCAAAGCGTTCGTCACACGCGTGGTCTGCTTCAGGCCGGCCAGGTAGGTTCCCGTATTCGACAGTTTTATGCAGTCTGTCATCATAAGCTGCGCCGACGCGCCCTGGCAGATCACATTTTGCATCGATTGATGTCCGCCACCGCGTTGGTCCCAACCAATCGCACTGGCAGTACTGGACGTCATCTTTAAATTCATCACATTCCAGTTTGAAGCATTAGCCGAGAGACTGCGGACGGCCGTTTGATTATCCTGGAAGGTGTTGTTTTTCAGACTAATTCCGTCCACCATCGGTTGCGGACCCATCGGACTGGTGACTGTTGGACGTACATCAAAGCCAAGCGCAAAGCCCTCGACAGTGAGCCCGCTAAGATGGATGTCCGAAGCGGCTCCCACGTCGCTGGCGCCGCCGACAATTGCGATTCCCGTCTTACCCGAGCCTGTCGTTCGCAGTTTTACGTCACGAATTACGATGCCCGACGCGCGAGGTAATCCGCTGGCGGCTGTGGGCGCGTTTATCAGAAACAAATTCGCGTCAGTGGCAGTGTTGCTCAACGTAAGCTGTGAGTATCCGGCGGTGCCGACGATCTGGACGCCGGGCGGGATAGTTACTGTATGATCCAGGTTGTATGCACCGTTGATGTAAACCGTTCCACCTAGAGCAAAGAGACCGGTAAGCGCACTAGAGGCGTCGGTGCAAGGTGAGGGACAAGTTGTAGAGTTTAATTCGTTGGAGTAAGAGCCCGTCTCGGTCGGCATCACACCGCTGTCAAAATACTCACCGCCAACTTCGTTTACGTTAGGCAGGCCCGAAACTCCCTGCGGACAGATGGTGTGAGACTTGAAGAATTTGTTGCCGGAGCTGTCTTCGGCGAAGAAACTTGCGCGGTTCCTTTCGGCGTGCGTTTGGTACATTCCGAGATCGGACCAGAGAATGGGTGGCGGGGGATCGGACTGGGAAGTGCCCGGGTTTGTATTTGTTACGTCCCAATGAGTGTCGCCACAATCGATCACGGTCGAATTAACACCGGAACCAATGAATCGTAAGCGACCCGTATCTAATCGTGGATCAGCTATTTCAGGCGCGGCGAAGATGGCATTTCCGATCAGGTAAAGCTTCATGCTCGCGTCCCTAAACGTACCGGTAGCGACACCACTCTCAAAGACGATCGGATCGGGATTGGTAGTGGCGGTAGTAGTACTGTTGCTGATGTCCTTAACGATGAGCGCCTCGTTGACTCCTTCATGGTGGAGTTGCCTGAAGTAGAGTCCGCCATGCTTTTCAACCTGTACACAGAAAGCTGCCGGGAAGCCGCGGTTTCCTCCGCAGTTGACCTGCAAAAATTTCAGTTTCGTGTTCTCGCCCGTCGCTGAGCTGGGTTTCCCGGCGTTGAGGATCTCGACTGCGCCCTGGGTTCCCATCAGGAAAGCGTTAACGTTTTGAACATCCCAGTTGTAGGCGTACTTGGCGTTGATGAAAATTTGTCGGTGGTTTCCCACAGCGCGGTAGGCCCTCACCTTGACGTCGGATATTTCGTTTTCGGCACTGTTGTTCGAGATGGCTTTTATGCCGTAGGTAAAATTCTCGATACAAACATTCTCGAAAATCACGTCCTTTATATCGCCGCTATAGTCCTGATTATTCATTTCAATCGCGTTGGTGTTCTCGCCTGCGATTCGATCAGAGTCACCACGAGGCCAGCATTCGATGCCCGCGCTCAGCGACCACAACCACAAGTCCTTAAAGCGAACGTGAGAGGCGCCGCCCTTGATCCTGAACATCGGTTTGTTAAGAAGGGTCCCCGGATTATCGGCACAGGTGCCGCCCTGATTGGCCGCATCGATCCAGTAAACCCGGCAGCGGCCTAAATCTTCGGCGCCCTCGCCCTGGAGCGTAACGTTCGCGGGGACGTTTATCGTGTCCTTGATATTAAAGACGGCGATACCCTGGCTGGCATAAGGAGGAAAAGAGTAGTTGGGAATCTGACAGGGGAAAAGAAGGGTGCCGCCGCCATGTCGATTAAGGTAAGCCAAAGCATCCCGAATGTCGGAAGTGTGGTCCGTGGTGCGGTCGGGGCCATGGGTTTGGATGGTAGGTTTCACATCGTCGATCAAGGACCCCATTTTAAAGACCAGGGGATTGTTGACCGTTCGCTTAAAGTCGCTTGAGTCTACCCAGACTCCGGTGGAATCGTAGGCACGGGCGCGGTAGGTGTAGGTATCCTGTCCCAATTGGTTTTGCGGTAGTTCGTATAGAGAGGTCGTATCGGTTAGCAAGGGAACGTCATTACGGTAGAAAACCACTTTCGTGATCGCGTTTGCATTCCCGGAAATTGTGGCATTTACGGTAAATGAGCCAGTCGGCGCCGTCGCCGGACTGGGCGTCGGCACGGCGAGGCTCACAGTGAACTGCGCATGCGCAGCTCCCTCGAAGGCGGCAATCGCGAAGATGATCATTAGTAAGCGGTGTAAAGATCCGTTTCGTAGAAAACTCATCAGGTTTCTCCTTCAATTGTGGGTGGGCTTTGAGTCCTGGAGACTGGCCGCAGTATACTCTCTTAAGATAGCCTGTCAATAGCTATCTTAATGAATATTTAATAGTTACTCATAGCTACAAAATTATTGTAAATAATATTTTGGAGACGACTGATTAGGATTGAAAGTGAGCCCACAATAGATTCCGTTCTTATGAAGTGGCTGATCTAAGAATCGGCTTTGCCGCCTGTTGTGAGGCATGGCTCTGCCTTGCCGTAGTCAGACTTAAGGACATTAGGGCTGTGCCCTCATTTCTTTCTTCTTTAGGTTTTGCTATTTGGAACAGCAAAAGGCGCAGCCCTGAATTTTGGGGAGGAAGCTTTACGGCAAGGCGGAGCCATGCCTCACAACAGGCGGCGAAGCCGATTGTCTCGAATGCAAATGGAGCAAGGCAATGCAGTCGAGTGGATTTTGTGAGGCAATTCGTCACTTGACCACGCTGCGACATGTGTATAGAGTGCAGCACTCGCGCAATGGTTCACGCGTCTTGATCTTTGGAATTCTTATCAGATCGCTAATCAACCTGTTATCGGAAACGATTCTGGTTGAGCATCGCAGGTGCCCGAAGAGGGCGAACAAGGGAAGCGGGTGTAATACCCGCACGGTTCCCGCCACTGTAACCGGCAATTGCGTAGCCTCCAAAAATGTCACTGATCTCCAGGCGAGATCGGGAAGGCTGTGAAGCTACGCGTTTGAGCCGGAAGTCAGGAAACCTTGCCTGTCAGGATGGAAGCGACCACTTACGCTCCGGGAATAGCGTGTGGCGTCGATATGCTTCAGATGTTAGGAACGGCCGAGCAACCTCCGGCATTTCTAAAACGTAAGCAAGCAGCAGTGAGTTATTGGACGCCCTCGATCTTCTACAGTGGAGATCGAGGGCGTTTTAGTTTTTGACTGCAGACATTCAACGCTACCTCCTTTATCAAATCCTCTTAAGTGGTCCAATTTTAGAACTGACATGGTTCGAGTGCGCAAGGTTGTCGTCCGCGGCAAATCGATGGAGAGATGTACCTAAGCTAAGAGTCAGGAAGTTTGTTGAGAGACGGCAAGAGGTCCGAGGTCTTTGCCAGTCTTTTTTTGATAAACGTGATGCGTCAGAGGTGAACGGGAAGTGCGGTGTAGATCCGCCACTGCCCTCGCAACTGTAAACGGCAACGAAATCCGCAGTAAAGCCACTGTCTAATCGATGGGAAGGCGCGGAAAGTAGGTACGCAGTTTGGCCGTAAGTCAGGAAACCGGCCTCATTGGAGCGCGTCTTTGCCACTCTTCCGAAGGGGAGGAGAAGGAGACATTTGGATGAGGATAATTAACTGCAAAGTTTTGCTCGCGCTGGTATTTGTGATCGCCTTAGCATCGAGCGCGACGGTAACTGCACAGTCCAGCGGCGGAACGTCCGTTACTGGTCAAATTAAAGATCCGCAAGGGGCAAGTGTGGCGGGCGCGACTGTTACTTTGTATGCCCGTGATCGAACTTTTCGTTTGGCGACAACTACAGACTCAACCGGAACCTATCGCTTTGAGCATTTGGCGCCGGGTGAATATCTGGTCGAAGCTGAAGCGCAGGGCTTTGCCACTGCCAATGCACAACGAGTATTGGTTGAGCGCAGCCAGGCGACAAAGCTGGATATCTCACTGGAACTCGCCGGTGTGCGCAGTCTGGTTGTTGTGACCGCATCTGACACGCCGCAATCAGTTGACGAAGTTTCAAAAGCCATTTCAGTAGTGGATCAGAAAGAAATAGATGAACGAGACGAATCGGCAATCGCTGAATCACTCCGCACCGTACCTGGCTTGCGCGTTCAACAGCTCGGTGGTCCAGGATCACTCACGACTATCAAAACTCGCGGTCTGCGAAACGAAGACACGGCGGTATTGATTGATGGTTTCCGTTTTCGGGATGCTGCTGCTCCACAGGGAGACGCTTCAGGCTTTCTCGAAGACTTAGTTGTCACCGACATTAGTCGCGTCGAAGTACTACGTGGTTCCGGTTCATCGCTCTATGGTTCGAACGCAATTGGTGGCGTAATTAACATCGTTACTGATGAAGGCGGTGGACCAGTTCATGGGAGCGTACTTGCTGAAGGCGGCGGCTTGGGAATGTTCCGAGGTCGAGGCCAGGTAGCTGGCGGCGCCAACAATAATAAAATTGTGTATAGCGCCGGCTTTTCAGAACTCAATGTCGTTCATGGCATTGACGGTGATGACGAATCGCGCAACACGAGTGGACAAGGTCGAGTGTTATTTCGTTTATCGCCTACATCGACACTCTCGGGACGTATCTATGGGGCGAACTCGCGGGTGAACTTAAACAACAGTCCGGATGCAATAGGCACCGTTCCTGCCACCGGCATAATTGAAGCTGTTCGACTTCCCATTAGTGAGCAACGCCGCTACGAATCAGGTGTCCCGATCTCGTCGTTGAATGTTGGCAATGCAAACTTCATTGGTGCTGCTAACGATTCCGACAACCTTCGGAAAGCAAGTTTCTTCTCGGGTGCGATCGCTTTTACTCAGAAGCCAACGGAGACTTTCAGTTACACCCTCAGCTATCAAGGTTTGCGGACTAAGCGCAGCGGTATTAACGGGCCCTTGGGAGTTGGCTTTCAACCTTTTGGCGGTACTGAGCGACTACAGTTCGATGGTCTGGTCCACACGCTCAGCGGACGTTTTGACGCTCAGTTAGGACGGGTCAACCTGATCACCGGCGGTTACGAGTTCGAAAGCGAAAACTTTAAGAATGACGGAATTGAACCCGATCCCGCTGCTAACTCACGTGTAGATGTAACTCAGAAGAGCCACACTCTTTTTGTCCAGGACCAACTACGCTTCATGGATGATCGACTTCAGCTCTCAGGGGCGTTTCGGGCCCAGTTCTTCCGGTTGGACCAACCGCGATTTACTCCCACAGCTTCGTCTCCTTTCAGCGGTCTTACGTTTCAGTCACCACCGACAGCTTATACAGGCGACGGCTCGGTTGCATACATGTTTCGCTCTTCAGGCACAAAACTACGCGGGCACATTGGCAACGGTTATCGAGCCCCATCCTTATTCGAGCGGTTTGGATCATCCTTTGACAGCTTTTTCGGCTATTCAACTTATGGCGATCCACGCCTGAGACCGGAGCGCTCGATCGCCGTCGATGCCGGCATTGACCAGACACTCTACAAAAACAAATTGCGAATGTCGGCGACGTACTTCTATACGCAACTACAGAGAGTGATCGTTTTCGACTTCTCGGGTTTGATCGATCCCGTTACAGATCCTTTTGGACGTTTCGGCGGATATGCCAACACAAATGGTGGAATCGCTCGTGGAGCGGAACTAAGCTTAACGGCGACCCCGACTCGTTCGCTGAACATCTTCTCCGCCTATACTTACACCAAGGCACAGCAACGCACACAACAAGTGCCAGGCACGCGGCGCGCACTGGTAGTTCCCGTTCATCAGTTTTCGCTCGTGGCAACTCAACGCATTGGTCGTCGTTTCCTGGTGAACTTTGATCTCGCCGCGTCGAGTAGCTACATCGCTCCGGTCTTTAATCCCGTGACGTTCGTTAGTCGTGGTTATCGTTTTGACGGTATTGCCAAGGCTGATGTGGGAGCGAGTTATACGTTGCCTCTTGGCAGCGAATCGCGATCGGTTCGGTTCTTCGGCTATGTCGACAACGTTTTCGGTCAGGACTACTTCGAAAGCGGATTTCCTACTCCCGGGCGGATTGGTCGTGCCGGCGCAAGTTTTTCTTTCTAAATAACGTGAATGAAAGTCGTGATGCGCCGACTTCGCTGGTTGAAGGTGAAGATTATTATCTGGAGAACGGGCTGATGGTGTTGACAGCCCGTTATCATCTACGTCGTGGTTATTGTTGTGACAATGGCTGTCGTCATTGTCCCTATGATGAGTGCGGTGTTGGCGATAGTAATAACCAACAATTTTCGGCGTCGAAACCAACCGATTAATAGACCCGTTGCTTTCTTTGCCACGGGTGATTCGATTGTTGGCAACAACCTGGTCCTCAATCTCTTACAACACATCAACTCCCCGAAGCGAGCATGTGTCTACCGCGCAAGCTTTACAAGGAAGCACTGCACGTGCACGTGGGCAAACGATCGAGATTGGAAAGTGACAAAGGTCTAACGTTCCGGATTCTATGAGCGCACGCGCATTGATGGTCCTGGGTACTGCTTCACACGCG
The DNA here is from genome assembly GCA_036518995.1 of Pyrinomonadaceae bacterium. Classification (GTDB taxonomy): domain Bacteria; phylum Acidobacteriota; class Blastocatellia; order Pyrinomonadales; family Pyrinomonadaceae; genus PSRF01. The sequence continues at coordinate 28,089 of DATDMC010000001.1, read as the reverse complement.
GGCAAGTCGCTCACGGTAGCGGCGCTTTGTCGAATCCTGCGACAGGACGGTTTTGATGTTGCGCCATTCAAAGCACAAAATATGGCGTTGAATTCATTCGCCACTTTCGAAGGTCATGAGATCGGGCGGGCCCAGGCGATGCAGGCGCAGGCAGCCGGGCTCCCACCTCATGTTGACATGAATCCGATTCTGCTCAAGCCGACTTCCGATGTGGGTTCACAGGTGATTATCAACGGCAAGGCGATCGGAAACTACAGGGGTGTTGATTACTACGAATTGAAACCACTGTTGCTCGAGGCAGTAACGGCCGCCTATCAACGTCTCGCTGCCAAACACGAGGTCATCGTGCTCGAAGGCGCAGGTTCACCAGTCGAGATGAATCTGAAGGATCGCGACGTCGTCAATATGAAGATGGCGGAGATAGCCGACGCGGCGTGCCTTCTGGTAACAGACATTGATCGCGGTGGTGTTTTTGCTTCGCTGGTCGGGACCTTTGCTTTGCTCGATGCTGAGGAGCGTGAACGTTTTTTTGGTTTTCTCATCAATAAGTTTCGCGGCGATGTTGGTCTGTTCTTACCTGGCATCGATTATCTGGAAGATCGGATTTCGCAGCCATGTCTTGGTGTAGTGCCTTATCTGCACAATCATGGTATCGACGACGAGGACAGTGTGTCGCTGGAACGTCGCGGAGTGAAACCGCCTGGTCCATCTGAGAGTAAATTGTCAGTTTGTATTGTCGGTCTGCCCTATCTTTCAAACTTCACCGACTTTACTGCTCTGGAAAGTCTTCCGGAGGTGATGGTCTATTACACACGGCGACCGGAAGACGCGCGCAATGCCGACGTGCTGATATTGCCGGGCAGCAAAAATACGATTCCTGATCTGCTTTGGCTGCGATCGAATGGATGGGAAGCGGTCGTTAGGGATCATGCGGCTGCTGGTAAGCCGGTCGTGGGAATTTGCGGTGGCTTTCAAATGCTCGGCACAGAGGTTCGCGATCCGCATCACACTGAAAGCGATATTGAAGCAGTCGATGGCCTCAATCTACTCAAGGTGGTAACAACTCTCGCTCCTGAGAAAGTTACTCGGCAGGCGAGTGCGCGTTTCTACACACCAACGCCGGGAGGTGACATTGTTGATCCGCTGTTTACTGGTTACGAAATTCATCTCGGCGAGACTGTGCTAATGAATGGCGCGAGACCATTGTTCAAACTGACTCGACTTGGCGACTCGGATTACCAACTTGATGGGGCCATCAATCGCGATGGCAGCATCCTGGGTACTTATCTGCATGGATTATTTGATTCCGCCGAAGGTTTGGCGTGGCTGGTAAATCACTGGCAGAAGTCGTGCAGCAAACCGCTGTCAGACTTGCGCACTTTCGATCCACACGCCGAACGTGAAAGACGATACGACGCACTGGCTGAACATTACCGCGCAAACATGAAGATGGATCTCATATATCGTGCGCTTGATGGAAAGCGATGATCTCGACCGCTTCGTTCACGCTGCTTATGCGTTGGACTGGTCGATCGGTGTTCCGGTTGCGACTTGCGGTGCGATCAAGCCGGGAAAATCTGAAACTTGTCGATCTCATTGATAGCTGGATGAAGGAAATATTGAAGGAGTATGCAAGATGAGTGTTGCAACCAAGCTCGGTGACAAAGGCCAAACGGATCTGATCGGTGGACCACGCGTGCCGAAGTCTGATCAACGGGTAGAAACCTACGGCACCATTGACGAATTGGGATCGCAGATGGGGTTCGCGCGCGCGATCTGTGACGACGCCGAAGTAAAGGAAATCACGGAAGCAATCCAAAAGGAATTGTTTCTCGTCAATTCAGTCGTGGCGACAGTGCCTGACGGCAAGCGCACCCCACCCGAACTAAAGCAGGAAATGATCGATGCTTTAACTGCTCACGTCGATCGCGTCGAACAAATGGACGGAATCATTGGCGACTGGTCAGTACCCGGTCAGCATGCAGCCGCTGCTGCTTATGATGTGGCCCGCACGGTTTGTCGTCGTGCGGAACGCTGCCTCGTGAAGTTGATGGAGACTGACGACCGTCCGCAATTGCCCGCAGTGGTGGCCTACATCAACCGGCTTTCAGATCTGCTCTGGTTGTTGGGACGTTTGCTGGAAGTGCGGGCGGGGATCAGTTCGCGTTTGCGTGATCCCGACCAGGGCGGAAATAAGTGGAGTAGAGCGTGGGAAAAATGAAGATTCCGTGGGTGCTGATTTGCGGTAACGATCTATGAACAACAATTTAGCTTCATACCCGCGCCGGATCATTTGTCTCACGGAGGAGACGACTGAGACTCTCTATTTACTCGGCGAGCAGGATCGCATTGTTGGTGTGTCGGGTTACACCGTTCGGCCGCCGGAAGCACGGCTGAAACCAAAAGTCTCTGCTTTCATCAATGCGAAGTTCGACAAGATCATCGATCTCAATCCCGATCTGGTTTTCGCGTTCTCGGATCTGCAGGCAGACATCGCAGCGGAATTGATCCGGCGCGGCATCACTGTATTGACCTTCAATCAACGGAGCATTGCGCAGATACTGGAAATGATCTTAACCGTCGGACGCATCGTTGGTGGTGAAGACAGGGCCCAGTCGCTCGTTTCGAGTTTACAGGTAGAGATGGATGCGATTCGCAATTCGGCGGCGCGTTTCAATCACCGGCCTCGGGTCTTGTTTGAGGAATGGTACGACCCGCTTATTTCGGGAATTTGTTGGGTTGAGGAGTTGATCGAAATAGCCGGGGGTGAATGCGTCTTCCCTGAATTGCGCAAGCAACAAGCTGCGCCGAACCGGGTTGTAAACCCGTCTGATGTGATAGCCAAAGATCCGGAGGTCATCATCGGCTCATGGTGTGGTCGGGCCGTCAAGAAAGAATGGATTCGCGCGCGCCCGGGTTGGGATAGCATCAGCGCAGTTGTTAACAATCAACTCTATGAAGTGAAGTCGGCATATATCCTGCAGCCTGGTCCAGCGGCATTAACAGAGGGATTGCGGCAACTGCACGCTATACTCGCGCACGCAGTCGGGCAACAAGTCGACGCTGACTTGCTGCCCAAAGAAAAGACGGATACGGCGTTGGGTCTTGTGACTGCTACCAAAGCAGCCGCTAACTCTGACTCTAACTAATTATATAGTTGACTCAAGTTTTCTTTGCTCCGGATGAGCACATGTTTGTAGCTTGTGATCGGACCAATGAATAGCGCTCAGGCATTGAGAGATTTTTGAAAGGCCGAAGAAAGATTACCACTTCAAAAGTATTTCTGTAGTCCAATTACTCTTGACGCCAATGAGGGCCACAGATAGAGTTGCGCCCGGTTTTTTCGTGGTCCAATTGAGTGTCGCGCTCTCGACTCGCTTAACCGTGAACATCTTAAAGCGTCTCCCGAAAGAAGGTCTTTCATGTCCTCTCCTGGTGGTCCATCCATCACAAATATCATCGTGGTAATGCTCGAGAACCGCTCGTACGACAATGTACTCGGGTGGCTCTACAATCCCTGCAACCAACCGCCATACAATCAGGCTCCTTCCGGACAGTCCAGTCTGAATGGTCTAACGGGCAACGAGACAAATCCGTCGATTCCACCGGGCGGTGATCCGATCGCAGTGGCGAATCAAACGACGACGACCGACGGAAGGACCGGCGCCGTCTATCCCGGGACCGCGGTCCCTCTTTATGATCCCGGCGAACCATTCAAGGACATGGCCCAACAGATCCTGGGCGGTGATTCGGCTCCCACTACTAACCCGTACGACACAGATACCTGGCCGCCAGATTCCGACACGCTGATGCAGGGCTTCACGTTGAACTATGCGCAAAACACCGAGCCATTAAGCCTGCAGCGCGTGCCCCCGGCGAATTATCCGGACGTGATGAGCTATCTAACGCCGGAACAACTACCGGTGACCGCATGGCTCGCCAATAACTTCGCGGTTTGCGATCAGTGGTTCGCTTCAGTTCCGACCCAAACTTTCACGAACAGGGCGTTCGCCATTTGCGCTGCTCCGGCAGTGCATCATGAACTCGACGGCAGAAGTTTTAGCCTGATAGACGATGCGCAGTACGTAACGGACAGCATCGTCACGTTGCCGTCCGTTTTCAGCCAACTCGATGCAAATTTTCCTGACTCTGCGAGCAGCACGCCCCCGAATTGGAAAGTCTACTTTCATGACTACTCCATCACCACGATGATTTCGCCTTATGTCTATTCGAGCGGCAAGAGCGATAACAATGTGAACGTTGCCACGTATGACGACACTGACTGGGGCTCGAACCCCGATCCACTTCCAACGCCATGTCCGACGAGTGTGGTCCATCCGTTTGGCATGAGACTCGGCGCAGTGCCGACCACGTTCCTCGAAGACCTGACCAACAACACGCTGCCGAAGTTTGCTTTCATCGAACCTCGCTACGCGAATGATTATGCTCCGAATAAGAATTCGCCTAACTCAAACCATCCCGGTGCGGGCGGCTATCTGAAGATTGTTGTCTCAGACGACAATCCGCCTGTTGACACGGCTGACGGCGAAGCGTTTTTGCTGCAGGTTTATAACGCACTACGCAATAGCGATTACTGGTCTTCGTCTCTTCTGATTATTACTTACGACGAGCACGGTGGCGTGTACGATCACGTTGTCCCGCCGGCGGTTCCGGCTGATGCCGTTCCTCCTGGTCCAAACATCCCGCCGGTTAGTGACCTGACTGATGGTACGGCCGATGGATTCAATTTCAACGTGTATGGCGGACGTGTGCCGGCGATTATTGTCTCGCCTTTTATCGGCGCCGGAACGACTATCACGCCGCCCGCAGGTTCTCCGCCATTCGACCATGCATCCATTCTCAAGACCGTGTGGGATTGTTTCAATATCGCTGACTCACTTACCTATCGTGACGCCGCGGCTCCGAGTCTTTATCCATCGCTTTCGAGTACGGCTGACAACGACACCGGATCGTGCCCTGTGGCACCTGGAGGAACTACAGACGGGAAGTAGATCTACTGTTGACAGCATCTTCACTAGTCCTTAGTCTTGCAGCTCGGTTATCTTCAGCTACGTTCTCCAAAATCCTCGTAAGCTGGGCAGTCCTTACACTGAAGACTGTATGTTCACTCCTTCACGATCATCTCTGAAACGACACTATTTATTCTCCCAATGGAGAGTAACGCTTCGTTTTTTTATCCATGAGTAATCGGAGAGAGCACTAATGGCGAAGCAAATCATATCGAGTGAAGATTCGCGGGCGGCGATCATGCGTGGTGTTAATCAGCTCGCTGACGTAGTCAAAATAACGCTGGGTCCTAAGGGGCGGAATGTCGTAATCGAGAAGAAGTTTGGCGCACCGATTATCACCAAAGACGGCGCGACTCTTGCCAAAGAGATCGACCTAAAAGATCAACTCGAAAACATGGGCGCCCAAATGGTTCGCGAAGTCGCTGCCAAAACCTCGGATGTGACGGGCGATGGAACCACGACTGCAACTGTGCTGGCGCAGGCGATTTTTCGCGGCGGCATTAAGAGCGTAGCCGCGGGCGCTGATCCAATGGCTCTAAAGCGTGGTATAGACCATGCAACCGCACGAGTGATTCTGGAAATTGGCCGAGTCTCAAAGATCGTCAGAGGTGACGCAATCGCACATGTGGGGGCGATTTCCGCGAATGGTGATCTGACCATCGGCAGTTTGATCGCGGAGGCGATGAATAAGGTTGGCAAAGATGGTGTGATCACGATCGAAGAATCCAGGACGATGGAAACCGCGTTGGACGTTGTCGAAGGTATGCGGTTCGATCGTGGCTATCTGAGTCCATACTTCGTCACCGATCCGGAGCGCATGGAAGCGTCGCTCGATAATCCGTTCGTTCTCATCAGCGAGAAAAAGATCAGTTCAATGAAGGACCTGCTCCCGGTGCTTGAGCAGGTCAACAAGTTAAATAGGTCGCTACTGATAATTGCTGAAGACGTTGACGGCGAAGCTTTGGCAACGATGGTCGTCAACAGGTTGCGCGGGACGTTGAATGTCGCAGCAGTTAAGGCGCCGGCCTTCGGAGATCGCCGCAAAGCAATGCTGGAAGACATCGCCATCCTGACAGGGGGCAAGTTGATCAGCGACGACATCGGCATCAAGCTTGAAAACGTCAAACTGGAAGATCTCGGACGGGCGAGGAAGATCACAGTCGACAAAGACAATACGACTATAGTTCAGGGCGCGGGTAAGAAGGATAACATTGAACGTCGCGTGAAAACTTTACGGACGCAGATTGAAGAGAGCACATCGGATTACGACCGCGAGAAACTTCAGGAGCGATTGGCGAAACTCGCCGGCGGCGTAGCAGTGGTGAGAGTCGGCGCTGCCACCGAGAGCGAGATGAATGAGAAAAAAGCGCGTGTTCAGGATGCTGTTCAGGCGATGCGTGCGGCAGTTGAAGAGGGAACTGTTCCGGGTGGCGGAGTAGCTCTGCTAAGGGCGGCGAGTGTTTTGAAGGGAGTTCAATTCAAGGCGGATGGATACATCCTTGATCCCGACGAACAGACCGGTGTCGGTATTGTTTGTCGGGCGTTGGAAGAACCAATGCGTCAAATCGCGCGCAACGCAGGCTTGGAAGCTTCGGTGATTGTGGACCGAGTTCGCTCCGACAAAAATAAGAGCGTCGGTTTCAACGCCGCCACTGAGAAGTTTGAAGACTTAGTGGTAGCGGGTGTGATCGATCCCGCCAAGGTAACGCGCACGGCCTTACAGAATGCCGCTTCAGTAGCCGGTTTAATGTTGACGACCGGCGCGATAATTTCCGACGCCGAGAGCGCAACCGCCGAATACTATGAGACGAAGTATGGCAGCTCGTCGGCCCAATCGAGAATAGGTTCGTTCACGGGCTATTCTTCGCCTTCCTCATACTCTTCCGCGCCAATCTCGTTCGGTTTAGAGAAAGGTCCAGTTGAGGAAACCGAAATCATTCATGAGAAACACTCTCGATCCATAACTAGTTCGTCCAGCGGATTAGGAGCTTCCATAGGCAATACTCTTCTTCTACATGGCGACGCATTTTCGGATGAGGCATGGTTCAGAGGTCGTTCAAAGTCTGCGAACGCCGATCAGGGCACGTCCCTGGAAGTCCAGGAGCAATTCAATTTTTCTCTCGAAGGTGAACGGACCGTTGGCGACAAAGTCGAATTCGGTTCAAACGTTGATCTGGTCTTCAATTATTCAATTCCATCTGAAACAACACTGGCCGAACTGAAAGGCAAAGAGCTTGATCGAGTTCTGAAGGAAGATCTTGATTTGGGAATCTCGATTACGCCAAAAGGTTTCATCTTTCGGGACGACACCTGGCATCGAATCGCGTCATTTCGCCAGGGAAAACTGCAAAAATCAATTCGCTTTCTTTTGCAAGCGGGCCGGAAAAGAAGCGACGACGCCGGCTTCTACGTAACCTTCGATGTTCAAGGTTATGTGATCTATCAATTCCATCTCAGTGTGGAACTGGTTACATCCACTGCCGGTCTTCAAGCGGGCAGTTTCAAACGAACGATAGACCTTGATTTGGGCCAACTGCTGGTTGAGAAAAAGACGGCGGCCGAAGCCTTGGGGATTGCACAATGAGTGTAGGGTACGGACAAAAAGTTTCATTGCCACTTCGCACGGCGAACCTCATCATCTGGGCCGACAACTCCGAGTTGCGGGCCCACTTCCGAAATAATCACTCGGACGAGACGTCGAGAGCTTCGTTAAAATTGTCGATGAAGTTAGATCAACTGAACAGTTATCTGCTGAACATTAGAAACAGGTTGGGTGAGATCTCCACGAGTGGGATTTGGGCGGAGGCAAAATTTCCAATGAGGCCGACTAAGGCGTCAGCCAAGCCTCTGCTGAAGGATTTTACTGAGATAGTGGCCCACGAAGGGTGGAAGCTATATAAGAAACTGCTGGACGAAGTCGAACTGGGTGAATTCATACGTCAGATAAACGAGCTACCGGCAGGCAGTAGCATATCTATTGAGACTGACTGTGCATTGTTTCCGTGGGAGATTCTTTACCCCGTAGAGTTCAACATAAACTGGCCCAAAGCGGTTAGGTCGGGCAGGACCGTGCAACCGGAAAGATTTTGGGGCAATCGATATTTGATTGAATATCGCATCTCGCCGGTAAAAGGATCTGCGGGTATTCCGCCGATTGCCGAGCATCGCAACGGTAGAAGTTTTGTCAGTTTCAACGTAAATCCCACTATAGATGAGGATTCGCCGGAACTTGCCTACAAGCCTGTCATGCAACATACCGATTTCTTCAACAAGAATCTTCGTAAACCGCGCCGAGGCGAATTGCGGATGGATGGCGAGTCAATCAAGGAGTTTCTTTTTTCAGACTCGCGCTCAAATCTGATCTACCTGTACTGTCACGGGCAAAGCGATGATCCTTATCAGGGCGGTGGTGGAGAACTGTTGCAAGTGGACAAAGACAGCGATATCGATCCTTCATTTTTCGCGCAGAGAAAAGAGAAATACCGGCGTGGTCCTATCGTGATCTTGAACTCGTGTAGTTCAGGCTCCTATTCCTCGCTATCGTTTTCGAGTTTCCATTCTGAGCTAATCGGTCAACGGGCCTTGGGTGTGATTGGGCCAACCATTCGCATGCCGGTAACTTTCGCCTCTGCTTTTGGGCAGAAACTGGTTCGCGAGTATCTGAAAGGCAGGATCCCAATTGGTCAAATCCTGCGCAACATGCGTAAAGAATTACTGGCGAAGAATAATCCGCTCGGACTCTTTTATGTGTTGCAGTGTCCCTGGCACGTGAAGGCGCCGCTGAAAAAGTGAACTCAAGCAGCAGGCCGTTATGTTCCGTCTAGATTTGATGCCGGCCCAGCAAGGCGATTGCTTGTGGATCGAATATGGAGATCCACGCAATCCGTCTCGTCTGCTGGTTGATGGGGGAACGCCTTCTACTTATCGAACACTCAAGAAGAGAATAGAGTCACTACCAAAGAACAAGCGGCGCTTTGAACTTGTAATCATTAGTCACATCGACTTGGACCACATAGGTGGAATGGTGGAGTTGTTAAAGCATCCGCCAGCAGGCCTGGAGATTGGCGATATTTGGTTCAATGGCTTTAAGCATCTACCGGCGCAACGCGCATCTCCCACACTTAGCGTGCGCCAGGCAGAAGATGTGACTCGCGAATTAGAGAAAGGCCTTTTCCCCTGGAATGAAGCGTTTGCGGGTGGAGCGATTTACGTAGTAAATCCTAAGCGACCTCAACAACTCTCTCTTCCCGGCGGAATGAAGCTGACGCTGTTGTCTCCCTATCTTAAACAGCTCGAAAATTTGCGACCTAAGTGGGCAAAGGAAATCGAACGACTGGAAAGAGAGAAGAGGGGAATTCGTCCCATCGGACTCGGTCCAACGCTTGCAAGGCTGCCGGACGTCGCGACCCTCGCCGACTCTCCGTTTAAGGAAGACACGGCTGAAGCAAACGGCAGCAGCATTGCCGTCCTGGCGGAATATGAAAAAAAGGAAATCGTCTTAGGAGCCGACGCCTTTGCCAGCGTGATGGTCCAATCGCTGAAGTCAGTGTTGACTAAAAGACGAAAAGCGAAACTACCACTTAAAGCGTTCAAGCTTAGCCATCACTGCAGCAAAGCGAATCTCTCGAAAGATCTGCTTTCCATCATCGACTGTTCCAACTACCTCATCTCCAGCAATGGCAACATCCATAGCCATCCGGATAATGAGGCGATCGCCAGGCTGTTGCGTTACGGCGGGACAAAAAAGAAGCTGTACTTCAATTACTTGTCTTCGCAAAACAAAGTTTGGAACAGCGGCCGATTACAACAACGCTTTGGTTACACCCCGGTCTATGGAAACGGCACAGATCCTCTCCGGCTAACGATCCGCTAATCAGATTTCTAAAAATATTGATTTTGCCTCGACACTCTGCTTAATCTGCGACTTCGTCATACGATAGCACTTGGCTCCGCCACCAGTTGTGAGGAATGGTTGTGCCTTTCCGTAAGCGATCCACGTTTCCTGGGCTATGTCCCGTTTCAACGTTTATTAATAAGCCACCAAAGCAACCGGGAGAGGCGCAGCCAGGATAAAAGGGAGCGCTTGCGGGAAAGGCAAAGCGAAGTAGTACTGACTCTGGTCGTCTTCGTAACCTGCGGTAAATCCGACGAGTAACAGAATCATTTACACGTCGCCTCAAGATTGTTATTTTAATGACGAATTGAAAGTCCTCTAAACTTGAGCCACACAGCCGCTGCTGTTGTGGCTCTGGATTTCTAAACTGACGGTCCCCTCAGCATTTGTGGCGTGACAAGTCAGAAGCGGCAAAGTTGATATGTCCTCATTACCGGTTGATAGCCACCAAACCAACATCCTCATCATCGACGATGAAGAGCAAATCAGGAATTTGCTCGTGGCGGTTCTCGGAAATGCCTATCGCTGTCGCACTGCGAGTTCTGCCGAAGAAGCCCTGAGCGCGCTCAGCTCCGCGCCTTTTGATCTGGTTATCAGCGACATCGATATGGGCGGCATGAGCGGCATCGAACTGGTGCCGCGGCTGCTTTCGCGCTCGCCGGATACCGTCGTTCTTATGATTAGCGGTAATCAGGACATCGAGACGGCCATCAAAGCAATGCGGGTCGGTGCTTTTGACTACATCACTAAGCCTCTCGATCTGCGCCACGTCGAAGCCGCTGTCGAACGCGCCTTACATCATCGAGCGCTACTTAAAGAGAAGCAGTTATACAAGGAACAACTCGAACAGTTGTTGCAGGAACGCACGGCCGAAGTCGATCGCCTCGCTTACTATGACACCGTCACGCAACTTCCAAATCGTACGCTCTTCGAAGATCGACTCGCCCAGGCAGTGGCGATTGCCAGGTCGTCAGATCAAACCCTCGGCGTGCTGTTCATTTCAGTCGATCAATTTAAGAAAGTGAACGACACGCTCGGTCATGGACCAGGCGATAGTTTGTTACGAGAGTTTGGTCAACGACTCAAGAGTTGTATTAGTCAAACAGATACAGTTGCGCGTTTTGGTAACGATGAATTTGCGCTTTTGCGAACTCATATCGAAGGTACCAAAGATGTGATTGAGACGATTGGATCGTTGGACCAGATGTTGAAGTTTTCATTTGATCTTGAAGGACAGGAATTGTTTGCGACCGCCAGTGTCGGCGTTAGTTTGTATCCGTTGGATGGAGAAGATGGACAGACACTGCTGAAGAACGCGGGCGCCGCTCTCTACAAAGCAAAGCGTTCCGGTGGCGCAAACTATCAATTCTACACGGCCGATATGCATGAGTTGGCTTCGCGGCGGTTGGCGCTGGAAACGAGTTTAAGACGCGCCATTCAGAACGAAGAGTTTCTGATTCACTACCAGCCGCGCGTGTCAGTCGATTCGCTCGAAATCACCGGGGTTGAGGCTTTAGTTCGTTGGCAACATCCGCAGTTGGGTTTGGTGTCGCCGGCCGAATTTATTCCGCTTGCTGAAGACACGGGACTGATAGTTCCAATCGGTGAGTGGGTCCTGCGGCAAGCCTGTTTGCAAAATAAGAGTTGGCAGCACCAGGGTTTTGCGCCGATTCAAATGGCGGTGAACATCTGCGCTCGGCAGTTTCACGATCACGATCTGGCCCAGACGGTAATTCGAATTCTTGACGAAACCAATCTGGCGCCGCAACACCTCGAGTTGGAACTGACTGAAAGTTCGATCATGGAAAACGCGGAAGTCGCGGCGAACGTCTTGAACCGGTTGAAGTCGATGGGCGTGAAGATTTCTATCGACGACTTTGGCACTGGCTTTTCGTCGCTTGCATCACTTAAGCGGCTGCCGATCGATGCGTTGAAAGTTGATAAGTCGTTTGTGAGTGATGCTTCGACTGATCCGGATGACGCCGCACTCGTGATGGCGATCATCACGTTGGCCCATAATCTGCGATTAAAAGTTATTGCGGAAGGTGTTGAGACGGAAGAGCAGTTGAGGTTTTTGTACTTGCAACGTTGCGATGAGATTCAGGGATATTTGTTTAGTAAACCAGTTCCTGCCGAAACGTTGGTGTCGTTGTTGGATTCCCACCGCGGTCGCATCCTCACCAAGAGCTTCGAACGCGAAACGCAGTAATAGATCAACCACAGATTACGCCGAGTCCGTGGCGATGAGGTCAGTACCGTAACGCGGTAGCGTCGGGTCGTGCAATAAATCGAGACCCACAAATCAAACTGACCCGACGCTACCGCGTTACGGTACTGACCTCATCGCCGCACTAGAGTTTGTGACTTTAAAGTATATCGGACAAAAAAGAGGGAGCCCCAGTTCATGGAGCTCCCTTTGTTTTGCGATCTGTTAACGAGCTTAGTTCGAATACTCAAACCGGGCGACGTCTGACTCACCAAGAATCACTGTGTCACCTGGATTCAACGAAGTTTCAGTAACACGTGGCGACTTCGGATCGTTTACAAACGTTCCGTTTCGAGATTCCTGGTCCACGATCGTTACCCGCCCTTCGCGAACTCCAATCCACAGATGTCGTTTCGAAATTCGTGGATCCGGAATCACAACCTGAGCGCTCGTGCTGTCGCGTCCGACATACTCGCCATCCGGCTTGATCTGAAACTCTTTACCTGCCAACGCGCCCGAAACAAATCTAATGCTGCCGTAATTAATCGGGGCAGTGTCGAGTTCCGGAGAGATGGCAATCGTCCGCGACAAGTCGACCGTCATACCTTGTTCGGCCGGATTGATCACCGGAGTTGGCATAGCCGGCGTTGGTTTCGGCGCCGGCGGATTGTAACTCGGCGTCGGTTTTGGCGCAGACGCTGCCGGCGATGGCGAAGGTGATGGTGAATACGACGCAGGGCTCGGCGACGGTTGTGGTTTTGGTTTGGCGCTTCCGGCGTTACTGCCGCTACCACCTTTCTTCTTACGTGCCAGTACCGCGATGACGATGCCAATGATAATGATTAGACCGACTACCAATAGCACGATCACGACCACTGCAATCAGCCAAACCGGGAAAGCTGATTTTTCCTTGCCTTCCGACTTCGCCTGTTGGCTCGCTTGAATGAGCTTGTCGACTTCCGAGTGTTGCGGGAAGAGCCGCTTAACTTCTTCAAACTTCTGAACTGCAGGTGTGTAACGTTGGGCCCAGTAGTATTCCAGTCCTTCTCGGAACAACGTGTCGGTCAGGCCCTCGGCGTTTGTCGCCCCGGCCGCTTTTACGTATTCCATCACCGTGTTGGACGGCACTAAGAAGGTAAAACCTTGAACTTCCTGATTATTGACAACGTCCCCGCGGAAGGTGAGTAGACCGATAACTTCGTATTGGTCATTCACACCTGGACCACCTGAGTTTCCGTGGGTAGCTGCAGTGTTGGTCTGCAGGATAGGCGCGCCACTTGTCGCCGTTTTACGCGCTGAAATTTTTCCGTCGTTTACAGTCGCTTCCATCAACGACTTGAAATCGAGCAGCTTGGTATCAGCCGCTGCCGGATAACCGATTACTGTGATGTGGTCTTGAAGTTGAACTTTATCGGAGTCGCCGATCTTCAGGATCGGCGCGTTCTTGATTTCGATCTTGACGATGGCAACGTCTTTACCTTGATCGTTGCTTTCCCCGGTTGGCGCGCCAAACTGTTTGATTTCAAACGGATATGAACTGCCGTCGGGAAGGAAGATCTTATGGACCAATTCGAACTGAACAAAGCGGCTGTTTTCATTGATAAAGTTGGTGTTCAACTGGCGTGGGTCTTTGCCGAGTTGTTGTGCAATTTGCTGCACCATTTGATAGAACAAAACCTGCTTGGCTTTGTCTTCGCCATCGTGGGTTGTGCTTACGCAGTGTGCGTTGGTAGCGATGTAGCCGTTCGCACTCAGAAGAAATCCCGAGCCGGTTCCGACGTAAGAAACGTTATAGGTCTGGCCTTGATAGCCGGGCGGTTGAAAATAGATTTGGCCGACCGCTCCATCGACGGTTCGCACGACGGCTGGCTTCGTATACATAGCCAGTCGTTCACCGTCCGAAACAGCCTGGACAACAAACTTGCGTTGTGACGGAAGTAGCAGCGCACACAGAAACAGGGCGGCTATAGTCACAAGAACGAGTCTGCGCATAAGAATAAGGCTCCTTAGGGGTTATGTTTCACCGTCAATTAATTCGATCTCAACAAAATTTGAAAACACACGAGTCGAAGAAACAATAGCGGCGTTGTTAGATCAGAGCTGGGTAGGACAGAATACAGCCTCCACCAGGTTTTGTAGTAGAGTGCTTCTAAAGGAATTCCTAGCGAAAGTCAATCGAAATCCCGGTGAGGAACGGCCCCGTTAGCGACTGGCGCACATGGTTTGTCTGTGATTGAAGCACCGTATGAATTGTGAACGCTCGCGGATTCAGAGCGTATTGGTTTTCATTATTTCGGAAAGTTTGAACTGGCAAGATCGAGTTTTTGGCTTGGTACATATCTTGCTGTTCGCAACTTATATAGGGAGGGCGTTAGGCAATGGCTAAAAGGTTGAGCATATTAGTTCTTACATTAGTTGTAGGTTTGGCGGTTGGTTGTACAAAGAGCGGCGCCACCGCGGAGAATACAACGCAACCAGGTCCTGATAATTCCGAGATCATCACCAAAGTCGACGATAACGGCGTTAAAACAGAAGAACGAGTTTTTCACAACAACCCGCGAATTGCTCGTGTAGTGGTCACGACGCGAAGCGGAAACCGCACTGTAAAAGCTTATTCACCCAGCGGCGAAGAGCGTGAAGTAAATAGAGACGGCAGCGACAACGTGCTGTCAGCAGCGGGCGATAAAGTAGCGGACGCGGCTGGCTTTGTAGCCGAGAAGAGTGTTGATGTGGGCGAAGCGGCGAAAAACACAGGCGAAAAAGTTGGTGAAAAGACTGTCGATACCGCGAAGGACGTCGGTCAGAAGACTGCCGACAAGACCAAAGAAGTAGGCAGCAAGACCGCGGACACGGCCAAGGATGTGGGCAGTAAGACAGAAGAAGGCGCCAAAACTGTAAAAGAAAAGACGGTTGAAGGCGCGAAAACGGTTGGCAGCAAGACGGCTGAAGGCACTAAGAAAGTCGGACGTGCCGTAAAGAAGATTATTCCTTAACGAGTGTTACTGAGTGGCGGTCAGCAACAAGGGGCGGCTTCTTCGGAGGCCGCCTTTTTTGTGTGCGGTTAATATTGGTAGCGGTTAAGAATTGTTTACGACAACGCGGTGTTACGACAACGCTGATGTTTATGACAACGTTGAGGTTTACGACAACGCTGAAAGCGTTTCGTCACAGAGCCCAGGGTTGAGCTTTGGCAACCCTGGGTAACCGCACGAATCAACAGGTCAACTCCGAAGGAGTTGCGCCCGCGGTGATTTCGCTCGAATCATCGTTGGTCGGCGCACGTTCGAACATTTCATGCTCATTTGTCATTATTTTTAGCTCCAAATCAGACACAACTCCTTCGGAGTTGACCTGTTGGTTCGTGCGGTTACCCAGGGTTGCCAAAGCTCAACCCTGGGCTTTGGGCTGAAACGCTTTCAGCGTTGCGGATGTCCGGCACGGAAGCTCGCAATTCGGTTGGTTAAATCCCCGATTCCCCTCACAATGCTATACTTGCCTTCGACAAGCACGGCTGAAAGAGGGGACCATGGTCGACTCATCTAAGTTCACAATCATCTGCCCTTGTTGTGAGGCAACGCTAACCATCGACACGCAGACAGGCGCGCTCCTGGCCCATGAGGAGAAAGCAAAACCTATCGCCTCGTTTGATGAGATGGTCAAAGGTCTGGATAAACAGAAACAGGTGCGCGAGCAGATCTTCGCCCAGGAACTAAGCTCGATGAAAGATCGTGATCGTATCCTGGAAGAGAAGTTTCAAGAGGCATTGAAACGCGCCGACAAAGACAAAGACAAACCGTATCGAAACCCGCTGGATATCGACTAGACACCAAGTGAAACTTATCAACCCCCGCCTTCCGATCGTAATCGTTATTTTCTTCGTCTCGCTGTTCTCGCTGCACGCTCAGGTGCGCATGCCCGAGATTCAGTTTAGTCAACGTGTGCTGGCGAATGGCCTGCATGTTATCAGTGCTCCTGATCATTCCAGCCCGACCGTATCGATCCAGGTTTGGTATCACGTAGGATCCAAAGACGATCCAGACAAACGAAGCGGCTTCGCTCATCTCTTCGAACACATGATGTTCAAGAGTACGAAAAACATGAAGTCGGAAATGATGGACCGGCTTACAGAAGACATTGGCGGTTACAACAATGCGTTCACTGCGGACGATGTCACGGTCTACTACGAGGTTGTCCCATCAAATTATCTCGAGACATTGATCTGGGCCGAAGCGGAAAGACTGTCTGGCTTGAATATTGACGACGCGAATTTCAAATCGGAAAGAGAAGTTGTTAAGGAAGAGTTTCGCGAAAGCGTTCTTACACCGCCTTACGGTCGTTTCGACTACCTTTTGCAATTCGACTCTTATTTCGCGCATCCATACCACCGGCCCACGATTGGCTCGATAGAAGATCTCGATGCCGCGTCTCTAAAAGACGTCCAGGATTTTCATTCCACTTACTACCGATCAGACAACGCAACTTTAATTGTCAGCGGCGATTTTGATCCAAAGCAGTTGGATGCGTGGGTTGATAAGTATTTTGGTCCAATTGCAAAACCGAATCGACCATTACCACGAGTCGAAGTGAAGGAGCCTGCCCGCACTCACGAGATTCGCTTCACGATGTACTCAAACAATGATCTACCGGCGATTGGGGTGACATATCTGACACCCGGACAAGCTGATCGCGACTCTGACGCTTTGGAAGTTGCCCAGGCTATTCTCGGAGCCGGGGATTCGTCGCGGCTGTACCATGCGCTGGTATATCAGTATCAACTTGCTGCGGAAGTTACTGCGCAGGCCGATTCGCGCGAAGACGCCAGTCTTTTTCTGATGACTGCGGTGTTGTCGGAAGGTAAGAAACCGATGGATGCGGAAGGTCTTCTTTTATATGAAGTCAAGAAATTAATGGATGCGCCCGTTGGTCCAAAAGAACTCGAAAAGGCAAAGACCCAATTGATAACCGCGGAACTAAAGGAGCGCGAGACCAATGAAGGACGCGCGCAGGCGTTGGGCCAGGCCGCGGTAATCCTGGGCGATGCAAAATTGGCAAATACAACTCTCGCGCGACTAAATGCAGTAACTGCAGCCGACGTTCAACGAGTAATGAAAAAGTATTTCGTCGACTCGAATCGCATGGTCCTCTATTACCTGCCTGAGTCATGGAAAAATAAGGGTGATGGAATCAGCGGGGTAAAACAATGAAGCTAATTTATTGTTTTCTGCTCCTACTCGTCTTCGTTTCATCTGCGTTCGCGCAAAACTCACCGCCGCCTCCTTCAGCGCCGCGCTCGGTAACGTTTCCGCGGGCCACGGAAATGACGTTGCCTAATGGACTACACGTAATCATTATCGAACGCCATAACACGCCACTTGTTACCGCCGGATTAGTTATCAAAAATGGTAGTGAAATCGATCCCACATCACTCGCCGGCGTTGCCGACATGACAGCGAATTTACTGGTGAAAGGAACGACTACTCGCACCGCTACTCAAATAGCCCAACAAGCTGAAGCCCTCGGAAGCGCGCTGGGAACTCAAGCGCAATGGGACTCGACAACCGTTTCACTCGAGGTAATGTCTGACAAAGCTGGTCCAGCCTTGTCATTGATCGCCGATGTTATCCGTCATCCGACTTTCAAAGCTGATGAGGTTGAACGATTACGTCAACAGTATATCGACTCCTTTACCGTTTCGGCTGACGATCCGCCAACGCTTGCCCGGTTTGTTGCGGCCAAAGTCATCTATGGAGACGGCTTGTATGGCCATCCACTTCAAGGAACTTTGGAGTCGCTAAAAAAGATTACTCGCGCAAACATCGTTCGCGTTCATCAACTCTACTATCGTCCCGATAATGCGATTCTGATGATTGGTGGCGACATAGATCAGGCAAACGGTTTTGCTTTGGCGAAGCGCTATTTTGGAGATTGGATAAATCCCGGGCTACGAATGCCGACGTTGGCAAAAATTAGTATCAACGATCAGCGACGTATCATCGTTGTCGACAAGGAAGACGCAGGTCAGGCAGCAGTGGTTGTGGTCCATCGCGGCATCGATCGGAAAGATGACGAGTATTATCAAGGGATGGTGGCGAATTCAGTTTTGAGTGGTTATTCAGGACGTTTGAATCAGGAAGTTCGCATCAAACGCGGCTTGAGCTATGGCGCAGTTAGTTCTCTCAATCCCCGTCGCGAAGTTGGTCCATTTGTGGCGACTGCCCAGACTAAGAACGAATCGGGCGCTGAGGTTGCGGATCTGCTTTTACAGGAAATTGGCAGACTGTCGAGCGCGCCTCCTGATACGACTGAATTGGTTCCACGTAAGGCGTCCTTGATTGGCGACTTCTCACGCAGTTTGGAGACGGTGGACGGACTCGTTAGTCGTGTTTCGGAGCTCGCGTTATATGGTTTGAGTTTGGATGAGATCAATCGATACATCGAACGCGTCGAAGCCGTTGGCGGAGCTGAGGTAAAGAACTTTTCTAACATGAAACTAAACGCATCGTCCGCTGCCATCATCATAGTAGGCAAAGCTACGGCGTTTCTGCCGGCGCTTCAGAAAAAGTATGGCAACGTCGAAGTGATTCCTTATGAGGAATTGGATCTCAACCGTAAGACTTTGCGAAAAGTCAGTACCACCTCGCGGTAGCGGGTGGGTCTAGAGAAAGCAGTGAGGTTGTTATGTTCCTGAATTTACGACGAACAGGTTGGCTGCTCGTACTCTTGGCCGGTTTCGTTTCGGTCAACGCGCAATCATCGTCAATCGACGGTATCGACGCACGCGCAAACAGCACTGAGCTTGCGCGACAACTCGGCAGTCCTGATCCACTGATGCGGCAAAAGAGTGCCGAAGCGTTGGCCCGACTCGTTGCCGTAGATCAACGAAAGATTGTTGAGGGATATCAGCTTCAGGAGAAAAACAAAGACGTCAAACTCGCTCTTGACTGGGCCTTGTATCGCATGGGTCGAGACGAAGCGCTCTTTCGGATCGTAAAGGAACTAGACTCGGGGCGGCAGCAACAAGCAATCGGCTATTTGTCGGAACTGGAAACGCCTGATCTCTTGTATCCTTATTTTAAGAAGACAAACAATGCGCCGCGGGTGACAGCGGGACTGTTGAAAGCACTTGCCCGGATCGGTAATGCTGAAACGCTCGAGATGATCAAACCGTATCGCGAATCAACTGAGCCTTTTGTGGCCGAAGCGGCGGAGACCGCTTCTGACGAGATTGAGAAACGTCTCGGTGAATCTGGGTCATCGCCAACGCCGAGCCGTCCACGCACCGTCGAAAAACCGTGAATGGATTTAAGATTGCAGATTTAAGATTGGTCAGTAGTCAATGGTTAGCGGCGCGGAGGTCAGTACCGTACGCGGTAGCGTCGGGTGCAGCTGAGACATACGCGTGCCCATTACAACGTGACCCGACGCTACCGCGTACGGTACTGACCTTCGCGCCGCTAACCATTGACGACTAACAATCTTAAATCTGCAATCTGAAATCTGAAATTCAACCCCATGCATCCCAGCCTCCGCACATTTCTCGATCTGCTCACCCGAGAAAACGAAATCATCGAGATCACAACGGAAGTCGATCCTTATCTCGAACTAGCCGAGATTCACCGAAGAGTTATCGCTGACGGTGGTCCAGCTTTACTCTTCAAGCGAGTTAAAGGCAGTCATTATCCAGTTGTAACCAATCTCTTCGGCACGATTCGTCGCATCGACCTGGCTTTTGGTCCAAAGCCGGAACGACTCGTACGCGATCTCGTTCACATTGCCGAGTCAATTCTGCCACCAAAGCCGGCGGACCTATGGTCACATCGTGCAATCGCACTCGACGTTCTGAAACTCGGAACCGCAAATACAACTCGTTCGCCGGTCACACAAGTTGTCGACAAGCCGGCGCGACTCGATCAGTTACCAGTCTTAACAACCTGGCAGCAAGATGGTGGTCCATTTATCACTTTGCCGTTGGTCTATACGGAAAATCCGTTAACCGGTAAACATAACCTGGGCATGTACCGGATTCAGATCTACGACTCGAAACACACCGGATTGCACTGGCAAATTCAAAAGGGTGGAGGCTTCCATTATTACGAGGCCGAACGCTTGAATCAGAACTTTCCAGTGACGATATTTCTTGGTGGTCCACCGGCACTAATCCTTTCCGCTATTGCTCCTTTACCGGAAGACGTTCCGGAATTAGTTTTGGCGTCATTGCTTGCCGGTCAAAAGTTGAAGATGACGAAAAACCCGCTCGGCGGACATCGACTTGTAGCTGAAGCAGAATTTGCAATTACCGGCTATGCAAAACCACACGAGCGCCGTTTAGAAGGTCCATTCGGCGATCACTATGGCTACTATTCCCTGGAACACGAATATCCAGTCTTCAATGTTGAGGCTGTTTTCCATCGTCGCGACGCGATCTATCCGGCAACCGTTGTCGGTAAACCGCGCCAGGAAGATTTTTTCATCGGCGATTATTTGCAGCGCTTGTTGTCGCCATTGTTTCCCCTCGTGATGCCGTCGGTAAAAGATCTATGGACTTACGGTGAGACTGGATTTCATTCTTTGGCTGCCGCAGTTGTGCAGGAGCGATACGGAAGGGAAGCGCTGGTCTCGGGATTTAGAATTCTCGGCGAGGGCCAGCTATCGCTTACCAAGTTTTTGCTATTGACCGATAAGCCGCAGGACTTGAGTAATTTTCCCGCGTTGTTGGAACACGTATTGGAGCGCTTCAACCCGGAAACCGATCTGTTTATCTTTTCTAACGTGTCGATGGACACACTCGATTACACAAGCGGCAAAGTCAACGAAGGCAGTAAAGCGATCATGTTGGGGCTGGGCGATCCCGTGCGACAACTTGAGCGAGAGTTTCAAGGAGAATTGCCGGGTGGCATAGCGCGGGCCGAAGTGTTTTGCGGTGGATGTTTAGTCTTGCAGGGACCAGCCTTCGCGGAAGAAGAGACGCTGGCGGCGCGGATCGCTTCGCATCCGGATTTTTCTAAATGGCCTTTGATCGTCTTGCATGATGATGCATCCGTAGCTCGTTCGGCGCCTGACTTTCTTTGGGCCACGTGGACTCGTTTCGAACCAGCCGCTGACATTTACGCATCAGAAACAATCGTTCGACGTCATCATCTCATCTATAAAGGACCAATCGTGATCGACGCACGCACGAAGCCAGGATTTCCCGCTGAACTCGTGGTGCGCGACGACATTGCAGCCCTGGTAGATCGCCGCTGGAACGAATACTTCCCGCGTGGCCTACAACCTAACTGATCTCTGCGTCTCGGTGTTGAAATACGCATAGCTGATCGATCCTCGTATTGAAGAAGCGCCACAAAACTTTCAAGCTCATCATTGCTAGTGTGCTACTAGTCGGCCTTGCATTGGCAATCTGGTCCATCCTCATCGAACCAAACCGTCTCATCGTTCATTCAGAAACCATCACGGTCAAAAATTGGCCTCAACAACTCAATGGCCTAAAGATTGTCGCGCTCAGCGACATTCACGCGGGATCGCTCTTCATCAACGAAACGAAGCTTCGACAAATCGTTTCTTTGGTGAACGCGCAGCAACCGGATCTGATCGTCTTGTTGGGCGACTATATGGTCCGCGATCGGTTTTATCGCAACCCGATGGAGCCGGAAAAGATCGCGGCGGCAATGAAGGATCTAAAAGCGCCGTTAGGAGTGTATGCAGTGCTCGGCAATCACGACTGGTACTTCGATGGACCACGTGTTCGGCGTGCCTTTGAAAGGAACGGCATTAAAGTTTTAGACAATGAAGTTGCGGAGACTAAGAAAGATAGTGCATCGCTTTGGCTCGTAGGACTCGCTGATCTTTGGACCCGTCCGCAGGATATTCAGGCAACAGTAGCGAAAGTTCCTTCGGGTGCGACAATTATCGCGCTAACTCACAACCCGGATACATTTGTTCAGTTGCCTGCGAACGTACCGTTGTTGTTAGCCGGACATACACACGGTGGACAGGTCAACTTGCCGTTGCTTGGTCGATTGGTTGTGCCGTCAAACTATGGGCAACGTTACGCGGCAGGTCACGTTGAAGAGAATGGCCGTCACTTGTTTGTAACTACTGGAATCGGCACAAGTATCTTGCCATTGCGGTTTCGCGTCACGCCTGAGATTGCGGTGCTAACGCTGGAGTAAAGTTTTATCTCTGCGTCTCAGCGTCCTCAGCGTCTCTGTGTTGAAATTGAGTAGCTTAAGCGGGAGTTAGTTTTTAACGCAGAGACGCGGAGGGAGCGCAGAGACGCAGAGGATAGAGTCAGTTTAGTGGGAGTTTGATCACGAACACGGCGCCGCCGTCATTGGCATTGGCCGCAGTCAACGTACCGCCATGTTGTGTGATTACACGATGGGTAAGTGCCAGACCAACACCATGACCTTTCGGTTTTGTCGTGAAGAACGGAATGAAGATCTTTTGTAATAAGCCCGCCGGTATTCCCGAACCGGTGTCCTTAATTTCAATCGTTGCCTCCGTATCCGCTAAGACACGCACCGCAACAACTCGTCGCTCGCTATCTTCCTCGATCGCTTCGGCGCCATTTCGTATGAGATTGAGCAGGCCCTGACGCAGCATCCGTTCATCAGCCGGAACAACAACGTCAGTTAGACAATCGATCATTAATTTGACTTTCAACTCATCGAAGAGCGGCTCCAACTCCGTTGCACAATCCTCAACCAACTCTTTGATTGAAACGTCTTCCAACTGCAGCGGCTGTGGGCGCGCAAAGTTCAAAAACGACGTGACCATCCCGGACAAGCTCCGCACTTCATTCAGCAGCGATGCCGCAGCCGCAGCGGCGCGATCGTTCAGATCGAGATTTTGTAGGAGTTGTACGTAACCCTGGAGTGCGGCGACGGCGTTCTTAAACTCATGGGCCAACCCGGCTGACATTTCGCCCAGGCTCTCGAGGTTATTCTTCAACGCCACCTGTTCGCGAAGTTCAGTCACTTCGGTGATGTCGGTGAGCAAACAGAGAGCGCCGTGTGGATCTTTGCCGGATGTAAGTTCGATTGGCGCGATGGTAGCGCCGAGTCGACGCACTGCACCGCTAGGAGTGACAGTCTCGATTTCAGTGCGGCGATAAAGCGTTCCGTTTTGTACGCAGTCGCCAACCATTCTTGAAAGTTCTTCATGACGCTGAAGTAACTTTTCATAGGATTCACCGAGCCCGGTCCCCTCGACTTCAAGCAAAGTCTTTCCCGGAGCATTGATAACGAGGGTCAGGCCGTGGCCATCGAAAGCAATCAATCCGGAAGGCAGACTCGCAACGATGCGTTCGCTGAATTTTTCTGCCGACGTCGCTCGTTCACGAGCTTTAAGACTTAGTACTTCTAACTCCTGGCGTTGTTCCTGAAGTTGACCAACTACGCTTTGAAAAGTCTCAAGTACAAACTGAGCTTCGTCCTGCGATTGCTGTAATTGTGATTTGACCGGCGCTCGTTCCGCTTCAC
Source organism: Pyrinomonadaceae bacterium (assembly GCA_036518995.1). Classification (GTDB taxonomy): domain Bacteria; phylum Acidobacteriota; class Blastocatellia; order Pyrinomonadales; family Pyrinomonadaceae; genus PSRF01. Next base: position 4,479 of record DATDMC010000001.1, on the reverse strand, counting down.
CGACCAACTGTTGATAAGGACGCAGCAGCCAGCGTACGACAAAGAGGATACAAAGCAGGGCGCCGAGCAGAATGGCGATGAAAGCAGCGAGCAGTATTGGACCACGCGAGGCTGGTGTCTCGGGAGTTAAGACGTAGAGGAGAATGGCAAAGAGCACCGCCAGGAAGAAAAGCCCCGACAGCATCGTAAGACCGAACTGGAAACGATTGCGATAAGGCAAAGTCGTAGTATTTCAGATTTAAGATTTCAGATTGCAGATTGTTCGAATGAATTTATCCGCAGATTACGCCGATTACACAGATTAGGTTTTAAAGAGAGCTGTTGTTGATTCGCCATTCGGTAATCCTTCATTTTAGAACTCTGCGTAATCGGCGTAATCTGCGGATAAATTCATTCGAACAATCTGCAATCTGAAATCTTAAATCTGAAATCACTAGAACTGTCCTGCGTACCATTCCACCAGGTGTGCGCCGTAGAGCAGTGCAGCTATTGATCCGATTCCGAGGAACACACCAAACGGCAAGAGCATTTGCATGTCTTTCTTCTTTTGCCGGGCCATCATTAGAATTCCGATTACTGAGCCTGACAACACTCCGACGAAGAGAGTAAGAATCGTCAGTCGCCAACCAAGATAGGCGCCTACCATAAACATCATCTTCACGTCGCCCAGGCCCATCGCCTCAATGCCGCGTAGTTTTTCCCAGGTCCAACCCATCAGCCACAGCGAGCCGCCGCCAATCAATGCTCCCAGAAAAGCACCAACCAGCGATGCTACCCAGATCGGAGAAGTGCCGAGAGCTCCATGCGTCAGCGAGGGCAAATCGTCGAAGTGTGGTGTGCCCGTTAAATAAGGAATCGCCAGACGGGCCACCACCGCAAATACGATCCCCGGATACGTGATTACGTTGGGCAGGATCATGTGTTCGGCGTCGATGAAGACGAGCGCAAGTAAGGCTGCACTAAAGACAAGATCAAAGGGAAGGGCAAAGCTCAAACCATCGTGCCAGGCGACCGCGGCAAAGAGCAATCCGGTAAGGAACTCAACGAGCGGATAACGCATGGAGATGTGCTTCTTGCAGCCACGACATTTTCCGCCCAGCATGAGATAGCTAAGGACCGGAATGTTGTCGTAGAAAGCGATCGCGGAGCCGCATGATGGACACTTGGAGTTTGGAAAGACGATCGATTCCTCAAGCGGAACGCGATGAATGACGACGTTGAGAAAGCTCCCAATGATCGCACCAAAAATACCGGCGACTATGTAACCGTATAAGGGCTGAATGAACGAGAAGTCAGGCAGGGCCAATAGCTGAGCAGCAAGCATCGGATGCGATTGTAACTTGTTTAGCGTGGAATGCGTTGTGGTTTTTTAGAACTCCGCGTCTCAGCGTTCTCAGCGTCTCTGTGTTGAAATTTTAGTCCAGCTACCTAACCCCTTGTTTCAACACAGAGACGCAGAGAACGCTGAGACGCAGAGAAGAAAAAAAATCTGCCCCTGATCCCCGGCCCCTGATCCCTAACCCCTGTCCTCCGCCTTTTTCTTCTGCATTTCCCACAACATCAAATTCTTGAGAAACGCATGATGCGCGGCGAAGCTCGCTATACTCAAACCCGCTAGCCCATCGCGAAAACCGGCCTTCAAAACTAAACTACGAATGAATGCCGATGGGGCCGCCGTCGCGATCTTTATTGTTGAAGTTCGGCGGCCTTCAGCAAACATTTGTTGCGCCGCCAATGGTGCGTAGCGCTCGCCGATCATTCGGTGGTGATACGCAGCATCACGAACTGTGTAATGCAACAGATCTCCAGCGAGCACCTCAACTCGCGCCCTCGGATTCATCTCCACTGACTCATGAATCAGTCGCTTTTTCCAATGACCGGCAGACTTCTTAAAGAGTCGCAGTTGACGATCGGGATACCAGCCACCACCTTTGATCCAACGACCTTGATAGAAAGTGCGCCGGGCGATCTGATAACCATCAGCTAACTGTTCGGTGGTTTTGTCACGAAGGCGTCTGATCGAGTTCTGTAATTCTTCCGAACAACGTTCATCCGCATCCAGGCTGAAGATCCATTCATGTGTGGCTTGTTCGACTGCAAACTGTTTCTGCGCAGCGAAACCGGGCCAGGGGTTAATGGTTACTTTAGCGCCTGCCGCAGTCGCAATATCGCGTGTTGCGTCAGTCGATTCGGAGTCGACGACGACGATCTCATCGGCCCAACGAACTGAATCGCAAGCGGCCTGAATGTTCGACGCTTCATTAAAAGTGATGATCGTTGCCGATATCTTCATCTGCCACCAACGGCGCGTCTTAGCAAAGTCGGCCCACCCGCTACCTCGAGGTGGTACTGACTCAGCTCTATAAACAAATTTGCGATTGCCTTAGTAACTAAGTTACCTCAGCAATCGCAAATCGCAAACTACTACTTAACGGTTAGTGACGTGCTTACAGATTATGGCTTCACTGGCGCATCGACCACCACATTATTGGCCCGCAACGTCGTCGAAGTCGCACGTTGAAGATCAGCCAACGCCTTATTGTAATCAGTTTCAGCACGAAGCTCTGAAGCACGTGCATTAGCTAATGCGTTTTCACGTTGGAACAGAAGGAATGTTGTCGAGCGACCAACCTGGTAAAGTCGCTGTTCACCTTCCAACTGTGTTTCCGCGTTGATTCGGGCTTCGCGAGCGGAGAGAACACGCTGGCGCGCGGTCTCCACTGCCTGGGCCGAGTTTCGCACATCAACTTCAACAACCTGTTCCTGAGAACGAATGGAGGCCTGAAGTTGCTCTTGCTGAATACGCGCTCCGGCAAGATTGGCTTTCGCTGTTGTGTTCTTGAAGGGCAGCGAGATAGCCACTCCGACTGTGATGTTGCGCGTTTTGCCACCAAACAGATTGGCAAGGTCCCTCGGATAGCCGCCAATCAAGTCCGGATTTGGACCACCGCCACCAATATCGACGAGTGGAGAAGTGGCGACGGGTAAACCTTGCGCAAGTTGAATTGCCCGAATTTGCGAGAGCAGAAAAGCGTCTGCACTAGTAGTGATGTTCGTGCCGATTAGTGGACCGAATGTTCCCGCGGGCAGAGAATTCGAAACATCGTTACCGGCCAAACCAGTTAACGCCACCGTTCCGGTCAGGTCTACCTGTGGTTTCGTCTGGTTCTTGAAGTATTGAATGTCGATCCCATTGATGTCGGTTTGCAATTGCAGGCGCTTGAGTTCAGGCCTGTTATCGTGGGCCGCTTTCAATGCCTCATCGAGATTAACTGGCGTGGTGTCAAACTTCGGACTATCGGTTGGCGTCACCTGTGACGACCAATCGGGACTCGATGGATCTTTGAAAATCAAGATCTTCAGATTGTTTTCGGCAATCGCCACGTTTTGTACGGCGAGCAGTAGCGACGTTTCGCGATTAGCGAGTTCTGTTTGGACTTCAGCGCGTTCGAGCGGGGCTTTGGCGCCGGCGGCAATCTGCGCTTCAACGTTGCGCAGGCTCTCACGCGAGAGGTTTAAGTTCTCGAGTTGGTTCTGTTGATCGCGTAACGCGAAGACCAGTTCCCAATAAGCCTGCTGGACCTGAGTGATGACCTGAATTGTCCGGTTACGGAAGTCCGCATCCGACTGGTCCAGGCGTTTACGCTGAATACGAATTTGCCGGCGATTGTTATCGATCGAACGATCGCGCCAAAGCGGTTGCGTAAAAGTTAACGAAAGGTTCGATGAGTAGAACGGGTTGAGCAAACTGAAACTGTTGCTGGTATCAGTATGCGAATTCTGAAAGCTTAAAAAGTAGTTACCACCGCCACGGCTGAACTGCTTTTGAATACCCGGTCCAAACGACCACGTTGTAGTACTGGTCGTTGATGTTCCGCCCTGCGCGCCACCAAGCGAGCTCTGTTGCGGAGAGATGCGCTTGTCGTAAGTCGGCGTGATCGAAAAGAGCGGATCAAAAATACCTTCAAGGGATCGGAGTTGTGTTTCTGCGAATCGCACGTCGTCACGCGCAACTTCGATGTCGTTGTTGTTTTCGAGCGCGCGCTTAATCGCGTCGTTCAGTGTTAGCGGCACTGAAGTGCTGCCAACCCCCACGCGTTGCATGTTTGGAATCGGGGGCAAAGGTCTGGCCTGAAAATCCGGAATCACTGGCTCGCGTATATCGTTCGGATCGCCCGTGATAGGTGTTGGCGCCGGGACTACACCTGGAGTTTGCGAACCCGGCGTTTGTGTGCCCGAGGTACCCGGCGGATTTGTTGGATTCGTTTGTGGCACGCCCGGAGGATTTCGTGGATTCGTTTGCGGTGTTCCTGGCGGTGCAGTTGGGTTTTGAGTTTGGGGACGCGCCTGCTCGGGGAGCTGTTCCTGTCCTGGTGGCCTGGTTGGATCTCCCTGGGGAGGAGTGGGCCGCGGCGCCGCGGGTGTTTGAGCGAATGCCACGCTTGCTGTGGTCAGCAGGACACAGCTGAGGACAAACGC